>NZ_LIXM01000016.1 GCF_002608565.1 Vibrio sp. PID17_43
CCGGATATGGACCGGACTAGAAAAGATAAAGGCGTATGAATTTCTCCATACGCCTTATGGAATTTGGTGGCCCCTCCCAGACTTGAACTGGGGACCAATCGATTATGAGCGAAGTCCCGAACCCATACGCCGTGGAATCAACATAGCAACGCTGCCCCGAATCACCCTGCCAAATTGCATAACCCTATACCCTGCAAGATTTCTGCTGACGTTGCCGACGGATTTCTACGACGACGCCGACGAGGAAATTGGGGGAATAACAAAGTGTTGTAGCGAGGTTCACAATCTACAATCAATATGTGCTGCATAATAATCCCCCAATCAAATGAAACCTAGGAGCAGTTATGCCAAGAGATAAAAAACTCGTTAACTTTTCAGAGGATCACGAACTCAACAACCGCCTAAGACGCAACAATAAACGTCAAACCGAAGAAAACCGCCAAAAATTGAAAGACATTGGTGACAACACTAAAAAACAACTAGATAAAACCAGACTCACACATGAAGAGCTGGATAAAGCTATCGAGAAAAATAAAGGCAAACTCGATTGAGCAACAGTTAAGTTAAGTCGTCGATATACCGCAAATACATCGACGACTGACCACTGACTGTTAACTTATAGGTTCACTAGAAACCATAATGTAACGTTCCGCATCACGACCAAATTTGAAGTAAATACCATTAGCATTCAAACTCGATTCTTGCCCTTTGAGCTTTGCTGTTAATGCCGCTGCACCTTTTGGTAAGTACATACTATCTTCATGTAATTGCAGATTGCTTAAAAGCTGAGATGGCGTAAATTTCTTCACTTTCCCACCGACCATTTGCTTGAGCAATTTTTGCAATGCTATCGTCAAGCTATCATCTGCCGTTCCCGATGCCATCAATGATTTCACATTAAGTTGATATGCTTTTTGTAACTTGCCGCCCTCAACTCCCCATACTTTCTCTAGCGCACCAATCCATTTGGAAAAATCCATCATGCGAGCTTGATGTTTCACTTCTACATCAGGCAGAGCAGCAAGCCCCTTAGAAGCTAACGTTAACAACGCACCAAATATTTCTGGCATTGCCTCTGCTAGCTCTTCTTTTAGCACCAACTCTTCACGACGCTCCCCATCTTTCATCGGATCTAGGCATACACGTAAGCAGCGAGAGGCCAAATCCGATTCCTGCACAAAATCATGAATACCGTTGAGAACCAATGGGCTATGTAACTCCATCACGGTTAGGTCAGAGGTGGTATACAGGGTACGCTTAGCGGTAATACCTTTCGTTGCCGTCGTACATAACAAATCACTTTGAGATTTTTTCAGCGTACGGAGATTATCGAAAACTGCCAAAAACATACCGTTAATCGTAATAATGAAGTCTTCCTGTTTATTGGGAAATGCCAGTAGTGGCATCGCACTTGGGTCTAGTAATCCACGAAGAATGTTATTACAAAAGAAGCTCTTTCCTGCTCCTTTCTCACCTTGGATCATCAAAATTGGATAAGGTACTCCTTTCTCTTTTGGATGTGCCATCAGGTAAGTCATGTACGCAACCAGTAAGAAAAATGTACTATCATCAGTATTGATAAATTTCCTTAACTTTTTTAATGGGGTGACGGTGTTTTCACAAGGTAGCTTTGGCATCACCATTGGTAATTGGAAATTAGGGCGAGAAAAGTACAGAGCATCATTGTATGCCGGAATTGATTCCAACACTTCTACACCTTCCGCGCTCAGTTGAACAACACTGCCATTCATCAAATCGATAGTAACGCTCTCTTTGTTTACCGTTCCGTACCGGATTTGTGGTTTGATTAAAGGTTGCTCGTAGTCCCATGCTATCGCCTCTACTTCATCGCAAGCTTCTTTGACTGAATGGCTACCAACAAGACGAAACTCAGCACGTTTAGCATATTTACGTAATAACTGCTTCCCCTTATCTGATTCTAGAGGCACAGCCAATTTCACCTCTGGTAAATGTTCAACTAAATATGTCTTACGGGTTTCATCCTGCTTAACAATTTTCGAATTAAATTGACCTAAAAATTCACTTATTGCGCTTTTCTCTGCCATTTTTGCCTCTCCTTAAAATTATTTTTCTTTTGATGGCACCTGCATTTCAACAGCTACCTTTAATGGAAAACCATTCAATACGTCGACGGCGGCGTCGGTTAGCGCTTGAATGGCTTTATTGAGTTGAATTTGATAATTATCGTTCTCTAGCCTGACCAAAAATGAGTCATGGTTAGTCAATAGAAGTGGTATTTCTGCGAGATCTAGGTTGATACATGCTCGGCGCATGATGTCTGCACCTGTCGCTTGAATTTT
Source organism: Vibrio sp. PID17_43 (assembly GCF_002608565.1). Lineage (GTDB taxonomy): Bacteria > Pseudomonadota > Gammaproteobacteria > Enterobacterales > Vibrionaceae > Vibrio. The sequence continues at coordinate 2,322 of NZ_LIXM01000016.1, forward strand.
CCAATTACGCAGTGATAACTCGCTATCAAGATCCGAAATGGTATGTTGCCAATCGAGAGAGCGAGCAACACCGCTTGCTCTGATTTCGCTAGCACTTTGGTTTAGAAACTGTTCTATCGGATAGATGATTTGAGAAAGCTCGGTCAACCAAGTCCTAGCTTGGTAAGTTGATACTTTCAATTGTTTTGATAACGTCTGGACTCCGATGCCATATAAGCGACCAATCAATAGGCCCTTACATTGATCACGAGTTACCTTGCTTTGAAAACGTAGAGCGAGTTGCTCGTATATGTCGCCCTGCCCATACCAATCAATAATAACCTGACAATTCGACATGTAAGCCGCAATCATTGGCTCTTGCTGTTGGTAATCTAAAAGGGCATAGACACTGCCCTTAGGAGGGTTGAGCACTGACTTCCAGTATTCTTTCGGCACCTGATTCAGAGCAGCACCTAGAGTATGATCTCGCCCTGTTTTCGAATGAAATGCTGACACATAGGTAAAGTGCCAATACCCGTGCTGATCTATAACTAAATCATCAACTATTCGCTTGTATTGGCCTGCAACAAACTGACTCGTACCCGACCCTTTTTTCGAGTAACTCTCTATGCGCTTTTTCATCGCAGGAAAGTCAACCCGAATCTGTTCCCTCCTTTCTAAATGAGTTACGTGTCGTACAATTCTTCTGGCAATATCTATCGGTACTTTCTGCCTCGACGCTTTCACCTGTTCGATTAAATGGGCTGGTAACAATCCATTCTTTGAGTGATAGCTAAGCTGCCGACTCAAAGTGTGTGAGTATTTACCTAGCCCATATCGAACAAGAGCTGTTCACTTCGCCTGTTGCTCTGGAATATCATCAAAGTCGAATGAAAAATCATCTTCATCGTCGAGCTTTATGTCATCCACACTCCATTCATCTGACTCCGACAATGAAATAGGTTTTGGTTTTTCGATCTCGTCATTATGGGATGTTTCAACTTCAACAGTCTCCTCATCTAACTCTTTCTTGTCGTCGACGCCGTCAGGAGTCTCGACATATTCTCCCTCACCCTCTAACAGTTGTTTAGCCATGTAATGCTCCAACGAATCAATGAAATAGTCCCCACCAAACGCTTGCTCTAATGACTCCTCGACTAACACCATATCAATCTCAAATGGAGCAATATCATGTTCAATAGAGAACCCATATACGCTTGCTTCTTTATCGCGCTTCACCGACACCACCTTTCCATCATTACTAGCTTGAATGAGTTCTAGTTTTGAACGGTTCCAAGTGTTCGTTGGCTTATGGCTCAGAATGGCAAAACGAATTTCATCTTTCTGTGTTTGAAGTACATGCATCATTTTTGATGAAACCTTGTTCTTCGGTAGAGATTGAGCAACATCAGCATCAACAAGAAATGTCTCCTTAAAACCAGTGTCTGCATCCATATTCTCGATAACTAGCACAGGCATCCAATCTGATTTAGCCATAAATGGCACACCATCTGAGGGCATCATTGTCGCCAGTGCATTAAATGGAATATCTTTTTTAAACTCTTTCGCACGTTGCTTCTGCTTATTCAATTTTTCTAATAAAGTCATTGTTTGATCCTCTTGATATTGTTTTCATTACTGCTGGATTCAGCATCGCAATGGACCGCTTTAAAACGATCCATTAAGTTACAAAATCCATAGAGAATCTTTGCTTTCCAAGTTGTTAAAGAGCTTGAAAGGGCCTGCCCTCTCATTGATGCTGATTCTGAGTCATTGCCATGCGAATTAATTTCCACACTGCTCGTGATTGCTAAATCAATGCGAAATACCAACACTGCGCTGCTCGTTAGCCTCGGAATGGATTAAACCAGTATCTATGGCTGCTGAATTTCCATAGTGGTGGTGAAAGGTGAAAAAATTGGAGGCAAAAAAAAAGAGAAGCTTCAATGCTTCTCTTTTGGGGGGATTGGTTTACTGCTTTCGGTCTTGCTCTTGCGTATATCCTTTACTGCTCTTGTTAAACAACGTGTCAGAGATATAACCAAATGGACCCTTGTAGTTTTTCCATTTGCTAAATTCAGTATTTAAGCTCTTTGCCCTACGAGCATGTAACTGCTCCATTGATGGCTTGACGCCGTCGTCAGTTAATTTCTCTTTATCGTCATTCAGATAGAAGAACCTATCTTCTTGAGCAATATGCTGCGCTGCTTTACTGGCTGAAATATCCTTCCTTTTTAGCCATGAGTACAGCCATGCATTGATGAACAACCAACGATAGCTGACTCGTATGTCTTCAGCCTTGTATCCGCCATGCAACCTTGTGTAAATGAATGCATTGGGGCTTTTCAGCTCGACGTCTCTTGAAATTTTCTTTCCAGCATATCTATGCTCTTGTTCTAATCGCTCGGAACACTTGGCTAGTTCATAACAAAGCACCAAATCAACGTAACGTTTTGTGTTAATCTTTATCGGCTCATATTGATTTAAACAGTAGGTAGCATATTCACTAATATAGCCGCGAATATGTTGTTCTACGCGCTCTTGATACATCTGCAATAATGAACTGGCAAGTAAGGCATATCGTTGATTGACCCTTAGCTCTGATAGCTTTTGATGGTTGCTACAACACTGTCTTGCCAACAACTCCAACTGTTGAGAGACATAAGTGCAAGTCTCTACAATTTTCAATAGACACTCGTTCGAAATCATCGCCCCTTTTTTATTATCTCTCGCTGCCAAGACTTCTTTGAGCCATTCGTCCCAAGCGTAGCAGCAATGCTCTACAAGTTCGCAAAGCTCTTTTGATATCGTTGTTAACTGATTATCAGTCGGATGCTGAAATACCTGCCCATTGGCCTCAACTTGCAAAATACTTCGAATACGTACATCACCTTTTTCATCTTTGACCAATTGCTGCACAGGTCGCTCTAGTAAGCTCAGACATTCCCAGTAATAGTCCTCTACCTCATCAAGTCCGAACAGATTCATGGCAAAAATGCTATAGGGATTATCACTTCCAGGTAAATCATCAATACCTATGGCTTTCTTGTAAAAAAAAGAACGTTCGTAGCTTGGTTGGCCTTTCCGTCTCATCGCTTTAAAACTAGGATGATGCTCCGCTATGTGCATTTCAAAAGTAAGTAGATCATAATCTGATTGTGAAATCTTGAATGGTTGCCTTGCCATATTGACTTGTTTTTTCCATAAAATATTTGTACCACATTATCTTATGTTCTCGTGTCGTCGTCGACGAAATACCTCACCGACGACGCCGTCAACAATTAGTAAAAAAAGTAGAGAATGATTATCCCCTACTTTTTCATTACTCAATCGACCTTACCGAACACGGCCCCAATAAAACCGCCAACCACCACGCCTACTGGTGTACCCAACGGATGAGGTACTTTAGAGCCAATCATGGCACCGATGACACAGCCCCGTTTAGCTCCATCTACGCTAAATTCTATTTCATACTTATGCTGTCTTCTCTCCATCGGGTCGTAGACCGAAAATGCATTACTTTTCATCATGTATTGTCCTATATTGCAGATATGAAAAAGGGCGATACCACTGCTGATATCGCCCATCTATTTAGTCGTGAATGACCTCTAGACTATTTAGTCGTCATACTCATCGTAATCGTCGTCATCACTATCTTCGTCATCGTCTTCCCACAGTTCATCCCAATTCATACCTAGCTCGTTGAGCGCTTCTTCTTCGGTATAACCGTTTTCATTCATGCACTGCTCGACGTCAGCATTCAACTTAGCCATGACTATCAACACTTCTTACAGTAGTTCTGGGTGACTTGCTTGCATGAATTACACACCCATTTTCCACAACGGCTGCACGAAGTTCCGCCCATTACATCTGTCTTTTTAGAACATTTACTACAAGTCCAACGTTTCATCATTTTTATTTTTCCTTATTAAGACTAGTTGCATTGCAACCTGTTTGCATCATTAACCAAAACAAGAGATAAGTTTGTGCCAATTCTCTCATTTCGTTAATTTGGTTAACCCAAGAAAGCCTAGAGCGAATAGAGCGAATAGAGCTCATTTAGGCACGGTTATCATCAATCAATGACAATAAAGCGTTCTTATTCTCTTTGTACTTTTCCGATACGACATGCTGATACATAGAAGCTCCAGATCTTGTAGCTAGACCAAGACCACGTACTATGGCAGCACAGAACCCCTGATTGTTAGCCGAGCCTTTTTCATACAACTCTTTATACAACTGGCTTTTCCACAGCTTATCACCTTGGGACTCAATTAGTGCTAGCAGCTGAGATAATTGAATCCAATGTTTAGAATGCAATCCTGCCCCACCTGATTGCCCTGCGATACGAAAGTAGAGTTGTTGGTCTTTACTGTTCTGAGCAATTTCATAAATCACCGTCCCTTTGGCTCTAACGCCCAACTTGGGAACCTCGCCTGATTTCAACACGTTAGAAAATGGATTGTCTGTTGAGAGATTGTCTTTGTTATCTTCCTGAGTATTTTGCTCATTTGTTTTTGGCTTCTTCATAGCAATTCCTTGAACTTATTTAGTTAGAAATAAGAAAGCCCCTCACCAGTGGAATCTAGTAAGGGGCTTTACAATTCAATAATATAAGTTCATATCCGCACTTGTTACGCTTAGGAATTTTTCCTGTCTTTTCCGGTCCCACTCCGGTCTTTCTCACAGCCTTAGACCAACTCATTCCCCCAATTTCCTCGTCGGCGTCGTCGTAGAAATCCGTCGGCAACGTCAGCAGAAATCTTGCAGGGTATAGGGTTATGCAATTTGGCAGGGTGATTCGGGGCAGCGTTGCTATGTTGATTCCACGGCGTATGGGTTCGGGACTTCGCTCATAATCGATTGGTCCCCAGTTCAAGTCTGGGAGGGGCCACCATATACAGAAAGGCCTGAGAGCATTAATTTGTTCTCAGGCCTTTTGCTTTTCAACCACAGTGCTACACATGTGCTACTTTTTTCAGATTTTGAGTGTTCCGAGCTGCCACTTTACATCCAAGGCTTCATTAAGTCTGGCAGTTTGCCTCAATCATAATGTCCAAAAATGATTCGATGTAGACAAACAACCTAAACTTAAGCCACTGTGGTTAACCCATAGAAAGTTAAGTTTGAGCAATATTTGTCTTAGTAGCTAAACTCCAAGTACAAAGCATTGATGGAAAACAGCATGGCGACTCTACGACCATATAAATGCTCCACTTGCGACCTTAAAGCAACCGTTGCTGGTGGAGAAAGTGCCATGATGAGTGGCCCTACCCAGACATTCTATTGCTCAACCTGTGAGACATTATTTGATCAAGTAGTCTCGCATCTTCCCTTGCGCGACGAATTAGAAACACTTGGTGAATGTCCAGAGTGTCGAACCACAAACATCCTCAAATGGACGTACGGTGAACCTTGTCCTCGATGCGGAGGCAATATAGAAATTGATAGCGACGATGGGATCACTTGCTATGTTAATGCTGATTGATTGAGTGACTTTTTATTTATGTAACACCGATAGTAACAAACAACAAAAACCGCAAAGAATAAAAACAAAGCCTTAAGCCCCAAATTCAAATCTGGGAGGGCCACCATATTCCATAAGGCCTGAGAGCGTTTTCGCTGTCAGGCTTTTTTCGTTTTTAGCCCTCTGGACTACCGTGGAACTACCTTAGCGCTTTAACTCATTGTTCTAGCATATGCTTTTAAAGTGTAGCAGACGAGCCCGAGATCAGTGGCCAAATGACGTCCTGCCATGCCACCACCGATGATGAAGTTCAGTTGGATCGCAGCGTCCATTTTGCCCACAGTTTGTTTATTTAGCCGATTCAGCTGTCAGGTGCCCATAGACCTTCCCGAGGACTGCCCCGTAAACCAGGTGAAGCATCAGCGTGGCCATGGCCGGCATAAAGCCCTCGTGGTATCCCATTGCAAAAAATCCGTGTCCTACATAAGGCATAAATATTAGCATCATAGCCAACCATGCGAGCACACCGAATATTAAACCACGGATTAGATGGCCGCCTGGAAAATGTGGTGATAACAAGGCGTAAGCTATGCCCCATATCAAGGTTCCTAATACAAAGTGCATCAACCAGCCAATTAATACATTAGGAGTAGAATTAGTAGCATTGGCATAAAGTAATGCCAAGTCCATAACAGGGTTGACGTCGAGCATGATCCCCATCATCTGCTTAACGAGCATCATAGCTGATAGGGCAACTGTTGCCCAAAAGCCGGCGACTATCGCTTGAGATAACCTAACTTTTACCATGCTAACCCCCTTGATAAAGAACCATACTCGTTCATTTATATTAAAGGTAGATAAGCTTGTATTGATGTGCAACCATTTAAAACGAGAGCCCGAATTCAGATAATAAGTGCACCACTCATGGTTAAACGGTGAGAAGAGATCAACTGCCTGTCGGTGGTACTCTATCGTCGTCAAACAAATAGAAGTAATTACCATGAGTTACAAACAGTTGATCGAAGGACAAAGATACCAGATCGAAGCCTACTTACGAGACAGGGTGAGGGCGTGAATGCTCAATTTTCAATCTGATGTGCTTGCAGCCCCGCAACCAATACCTTTTCAAGGTAAGTGGTATTCATTGCCGCGATATTCTGCTTACGCCGGATGGTGGCTTTCTTGTCCTTTTCCTGCCGCAGCATATTCAAAGCCATGTGCCGAATGGTGGCTAAGCCCTCAGCTGCGTTCTCACGGTAGATCTGACAGTCGTCTTCGTGGAACGAGGTATCAAGAACCCAGTGCAGATTGTGTTCCAAGATGTAGCAATGGGCGTAAATCTCATGAGCCTCATCCATAACCTGATCAAGGAAGACATCGTTGTTGGGGATATCATGGGTAATGGCAAAGGTAATCGCCCGATCGTATGCCAATGTCTGCCCGACCGAGTTCGGATGGTCTAACTCGCTCATCGGTTGCCCCTTCTCAAAGACATTGTACATCGTGTGAAAGAGCGGGAAGTCATACGCCCCCAACGTCGTGCCATTGAGGTAATGCGCCAGGAACAGCTCGTATTCCTCTACGAGCAGCCAAAATTGTCACGAGCCATTCTCAGAATTGTGGAAGTAAATCAGGTCTAAACTGATAGCAAGGAACTCATTGCTAATGGGGATTATTGGATCAAATCGATACCCGGTAGCCCGAAATAAAAGCTCAAGCCCTAAGTACCTGCTAGCTCCCTAATTGGCGGTCTAGTCTCATTAAGCCACTGCAAGTACTAGAGTGACAGAAAGCCGGACCACAGAAAAACTCACCGCCTGAACCAACAAAAATATAACCAACATCCGTTCCCTTAGGTTCAAGTTATTAATATATAGATAATTTAGATTCCTAAATGATGCTAACTAACTGACCATAGAGCCATGAGATTCAGCGAGTAACACAGGGACAGAACGGAATGCTCAAGGATGATGACAATTACCATATCAGGGTAATTGGTCATTAGAATGCTGTTTTCCCCTGAACGGTCAGCTTCATTAGCTTTGGGATCATGGGTGGTCAGTTTTATAACCAGACTTGGTCATTGGTCTAAGTCTTTAAGTGAACTTAGCTGTTGAGAACATAGGCTTATGATTTTGTTACCTTATTTAGAATAAAGTAAGATGAGTTCGAGAAAAATTAGAGGGGGTTATGATGTACCACTTTCTCCACCTACTCAAAAAATAGCGCGAGTCAGATAAGGAATCTCTCCTAAGCATCATTTGTTCATTCATCACAAGGCCTAATTTTTTGACACCCACATCATCAATTTTTGCCACAATTAACACTGAGATAATCATCGAGAAGCGATGATTGGCCACGATTGCGTTTGATATGTCGTTTTGGGGAATACTGGCGGCATCAGTAATAAGAAGGAGCGTTTATGGTTGCTGGTCGTGTACGGTTTTGGACCGATTTAACCTTATTTCAAAAATGGTTTGTGATCATTTTTGCTCTTGGTAGTCTCTTTTCGTTTTTCAGTCCACTTTTCATCGGCGGCACGGTCAAGGAACTATTTTCATTCACAGCCATCATTGGTTTAGTTTGTGCCTTATCGGGGGTACTTACCTCGATATATCAAGCGCGAGGTGAGGTGATCGTCTATACGTTTATACTTATAAATACCATTACTTATGCGTGGATAGCGTACACCAGTGATCTGTACGGGCAAGTTATCCAAAACCTTTTCTTACTGCTACCGATACAAATATATGGATTATTCGCGTGGAAAAAAAGCATGGCGAAGAGCAAAAATAACCAGATAGAGATTAAGGTATTTTCTGCCAAAGATTGGCTGTTCACTCTTATCAGCATCTTGGTATTTTGGGGGGGGTACTATGTATTTCTCAATTACTTACCGCAAATCATTCAGGCTATTTTTGGTGGCAAATTGATAGCGCCCGATCCAAGTATTGGTATGGATTCATTGACAACTGTGTTGACGGTTACGGCGATGTTTTTGACATCCAAACGGTATGTTGAGCAATGGTGGTTTTGGATATTGTGCAACATTGGCGTTGTGCTATTTATTGAGGAGTTATTTAATTCCGACTTGACACCTGCCTCACTGGTTGGCGATCTCTCTGGAGCGATCAATTGGCTTCAGTATGGAATTGGCGCAGTCTATGGGTTTTATTTGTGGAAAAAAATGTACCGTGAAAGAAATAATACGCCGACAGAGGTGAAGTCCATTCAGGGATAGAAATGGGCTGAGGTTTCCGCCCGCTCCCCCTGATGAACCAGTCTCTCTTGGGACGTGAACAACGGTAAGTGTGATGCAAGGTTGGGAAAAGAGAGCGACAGTATGGACTACTGGCGTTTTCTTTGAAAAGTTAATCTTAGAAGATGTTTAAAAACTTACATTTTTCAACACGAGCATCACGCCTATCACCTGTGCTGATCGGGCGTGTAACACATTAATTAGAAACGAGAATTGCTAATCTTAAAAATTCTCTGATGTCATGTTTGTAAGTCACTCTACTCATCCGTAAATTAGTAAATGAGCTCAACTTACGCCAAAAAGAAAGATAGCCAATACGAAAAATACGAATTCATCCTCAGTGCATAAGTGCTAACTTACCTGCTCAAGATGTCACTTTTCTGGTCTTGAACAAGGTTAAAAGTGGGATGATCACAATATACACGACCAAAATGAAACCAAATGTATAAATAAACGCCAGTAATGTCGATTGTTGGTGCAATAGAGATTGTATATTGATTAAGAAGTTGGGATCAGTTACCGCCTCCCCTTGCGCTTCTGCCAATTGCTGAACGACAGGATTTGTCCTTGTGATCCCTTCACCAAGAGCGTGCCACTCTCGTTGCTGTGTTTGGCTAAAGTAAGTATTGACGATGGAGATACCAAACGAGCTCCCTATCGTTCGGCAGAGGTTGAACACCACAGCCCCGCCCACACTATCCTTAGGCGACAGAGTCGCATAAGCAAGTTGGCTTAGTGGCGCGAATACCAAGCCCATCCCTGCACCTTGAATGATACTCGGCAATAATACCCAGTAAAGATCAATCCCCATAGAATACTGAGTGAGCAAATAGACACTAATAATGTTTAAAACTAGCCCAATGAATATCAGTAAACGCGCGTCCAATGTATCCATAAATCGAGCAATGGCGATCAAAACAATCGCTGATGTGATGCCACTCGGAGCCATCACAAATCCAGTCATCTCTGTTGGATAGTTGAGTAACTCTTGCAACATCATCGGCTTTAACTGCGTAATACCAAACATCCCCATCGAAAACGCCGCCATAATCAGGCAAGACAGCGCTAAGTTACGATCTTTTAGCAACCACATTGGGGCAATTTCCCCCTTGGTGATAAAAGATCGTGCAACGAAATAAATGATGGCGATAGCGCTGATTATCGAAGCAAAAAGAATCATATTTGAGGCAAACCAATTCTCTTGATTCCCCCGGTCTAACACCATTTGCAGCAGCCCAATGCCAAGTGCCATTGAAAACACCATTGGCCAATCGATACTAGTCTGCCCACGCCCGTCCAATTTAACAAAAAAGAATAGCAAAGCGACGCAAATCATTCCGATGGGGACATTGACATAAAATATCCAACGCCAATCCATGTGTTGTGTTATCACGCCGCCCAGTGCAGGGCCTAAAATTGGTCCGAGTAAAATGCCCACACTAAACAACGCCATGGCTTTACCGCGTTGGCTTTCTGGATAAATTTGAATCATTGTCGACTGGGACAGTGGGATAACAGAAGCACCAAATGCGCCTTGCATAATTCTGAATGTCACCATCTCGGCCATAGAATCCGATTGACCACAAAGCGCCGATGCCACGATGAAACCAATCACAGAAATTAGAAGGAGCTTACGAACGCCAAATTTTAATGACAGAAAACTCGCTAACGGGATAAAGATGGCTTCAGCCATTGAGTAAGAGGTGAGTACCCATGTGACTTCATCTGATGTCGCACTCAATGCCCCCATCATATTGGGTAATGCAACATTCGCAATCGTCATATCAAGCAGAACCATGATCGCGGATAACATGACAGCTATCGTAACAATCGTTCGCTGTTGTTCAGAGAGTTCAATCGAAGGCGTGGTGTTTTTCGTCGCTTCCATTACGCATCCTTAGCGCTACGGTTTAGGGGGCTTGGATACGGTATTAATCGTTACTTCGGCACTCGCGCCAACTCGCAAAGGCTTATTAGGATGTGGATTTTGCTTTTCCAAGTGAATCAAAAGCGGGAATCTCTGTGGCACTTTTACCCAATTACCCGTTGCGTTTTCCGGAGGAAGAAGAGAGAAAGAAGATCCACTCGCTGGAGATATCGCTTTTACTGTCCCAGAAAACTCAACATCAGGATAAAGATCCAAAACAATCTGTGCTGGCATACCAACCTGTATGCGATTTAAGTGCGTTTCCTTATAGTTTGCTTCTACCCAAAATGTATTATTCACGACCAACGGCATCAAGGCTTGCCCTGCTGCAATAATACTTCCAGGATGGATACTGACCTTTCCGAGGTGACCATCGAAAGGGGCAAAGATATTGGTATAGGAAAGAGAGAGTGTTGCCTGGCTTAACGCCGCCGCCGCTTTTTTCACCTCAGGAGCGGCGGTTCCTTTTGCTCCTTGAGATTTTACTAGCTCAGCCATATTCGCTCGAGCCGCCGCCACATTTTGCTCTGCCGAGGATAGTTTCGCTCTTTCATCATCTAGCTGCTGTGCTGGCAGCAGTTGTTTTCCGACCAAATCTTTCACCCGATGGTAGCTTGATTGAGCATCAGCGAGCTGAGCCACAGCGCTACGTACATTTGCACTCGCTGCCAATATGGCATCGTTTTTTGCTTCATTACTTTGAATCGCCATTTGATAAGCGGCCTGGGCTTCATCCAACCTTGCTTGAAAGAGCATCGGGTCGACTTGCACAAGCAGCATACCTTTGGTGACATACTGATAGTCCTCTACGTTCGTTCGGAGCACTTTTCCTGATATTTGTGGCGAGATATAAACGATATTGGCATGAACATAGGCATCATTGGTTGATGGGTATTGATCTTGATGCAAGATATACCAGTAACCGCCCCCAGCAAGCACAGCGACAAGCGTGCAAACCAACAAGATATTTCGAAGAACTTTCGACTGACCTTCTTTCACCGTAAATTCACCTAATTGTCTATGACAAAGTCCATTAGCAGCTAGCAGCTGACAATTTCAATTTCAATTATTAAGGATAGAAGGTTAAATACAGATAACAAACACGTTCAACCAATACATGTAATTAAGTGAAGAGACTCTTGTCGGTAGCATGGAAAGGTGGCAGAGAATAATGTCCGGCCATCATAGCGTCTAAAAGAAAAAGGCAGCGCCAACGTCTGCCTTTATTGCTTGACTCAAGTGGGGGGATTGAGTCAACCGATATGCTGCCGTCCCAGTTCGGATTTGGCTTGTCAGGCAGATTTATTCCACCGTTACCGCTTTCGCTAGGTTACGAGGTTGGTCTACGTCGGTACCTTTGATCAGCGCGACATAGTAAGACAGTAACTGCATTGGAATGGTGTAGTAAATCGCAGCTGTGATTTCGCTAACGTGAGGCATGGTAATGATCTTCATGGTTTCATCACCTTCAAAACCTGCGTCAGCATCAGCAAATACGTACAGTAAACCACCACGAGCGCGAACTTCTTCCACGTTCGATTTTAGCTTCTCCAACAGATCATTGCTTGGTGCAACCACAATAACTGGCATATCTGCATCAATCAGTGCGAGAGGGCCGTGTTTTAGCTCTCCTGCGGCGTAGGCTTCTGCGTGGATGTAAGAAATCTCTTTCAGTTTTAGAGATGCTTCCATCGCGATTGGGTAGAACTCACCACGACCGAGAAACAATGTATGGTGCTTGTCCGCAAAATCCGTCGCTAGTTCTTCAATTTCTTTCTCGAAAGATAGCGCCGCATTGATTTGCTTCGGTAGTGCATGTAATGCTTCGACGATCTCTTTTTCTTTCTCCTTACTGATGCGGTTATGTTGCTTACCAAGTGCCGTTACTAGCATCAGCAATGCAGTAAGCTGAGTTGTAAAGGCTTTGGTTGAAGCCACACCGATTTCTACCCCGGCACGGGTCATGAAGGCGAAGTCCGATTCACGCACCAAAGAAGACCCTGCCACGTTACAGATAGTCATTGCCGCCAGGTAGCCTTTCTCTTTCGCTAGGCGAAGTGCTGCCAGTGTATCGGCTGTTTCACCAGATTGAGAAAGCGTGATCAATAGGCTATTTGGGCGCGTCACAAACTTTCGGTAACGGAATTCAGAGGCAATTTCTACGTCACAGCTAACACCTGCAATATCTTCAAACCAGTAACGTGCTGTCATACCAGCGTTGTAAGATGTACCACATGCAACGATCTGTACGTGCTCTACTTTACTCAGGATTTCTGCCGCATTCACGCCAATCGCTTCTGTCACGACTGAATCTGCTGTGATACGCCCTTCCATCGTGTTGATTAATGCCGTTGGTTGTTCGTAGATCTCTTTTTGCATGAAGTGACGGTATTGGCCTTTGTCACCCGCATCATGCTCTGCATTGGATTCCGTGACCTCACGCTCTACACGCTCGCCCGTCGCATCGTAAACCGATACTTCGCGACGAGTAATTTCGGCTACGTCACCTTCTTCTAGGTACATAAAGCGGCGAGTTACGTTCAGTAGCGCAAGCTGATCGGAAGCGAGGAAGTTTTCGCCAACACCGAAGCCGATTACGATTGGGCTGCCAGAGCGAGCCACGACGATACGGGTAGGATCTTTACGATCCAATGCGACCGTACCGTAAGCACCTTCCAGTTGCTTCACCGTTTTTTGCACTGCTTCAAGTAAGGTTTCCGATGTACGAAGCTCCCATTCCACCATATGGGCAATCACTTCTGTATCGGTTTGAGATTCAAACACGTAACCACGTGAACGAAGCAGTTCTCGCAACGCTTCATGATTTTCAATGATGCCATTGTGAACCACTGTGATATCACCAGACATGTGTGGGTGAGCATTAACTTCGGAAGGCTCTCCGTGGGTTGCCCAACGTGTATGTGCGATGCCTGTGCCACCCATCACTTCCGCAGCGTCTACGGCATCGGTTAACTCTTGAACTTTACCTAAACGACGGATACGAGTTAGGTTGGTTTCGCTATCGACAATCGCCACACCCGCAGAGTCATAACCGCGGTATTCCAGACGGCGTAGACCCTCAACCAAAATTTCAGCGACATCTCGTTGTGCCACTGCACCTACGATTCCACACATGTGTTTCTCTCCGTTTGTAGTTTTGTTCTTCCCTGACCATGGTTTAAATAGAGGCAGCAAGCAAAGGCCTGTACTCAAAGGGAAGTGAAATAGGACTCTGTTTTTAGGCGCAAATAACCTTCACGCCATGTTGTTCTATCTGTGTCTTATGCTCTGGTTGTAACTCAGTATCGGTCACCAGAACATCGATTTGGTGCCAAGCAAGTTCGAGATTTGGGATCTTACGCCCCACTTTATCAGACTCAATCATGACGATAACTTCACGTGACACTTCGGCCATCACTTTGCTTAAGCCAAGCAATTCATTAAAAGTGGTTGTGCCTCGATCCAAGTCGATGCCATCCGCACCGATAAACAACTGATCAAAGTCGTAAGCGCGTAATACTGACTCTGCCACTTTTCCTTGGAAGGACTCCGAGTGCGTATCCCAGGTACCGCCAGTCATCAACAGAGTGGGTTCACTCTCTAATTCATTGAGCGCGTTCGCCACATGCAGAGAATTCGTCATCACCACTAGACCACGTTTGTCATTCAATTGCTGGATCAGCGCGGCCGTCGTGCTACCACTGTCGATGACAATTCGGTTATGGTCGCGAATCAGTGCTGCGGCTGCTTTTGCTAGACTTAACTTTCGAATCGAAACATTAGGGCTCATTTCTTCATGAATCACTTCTGTTGGAATGGCGATAGCGCCACCATAACGGCGCAAAAGTTGTCCATTTTTCTCTAAAGACGCTAAGTCCTTTCTAATCGTGACTTCTGAGGTTTCAAACTTTTGTGCTAGTTCATCAACACTGACTTCCCCAAGCTCATTTACCAAGTTAGAAATGGCATGCCTTCTTAATTGAGTGTTTCGTTTCGACATTTACGTTTTACTTAAAAGTTTCGACTTGAAACTTATTATAGTCAAATCGAAATTTTTTAGTCTATTTATTTCGATCCAAAAAATTAATATTTCTCGATGAAACCTTGTTCTAAGACAATTCTTAAACAGTGATATTGGATTCATTCAGTGGTAGAATTCGCCACCGAAAAGAAAAAAAATTACAGAAATGACGGTTATTTTTTTGCAACTTTCTGCATATAAAGCGGTATTAGTCACAAAAAGGTAACCAAAAACGCCGAACTTTTAGTCATAAAATGACTAAACTTGGTGAAAGACTTTCAGAACCTGAAGTTCCAATAATGTGGCGGAAAATCGGTAGATGGCAGGCACTAAATGTCATCAAGTGCGCCCTAACTTCAGAGTAAATAACCGACTTTCAAATTGTAACTATACTTACCGGAGAGTATCTTCCATGAAAAAGACCAAAATCGTATGTACGATTGGCCCTAAAACCGAATCTGTAGAGAAGCTAACTGAACTAGTAAACTCAGGCATGAATGTTATGCGCCTTAACTTCTCTCACGGTGACTACGCAGAGCACGGCACTCGTATCGCGAACTTCCGTGAAGTAATGAAGAACACAGGCAAACAGCTAGCTATCCTTCTAGATACTAAAGGTCCAGAAATCCGTACTATCAAACTAGAAGACGGCAACGACGTTGATCTAGTAGCTGGTCAAGAATTCACTTTCACAACTGATATTTCAGTTGTAGGTAACAAAGACAAAGTTGCAGTAACTTACGCTGGTTTTGCTAACGACCTAAACACAGGTAACACTATCCTAGTAGACGATGGTCTAATCGAGATGGAAGTTATCTCTACAACTGAAACTGAAGTTAAATGTAAAGTACTTAACAACGGTGCTCTAGGCGAAAACAAAGGTGTTAACCTACCAGGCGTTTCTGTAAACCTACCTGCTCTATCTGAAAAAGATAAGAACGACCTTAAATTCGGTTGTGAGCAAGGCGTTGATTTCGTAGCTGCTTCTTTCATCCGTAAAGCATCTGACGTTCAAGAAATCCGCGAAGTACTTGCTGCAAACGGCGGTGAGAACATCCACATCATCTCTAAGATCGAAAACCAAGAAGGTGTTGATAACTTCGACGAGATCCTAGAGCTTTCTGACGGCATCATGGTTGCTCGTGGCGACCTAGGTGTTGAAATCCCAGCTGAAGAAGTAATCTTCGCTCAGAAAATGATGATCGAGAAGTGTAACCGTGCTCGTAAGATGGTTATCACTGCAACTCAAATGCTTGATTCTATGATCAACAACCCACGCCCAACACGTGCGGAAGCTGGCGACGTAGCGAACGCAGTAATGGACGGTACTGACGCGGTAATGCTTTCTGGTGAAACGGCGAAAGGTAAGTACCCTGTAGAAGCAGTAACAATCATGGCTCAAATCGCTAAACGTACAGACTCTGTACTAAAAGCTGAGCTTGGCTCTCGTCTAGATAGCCCACGTCTACGTATCACTGAAGCAGTATGTAAAGGTGCGGTAGACACAGCTGAGAAACTGGCTGCTCCACTAATCGTTGTTGCAACGGAAGGTGGTAAATCTGCACGTTCAGTACGTAAGTACTTCCCAACTGCAAATATCCTAGCACTAACAACTAACACTAAAACGGCTGCACAGCTAGTTCTTACTAAAGGTGTTACACCAGTAGTTGTTGATTCTATCGATAGCACTGACGCATTCTACGTAGCGGGTAAAGAGCTAGCACTAGAATCTGGTCTAGGCAACAAAGGCGATATCGTCGTTATGGTTTCTGGTGCTCTAGTAGCTTCAGGCACAACGAACACGGCGTCTGTACACGTTCTATAAGACTGAATGATTTGATCATTAGTTAAATAAAGAGAGGGCTTCGGCCCTCTTTTTTTTTATATTACCTTGCCCTCATAATCAGTACTATGCATTATAAAATGAGACAGAACTACGTACTGTTTAATTATCGACACGATAAAAAATTCAATGAGGTTGCTTGTGTCTCGTCCCACCCTTACCAACAAAGTATCAAAACTGATCTGTCAGGACATCCTAGCTGGGGAATTCAAACCTGGTCAAAAGCTTGTGGTTGCTGAACTGAAAGAGAAATACAATGTCGGTGCGTCACCAATTCGCGAAGCATTGGTGCAACTTTCTTGGAGTAAGTACGTAAAACTTGAACCGCAAAAAGGCTGCTGGGTTGCTCCAATATGTAAAGAAGAACTAAACGACCTATATGAAAGCCTTCGTGTTGTCTCTTCGGTATTACTTAAAAAGGCCATTTTAGCTGGGAATGAAGCCTGGGAATTAGATGCACTGACGTCATATCACAAACTATCGCATTTGAGCTTTAATGAAACGTTCTGCTGGAAAGAGTGGGAAGAGCGTCACCTTCAGTTCCATATATCTCTACTTGAAGGCACAGATTCAAAGAACATGTTCGAGTTCTTCCGTGATTTAATTAATCAGATCAAGCGCTACCACTACTTCGCCATGGCAACGTTGAAATCAGAAAGTGACGTTCTGTTCAACATTGGGGAACATGAGATGATCATGAAACAGGTACTCGCAAAGAACAGCGAAGAAGCAATAAGCCTGCTTGATAATCACTTACTCAATTCAATGCAGCGCATTGAGACTGCGATCGATATTGCTTAACAAAGTCAAAGATCATAAAGAAGCCACCTCTCAGGGTGGCTTCTCTACAATAACATTTTACTTCACTAAGGCTTTAGAAAGCGCTCTCCACGGGCAATGCCAACCACACCACTTCTCGCCACTTCAACCACATCGGTAACTTCGGAGATTGCTTGAATAAAGGCATCAAGCTTCTCACTCGTCCCTGCTAGTTGGACGGTATACTGAGAAGCGGTCACATCGACAATCTGGCCTCGGAAAATATCGGCAGTGCGTTTGACTTCAGCACGAGCAAAGCCACTCGCTTTGACCTTTACCATCATAAGCTCACGCTCAATATGATCAAATTCCGTCACCTCTTGCACTTTCAACACATCTATCAGCTTATTCAATTGCTTCTGGATCTGCTCTAGCTGCATTTCATCTGAGGTCGTGGTGATATTCAGCCGCGATAACGTTTCATCGTCCGTTGGAGAGACCGTTAGAGACTCGATGTTATAGCCGCGCTGGGAGAATAGGCCAACCACGCGAGACAAAGCACCTGGTTGGTTTTCCATTAACAAAGAAATAATGTGTCTCATATTACGTTCTCTCCGTTTTGCTTAGCCACATCTTATCCATACCCTCGCCTTTGATTTGCATTGGGTATACGTGCTCGGTTTCGTCTACGTTGATGTCAACAAACACCAAGCGATCTTTCATATCTAACGCTTTTTGTAGGCCAGCTTCGAGCTGATCTGGCGTCTCAATACGAATACCGACGTGACCATAAGCTTCTGCAATTGCAGCAAAATCAGGAACAGAACTCATATATGAGTTAGAGTGACGACCTTGGTAAATGATGTCTTGCCACTGTTTTACCATGCCTAAAAATCGGTTGTTCAAGTTGATGATCTTCACTGGAATGTCGTATTGCATTGCCGTCGACAGTTCTTGAATGTTCATCTGGATACTGCCATCACCAGTCACCACCACCACTTCTTCTTCGGGCATGGCAAATTTAACGCCCATACCAGCAGGCAGGCCAAAGCCCATCGTACCTAGACCACCAGAGTTGATCCAACGGCGTGGCTTATTGAATGGATAGTACAACGCGGCAAACATTTGGTGCTGACCAACATCAGACGCCACATAAGCATCACCATTAGTGAGCTTGTGCAATGTTTCGATCACTTGTTGTGGTTTGATGCGCTCAGGTGAGGTTTCGTAAGCTAGGCAATTTCGTTTTTGCCAACCTTGAATGTCCTCCCACCACGCAGCTAGCGCTTGTTCATCGTTACCATCGCCCTGTTCACTCAACAGGCCAACCATGGTCTCCAACACTTTTTCGGCCGAACCAACGATCGGTAAGTCCACTTTCACGTTCTTGGAAATAGATGAAGGATCAATATCGATGTGCATCACTTTAGCGTTCGGACAGTACTTTTCTAAGTTGTTGGTCGTACGATCATCAAAGCGTACGCCAATGCCAAAGATCAGATCCGCTTCATGCATTGCCATATTCGCTTCGTAGGTACCGTGCATGCCAAGCATACCCAACGCGTTATTGTGTGTACCTGGGAAGGCACCTAACCCCATTAAGGTACTGACGACGGGGAGATTCAATTGTTCAGACAACTCTTGAATATGCTCATGCGCACCAGAAATAACCGCACCGCCACCTACGTAAAGTACTGGTTTTTTGGCTTCAAGCAGTGCTTTCAGTGCCTTTTTGATTTGTCCTTTGTGACCGGACGTGGTTGGTTTGTACGAGCGCATTGAGATGCTTTCAGGATACTCGTAAGGAAGCTTGATTTGAGGATTCAATATGTCTTTTGGCAAATCAATCACAACCGGACCTGGTCGGCCAGTGGTCGAAATATAAAAGGCTTTTTTGATTGTCTCAGGAATGTCTTCAGCTTTCTTAACTAAAAAACTGTGCTTTACTACCGGACGAGAGACACCCACGATGTCGCACTCTTGGAAAGCATCATTACCAATTAGGTTGTTTGGCACGTTACCTGATATGACGATCATTGGGATCGAGTCCATATACGCAGTTGCAATACCCGTGATGGTATTGGTCGCACCTGGTCCCGAACATACCAGTACCACACCCGGCTTACCCGTTGCTCGAGCATAACCATCCGCCATGTGAGTCGCGGCTTGTTCATGTCTTACTAATACGTGTTTGATTTGATCAGTCTTGGCATGCAATGCATCGTAAATATCCAGTACAGAACCACCAGGATACCCAAAGATCTGTTCTACATTCTCTTCTATCAGAGATTGCACCACCATCTCTGCCCCTGACAACATTACTGTCATAATTGCTCTCCTTACCAGTCTCCCCACCGTAAGGCCAACGGATCGGTCTGGTTTTACATAGTCTAGGTCTTATTCGTAGCCTAATCGAAATACTTCCACGTTTTCAGCTATGCTCTGTGCTTGTCATAACAAATCACAGGTTAACACAACAAATGTAACGTTTTATTATCATTGGGTCTAACACGATAGAGATCGAATTTTGAACAAGATGCTGCAAAGCAGAATAAAGACAGGGATGCACGCTATAAAGAGAGATGGATTTAGAGCAATACAGATATAAACAAAATAAATAAAGCAGATAATTTTACTAAAATATTTATTTTGAGTGCGTTTACATCAGGAAGGTATGGGAAGAAAAGGAAAAGGCCATTATAAAAAATCCCCAGCCGCACAATATCAGGCAACTGGGGATAATTTCATCAATCAGAAATCTAAGTCAGCGTAAGTTACTTTTTATCTGACTTATCATTGTACATTTCTTCGATTTCGTCTTGGTATTTGTCATTAATGACCTTACGACGCAATTTTTGTGTTGGAGTCAATTCACCATCATCCATCGAGAAAGCTTTCGGTAATAGTTTGAACTTCTTAACTTGTTCAAATTTAGCGAGCTCTTTTTGTAGGTCATTGACGCGCTTTTCAAGCATTTCGACCACTTGATGGTTCTTAATCAATTCTACACGGTCATGGTAAGCAATATTGAGCTCTTTAGCGTACTCTTCTAGAGAGTCAAAACACGGTACGATCAGCGCAGATACGAACTTACGAGTATCTGCAATCACCGCAATTTGCTCAATAAAGTGATCTTTACCAATCGCGCCTTCAACCACTTGTGGCGCAATATATTTGCCGTTAGACGTTTTCATCAGCTCTTTAATACGGTCAGTAATGAAGAGGTTACCATTCTCGTCGATATAACCCGCATCACCCGTTTTCAAGAAGCCATGTTCATCAAATGTCTTCTCCGTTTCTTCTGGCATCTTATAGTAACCGCGCATCACCATTGGGCCACGCACTAAGATCTCGTTGTTCTCACCGATCTTAACTTGAGCCCCCGGCATTGCCATACCGATAGAGCTAGGATCAAAACATTGGTCATCCCAACATGACACCGTTGCTGTGGTTTCTGTCATACCATAGCCAAGCTTCACGTTGATACCAATCGCATGGAAGAAGCGACCAATCGTCTCGTCCAGTTTCGCACCGCCACATGGCATAAAGTTAATACGGCCGCCTAGTAGCGCACGTAACTTGCTCAGAACCAGTTTATCTGCCAATGCGTACGACTTGCGCAATGCTAGCGATGGCTTACGATTTTCTTGATGACACGCAGCCATCTTCGCGCCCATGTTCACCGCCCAAGTGAACATAATCTTACGATGGAATGGTGCTCGTGATACTTTTTCATGAATCGCTGAGAAGATCTTCTCGTAGAAACGAGGCACCGCACTCATGACAGTTGGACGCACTTCGCTCAATGCATCACGCACTTGCATGGTATCTTGTAGGTAGCAATTTGTGCCGCCCTTGTAGAGTACGTAGAAAGTCCACGCACGCTCAAATACGTGTGATAGCGGTAAGAAACACAGCGACACATCATCTTCAGTCAGGCTCAAACGTTGGTCATGCCCTTCCAGTTGCGCTGAGATGTTAGCGTAATCTAGCATCACACCTTTCGGTTGGCCTGTTGTGCCAGAGGTGTAGATAAGCGTCAGTAAGTCTTCTTCTCGAGCTTGGTCTAAGCGAGTTTCTAGCTCCGCTTGCTGGCTTTCATCGCCTTGAGTGATGAAGTCATTCCAAGTCATAGCAAAACTATGCTCACCAAGTTCAATGTCGTCAGACATCGCGACAATTAACTCAAGCTGCTTACACTCTTCGAAGATGCTGACGGCGGCATCAAATTGTGGCTGCTCACCAACGAACAGCACTTTTACATCAGCGTTATCGATAATGTATGCAGACTGTGCCGCCGTATTAGTTGGGTAAATAGGTACTGTTACACCGCGCAATTGCAGCGCAGCGAAATCAGCGATGGTCCATTGTGGCATGTTGTTTGAGAAAATGCCGACCTTATCTTGGACTCCCAATCCCTGAGCCAAAAGTGCAAGCGATAAAGCATCCACTTGCTGACCAAATTGCTCCCAAGTAATACCTTCCCATGTGTCACCCACTTTATGTTTGAGTGCAACTCGAGTACTACCTTTCGCAATTTGTTCACGAATACGTTTAACAATATGAAAATCTAACTTGGCCATTTCTTTACATTACCTTTTGGCTTACAGTTGTAAGCTAATTGAGCGCACAAGTGTAACCTCGGAGCTTAAAAACGCAACTGACCATTATCAAACTTATTATTATTAAGAGACGACTATCACTAATAAGAGTTTAGCACGCCCTAAACGGCCGAAAATTTGAACAACTTAAGCTGCTGTTTCGCATACTAATTAGACAAAATAAAAAGACCCCTAAAGACTGGCATCTCTCGGGGCCAAGGAATTGTAAAAATTGATGATTACAAATCCAATCTGACCAGTTGTTCAGACGATGATAAAACTTATTTCAATGCGACGACTTCACCACACGTGATCATGAGTAGATCACGAAGCCAGATATGACCTTTGTCTTTCTCACTCGATTCATGCCAGCTTAGGTAGCCACTGATTTCTTTGTTTTCAAATGGGAAGTCTAAGATTTGGAGTTGGTCGCTGTTAATTGTATTTTCTGCCATCCAACGAGGTGCAATGGTCACCAGCTCAGACTGGCTTACGACGTAAAGTAGATTACTTAGGCTTGAACCTTCATACGCAGCTTGGCAATCCAACTCACGGTACGCTTGCTCTGAAAAGCTACGCTGGCCGTGTACGCGTGATAGTTTCGCGTGCTTCTCATTAATTAACTGCTCTGCAGATACCCCTGCTTGAATGCGAGAATGGGTTTTAGAAGCAATCACAACCAATTCATCTTTAAAGATTTCTGTACTGGAGAAACCTTGATCATCAAAGCGGGCATAATCGATAACGAAGTCGATTTCTTGATAGCGCATACGCTCAGACAAAAGACGGTCAAATTCCGCGTCTAAGTGAAGTTGAACGTTTGGTGCTTGCTCATGGACGTTCTCCATGATCTTTGGTGCGAAGCGCATATCACATGGGCTACAAATCGCCAGTTTAAATAGACGAGTTGATGATTCTGCTTGGAATACTGAACTTGGCAGCTCATTGCGGATCAATTGCAGCGCTTGACGAACCGGACCAAACAATTGGCGCGCTCGTTGAGTGGGTTGGATACCACGCCCCTGACGCATGAATAGCTCATCATTGAACATGACCTTTAGACGCGCAACCGCGTTACTTACTGCAGGTTGTGACATGCCGAGGTTGTGTGCTGCACGAGTGATATTTTGTTCTTGCATCACAGCATCAAATACGGTCAGTAAGTTTAAATCAACACCACGCAATGTGCTTTCCATACGGTAGCTAGCAATTGCGCTCATCGCGTCTTTTTTTTCTAACATGGAGTGCGCCTCTTTTGTAATCATCAATTTGGTTCAATGAGTTCATAACGAATAGAACGTTTTCTCACGCCAATTACGGCCGCGAGAATTCACTCATTAGTGAGAAATAGAAAACCCAATTTTCATTATATTTATATTTCGGATACTTCCGACTTGAACCGTACTATCAACGAATCAGTCAAGGTTTCGCAACTAGATTGAGATTTAATCACTAAATTTTAGCAAGTTAGGTATTTAATTAACTAAAATCAAACCCTTAGTAAAAACATAAAAAACTATAAAACGTCATTTTAGGCATTTCTGATAATACATTTAGCATACCAATGAGTTGCATTAACCCTCCGCCAACCCATTCATTAGAGCTATCATTCCAAACCAAAACCAAGGGTCACGATGAATAACTCAGACTCAATTTGGCCATATTAGAATATCTGACACGCTCAGCCTTACTCTTCTTAAGCCAAAATATATCAGCGAGCATCACTACTATTTTGCGGATATTAGCAGTGTCATTGCCTTTATCGCTCACATTTACTCAAGTCACCTCGAGATGCTTGATTTAACCAGATTGACTTGGTTTGCTAGCGAAGCAACGATTTGAAGAACCCGTGGTGCTGAATTAAAAATCATTCACGAAGTATGCGAGCCAAAGCAACGGCATAACGGTAACGTGGTGAATGGATAACGGGATACCATCAAGAATAATGAGTGAAAGAATATGGAGGATATGAGTTAAGCAAAGGTAGAAATTGCCCCGTTGACATGATGCATCAGGGGCAAAGGGGGGAAGCCATAATGCTAAGGTTGATTCGTACCTATCATCGGAACATCGATATACCAGATTTTTCTCTGCTTGCGGCAGGCTCTAAACGAAGCCGTGGCAATATCATCATCTTTGGTTAATTCATAACTTAAATCACGACATGTATAGCGACCGAAAATTTCATTCACCGTTTGGGTGTCCATGCTTTTCGCACTACTGGCCAATAATGGGTTAGGCTTAATCGAAAGAATATCTCGGTTGACGACATGGCTACGTACGTATTCTTCATGAACATAACCTTTAATCGCCCCATTTTGCTCTGCCAATAACCAAGGTTCACCTTCAACCTTCGCAATAACATTAAACGCTTCATCTTTGCTCAGGGTTCCAAGCACTTGTGCTGTTAAACTTGGCTTGGCAAGAAAATTAAGCGTTGTTTTTGAGCGGTAAGTGACATCCATAAACTCAAATGAATGAGAGATATCGACACCAACGTCCACAAGGCTAGTGATTTCCGCACTTCTCCATTGTTTGGGTTTGACACGAATCTTCCACCAAGAAAAGGTCTCAGGATCTTTACCTTTAAACTTAGTGCGACTGTCTGATTCCAACGCGACCATAACTTGGCTCAAGAATAACTCCCTGCCATCTTGGTTCAAGTAGCGATCCATTTGCTGATCGATCAACTGCACACTTTGTACGTGATTCTTCGCAGCCATCGGAGTGACTGCATCCACTTGAGAATGAGGAACTAAAAGTTGGCACCCCGACAACATCAAACACGCCAAATACACGGCTGAATGAATATATCCTCTTTTCAACACATGACTCCTTTCACGGTTTCACAGATCAGTCACCACACTATATCTACCAATGCCACAGAAGTGAGCAACTTTTCACCACTTTTGCGATAAAGAGCAAATCCTGATAAGACCTCTCCTCAAAAAAGCGGCAACCTAAATTTGGTCGCCGCTTTAAGTGGGTCAAAGTGCAAGCATACTCCTCCGGATATGACAGAGATAAGTCATCCCTTTGCCAATCTTCAAAGTCCCAGCGTTGATCCAAACGTTGACGCCAAATCAATCCTTTATTGTCGTAGCTATCTAGCTGCCTTCGCCACTCATCCATCTCTGGAAGTGGATGGCCATTAATAGACATTCAATAAGCGAATAACTCGATCTCCATCGAAAAGAAAAGCAAAAGTTAACCAATTGAAAAAGTTACAAATAGTAAATTTATGATAACACTTAAAATTAGCGATATTTGCCTCGCATTACTACAGCAACGCCATGCAAACAGTCCCACTTTTGACACAATCATTACCCACAATATGAAACCATAACCAACAGCCCCCAAATACAAAGCACTGCCCAAAAACGCATCGACTCATCGGATATGAACAAAAAATCGACTTTAGGGTTGACGTACCCCATTGAGTGCGGTACTAATTTGTTAACTTAATATTGTGGAATGCTTAACAACTATGTCAGCACATTTTTCTATCCTGCTTAACCTCCTCCTGATCGTGACCAATTCGCGCGGGTAGGTTGTGGAAGAGAAATAACCACACCAAGTTCTTAGAAACCCGCATGCAAATGCGGGTTTTTTTATATCTAAATACCGGAAGTAAACGATTAACCTGCACAAAAATGCAGAAATCATGAAGGAAGCAAACATGAACGATCAGGTCATTATATTCGACACCACACTGCGTGATGGCGAACAAGCGTTGTCAGCAAGCTTAACGGTTAAAGAAAAACTGCAGATTGCCTATGCGCTTGAAAGGCTCGGCGTTGATGTTATCGAAGCGGGCTTCCCAGTCTCTTCTCCAGGAGATTTCGAATCGGTACAAACCATTGCAAGGCACATCAAGAACAGTCGAGTCTGCGCACTTTCTCGTGCCGTTGCAAAAGACATCGATGCCGCTGCGCAAGCACTAAAAGTGGCTGACGCGTTCCGGATTCACACTTTCATCTCGACTTCAACCGTTCACGTTCAAGACAAGCTACGCCGCAGCTACGACGATGTGGTAGAAATGGGCGTGAAAGCCGTAAAACACGCACGTAACTATACCGATGACGTGGAGTTTTCTTGTGAAGACGCAGGTCGCACCCCAATCGACAACCTATGTCGCATGGTCGAAGCGGCTATCGACGCAGGCGCAAGCACCATCAACATTCCTGATACCGTTGGCTACACCGTACCGAGTGAGTTTGGCGGCATCATTCAAACGCTATTTAATCGCGTCCCAAATATCGACAAAGCCATCATCTCGGTTCACTGTCACGATGATTTAGGTATGTCTGTTGCCAATTCTATCGCCGCTGTACAAGCAGGTGCACGTCAGGTAGAAGGCACCATCAACGGCATTGGTGAGCGTGCAGGCAACTGCTCTCTGGAAGAGATCGCGATGATCATCAAAACGCGTCAAGAGTTCTTAGGCGTTCATACTGGAATCAAGCACGATGAAATTCACCGTACCAGTAAGCTAGTGAGCCAACTATGTAACATGCCAATCCAAAGCAACAAAGCGATCGTGGGTGCGAACGCATTCAGCCACTCTTCGGGCATCCACCAAGATGGCATGCTAAAGAACAAGAACACCTACGAAATCATGACACCAGAGTCGATAGGCCTTAAAAACCAAGCACTTAACCTAACCAGCCGCAGTGGCCGTGCCGCCGTGAAGAGCCATATGGATACGATGGGCTACAAAGAGGAAGAGTACAACCTAGACGCATTGTACGAAGACTTTTTGAAACTAGCAGACCGCAAAGGCCAAGTGTTCGATTACGACCTAGAAGCACTGATGCACTTCTCCAATTTGCGCGAGGAGGACGATTTCTACAAATTGAGTTACCTGAGCGTGCAATCTGGCAGCGTAATGGCAACCACCAGCATCAAGATACAATGCGGCGATGAAGAAATGTGTGAAGCCGCCGTCGGTAATGGTCCAGTTGATGCGTTATACCAATGTATTTACCGCGTGACAGGTTATGACATCGTGCTAGACAAATTTGACCTAACCGCAAAAGGTGAAGGTGAAGATGGTCTTGGTCAAGCAGACATCATCGCCAACTACAAAGGGCGTAAATACCACGGAACCGGCGTGTCCACTGACATCGTAGAAGCATCGGGCCAAGCATTGCTGCACGTCATCAATAGCATTCACCGTGCAGACAAGATTGAAGAAATGAAACAAAAGAAATTTGCCACCGTTTAATCGACGCTTGGGCCCCGCAGCTCAATGCCCACCTATTTCGCTTTCAAAAAGCCAAGTAAGCTAATAAAAATTAAAGGATTAACATGACAGACAAATCATACAAAATTGCCGTTTTACCAGGCGACGGCATCGGCCCAGAAGTGATGGCGCAAGCACATAAAGTGTTGGATGCAATCGAAAAGAAACACGGCATTGCCTTTGAGCGTGACGAGCATGATGTAGGTGGTATCGCGATCGATAATCACGGCTGTCCACTTCCAGAAAGTACAGTGAAAGCGTGTGAAGAGTCTGATGCAGTCCTATTCGGTTCAGTTGGCGGTCCTAAGTGGGAACACTTGCCACCAAATGACCAACCTGAACGTGGCGCCCTACTGCCACTACGTAAACACTTCCAACTGTTCTGTAACCTACGCCCAGCACAAATTCACTCAGGCCTTGAAGCCTTCTCACCACTACGTGCAGACATCTCAGATCGCGGCTTTGACATCGTGGTAGTTCGTGAGTTAACAGGTGGCATCTACTTCGGTCAACCAAAAGGCCGCGAAGGTGAAGGTCCAACAGAGAAAGCCTTCGATACTGAGGTTTACCACCGCTTTGAGATCGAACGTATTGCAAAAATTGCCTTTGAGTCTGCGCGTCTACGTCGCAAGAAAGTTTGCTCAATCGACAAAGCGAACGTCCTACAAAGCTCTATCCTATGGCGTGAAGTGGTCGAAGAAATCGCAAAAGACTACCCAGATGTAGAGCTATCACACATGTACATTGATAACGCAACCATGCAGCTAATCAAAGACCCGGCACAGTTTGACGTAATGCTGTGTTCAAACATCTTCGGTGACATCATCTCTGATGAGTGTGCCATGATCACCGGTTCCATGGGCATGCTACCGTCTGCGAGTCTTAACGAAAGCAAGTTCGGCCTATACGAACCTGCTGGTGGCAGCGCACCAGACATCGCTGGTAAAAACATGGCAAACCCAGTGGCGCAAATTCTCTCGGCCGCGCTAATGCTGCGTTACAGCCTAGGGGAAGAGGCGGCGGCGCAAGATATTGAAACTGCGGTATCAAAAGCCCTGTCAGCAGGCCAATTAACCGGTGATCTTGCCGGAAACAATCCTGCACTTTCGACCTCAGAGATGGGTGACAAGATCGCAGAGTACATCTTGAACTCTTAATACAGACCAAATTCATAATAATTACTTGCTCCTGATGAGCCATTATCGGGAGCCTCACACAGGATTGTGACAATGGGCAAAACACTATACGAAAAAGTCTACGACGCACATGTTGCCGTCGCAGCTGAAGGGGAAACCCCTATCTTGTACATCGACCGCCACTTAGTGCACGAAGTGACGTCTCCACAGGCGTTTGATGGTTTGCGCGAAAAAGGTCGTAAAGTTCGCCAAGTGAGCAAAACCTTCGCCACGATGGACCACAACGTATCGACGACCACGAAAGACATCAATGCCTCTGGTGAGATGGCGCGCATCCAAATGGAAACGCTATCGAAAAACTGTGAAGAATTCGGCATCACCTTGTACGACATCAACCACAAATATCAAGGCATCGTGCACGTAATGGGCCCTGAACTTGGCATTACCCTACCGGGCATGACCATTGTTTGTGGCGACTCGCATACCGCAACTCACGGCGCGTTTGGCTCGCTAGCCTTTGGTATCGGCACTTCAGAAGTGGAGCACGTATTGGCAACTCAAACGCTAAAACAAGCGCGCGCTAAGACGATGAAGATCGAAGTGAAAGGCAAAGTGGCTCCAGGCATCACCGCTAAAGATATCGTGCTAGCGATCATCGGTAAAACCACAGCTGCTGGCGGTACAGGCTACGTGGTTGAATTCTGCGGTGAAGCGATCACTGACCTTTCAATGGAAGGCCGCATGACCGTATGTAACATGGCGATTGAGCTAGGTGCTAAAGCTGGTTTGATTGCGCCAGATGACACCACATTCGAATACATTAAAGGCCGCAAATTCTCACCTCAAGGTGCCGACTTTAATGCCGCAGTCGAATACTGGAAGACACTAAAAACTGACGATAATGCTCAATTTGATGCGGTAGTTACCCTAAATGCAGCAGATATCAAGCCACAAGTGACTTGGGGCACCAACCCTGGCCAAGTTATCGCTGTAGACCAAGCCATCCCAGCACCAGAAAGCTTCACCGACCCAGTAGAGAAAGCCTCGGCAGAGAAAGCACTGGCTTACATGGGCCTAGAAGCTGGCAAGGCACTGTCTGATTACAATGTCGATAAAGTCTTCGTTGGCTCTTGTACCAACTCACGTATCGAAGACATGCGCGCAGCCGCTGAAGTAGCGAAAGGTCGCAAAGTAGCGTCTCACGTTCAAGCGCTTATCGTTCCTGGTTCTGAGCAAGTAAAAGCGCAAGCGGAAGCAGAAGGCCTAGATATAATCTTTAAAGAAGCGGGCTTTGAGTGGCGCCTACCTGGCTGTTCAATGTGTTTAGCAATGAACAACGACCGTTTGGGTCCCCATGAGCGCTGCGCATCCACATCAAACCGTAACTTTGAAGGTCGCCAAGGCCGTGATGGTCGAACCCACTTGGTTAGCCCTGCAATGGCAGCGGCAGCAGCAATTGCTGGTCACTTTGTTGATATTCGTGAATTAACTTTTTTTGATAAACAGGACTAGAGGAGAACCATCATGTCAGGTTTTAAGCAACACACTGGGTTGGTTGTACCTCTAGATGCCGCCAACGTCGATACTGATGCCATCATTCCAAAACAATTTCTACAAAAGGTTTCACGCCTTGGATTTGGAAAACACTTGTTCCATGACTGGCGTTTCCTCGATGACGCTGGTGAGCAACCAAACCCAGAATTCGTGATGAATGCACCACGCTACCAAGGCGCATCTATCTTGCTCGCACGTGAAAACTTTGGCTGCGGATCATCACGTGAACACGCACCTTGGGCCCTAGCGGACTACGGCATCAAAGCAATGATCGCCCCTAGTTTTGCTGATATTTTCTATGGCAACTCGATCAACAACCAAATGGTGCCTGTGCGTCTAACCGAGCAAGAAGTGGATGAGATTTTCCAATTTGTTGAAGCCAACATCGGTGCAGAAATTGAAGTAGATTTAGATGCACTAAAAGTCCGAGCCGACGGCAAAGAGTATAACTTCGAAATCGATGAGTTCCGTCGTCACTGCTTACTTAATGGCTTAGACAACATTGGTCTTACCCTACAGCATGAAGATAAGATTGCCGAGTACGAGGCGAAAATCCCAAGCTTTCTGCGCTAACTCACATCTCAATCGACACAAACTAAAAGGTTGGCGCTTGCCAGCCTTTTTTCTCTTATTTTCATAGCCTCACGAAAGAACTCTGTCCGTATACAGGTCTACACTATCAACAAGGTTTAACCCAAAGGACTCCCTATGACACGTCTGTTGTTACTAATGTGTGCTCTCGTTTCTTTCTCGACATTTTCCGCGCCAAAATCGGATTTGTGGCCGTATTGGCAGCAATCGAATCAAGCGAACCAAGCCCAGATTTCTCATCAAGAGTGGCAGCAATTACTCGATACTTATTTAGTTAAGCAAGGCGAGAACACTTTGTTTCGCTACAGCAAAGTCTCTTCCGCTGACAAAGCTAAGTTAAAGCATTACATCCAGCGCTTAGCAAATCTCAATCCTTTACAATACAACCAAGCAGAGCAATACGCGTATTGGGTAAATCTCTACAATGCCATCACGGTACAGCTAATTCTAGACAACTACCCAGTCAAATCGATTACTAAGCTTGGTGGGCTATTTAGCTTTGGACCTTGGGGGGATGATGTCGTGGTGATTAACGGCAAAGTTCTGACTTTGAACGACATTGAGCATCGCATTTTGCGGCCAATTTGGAATGATTCAAGAACCCACTACGCCGTGAACTGCGCAAGTTTAGGCTGCCCAAATCTGCAAACACAAGCATTTACCGCAGACAACACACAAGCGCTACTCAATAGCGCAGCAAAAGCATTTATCAACAGCAGAAAAGGCGTCTCTGTTCAAGGTAACACCGCCCAACTGTCTTCACTTTATGATTGGTTTGCCGATGATTTTGGAGGTAAAAAACAAGTATTCCGCCATATCGTTCAGTATGCACCACAGTACAAAAGCTTCTCTGGGAAAGTGGAATACGAATACAATTGGGACTTAAACGAAGCCGACTGAACGGCTCGCTTGAGTTCAACGAGCTTTTGGACCGCCATAACCTAAAACCTAAAGACACTAGCAAGCCAGAAACTAAAAAGGGCACTGAGTGCCCTTTTTAGAATCCAATATTTGATAGAAAACGTCCGGCTACTTAAAGCCTTTGACTTTCTTAATTAAATCGTAAGCATTTTGAATTTCTTGCGATTTTTCTTTCGCAACGTTCATCATCTCTGGCGGCAAACCTTTGGCCATCAACTTATCTGGGTGATGCTCGTTCATCAACTTACGGTAAGCGCGCTTCACCGTCTTGCTGTCCGCATCCGAAGCCACATCCAAAATCTCATAGGCATCTGCCAACTTCTCAGCCTGGGAGGCTTGTTGCCAATCCGATGACTGGTACTGACCTTGATGCTGTCCATGAAAGCCGCCCTGGCTTTGGAAACGAAATGCCGCCTCTTGCATATGCAGACGACGCTCAAGCTGTTCAGAAGAGAACCCTAACCCGCGCGCGATCTTGTGCAGCACATTGCGTTCACTTGGGTGTATTTCACCATCAGCAAACGCAGCCGAGATCTGTAACTCAAGGAAGAATTGCAGCAGATCAAAACGGCCAGAAGAGGAGATCTTCACCCGAACCAACACATCCTCAAGTGGAAAGTCGCTCTCTTTACCTTCACGAAACGCCTCTTGCGCCGCTCGGCGTTGTTCACCATGCAAACTCATGCGATCCATCATCGCAGAAGCCAGCTGAATCTCTTCTTTTGTCACTTGCCCCTTGGCTTTAGCAAGATGCCCCATAACGGCAAAAGCCGCTTTAAAAAACTCTTCTTGTCGCTGCGCCTGGCTTGGGCTTTTACCAAACCCTCCCGTCGAAAATCCCGCTTTGCTCAGTCGACGTGCTTTATCAAATTGGTGACCAATGAATAAACCAAGCAATAAACCAAACGGGCCACCAAGCAATAAGCCAAAGAAGGCACCCAATATTTTGCCAAAAATATGCATTATGTGTTCTCTATCAATGAATTTTTATCGACGACAGCGGTCTTATAGTGCCGGACGCAGCGATTTCCTTTATGATAATGGAATTAGTTTTATTTAGGTCAGGCTTTTTCGCCTGCTCACCTTTTGCAGCTATCTTTAACGACATTATGCCACAGTGAACCCACACACTGGGATAAATGCCAACGATAGTTGATTCATTTGGTTATATAGCAAGGGGACAACCAGCCCTATAGCCACGAGTATTAGTGACACAGGAAAGTTCAATTCAATGCAACATTTCTCCCGCACATGTTTAGCAGCCTCTATCAGCACCGCCTTGTTTGTACCCACAATTCAAGCTGAAGTGAATATACAAGATAGTGTGCAGGAAATGCCCACCACAGATCAATGTTTGGTTGAGCCAAGTGGTGAGGAAGACGCACTCAATGAGCCTGTTGTTGTTCAGGCAGACCACCTGCAAGTGATTAACGGTGACAAAGCTCAGTATTCAGGTAACGTAGAAGTCACGCAAGGTCAGAAAAAAATCACCGCAGATAACGTCACACTTCATCAGCAGGACAACGTGGTGGTCGCTGAAGGCAATGTGACCTTTAACGACGGTCAGGTAAAAGCACGCTCTGATCGCGTGACCAACGATATCAATCAAGACACCTTCTCCCTTGAAAACACCGATTATCAATTTCTTTGTCAGCAAGGTCGAGGCACCGCTGCATACATAGCTCGCACAGGTCAGTCGGTTTATGAGTTAGAAGATGGCTCAATTACCTCTTGTCCACAAGGAGACAATTCATGGCGTTTGGTCGCGTCGGGCATTGACGTTGATCAGGACGAAGAAATGGCGACATTGCACCATCCTCGCTTCGAGGTGTTAGATGTGCCAGTCTTCTATGTGCCATATTTGACGATGCCGATTGGTGACACACGTAAAACGGGCTTCCTATTTCCGTCCTTGTCCTATGGTTCAAGTGACGGCCTAGAAGTCGAAGTACCGTTTTATTGGAATATCGCCCCTCAATATGACATGACGTTGACCACGTTATACATGCAACAGCGTGGCACTAAGCTCGATACCGATTTTCGCTACCTCACTGACGGTTGGGGTCGGGGTGAAATCAAAACCGAGTACATGAACCGTGATAAAAAATACCAAGACAAATCTCGCTGGGGATATCAGTTTAAGCACGATGGCATCATCAATAAACATTGGGTGGTCAAAGCCGATTACTCAAAGGTGAGTGATATTGATTACTTCCGTGATTTAAGCTCTGATCTCGGTAACCGTGAAGATGGGCAGTTAATTCAAGAAGGTCAGGTAAAATATCGCACTGATTTTTGGGATGTCTCGCTGACCGCTCGTGACTTCCAAATCCTTCTAGAAGACCAAAACAAGCCTTACCGCTTGATGCCTCAACTCGATTTAAATTATTACACACCGCTGTGGGGGAATTACGTCAACTTTGATGTTAAAAGCCAAGTAAGCCAATTTAGTAGTGACGATACCACTAAACCCGACGCTACTCGTATATTTGTTGCCCCCGGTTTGACCATCCCACTTTCTACGGCCTGGGCTACCTGGACGACAGAAGCTCGATTACTATCAAGATATTACAATCAAGATATCGATGCATTAACCGACGAGACGTTAAAAAGAAGATTGGATAAAAACGTCTCTAGTGTGATTCCAGAGTTTCGCTCTCATACTCAGATATATTTAGAAAGAGATACCAGCTGGATTAAAGGCTATACCCAAACCTTAGAGCCACAACTGCAGTACTTGTATGTGCCGAAAGAAGACCAAAATAACATCTACGATTACGACACAACACGACTACAAATGGATTATTACGGTTTGTTCCGCAGCCGCCGGTACAGTGGTGTCGATTTTATCGCAGCGGCAAATCAGCTAAGCTACGGGGCAAGTACACGTTTCTTCGATGACGATTACAAAGAGCGTCTGAATATCTCATTTGGTCAGATTTATTATTTTAATACTGATGCAAAATTCAATGAGAAAAATCAGAATAATGAATCGAGTACCTCGGCAACCAACTATTCATCTTGGGCAATTGAGACTGATTTTAACTATAACGATTACCTGTTTTACCACGGTGGCATTCAGTACGATATTGACTTGAACTCAATGCAGTTGGCTAACAGCACGTTGGAATACCAGTTCGCAGGTGGCTTTATTCAAGCCAACTATCGATACGTTACTCTCGATTACATTAAAAGTTCTATCGACTTAAAAAACTTGGACTTAATCACCAGAGAAGGCATTTCCCAAGCGGGCTTAGTCGCTGCCTATGACATAGATAGAAATTGGTCAACGAGCGGTCAATATTACTATGACCTCAATGAAAGTAATTCATTGGAATGGCTTGCTAGCCTACGCTATCAATCTGATTGTTGGTACATTGGCTTTACGTACTCTAACCAACTACTCGGTTGGGATAATGCCATTATTGGTGCCGATGGCGCTTCTCCAGAATACGAGAACAACATCAGTGTGAATTTCGGTATTCAAGGCTTTTCAACCAATCAACGCGCAACAACGGCAGCAAAAGAGCTTGATGGCTCTGATAATGCGATCAAGTACGGTCGCCCATTCGATCTGAACAATTAATCGATTTAAGCGTCTTAAAAATAAACCAAGGCGCTTAATCTAAAATACTGACGGAATTTTAAATGAAAATTTGGAAATCAATCCTATTCACTACCCTACTTTCTTGCGGTGCAACAGCAGCACCAGTCGAGCTTGATAAGGTTTCAGTCATTGTTAATGATGGTGTGATCTTACAAAGTGACATCGATACGGCACTAAAAACGCTGCAAGCCAATGCGCGCCAAAGTGGAAAAAGCCTACCTTCAGCAAGCGTCCTAAAAGACCAAGTGGTTGAGAAACTGATCATGGATACGCTGCAAGGCCAAGAAGCAGAACGTATCGGTGTGCGTATTGATGATAACCGCCTAAACCAAGCGATTGCAGAAATTGCCAGTAACAATAACCAGAGCGTAGAACAGCTCGTTGCATCAGTTCGAACAGAGGGCCTAAGCTACCCTGAATTCCGTGAACAAATTCGCAAAGAACTTGCGGCATCAGAAGCTCGCAATGCACTGGTTCGCCGTCGCATTAACATACTTCCAGCGGAAGTCGATACCCTAGCGGATCAACTTGCACAACAGACCAACGCTACCGTTCAGTACAAAATTGGCCACATCCAGCTAAGATTCTCTGATGATCAAGATAAATCCGCAGTCGAAACGGAAGCAAAAGCACTGGTTAAAAATTTAAACCAAGGCGCTGATTTCGCTGAAATGGCTTATGCCTACTCTAAGGGGCCAAAAGCACTTCAAGGTGGTGATTGGGGTTGGATGCGTAAAGAAGAAATGCCAACCATCTTTGCCGATCAAATCAAAATGCAGAATAAGGGCAGCATTATTGGTCCATTTCGCAGTGGTGTAGGCTTCCACATTCTTAAAATTGAGGATGTAAAAGGCCTAGAGACGGTTGCAGTAACGGAAGTCAATGCACGCCACATTCTGATCAAACCAACCGTTATCCTAAGTGATGAGGGCGTGAAAAAACAGTTGAATGAATTTATTCGCCGTATTAAAGCTGGTGAAGCCACATTTGCTCAACTCGCAACACAATACAGCCAGGATCCAGGCTCTGCAGCACAAGATGGCGAACTTGGCTATCAAACGCCCGACCTGTATGTGCCTGAGTTCAAACACCAAGTAGAAACGCTACCTGTTGGCTCTATCAGTGAACCATTCAAAACCGTGCACGGTTGGCACATTGTTGAAGTCCTAGATCGCCGTCAAGTTGACCGAACTGACTCAGCGATGAAGAACAAAGCTTACCGTATTCTATTTAACCGTAAATTTAATGAAGAAGCAGGCGCATGGATGCAAGAGCTACGCGCAAGTGCGTTTGTTGAAATCGTGGATGACAATGATGACAACTAATCCGATTCGCAGAATCGTCGTAACCGCAGGGGAACCTGCGGGCATCGGCCCAGACTTAGTGCTTGCCCTGTCTAAGGAAGACTGGGCACACCAAATTGTCGTCTGTGCCGATAAAAACATGTTGATGGAACGTGCTAATCTGCTTGGCATTGATGTCCAACTATATGATTACCATCCAGAAGAAGCCCCTAAAGCACAAAAAGCGGGGACGCTCATCGTTGACCATATCGAAATGTCGGAAAACGTCGTTTCAGGTCAACTCAATGAAGCCAACGGCCATTACGTATTAAAAACGCTAGAAAGAGCCGCTTTGGGCTGTATGAATGATGAATTTGATGCTATTGTCACCGGTCCTGTACATAAAGGGGTGATCAATCGCTCTGGTGTTGCCTTTAGTGGCCATACTGAGTTCTTCGCAGAGAAGTCCAACACCCCCTTGGTCGTGATGATGTTGGCGACCGAAGGATTGCGCGTCGCGCTTGTCACTACGCATATTCCTTTGGCGTACGTGTCCAAAGCCGTCACACAAGAGCGATTAGAGAAAGTCATCGATATTCTTAATAACGACCTTGTCGAAAAATTTGCCATCTCACGACCAAACATCTATGTTTGCGGGCTAAATCCACATGCGGGAGAAGATGGCTGTTTAGGTCGTGAAGAAATCGAGACCATCACTCCGACATTGGAAAAGATTCGACAAGAAAAAGGCATCAATCTGATCGGTCCACTACCGGCAGATACCATTTTCAATGAAAAGTATTTAAACGATGCTGATGCTGTTTTAGGCATGTACCACGACCAAGTATTGCCGGTATTAAAATACCAAGGCTTTGGTCGTTCAGTAAACATTACTCTTGGTCTACCTTTTATAAGAACCTCGGTAGATCACGGTACTGCATTAGAACTGGCAGGGACAGGTCAAGCGGATACAGGGAGCTTCCGAACAGCGCTCACGCATGCGATAGAATTGGTAGAGAAGAAACAATGAGAAATGATGTCCATTTAGGACACAAAGCGCGTAAACGTTTTGGTCAAAACTTCCTGAACGATCCATACATTATTGATGGCATCGTATCGGCAATTAACCCAAGACCAGGGCAAAATCTGGTTGAGATCGGTCCTGGTCTAGGCGCAATTACTGAACCAGTCGGCCGTGAAGTCGACAAATTCACGGTTATTGAATTAGACCGCGATCTAGCCGAGCGTCTACGCAACCATCCTGAGCTGGCAGACAAACTGACCATTCATGAAGGCGATGCGATGCGCTTTGACTTCACACAGTTAGTGAAGCCGAACAACAAGCTACGTATCTTCGGTAACTTGCCGTACAACATCTCTACTCCATTGATGTTCCATCTTTTTGAGTTCCATAAAGACATTCAAGACATGCACTTTATGCTTCAAAAAGAAGTGGTTAACCGTTTAGCAGCGGGTCCTGGCAGCAAAGCATATGGTCGTCTGACTGTGATGGCGCAATACTACTGCAAAGTGGTTCCGGTATTAGAAGTGCCGCCAGAGTCCTTCGTTCCGCCACCAAAAGTAGATTCAGCGGTCGTACGCTTGGTGCCTTACGAGGAGCTGCCACACCCAGCAAAAGATTTACGCTTGTTAGAGCGCGTGTGTCGTGAAGGTTTTAACCAACGCCGTAAAACCGTACGCAACTGCTACAAATCTCTACTAAGCACAGAAACACTGGAAGAACTAGGCATCAATCCTAGTATGCGTCCAGAAAACCTGACGCTACAACAATTCGTCGCCATGGCGAACTGGCTTGCGGATAACCCACAGCACTAATCACTCAAACGATAAGCCAAGCCCTAGCCGGTTTGGCTTATTATTATGCTTATCAAGGAGTGCACATGGACGTCATTCAACCTTGCATAAAGATTCAAGTTCACACCAAATACATTGAAGAGCAGTCCAGCCCCGAGCTACAGCGCTTCGTATTTTCCTACATCATCACCATCAAAAATCTCAGCCAGCAAACGGTGCAATTAGTGAGCCGCCGTTGGTTAATCACCAACGCCGATGGCAAACAGATGACAGTAGAAGGCGAAGGTGTGGTGGGCCAACAACCATTTATCGATGGTAGCGATGAGTACACTTACAGCAGCGGCACCGCACTAGAAACACCGGTTGGCGTAATGCAAGGACACTACGTGATGCTAGATGAAAAAGGACAAGAGTTTCTCGTTGACGTTGAGCCATTCCGTCTTGCTGTTCCCAATGTCCTAAATTAATCGGAGATTCAGTGGCTACCTATATCGTTGGTGATATCCAAGGCTGTTTTGATGAACTACAACAGCTACTAAAACGTGTCGTTTTTTCTGCGCAAAAAGATCAACTTTGGCTTGCTGGTGACTTAGTCGCCAGAGGGCCTAAATCATTAGAAACACTACGTTTTGTTAAATCGCTTGGCGACAGTGCCAAAGTCGTATTAGGCAATCATGACCTACACTTAATGGCCGTTTCTGTAGGACTAAAAAAAGTTAAAGAGAAAGACAAAACCGCCGCAATTTTCTCGGCGCCAGACAAAGATGAACTGCTCACTTGGCTTAGCCAACAACCATTACTTGCTGAACATGATGAGTTTGTCATGTGCCATGCTGGCATTTCCCCCCAATGGGATTTAGCCACCGCAAGACAATGCGCTCGTGAAGTGGAGAGCATTATTCGGAGCGAACGGTTGCCATGGTTGCTAGAGAATATGTACAGCAACCAACCTGATCTTTGGGATGACTCCCTACAAGGTTTGGATCGTTATCGCTATACCATCAATGCCTTTACGCGTATGCGTTTTTGCTTTCCTGACAGTCGCTTAGATATGAATTGTAAGCTCCCTCCACAAGAAGTACAGGAAGACGAGTTAGTGCCCTGGTTCAAATTACCACAACGTATTAATCTTGAAAAAACCGTGCTGTTTGGCCACTGGGCTGCATTACAAGGTCATATTAACGAGCAAGTGATTGGTCTTGATACTGGCTGTGTATGGGGGGGATCGCTGACAATGATTCGTTGGGAAGATAAGCAAGTTTTCACACAAGAGGCGCTAGACTAAGCACTCCAGCTCAGGGCCCAAAGTAGCAAAAAGCACCGCATTAACGGTGCTTTTCTCATTGTGCGGATTATTTCTCTAGAATCGTAAAACGCATGTTGTAAGCGTTTTTCTCATCCGCTCTATACACTTCAGAGTACGTTTCTTTGAAATCAGTGCCCCAATCCGGGAACTGAGTATCGCCATCAATTTTGGCTTCAATATGAGTCACATATAGCTTGTTCGCCATCGGTAAGCATGCTGCGTAAATGGCGCCCCCACCAATGATCATGACTTCTTCGACATCACCTGTAACTTCTAGCGCTTGCTCAATCGATGTCACCGTCGTGACGCCTTCTATCAACAGGGATGCATCTCGGCTTATCACAATATTCAAACGACCAGGGAGGGGACGACCGATCGAGTCATAGGTCTTGCGTCCCATCACGACAGGTTTACCCATAGTGCAACGTTTAAACCAGGCAAAATCAGCAGGAAGGTGCCAAGGCATTTGGTTGTCCTTGCCGATAATTCGATTGTCTGCCATTGCGGCAATCATACTGATGATCATATTAGATCCTTATACAATGGGTCTGCGGCGATAGAATAACAGCCCAGGAACCGCTAAGCCAACCGCTAAGCCTGCAATAATAAACATGGCTTTAAGAAAGTTTTCCATACACGTTGCAATAAGCTCAGGTGAGTACCCCAAATGGTTGATCTCCACCATGGCGATCATGGCTTTGTAAGCAAACACGCCCGGCACCATCGGGATCAATGCCGCCACGGTGAACACTTTCGGGTGGGCAAGAAAACGGTGGGACCAGTGAACACCGATCATGCCAACTAACGTCGCAGCAAAAAAAGTGGCCCATTCGATTGGTAAACCGAAGTGCAACATCAAATAACGGCTACCATGACCAATCGCACCACCGACGGCACAATACTTCAGTGCCTTGTGTGGTACGTTAAATACCATGGCAAACCCTACTGCTGGAATGGCAGCAAAAAACATATCGTTGAGCAGACCAAATACAAGTTCAAACCAACTCATTAGCTCATCCACCCCCAAATTCCGGTGACTTCCATCGCCGCAACAATGCCAAGACAAGTCGCTAAAGTTAGCAGACTCGCCATGGTGAATCGAGCAATACCCATGTTGATGTGACCTTTAAGCATATCTGCGACGGAATTAATCAATGGGAAACCAGGAACAAGCATTAAGACAGAAGATGCCATAGCAACGGTTGGCAAATTACCAATATTAAAAATCACCGCTTGAGCAGAAATGAGTGTGGTGACAAAAGCCGTAACAGAAAAATTAAGTAATGGATTGAAGTGGCGATGGCCAATCTCTTGACGAACAATCATACCGCCTGCTGAGGCGAAAAATGTCATGATAAATACGCCCCAATCGCCTCCGGCTAAATGGCTGAATGCAGCACAGGAAAGGCCAATCATAAATACAACTAACCAGCGGTTATAGCGCTCAGGGCTGATAGTGTTGAGCTTTTTCTGCGCCATTTTTACATCAAGCAGGCCGCGCTCTATCATAATGCAAATACGCTGTATCTGCGTGATAACCCGCATATTAATCCCACGGTCCACACACGTTCGAGCAGTAGTGATGCAATGATCATCCATGAGTGTGGTTACGACTAATGCATTTGCTGATAGCGCCACTTCAACTTCATTGACCCCACAAGCGAGACCAATGCGACGCATAATGTCGCTCACCAAGGTACTTTCTGCACCATGGGCTAACAGCATTTGTCCAGCTTGTGCGACAAGTCGTGAAATGCTTCTTTGATTTGCTATTATCAGTTCTTCTGACGACATAACTTCCATTGTCATAAAGACATCTCAATCCTTTTCCCTAAACGGCGTGTTATTGTGCCGTAAATCACATTCCGTAAACATGATTTAGATACAAAAAAAGCCGCAATAAATATTGCGGCTTTAATGAATTTGCTAATGATTAGTCGCGGACGTAAACAACGTGACCGTCGTCTTCTTCGTCGTCCCAGTCATCCCAATCATCATCTTCATCTTCAGTGATCACGTCTTTACCAGCCATTGCATCTTTATGGTAATCATCCCACATGAAGTTCACTTTATCTTCTTCAGCAACTTCTTCCTCTTCACGAGGTAGGTTTTCCATAAACTCAGCTAGCTTGTAGCAAAGCTCTTTAGTCCCGTTACGATTGATCGCCGAGATCTTGTAGAACTCGTCTTCCCAACCTAGCGCATCCAAGATCTCTTGGATCTTTTCATCCGCTTCTTCTTCCGGCATAAGATCCGTTTTGTTGAATACTAGCCAACGAGGTTTGTTTGCTAGCTTCTCACTGTATTGCTCTAGCTCATCAATGATGGTGAGTGCATTCTGGATAGGATCTGACTGATCAATCGGCATGATATCAATCATGTGTAGCAATACACGACAACGCTCTAGGTGTTTCAAGAAACGAATACCTAGGCCAGCGCCATCTGCAGCCCCTTCGATTAGACCAGGGATATCGGCAACCACAAAGCTCTTTTCAGGAACCACACTGACTACGCCCAAGCTTGGGATCAACGTCGTAAATGGATAATCTGCCACTTTTGGTTTTGCTGCTGATACCGCACGGATGAACGTTGATTTACCCGCATTCGGTAAACCAAGCATACCAACATCGGCCAATAGCAGTAGCTCTAGGCGAATTTCACGAATCTCACCTTTTGTACCCAGCGTTCTCTGACGAGGAGCACGGTTTACTGAAGATTTAAAACGTGTATTACCAAGACCGTGCCACCCGCCCTTCGCAACCATCACTTTCTTACCGTGTTCAGCCACTTCTGCAACGATTTCGTTAGTGTGGATATCAACAGCGCGAGTACCAACCGGAACACGCAGCGTAATATCTTTACCACGTTTACCTGTACAGTTACCGCCGCGACCATTCTCACCACGCTCTGCTTCATAGAAACGCTGGAAACGGTAATCAATCAGGGTATTTAGG
The DNA here is from genome assembly GCF_002608565.1 of Vibrio sp. PID17_43. Taxonomy (GTDB): domain Bacteria; phylum Pseudomonadota; class Gammaproteobacteria; order Enterobacterales; family Vibrionaceae; genus Vibrio. Next base: position 44,590 of record NZ_LIXM01000016.1, read on the forward strand.
TTTTCATCGGCTTGGATGTATACATCACCGCCGTCACCACCGTCGCCACCATCAGGGCCACCTTTAGTGATGAATTTTTCACGCCAGAAACTAACAACGCCGCTACCGCCGTCACCAGCCTGAACTTTTACTACCGCTTCATCTACGAACTTCATCTTTTACTCCGACTACTTCGTGCGTGGATTAAATCTCATGTGCCATCAATCAAATTCTAGCAGATGACAGATCTAAGCTCCCAAAGATACCGAGCCCATTTGGTTTCGGACGAGAAACTTCGATATGTCGACTGCTACAAATAAAAAACCCCGCCGAATCGGCAGGGCTTTTGAATTCAGCTATCAAGCTTAAATAATTAGCCTAAAGGTCAAATTACTCAGCTTCGATGCTTACAAACTTACGGTTCTTAGGACCTTTAACCTCGAACTTCACTTTACCTTCAGTAAGAGCGAATAGAGTGTGGTCTTTACCGATACCTACGTTGTTACCAGCGTGGAATTTAGTACCACGTTGACGAACGATGATGTTACCTGCAAGAACAGATTCACCACCGAAACGCTTAACACCTAGACGTTTGCTTTCTGAATCGCGGCCGTTACGAGTAGAACCACCAGCTTTTTTGTGTGCCATTGTTAAACTCTCCTAATAGATTAAGCGTTGATACCAGTGATCTTCACTTCAGTGAACCACTGACGGTGACCCTGTTGCTTACGAGAGTGCTTACGACGACGGAACTTAACGATTTTAACTTTATCGCCACGACCGTGTTGTACAACTTCAGCAACAACTTTGCCGCCCTCTACTAGAGGAGCACCAACTTTGATGTCTTCGCCGTTAGCAACAAGAAGAACTTTATCAAATTCTACAGTTGCACCAGTTTCAACGTCTAATTTCTCTAAACGAAGAGTTTGACCTTCGCTTACACGGTGTTGTTTACCACCAGATTGGAAAACAGCGTACATATTTTACTCCGCTTTTTCCGCACAGCCTGCAATCATTATTTGAGCTAGGGTGTGCGCTAAACTAATCATCAATAGGGCGCAGATTCTACAGAAGAGATGCCCCTATGACAAGCCATATTTTGAAAAAATTGGCGAAAAGCTAATCGCCAAAGAAAAGTGCGGCAATCATGCCCTTTAGTAATGTATTAATCAACGTTTTTTAGTGTATTATTCGACAATTATATAATTCGAATAAGCCTTGCAGGGTCTAACTTCAGCCGGATATACGATGGATTTTAAAACTATCCAAGCGCTTACTGCCGATGACATGGCAAAAGTGAATGAAACAATTCAAGCCCAACTCAATTCTGATGTCTCTTTAATCAACCAACTCGGTTTTTATATCGTCAGTGGTGGAGGCAAACGTCTTAGACCGCTTCTGGCAATATTGTCAGCGCGCGCTCTGGGTTACCAAGGTAGCGGCCATACTATGGCTGCTGCATTTATCGAGTTCATCCATACAGCAACTTTGCTGCATGACGATGTGGTCGACGAATCAGAGATGCGTCGTGGAAAAGCGACAGCCAATGCGGCATTTGGTAATGCGGCGAGCGTGCTGGTTGGGGACTTTATCTATACTCGTTCGTTTCAAATGATGACTGAACTAGGATCCATGAAGATCCTCAAGCTCATGAGTGAAGCAGTAAACGTGATCGCAGAAGGTGAGGTTCAACAGTTAATAAACTGTAATGATCCTGACACGACTGAAGATAACTACATGCAAGTCATCTACTCTAAGACTGCACGTTTGTTTGAATCAGCCACACAAATTGGTGCCATCCTAAATAATGCACCAGAAGATGTGGAACTCGCATTACAGAATTACGGCAAATACTTAGGCACTGCATTCCAACTGATCGATGACGTGATGGATTACACGTCGGACGGTGAGGACATGGGTAAAAATGTTGGTGATGATTTGGCTGAAGGTAAACCAACACTTCCTTTGCTTCACGCCATGCGCAACACGACGCCAGAAAACGCCCTGATGATTCGAGAAGCGATTGAGAAAGCCAACGGCATGGAACGTTTAGACGACATCCTTGCGGTCATGGAACAAACGGGCTCGCTTGAATACACGACGCAGAAAGCGTTGGATGAAGCTGATAAAGCCATCGCTGAGCTTACTGTCCTTCCTGAGTCAGATTACAAGCAAGCACTCATCACGCTAGCACACATGGCCGTGAAGCGTACGAGCTAACGCTAAATAAAATAGAAAGATCCTAAAGTAAAAAGGAAGTGCTATGCGCTTCCTTTTTGTTATCTGTCGTATTTATTCGCAATCTAACCGATTAAAAGTCAATAGTATTGCTCACAATTACCATGAAGCTGTGGGTTGTCTTCTATCTCATCAAAACTGACCGCCAATTGCTCCTCAGAGCCTTGCTTAGCCAGTAATACGGTCTCAGATTCTTGATCAACAACCATAATGGTTCCTACACCTTGCTGACACTCCACAACCATACCTTTACGGATTCGACTTGCTTCCATCATCTTCTCCTTCACAACGTTGCTTGGATCTGACTCTGCTACGCAAGTTAAGGCGAAAGGATCAAAAAAGCCGATCCTAAGATCGACTTTCTTCTTTAAATGACCTTCTTTAAATAAAAAAGGCTTATTTAGCGAATTCAACACCAATGTTAATATCACTGTTTAGCGTTTCAAGCATGCCATCAAGCGCAGACTTCTCGTAGTCGCTCAATGCACCATAGCTTAGTACTTCTTCTACACCGTCTTTACCTAGCTTCACAGGCTGCGCGAAGTAAGGAGCGTGTTCACTACCGCCTTCCACGTATGCACACTCTACCACACCTTCTTCACCTTGCAGTGCACGTACAAGCGCTAGACCGAAGCGACATGCCGCTTGACCCATAGACAGAGTCGCACTACCACCACCCGCTTTTGCTTCTACTACTTCTGTACCCGCATTTTGGATACGCTTGGTGAGTGCTTCTACTTCTTCAGCGGTAAACTCCACACCTTCAACTTGAGAAAGTAGAGGAAGAATGGTTACGCCAGAGTGGCCACCGATAACAGGAACGCGAACGTCACCAGGATCTTTATCTTTTAGCTCAGCCACGAATGTTTCTGAACGGATTACGTCTAGTGTTGTTACACCAAACAACTTGCGCTTGTCGTAAACACCGGCTTTCTTTAGAACTTCAGCCGCGATTGGTACCGTCGTGTTCACTGGGTTAGTGATGATACCTACGCATGCTTTTGGACACACAACTGCGATCTTCTCCGCTAGCGACTTTACGATGCCAGCGTTTACGTTAAATAGATCCGCACGATCCATACCAGGCTTACGAGCAACACCAGCAGAGATGAGTACTACGTCCGCACCTTCAAGTGCAGGAGTAGGATCTTCCCCAGCGTAACCTTTGATAGATACTGGCGTTGGGATGTGGCTAAGATCAGCGGCCACACCAGGAGTTACTGGAGCAATATCGTATAGGGCTAAATCAGAACCAGCAGGAAGGCGGTTCTTAAGCAGAAGGGCTAGGGCTTGACCAATGCCGCCAGCGGCACCAATTACGGCTACTTTCATGTAGTTCTCCTTGAGAGTATTTCTCTTATAAACGTATTCGTAGGGTGTTTTGTAACCAACTAGCGTCAAATTATCTGAATCACAACTTGATTACAATCAATTAACGCCAGCTTTGCGACCTCGCGCAACTCACTACTGGCGTGCTACAAATAAAGGCTTGATTATTCTTTTATTCTGTAGAAAAAACAACAGTGACCTCAAAGTTCTCGTTGTTGCACCAGCAATTTAAGGTATTTCATCCTATATAAAGTTTACAGTGATGACATTAACATAATACTGTGACTTTTTTGGTACTAGATGAATATCTATGCGAGAATATGCAAAATCGCTGTTTCAAAAAAAGAGAATCATAACGACTATGCGCAATTCAGAGAAACAAGATAACTTAGTTCGCGCTTTTAAAGCCTTATTAAAAGAAGAGAGCTTTGGTTCACAGGGTGAGATCGTAGATGCATTAAAGCAGCAAGGTTTTGAAAGCATCAACCAATCCAAAGTGTCTCGCATGCTAACCAAATTCGGTGCAGTGCGAACTCGCAATGCGAAAATGGAGATGGTCTACTGCCTACCCGCCGAATTGGGCGTACCGACGGTAAGTAGCTCGCTACGCGAGTTGGTTTTAGACGTCGACCACAATGCAGCATTAGTTGTTATTCACACCGGTCCTGGCGCGGCGCAGTTGATTGCTCGCTTGCTTGACTCTCTCGGTAAATCAGAAGGCATTCTTGGCGTTGTTGCTGGCGATGACACAATCTTCATCACACCAACAAAAACTGTTTCGACAGAGCAATTGTTTGAGTCTGTATGCGAACTTTTTGAGTACGCCGGTTAACTAACGCTAGGGCTATGAAATAAATAGCATTTTATAGTCCTGGCACTATGTTAATGTTCTGATTCCTCCCTGCCCCTAAAAATGCGACACCGATCACACTGTTGATTTTTTTGCTACCCTCCTCCAATTTTTCATAAGCAATTGTTATAAAAGAAATTACACACTAGTAACAGGCCCTCTTTACTCTCATTCACATTAGGTTAATTCGCTATAAGCTTTAACAATAAGATAATTTTCTGCTTTTTTTTTGTTATTATTCGTTCACTTTTTCAAACTATTAAGTCGAAAAGGTTGCCGTTTCCCAGCAGGAAACTCCAGAAATCATTCGTGGTTATTTCTGGGTTAATAATGAATATAAGGAAGTGAAATTGATGGCATTTAACAAACTTCTCAAAGTTGGCGCTATTGCCGCAGCAGTAATGGGCGCTGGCGCAGTTAACGCTCAAGAGTTTATTACAATCGGTACGGGCTCTGTAACCGGTGTTTACTACCCTACCGGCGGTGCTATTTGTAAACTGGTAAACAAAGGTCGTAAAGACCACAATATTCGCTGTTCAGTAGAATCAACTGGTGGGTCTATTTACAACGTAAACACGATTCGTGCTAACGAATTAGACTTTGGTATCGTGCAATCGGATTGGCAATACCACGGTTACAACGGTACGAGTAAGTTTGCAGAACAAGGCCCTTACAAAAAGCTACGCGCCATGTTCTCTCTTCATACAGAACCTTTTAACATCATCGCGCGTGCTGATTCTGGCATCGAAAATGTTCAAGACCTAAAAGGTAAGCGTGTCAACATTGGTAACCCAGGCTCTGGCGACCGAGCGACTATGGGCGTGGTAATGGATGCAATGGGCTGGACAAATGACAGCTTCAAGCTTGCATCAGAGCTAAAAGGTTCTGAGCGCTCTCAAGCACTTTGTGACAACAAGATCGACGCATTCATCTATATGGTTGGTCACCCAAATGGTTCCATCAAAGAAGCGACGACCTCTTGTGATGCGAAACTTGTTTCCGCAAGCGGTGAAAAGATCGATGAGATCGTTTCAGGCAATCCATACTACGCATTCAGCACAGTACCTGCTGGCATGTACCGCGGTACAGAAGGCGATGTAAACAGCTTTGGTGTTGCAGCAACAATGGTCACGACCTCTGATGTTTCAGATGAAGTCGCATACAACGTTGCAAAAGCGGTATTCGAGAACTTCAGCACCTTCAAACGCCTACACCCTGCATTTGCTAGCCTGAAGAAAGAGGACATGGTGAAAGCGGGTCTTTCTATTCCTCTTCACCCAGGAGCTGAAAAATACTACAAAGAAGTAGGCCTACTCTAATAAGTAGCTACTGACTCCAACATTCAGGCAGAAAAAGATGGGGTTCTGCCTGAATGAGTGTGCTGGTAGAGTTCGTTCGACCAGCATTCTAAATCGCTCCTCCCTCGACGGAGCACACTCACATACCTAAGAAAACCGCTTACTAGCCACCGTTTAAAAAACGATTGCATTGGCTCAAGTAGCAAAACACTCGAAAGCAAACTTCACTCTATTCACTACACTGATAGAGGCGAAGCGGGGTTCTCGAAACAAAGAACTGACATGACCATCAATAATAAGGAAAAGTACATGTCGACGAATAATACTCCGTCACAAGATGTGCAAGAAATGGTGGCTCAGGCAGACACAGGTGCTCGCAGCCCATCGGGTTTGCAGGGACAAATTTTATGGTTTGTTCCACTGTGTTGGTCACTATTTCAATTATGGTATGCCTCTCCGCTGCCATTTATTTTTAATTTTGGCGTACTAAACGATACTGAAGCGCGTGCAATTCATCTTACTTTTGCCACTTTTCTTGCTTTCACAGCTTACCCGGCAATGAAAAATTCACCGCGCGACCATATTCCACTCATCGACTGGATTCTTGCATTAGCAGGCAGCTTTGCTGCGGCTTACATTTATATTTTCTACACTGAGTTGGCAGGGCGCTCTGGCGCACCAACAACGGTTGACATCGTTGTCTCAGTAACAGGTATGGCATTGTTACTTGAAGCAACTCGTCGCGCTCTAGGACCACCATTGATGGTCGTTGCTGCGGTATTTCTGACTTACACCTTTGCCGGCCCATACATGCCAGATGTGATTGCCCATAAAGGCGCAAGCTTAAACAAAGCGATGTCGCACCTCTGGCTAACCACAGAAGGTGTATTCGGCGTTGCACTGGGTGTCTCAACCTCTTTCGTGTTCTTGTTCGTCCTGTTTGGTGCCATGCTAGAACGAGCTGGCGCAGGCGCTTACTTCATTAAAGTCGCCTTCTCGCTGCTTGGTCACATGAAAGGCGGTCCGGCAAAAGCGGCCGTTGTCGCATCCGGTCTATCTGGTCTGGTTTCTGGCTCTTCCATCGCCAACGTAGTAACAACCGGTACCTTTACCATTCCACTGATGAAGCGTGTCGGCTTCCCGGGGACAAAAGCAGGTGCGGTAGAAGTCGCAGCGTCAACTAATGGCCAGTTAACCCCACCAATCATGGGTGCCGCGGCATTCCTAATGGTGGAATACGTAGGTATCTCTTACGTTGAAGTAATTAAAGCCGCCCTACTTCCAGCGCTTATCTCTTACATCGCATTGATTTACATCGTTCACCTTGAAGCGTGTAAAGCAGGTATGACTGGCCTTCCTCGCCGTCATAACCCAACCATGCTACAGAGCTTACTGTCATTTACTGGCACCATTTTGGGCTTGAGTGTGATCAGCGCTCTGGTTTACTACGGTATCGGTTGGACCAAAGACGTATTCGGTGATGCAGCAACGCCTATCGTAACCGTTGCTCTGCTGATTGCTTATGTTGGCTTGGTGAAGATTTCCGCGAACCACATCAAAGACGGTGCGATTGAAATTGATGCCGAGCTAACAGAAGTGCCAGATCCGGGTCCTACTATTAAGTCAGGTCTACACTACCTACTGCCTATCGTAGTATTGGTTTGGTGTTTGACGGTAGAACGTTTTTCACCAGGTCTATCCGCATTCTGGGCTACGGTATTCATGATCTTCATTTTGCTCACTCAACGCCCGTTGATGGTGGTGCTATCAAAACAAGGTGATTTAGTTGAGCAAACCAAAGATGGTTTTGTCGATCTCGCACAAAGTTTGGTTTCCGGTGCACGCAATATGATCGGAATCGGCGTGGCGACTGCGGCAGCTGGTACCGTTGTTGGCGTAGTAACCTTAACTGGTATCGGCTTAGTCATGACCGATTTTGTCGAGTTTATTTCCGGTGGTAACTTAATTCTGATGCTGCTATTTACCGCCGTGATCAGCTTAATTCTTGGTATGGGTCTGCCTACAACAGCAAACTACATTGTTGTTTCTACTTTAATGGCACCAGTGATCGTTACCCTCGGTGCGGCGCATGGTCTTATCATCCCACTGATTGCAGTGCACTTGTTCGTGTTCTACTTCGGTATCCTTGCCGACGATACTCCGCCAGTGGGTTTGGCAGCATTTGCAGCCGCGGCGATAGCGAAATCCGACCCGATTCGAACTGGTATTCAAGGTTTTACCTACGATATCCGAACCGCAATTCTGCCGTTCATGTTTGTCTTTAACACACAACTGCTGCTAATGGGCATTGATACTTGGTGGCACTTAGCGCTGACGGTGATCTCTTCCATTATCGCGATGTTGATTTTCTCTGCGGCAACGCAAGGTTGGTGGCTGACAAAAAACAAATGGTGGGAAACCATTCTATTATTAGTACTGACTTTCTCATTTCTGCGTCCTGGTTTTTGGTGGGACATGCTCTATCCAGCGAAAGTTCTTTCACCTGGTGTTGAGATAACTCAAGTCACACAGGGCCTGAATGTAGGAGAATCCATTGAGTTACGTGTTGCTGGACAAAACTTAGAAGGCGATAACATTGAGAAAACCGTTCGCCTGCCATTTGATGATAAAGCAACCACCGCTGAAGAACGCATTGCTTCAATGGGACTGATGCTGACAGAGAGCGACGGGAAAATGATCGTAGATATGGTCGAATTTGGTAGCCCTGCTGAATCATCAGGTATCGATTTCGATTGGGAGATCAAATCGGTCATTCAAAATGCGGATCGCCCAATGAAAGAGTGGGTATTTGTACCGTGTTTGTTGCTCTTACTGGTACTTGCTATGAACCAGAAACATCGTGCTCGTAAGGAACAACTGAGCGCATAACTGATTTGGCCCCGAGGCAAGGGGCCGTGATGAGAGACATTGAATGTACAAACAAATTCTTGTTCCTGTTGATCTCAACGACCAAGGCTTTTCTGACCGTGCGGTTGAGTTAGCCGTTTGGCAAGCAAAACAAGCCAATGCAGAAGTTCACCTTCTAACCGTCGTACCCGGTATCCACATGTCGATGGTCGCAAGCTACTTTCCGAAAGATGCGGCTGCGGAAATGAAGCAAGATGTGAAGCAACAGCTAAAAGCGTTTGCTGACCAACACATTGACGATGAGGTGATTTACAAAGTACACGTTGCAGAAGGGAAACCTTACGCAACCATTCTCGACTACGCTGAGCGTTTAGGTGCTGACCTTATCATTATGCCAAGCCACAAGCGCTCTAAAATCAACAAAGTGATGCTTGGTTCGGTCGCGAGCAAAGTCGTTGAATACTCACCAATCAACGTCATGGTTGTGAAGCCTCAAGGCTAGCGTGAGCCATTCAAACCTTAAAACAAAAGGTTGATGCTTGCATCAACCTTTTTTATCCGTCCTTATCATAGTGTTTATCCTGCCGCTCGAACAAAAATGCTCAACGCATCACTGCCATGTTGTGCATTTAACTCAGCAATCTCACCAGATGCTTCTACCTGACCACTAGCAACAAAAGCAAAATGACTGGCAATGGCTCTTGCATCACTTAGGTGGTGCGTCACCATCAAGACAGTAATGCCACGCTCAGTAGCAAGCTGCTTAACCAATGTTAGCATCTCCTCACGCAGCACAGGGTCTAACGCAGAAAAAGGCTCATCAAGAAGCCACATCGAATGCGGCTGAACAAAACAGCGCGCCAGTGCCACACGCTGACGCTGACCGCCAGAAAGGTGCTCTGGCAATCGGTCAAGATACTCTGCTACACCAACTTGCTTTGCGGCTTGCTCCACAAGAAGCTTTTGGTCTACCGTGAGCTTTAATCCCGGATGCAGACCTAAACCAATGTTGTCTCTTACTGACAGATGAGCGAATAGATTGTGTTCTTGGAGCAACATAGAGAACGGACGCTGGTACGGTTCTTTGCGTACGATGGACTCACCATCAACCAAAATATCGCCTTGGTCTGGATTGATGAACCCAGCCAACAGTGCAAGTAACGTTGATTTACCCGCCCCACTCGGTCCCATCAGTGACACGATTTGTCCACGTTGAATTTCTAGCTCAAAGCAAAACAGATCACGTTGATAGGTATACTGCACATCATCCAATACTAACATTACGCTCTCCCCTTCGTTTTCAACACTTTTTCAATCACGGCGAAACAGCCCACACTGAGCAATAACAACGTGACTGAGACCACCGCTGCCGCCTCCATTTGATAACTGCCTAACAATTGGAATAGATACAACGGCAAGGTTCTAAATTCTTGTCCACCAAACAAAGCAATCGCGCTTAAGTCGCCAATCGCAAACATAAAGCTGATTGCAAACGCATGAGCAAATGGCTTGCGTAATGCTTGCCACTCCACCACTTTAAAACGTTGCCAACCACGCATGCCTAGGCTGGCACAAACGTACTGGTATTGCTGCTCAATGTGTAACATCGGTTGAGACAAGGTTTTAATCACATACGGCAGTGCCATTAAACCATTCACCAGAATAACCACAAAAAATGCTAAGCTGAATACATCGGTAAATGAGCGTAGCAATAGAAATAATCCAGTACTAATAACTAATCCAGGCGTCACCAAGATGATGATGCCAATTAGTTCAATTTGATCGGCGCGGCTGTTCTTGTATTGCAAACGCCAACGTCGGCTAGTAAGCAAAATTGACACGCCAGCAGCAACAGCCAGAGAGCTCGCTAACACGGCAACTTTGAGTGAATTCCACAATGCAGACCAAAAGCGTTCATCACTCAATACCGACCAAACTTGTTGGTTGATACCACTGAATACGACCATCACAAGCGGCGGTATGACAAGTAAAAAGGCAGCCATGATCCAAAAGCAATCCCAAGCTTTTGACCATCCATGATCCTTCGTTAAATATTGCTGTACTGATATGCTTCCAGCGCTTACCGAGACTGGCTTCGTCAACTTCTGTACGCCAATCGCGAGTAAGCCACATAACAACATTTGCCACAGCGCCAACAGCGCCCCAGCTTGCAAATCAAAGTCGAACTTAATCGCTTGGTAAATGGCAAGTTCAATCGTCGTTGACTTCGGTCCGCCGCCTAATGCCATCACGGTGGCAAAGCTGGTAAAACACAGCATAAACACCAAGCCACTCACATGAGCTAACTGTTGCCTTAGACGTGGCCATTCCACCCAGCGGAATTTGTCCCAATGAGTCATACCAAGGTGTGCACACAGTTTATGTTGCTCTGAAGGAATGGATTCCAATGCCTGCAAAAGTAGGCGCGCCGCATAAGGCATATTGAAGAACACATGCGCAAGCAAAATACCGTTCAGTCCATAGATGGAAAACGGTAGATCAGCATCAAGGCTTTGTAGTCCTTTTACAATCAGGCCACTATTGCCGTAAATCGCCAGCAAACCAAATACACCCACCAAAACTGGCAGAACCAAGGTGGAAGCAAACAATTTTAACAGTAGAAACTTACCAAAGAACTCACGACGAGAAAGTGCGTGAGCGACGGGAATGGCAAAGCCGACGCTCAACACGGTAGAGAGAAATGCTTGGTAAAAGCTGAACTTGGTGACATGTTGGTAGTAAGGATCACTCCAAACCATCGACACATCAAGAGAAGGCGCTTGAATAATCAAAGCACCTAGGGCAGAAATAACAAAGGCCGTGATAATCATCGCGACCCCTAAACCTATTTTCGGTACAGAATTCAAAAGTAGAACCTATATTAAAACGTCAATGCGCTTTGCCACTCACGAATCCAGGACTTACGCTTTTTTGCAACTTCATCAGCACTAAAGCTCAGTGACTTGTTTGGTACGCTGAGCGTTGCAAAACCTTTTGGCAGCTCAACATCAGTCACTGGGTACATCCAGTTGCCCGTTGGCATTGCCGATTGGAATTCATCACTCAAAATGAAGTTCATGAACTGATCGGCTAGCTCAGAATTCTGTGAGCTTTTTACCTTGGCCGCCACTTCCACTTGCATGTAGTGACCTTCAGCAAAGTTGGCACTTGCGTACTTAGCATCGTCTTCCGCAATCAAATGGTAGGCGGGAGAAGTCGTATACGACAGCACAAGATCAGACTCACCATTCAAGAACATGGAGTACGCCTCGGACCAACCTTTGGTAACGGTAACGGTTTTACTCGCTAGCAGCTTCCACGCTTGGGTGGCGTCATCGCCATAGATAGACTTCATCCACAACATCAAGCCTTGGCCCGGCGTCGAAGTGCGAGGATCTTGGTAAATGACTTTCAGATCATCACGCTCTTCCAACAACTCCTGCATGCTCTTTGGCGGATTTGCTAACTTATCTTTGTTGTACACAAAAGCAAAGTAGCCGTAATCATAAGGTACGAAGGTTTTATCCTGCCAACCGTTAGGCAGCGTGGTTTTAGAAGTATCAACGTTATGCTCAGTCAGCAGGCCAGTCTTTTTTGCTTCCGCCATTAGGTTATTATCCAAACCTAACACGATATCCGCTTTGCTGTTGCTTCCCTCCAAACGAAGGCGGTTAAGAATGGAAACACCATCGTCCAGTGCAACGAAATTAACATCGCATCCGCATTTGGCTTCAAATGCCTTTTCGACGTTAGGACCAGGTCCCCAATCGGCAGCGAAAGAGTCGTACGTATAGACAGTTAGGGTGTTTTCAGCGGCAAACGCTGAAGTTGAAGTGATGGCTGCAAGGGCAATCAGACTAAGAGTGGTTTTCACGGCTCGCTCTCCATTTGCATGTCGAAAAGTTGAGCGGCACAGGGTTGAGGCAGGTATTTAGGACTTCCAATATCCAGGCTCAATTCCTACGCCAGCATTATCTGGTTCAGGTAATACGGGTCCCTTCCTGCTCAACAACGTTCAGCGATTAGGTCTCAGCGCCCAAGTGCATTGATGAGTTCAATGCCAAATGAGTTTGCTCCCCGATGAGTTGGATGGATTGTAAAGGTCTTTGATTGATTACACAATCAACGTTGGTCATAACCCCAACGTGGCACTAAACCTTGTTCAATACCTAAGTGATCAAGAATTCTCGCTACCATAAAATCAACCAAGTCTTCAATGCTCTTCGGTTGATGGTAGAAGCCCGGCGCAGCAGGCATGATGGTCACGCCCATCTGCGATAGCTTGTGCATGTTCTCTAGATGTAGGGTTGAGAATGGCGTTTCACGCACCACAAGCAGCAACTGTCCACGTTCTTTCATCACCACATCCGCGGCACGTTCGATCAGGTTATCCGACATACCGTGTGCGATCGCCGCGACGCTACCCGCTGAACATGGGCACACCACCATTTGTTTCGGCGCTGCGGAGCCTGATGCCACTGGTGAGAACCAATCATCTTTACCACAAATCGTTAAATTATCTGGGTTGCAGTTGAGGTGTTCTACTAATGCCTTTTGTGCCGCTTCAGGGCCGCTTGGTAGTTTCAAATCATGCTCAGTCGCCATCACCACACGAGCTGCAGAAGAGATCAACACATACACGTGGTAATCCGCTGCAACAAGACACTCGAGAAGGCGAAGGCCATACGGGGCACCAGAAGCGCCCGTTAATGCTAATGTGATGGCTTTTTTAGGGGTTACTTTTTGCTGCATAAATGTCATTAAGCTTTTTGTTTCAGTTGTTCTAGAAGCTTGCCGTGGATGCCACCAAAGCCACCATTGCTCATCACAAGAATTTGGTCACCCGGTTGTGCTCGTTCGACGATTTTCGCGACAAAGCTATCCATCTCTGTACCGACAAACGCAGATTGTTGACACTGGTCAGCAATGTCTTGTACCGACCAACCAATGTCATCCGGTTGGAATAGGAACACTTCATCTGCGCTGTGCAATGACGCCGCGAGTGTATTCTTGTGAACACCGCGCTTCATGGTCGCAGAGCGAGGCTCCAGTACGGCAAGAATACGCTGTTCGCCTACCTTGTTCCGTAAACCGCCCAGCGTCAGTTCAATCGCTGTTGGGTGATGAGCAAAATCATCGTAAACCGTCACGTCCTGCTCTTCACCTTTTAGCTCCAAACGACGTTTCGTATTGATAAAGCGACCAAGCGCCTGACAAGCAAGCTCAGGAGTAACACCAACATGACGCGCAGCAGCAATCGCCATTAATGCGTTATCTACGTTGTGGTCACCAACGAGGTCCCAATCCACGACGCCTACTTTCTCGCCTTGCAGTGACACTTCAAATTTAGAACCATCGACAACCAATTTGTGTGCTTGCCAATCACCATCGACACCAGAGAACTGCTTTTCTGTCCAACAACCGCGCTCGATCACCTCTTGCAGAGACGGATCTTGCTTTGGCGCCAAGATCAAACCGTTACCCGGAACAGTACGCACCAAATGATGGAATTGACGCTTAATCGCCTCTAGATCGTCGAAGATGTCTGCATGATCGAATTCAAGGTTATTCATGATCAGCGTGCGTGGGTGATAATGAACAAACTTAGATCGTTTATCGAAAAAAGCACTGTCATATTCATCCGCTTCGACAACGAAGAACATGCTTTCACCCAAGCGAGCCGACACGCCAAAGTTACCTAGCACACCACCAACAAGGAAGCCCGGTTGGTAACCGCAATCTTCTAGGATCCAAGCCAACATGCTTGAAGTGGTGGTTTTACCATGGGTACCCGATACCGCCAGAACCCAACGATCGTGCAATAGAAACTCTTGCAACCACTGTGGACCCGAAGTGTAACGAATATTGGTGTTGAGTACATGCTCAACACATGGGTTACCACGGCTCATCGCGTTGCCTATCACCACGAGATCGGGTTGAGGGTCAAGTTGAGAAGGGTCAAATCCTTCAATTATTTCAATACCTTGAGACTCTAGCAGGGTACTCATTGGTGGATAAACATTGGCATCCGAACCCGTCACTTTATGACCTAGCTGACGCGCTAAAATTGCCGCGCCGCCCATAAACGTGCCGCAGATACCCAAGATATGAATGTGCATAAACGTAACCTTGTAATGCGTTTTTTAATTCTTTCATTATCGTGATAACTGTAAGAAAAGCGAGTGTCTTTCACCTTCTTCTTGCAGTCCCTTTCACAAATCTGACAAGGCTGGATACAGACTGTACTGTCAGCGAACTCTGAGATGAAAGCTAGGGTAGCTCTACAAATAAATTGAGATCTCAAACCGTTACTTCATTACCATTAAAAAGATCTGCGAATTAAACTTACAATTAGCACAATAGTTTAACATTCATAAAGAGATGTCCCATTGTGCGAGCCCCCACTGAATTGAAAAGTAAGGATTAACCATGTCAGGAATGCGCACCTTAGGCGAATTCATCGTAGAGAAGCAAGTGGACTTCCCCCACGCTAGCGGCGATCTCTCATCTCTTTTAGCTTCCATTCGTTTGGCTGCCAAAATCGTAAACCGCGAAATCAATGCGGCCGGCCTTGGTGATATCACTGGCGCAGTCGGTACAGAAAACATACAGGGTGAAGCCCAGCAAAAGCTCGATGTTTATGCGAACGACAAGTTCAAAGCGGCGCTTGAAGCTCGCGACCAAGTATGTGGCGTGGCCAGTGAAGAAGAAGATGAAGCGGTTGCCTTCAATCGAGAACTCAACCAAAACGCAAAATACGTGGTATTAATGGACCCACTCGATGGCTCATCAAACATCGACGTGAACGTGTCAGTCGGTACCATCTTTTCCATTTACCGCCGAGTTTCCCCTATCGGTACACCAGCAACAGAAGAAGATTTCTTGCAACCTGGTCACAAACAAGTCGCCGCTGGCTACGTGATTTATGGTTCATCCACCATGTTGGTTTACACCACTGGCAATGGCGTAAACGGGTTTACGTACGATCCATCCATTGGCAGTTTCTGCCTGTCTCATGAGAACATGATGATCCCAGAAGACGGTCAGATCTACTCAATAAACGAAGGCAACTACATTCGCTTCCCTGTTGGTGTTAAAAAATACATCAAATACTGTCAGGAGAATGAACCTGAAGATGGGCGTCCATACACGTCTCGCTATATCGGTTCTTTGGTTGCGGACTTCCACCGTAATTTATTAAAAGGTGGGATTTACCTTTACCCTAGTACGCAAAGCCACCCTCAAGGCAAACTGCGCCTGCTTTATGAATGTAACCCGATGGCATTCTTAATTGAACAAGCTGGCGGGATTGCTTCCGATGGCGTGAACCGCATTCTGGATTTACAGCCAACCGAACTTCACCAACGTGTGCCATTCTTCGTTGGTTCAAAAAATATGGTAAGAAAAGTCGAAGAATTTCTTGAGCTAAATCGCGACGAAGTCTAATTTTATCGCTGAGGATCGAATACTCCCAACACGGCAGGCCTTTACCCGCCGTGTTTTTATCGCTAAAGTAAATTGCGTAAATATTAGCCAGATTATACTTAGCCTTCAATGAAAAGGAATATTCAAATGAGCTTAAACAACGTACCCGCTGGTAAATCCCTTCCTGACGATATTTATGTCGTCATCGAAATTCCTGCAAATGCAGACCCCATCAAGTACGAAGTCGATAAAGAGTCTGGTGCGGTATTTGTCGATCGCTTCATGTCAGCACCAATGTTCTACCCATGCAACTACGGTTACGTAAACGACACGCTTTCTCTCGATGGTGACCCTGTTGATGTATTGGTTCCAACCCCTTATCCATTGATCCCTGGATCGGTGATTCGTTGCCGCCCGGTCGGTGTGCTGAAAATGACCGATGAATCAGGTGAAGATGCCAAAGTGGTTGCCGTTCCTCACTCAAAAGTTTCCAAAGAATACGAACATATTCAAGACGTGGGTGATATTCCAGCGCTATTAAAAGCACAAATCACACATTTCTTTGAGCGCTACAAAGAGCTTGAATCTGGAAAGTGGGTAAAGGTCGATGGCTGGGCTGATGTAGAAGCAGCAAAAGCAGAAATTATTGAGTCTTACCAGCGTGCTCAAAAAAAATAATCGCAGGTATCAGGTAACAAAAGCGCTGCCAATCGGCAGCGCTTTTTCGTTGTCATAACTTTGTTTAATACCCACCGGCCGTCGACCGTCTGCCTGATTCATAATCATATTGGAAAAATGGGTCTAGATCATCGCAGATGCCTAAGTAAGGTGTGCCTAGTACTCCGAGAATATAAGCACTTTGCTGACAATACTCTTCCTTACCCTCTTGGTAGCCAGTTTGGTAGGCCATGATAAGTTCAGGAGTAGCACGGTTAGTGTCATCTAACTTGGCAATACGCTCTTCAGACAACTCAAGAGAGCCATTAAGTGCCGTTTGTTTGCCGAAAGCTTGCCAGTCTGTCGCGTTAACAGAGCTGGGTAGTGTGGTTTGCGCACAAGCGTTGAGAAAAAGCAGCATAGCGCCAATCGCAAATAGTCTCATCATTACTCCTCACTCATGAATAGCGTTTGCTGCCTTTAGATGTGCGCCCTAATTCGTATTCTCGACGGAATCGATCATCTAAATCGTCACAAATGCCTCGCTAATAAAGCCTGCTTTCACCGAGCGTGAAAGCGTCTTGTGCGCAGTAATTAGCTCGACCGCTTTCATAGCCATTACTGTACGCCATATATAAGTCGTCGCCTTTATTGAGCTCTTGCATGGAGAGTTTTGAGTCACCCGCTTCCGCTCGCTGCATACCGTATTGTTGCCACTGCATGCTGTCGTTACTGCTCTCAGTATCGTTCACACCCTCTGACACCAATCTCCAGAAGCCACCTCTTCGCTCAACTGCTCTGTATCCTGATACAAGTAGATCCAAGCTTGTCCAAAAGGCGTAATGATAGTCTCTCTGCGATATTCAACTGGAACATCTTCCAGCTTATCTAGCGCCATGAGAGTGCTGTCGTCGATCAAGTACACCTCACCTTGCACCGCCTTGTGCCCAATTGATAATGCGGGATACGGACCAAGATCATACAAAGCAAACTGAGCATCCGTTTCATGGTGCCCTAGGAACTCCGCGTTACTCAGAAAATGATGGTTGCGCTCTCCGTTACGCAAGGTTCCATACACAAACACTAGCTGCTGCATAATCACTCCTTAGCGATGATCACAGACCATGATCAATCAAATTCAAACTGATAAAGCAGATCGACCGCACTATCCACCCCTGACACGGCTTCAATATACAGATCTTTCATCAAACGATAACGTATGGTGAACTCACCCAAAGAATTAAAGATACCGACCCCATACTTCACCTGTAATCCTGGGAGAATATAACCGCTCACGGTAACTTGTGAATCATCACCAGAGCCCGCCGTATCGAGTTGCAAATCCTGTACACCAAAGGCTTCACCGATCTCTCCTACGACTCGACCACTCTTCGCCAAACTCAAACCGATGAGGGTTGTCGTCATGGCATTACCATCCGATTCCGCATCAATATTTTGCCCGCGTAATAAATAAGATAGTGCATTCGCTTGAGGCATAGGAGGATCAGAAAAAATTTCCACCTTAGGATCACTAGCAGGACCAGTCACACGAACTCCTGCCGTCACACCATCTTGAGTATTATCCGGGTTACGAATCGCTTTAATGGATACATACGGCTCATCAACTGGCCCACTCATAATGATCTTACCCTCTTCAATCAGCAAATCTTGGCCGAAAGAACGGTAAGAACCATCGATGATATTCACTTCACCAACAATAAATGGGCCTTTATCTCTTTGAGTAACCCTCAAGTCTCCTTGCAAATCCCCCTTGAGACCAAACGCCGATAATTGGAAGTCATTACCGATCTTAATATTGATGTCTGTCTCAACATTGAACGGAAACGTTTCATCCCCGTCTACGGGCTGCATGTTTTTATTCAAGATGACCGTATCCTTAGATACACCAACCGCACTTGGCGGCAATTCATCAATCAGAATGCGAGCCCATGGCAAATTGATATTCCCATCCACTTTAGCAAGTTTCGGTGTGACATTGATGGTCATATCCGGTTCAACTTTCATTCTGATCATTGGTGGCATATCGACTTCCAACTCTTTTGCAAATACTCGAGCTTTAGTGTGCCAATTATCAAGGTCGCGCCAATCTGCATCACCATTGATTTCAAGCTTACCATCAGGAGTCATGATGCCTGCATCTAGACTAGCTTGGTGCCCAGTAAAGTTAATTGCCACCCGACCAGAATCAACATCAATCGGCGTCACTTCGCCTCGCAGTTTCATTTGATCAATCAAGAACTGACCATTAACTTGCGGGTGCATCACATCTCCTGACAGTGTAAGGTCGGTACTCATATTGGCTTTCAATAAACTGTACTCCCCAACCAATGGAGAGAGAAAATCCAAATTAAATGTTGATAGTGATATCTTGCCACCTATCGTCGGGTTCTCTGATGAGACATCATTGAGCGACACCTTTCCGGATAAATCACCGTTGTCAGTCACATCGAGCAACCACTCTGCATCCAGTTTATCTTTAGCCAATGTCGCTTTAAGACTCACGCTGTTCCACCCAATTTGGATTGGTTGCTCTAGCGTTTGTTCCACCTGACCTTTTGGCATCTCAACATTCAGCGTCACTTCCGGTTTGTTGTCCGACGCCCATTTAGCGAAAGCATTAGCGTTCACGGAACCTTGCAACTTAATTTCTGTCGGCAAGAACGGTTTGATTTGGTCAAAATCAAAGTTAGTAATAGCCAACTTAGCTTCACCGCTTTTACCAACACGGATATCTTCAGTCAAACAAACACTAGACTTCGCTTGTAACCAACAATGGGCTTGAACATCTACGATTTGCTTATCAATATTGACGGTAACCGCCGTCGATTTTTGTAGCTTCCAAGGACCTTGTGGTGAACTCAGTGTTAACTGGCGAAGTGCGCCATCCCAAATCATTTCTGGTTTCTGTTTAAAGGAGCCTTCGATCTCTAGACTCGCAGACACCACATCTGACACGACATCAAGGGTCAATTGGTGCAACTTCTCATCACCGGATAATTCAAGATCCGCACTGTCTAGCTTCACATCATCATAAGTGATGTTTTTCGCGACCAAACTTAAGTTCGCTTCTGGGGTCGGCATAGGGGTAACATCACCTTTCAGGGTAATGTTCTCCACTGTTGCATGCTTCTGCCAACTCAGTTGGTTAAGAACGAGGTCGAGATTAGCTTCTGGCTCTTTCAAGCTGCCACGTAAAGCAACGGCTCCCTTCATATTACCGCCAAGATCCGGTACCGTTTTTGCCAAGTCTGGGAAGTTAACCTCAACATCCATCAGTATCTGTTTGTTAATGTTACCTTTTGCACGCAATTGGTTCGGGCCATGAGACAGCACTAAACCTTGGGTGTTAAGCTGGATGTCTTCACCTTTACCATTCTTATCCGAAGCTTCTAGCTGACCTTCAACATGCAATGGATAGCCACGCAAGATACCGTCAATATCTAGCTCAGGTAAGCTAACTTGCCAACCGCCTTGATCTGTCAGTGAGCCTGACGTCGATACACGACCACTGATGTCACCTTCCGCTTCTTTCCATTGCAAGCCCGGCTGAATGTGCTTCAAATTGAGGTCGGCTTGCCAGTTAATCGCTTCCGCCCAGTTCGCCATCACTTTTCCTGACAGCTCACCACCTAAGGTTTTCACCACTAGGCTGTCCAAATCGATTTGCTCTAGCGTTCCTTTACCATTTAAAGTGACATCAACCGCTGGAATATCTTTACCTGAGGCTTGAGTTTCCAATACAACGGTATAGCCGTTTAACGATCCTTTAGCGGCCAAGCTCGGCGCCAAGACTTGGTAATCACTTTTTCCGCTTAGCGGCCATTGCGCTTCAACGTCTTTAAGATTGATATCAAATGGCAATTCTGATTTAAGCGGTTGCACTTCGCCTTGAATTTTCGCCTTAACCAAGTCAGACAAAGTCGCATTCAATGACAGAGCCCCCACCGAGCCAGATGCGTTAAGTGATAGCTTCTGACCTTTCACATCCGCTTGCTTCACAAGTGCGTCGACCTGTGCCTGGATTGGGTAATCGGCAGATAAGGTGACTTGTGTGCTTAGCGTTCCTTCCACCTCTGGCATATCTAGCTCAAGCGTTTTTACATCGACTTTCTCCCCGCCTACTTTGGCTTCTAAGCCGAGATGATGCACGATAACGGGCGTTTCCCCAGCCAGTTTAAAGTCATGAATATCCAAGCGCTGCACTTCCACGCTCAGAGGGATCCAAACCTCTGGCAATAGGATGTCTTTTGACTCGGACTCAGCCTCTGGTTTAGCCGCTGTATCTTTTTTCGTTTCAGTCTCTTGTACTGTGCTATCTTCCGCCGCTTCTTCACTCGGAGCCAACGCAACATTGATCGCTTTCAATACTGTCGGAGCAATGACTAAACGATCGCCCTGCATCGATATCGCAGTGGAAAAATCTTGCCAGTCAATTTGGTTACCCAAGATGTTCAAATTGATGTCGTTCAAACTGACTTTATTAACAAAAATTGGCACTGGCGTACTGATCGAACGCAGTGGAGGCGTCTCTTCTTCTACGTCTTCACTCGGAGGCAACGATGGCATTTGGAAGTTCACACCTTGCAGCGTAAGTTCATCTACGCACACTTTAGGATCGGTGAAACAACGGAAATTTGTCGCTAAAGTCAGGCTCTCAACCTTCGCATCAATATGAAGTGACTCATCAACAAAGTGAATATTCTGCAGAGCAAAACGTGGAAACAACGCCCCCTGCACCTTCTCAACCTGCAGCTGAGGCAACACTTTTTCAGCGCCCCACAAAGCCAGCTTTAAACCGGGATGAGTAAACAACAAGGTCGCGATAAAAATCGCGATCAACAACACCAAACTAAGTAGAGCGAACGACAACCATTTCGTCCACTCAAGCATCACTTTGATCATAGTTCAGGTCCCAATGAGAAGTGGATACGAAAGTCTGGATCGGGCTCGGCATCTAACCCCCAAGCAAAGTCAATACTCACCGGACCGACAGGTGATGCCCAGCGAACGCCCACACCGACACCGGATTGCCACACTGGGGTTTTATTGAACGCATCACCAATATCGTAAAACACCGCTCCCCACCAATTGCCGTAAACGCGATATTGATACTCCAATGTGCTCGCTAACATATATTTTGCACCCGTTAATGCGCCACTGGCATCTTTGGGTGAAATCGATTCATAGCCATAACCACGAATACTGTTATCACCACCAGCGAAGAAACGCAGCGATGGAGGGAGTTTTTCCAATTCATCCGTGATGTTCGCTCCGCCTTCTAAACGGAATAGTCCACGGTTGTTTTCACCAAGACTACGAATCCATGATGTTCCTCCGAGTAGGCGTAATACTCGTGTTTCAGATAGCAGAGCAGGATCACCATACTCAATCGTGACACTCTGCTTATCCCCCCACATTGGCATGTTCCCGCCGCGCGTTCGAGTTCGAGATAGGGTTGTACCTGGCAACAAAAACTGCACGCCATCATCTTGCAAGCCCTGAGAGAAGTTTTCGTATAGATGACGAACATACAAAACGGTATGCCATCCATTATCAGTGAGCCAATACCGCCCAAAAGCCAAGTTGGACTCCAAACTCTCGGTGTCACGGTTATCAAGGTGTTTGAGACCAAACTGAACTTGGTAATATTCGCGCAGCACGTCGTCCATCGGGATTTTGTAACCCGCGATAATGGTTTGTTCAGGTTTAGAGAGTGACAATGCGGTATTGAAGCTATGGCCTCGAGCGCTTACCCATGGTTTTTTCCATTTTAGCCTTCCGCGCACGCCCATATCCGTGGAATAACCAATACCGGTTTCAATTTGATTCTTAGCGGCCGGCGCTAAGGAGACCTTTATCGGTATGTCACGACCGTCTTTGAGCTTGCTCAGATCGGGCTCAACAAATACCGATGAGAACCAGTCTGTGTTGGATAGGTTTTGATTATATTCACCCACTTCCGATACTAAATAAGGCTGACCCTTTTTGAATGGGCTTAAAGACGCAACCCTCTCTTCCCAGATTTGACTACCGATAATGTCTAAGTCGCCAAAGTGATAACGAATACCACTGTCATAGTGCAATCGTACAATGGCTTGATTGAGTTCGGGGATCACTTCAAGGCGATGAAGCGTAAAATCACCATTAAAATAACCACGTTGCAGCGCTAGATTTCGAATTCCGGACTTCAGGCTATCGTATTGACCTTGGTTTAACACTCGTCCGACTTTTAGAGGCGATTTTGCAATAAGATTAATAAATTCTTCATCTGTTTTAGCCTCCCCAGAGATCACCACATCCATGGTTTTCACACGGATTGGTTTGCCTGGCGTGACATTAACGATCAACTCATCATTCTCTTTCGTACTAGTGTATGAAATTGTCGCATGATAATAGCCAAGCGCGTTAAGCGCTTCATTGATACTTTTTTCCAAACGAGCCTGGAAACGCAAAGAGGTGGAATAATCCTTTTCTGGTATCGAGGAAAGGTAAGCGGTCACATTGTCTTCTAGCGCACCATCAAGCCCTTTGATTTTTAAGGACACATCGGCGTAAGTGCTTTGAGAAAAAACAATTAGGCTAGCAATTATCGGAATAGCTTTTCTTATCATGCTTATTTTTTTAGCTAGTGAGATTAAATTAACGTAAACAACAATAACGCGGTTCAAAGACCAAATCTGTAATATAAATAGGTTTACTGCGATTTGTGTCAGACCAACATAAGTTTCCGACTTAGTTAAAAAATTCGTAACATTAAGACTCGTATTGAAGGACAAATACTATGCTCAACAAACAGACAATGATCAGTATAGAAGATTCACTGCCGGGACGAGAGGTATCGATGCCGATTGAAGATATTCATTTTGTCAATCGTTCCAGCCTCACGGCGAAACCACAGGGTAAACAACAGCAAATTTTATTTGGTATGGGTTGCTTTTGGGGCGCAGAACGCCTGTTTTGGCAACTCGAAGGAGTGATCTCGACATCCGTCGGCTATGCGGGCGGTTATACACCAAATCCAAACTATGAGGAAGTGTGCAGTGGCAAAACAGGGCATACCGAGGTAGTACGAGTGCTCTTTGATGAAAGTATTATTTCACTCGAGCAACTTCTGGCCGCTTTTTGGGAAAAGCATGACCCGACTCAAGGCATGCGCCAAGGCAATGACTTGGGGACTCAATACCGCTCAGCGATTTACACCTACTCTCAGACTCAACAAGACGCCGCTGAAAGATCAAAAACGCGCTATCAACAAGCCTTGCAAGAAGATCAACGCTCTGCAATCACCACCGAGATCCGGCCCGCTGGCCCCTATTACTTTGCAGAAACCTACCATCAACAATATTTGGCAAAAAATCCCAATGGTTACTGCGGATTAGGCGGTACCGGCGTATGCTTCCCACCCAATCTCTAGCAAAACCAAAAAGAGCGACCATCGTCGCTCTTTTGCAATTCCTAATTAAGCAGGCAAGGACAATATTGCCTGGTTCACCTCTTTAAATACGGAAAGTTGCTTAGGATCCTTGATGTCCGGTAATAATACTTTACCGTTATCAAAATGGAACTGGCCTACTCCAGCAATTGAAAATTGCCCTTTGAATAACGTCTTAACGAAACGCGCCACTTGACGTGGACGATAAACAACAAACTCACGAAGCATAACCAACCTCAATATCCTTTTGAGAAAAAATACCTATAACTCTTTCCATGGCAACTTTATGCGCGATTTGCGACAGAATTTATTTTACCAAATTTTAGACTTATCGCAACAAACCAATACGGCAAATGTTAAGTAATTGTTAATTGTCGTTCTACATTTTTATTCACTCTAAGTGTATACTTGGCAAATTACATAACCCACATGGAACATAACAACATGAAAACTAAGACTCTCCTCTCTGTTTTTATCGCTCTCACTCCTAGCCTTGCTCTTGCTACTAACCTAAAGCTTGGCGAAACAGTGCCTGCCGCGAAAGTAAACGCTTACGGTGAAATCGTACTGCAAGGTGAAGGCGTCGCTTACCAACCATGGGCGACACAGCACATGCTTGGAAAGGTTCGCGTGATCCAAGCGATTGCAGGACGCACTAGCGCAAAAGAAATGAATGCGCCACTGATGACTGCATTAATCGAGGCGAAATTACCACAAGATAGCTACCAAACAACGACGATCATTAACCAAGATGATTCGATCTGGGGCACGGGGTCATTTGTAAAATCATCAGCGCAAGACAGTAAAAAAGAATTTCCTTGGTCGTCCATGGTATTGGATGAGAGCGGTGTCATTGCAAGCTCGTGGGCACTGAAAGAAGAAAGCTCTGCAATCATCGTACAAGACAAGCAAGGTAAGATTTTATTTATCAAAGAAGGTGCCCTATCACCTAATGAGATCAATCAAGTATTAGGCCTTATCAAACAGAACATCTGATTGACTCAGGCTTCTTGTTCGCGTTGACAAGGAGCCTTATCGACATCGATACCCATGTAGCCTCAGGTACTTGGGTATCGATGTCGATAAATGGCTTAGCGTTAACAAAAGGGGGAACGTTCACTACAAATAAATGTTATATTATAACACTGGTATTATTTCAGGCTCTAAGATGCATCACCTTTGGCAAGCAATCACCTATCAATTGCACCGCACTGTTGTACTATTCAGTGTCACGTTGCTGATCGCTTGGAACTTTGCCACCATCACCCATCAACTCGATCTCACACCTGAGCATCATAGCCATCATCATTGCCAACTATTTTCCGGCGCACAACATGGCTTGGTCAAGCATCAACCTGAGACTTTCGCGCCAACCTACCAGCGCGCCACGCATTCTGACGTCATAGAGAGGCAATTCAGCATTAGTGACGTGCGTTATACCGCACGCGCACCTCCAATCTTTGCTTAAACTTAAGAAGTCCCCTTATTAGAATTAGGGTTGCTAATCGCATAATCTAAACCGCAACCATATCAAAAAATTTAAGCAAAATTAGGATAATAAAATGCCATCTAAACACGCTCTAGCTCTTGTTATCTGTCTATCACTAACCGCCACGGTTAACGCAGAAGAGTACCGTCAGCACAAAGCGCACGAGCACGGTCACGTAGAATTCAATATTGCTCAAGACGGTAAAGACCTACTGATCGAAATCACTTCTCCAGGTGCTGACATCGTGGGCTTTGAGCACGCAACAGAAAACGCAGAACAAGAGAAGGCACTTAACAACGCAATTGCTGCTCTCAAAGATACCAACAAACTATTTGCTATCAACCAACAAGCGAAGTGCGTGATTGAAGACGTCTACGTCTCCCATACGCTAGGCCAAGATTCGCACGAAGGTCATGATCACCACGCCCATGAAGGGCACGATCACGATAAGCATGACCATGACAAGCATAAAGATCATGTTCATAATGAACACACACATGATGACCACTCCGATCATAACGGTCATGAACATCACGATCACCAAGGTCACAACCGTGAACACGGCGGACACGGTGAGTTCACAGGGGAATACCGCTACCACTGTGACTCGATAGCAGACCTAAACAGCATTGATACCACTTGGTTCAAGACGTTCCCAACCACGGAATCGATCAATGTGAATCTGTTCACTGATACCACTCAGTCTGCGACTAACCTAAGCAAAGACAACGCGAAGATCTCAATTAAATAACTCACATGACGTGTGAGTGCTTACTAACACGTCGGTGCTTTGGTGATTTACTATGACTGAAACCACATCAAACGTTGTTGAGCTAACGAATGCCCAGTTTGTCTGGCCCGGCTCAGAAAACGCGACCATTTATATCCCACAGTTACACATAGCCCAAGGTGAACATGTTTTCATCAAGGGTCCTAGTGGCTGTGGTAAATCGACGCTACTCGCTCTACTAACGGGGATTAATACCTTAACCTCAGGCTCCCTCTCGGTACTAAGTACCGAATTGGCCAGTCTAAGAGCAAGCCAAAGAGATAAGTTTCGTGCCGATCACATTGGCTATATCTTCCAACAATTCAATTTGTTGCCTTACTTAAATGTGATTGATAACGTGCTAATTCCATGCCAGTTCAGTAAGATCCGTAGCGATCGTGTCACGCCTAATGCATCAACTTCATCACTGGTCGAGCAAGCGACGACACTGCTAGAACGCCTGCACTTACCTAAAGAACTGCACGATAAGCCAGTATCAGAACTGAGTATCGGACAACAACAACGTGTCGCAGCCGCGAGAGCTTTAATTGGCCAGCCAGAACTGGTCATTGCCGATGAACCGACATCCGCGTTGGATCATGACAATCGCATGGCATTTATTGAGTTGCTTATGGAACAAGCGAACCTTGCTAACGCAACGTTAGTGTTTGTTAGCCATGATCCAACCCTTGAGTCCTTGTTCGACCGAACACTTAATCTCCCTGAAATCAATCTAACCTCAAATCGAGGAGCGGCATCATGAGTACTGTCGTCAAGCTCGCTTGGAAAAGCCTGATGAACCGCAAAGCGACTGCGATCCTCACTATCATGACGGTCGCGATTTCGGTCGTACTCTTATTAGGCGTTGAACGCATTCGAACTCAAGCAAAAGACAGCTTTGCCAACACCATCTCAGGAACCGACTTAATTGTCGGCGGGCGCTCAGGTCAAGTGAACCTGCTGCTGTACTCGATATTCAGAATCGGCAATGCCACGAACAATATTGACTGGAAGAGCTACCAAGAGTTCGCAAACCATCGCGCCGTCGACTGGGCAATTCCCATTTCGTTGGGGGATTCTCATAAAGGCTTTCGCGTGATGGGAACAAACCATCGCTATTTCGAACATTACAAGTATGGAAGTAAGCAACCACTTACCTTCTCACAAGGCAAACCATTCAATGGATTATTTGAAACCGTGCTTGGCTCAGATGTAGCAAAACAGCTCGGTTATAAGCTCGGCAGCGAAATCATTATCGCCCATGGCATCAGTGACGTTGGCTTTAGTCGCCATAATAATTTACCTTTTAAGGTCGTAGGCATTCTTGCCCCAACGGGAACGCCTGTCGATAAAACAGTCCACGTCTCTCTCGAGGCCATCGAAGCCATCCATGTTGGTTGGGAAAGTGGCGCACGTCTCGGGGCGACGCCAAAAGCGGATGAACTACGCGCAAGAGACTTTCAGCCCAAGCAGATCACGGCAATGTTGGTGGGACTAAAGTCACGCATTCAAACTTTTGCCCTACAACGGCAAATCAATACCTATCCAAAAGAACCGCTCAGTGCCATCATGCCCGGCGTTGCTTTGTATGAGTTATGGAGCATGATGTCAATCGCAGAACAAGCATTAATGGCCGTGTCTGGATTTGTCGTCGTGGCAGGATTGCTTGGCATGTTGAGCAGCCTTCTCATCAGTTTGCAAGAACGTCGCCGAGAAATGGCGATTCTCCGCGCCATGGGCGCACGACCAAGGCATGTTTTCTCTCTGTTGATCAGTGAGGCGAGCCTCCTGACAGCAAGCGGAATTGTGACGGGTATCGTAGGGCTTTATGCCATACTTTCCCTACTGAAACCCATCATTCAACAACACTATGGCATACACCTGACGCTAAGCGCCCTCTCATCGTATGAATGGATGTTACTTGGCTTCGTTCAATGCGCGGGGATAGTCATTGGCTTCATCCCTGCATTCCGAGCTTATCGACAATCACTCAGTGATGGAATGACAATAAGGATTTAAAAAAGATGTGGACAAAAATTCTCACCGCTGTTGCGCTGATCTTCTCATTGGCTTCGCCTGTGATAGCCAGTGACGAAGAGCCTCTAACACTAGATTGGATAGATCTCATACCAGAATCGGAGCGCAAGATGTTTGACAGCATCGGCATGCCTTCTTCTGATCACAACGGTGACGCTGCACAGCAATCAAAAATAGGTAATGTAAGACCAGAGTTGAATGGCAGTCAGGTGAAAATCCCTGGTTTTGTTATCCCACTAGAGGGGGATGCAAATACCGTAACTGAATTTCTGTTGGTGCCGTACTTTGGCGCGTGTATCCATGTACCACCGCCGCCGCCAAACCAAATCATTTATGTAAAATTTCCTAAAGGCGCACCCGTGCAAGAACTGTGGGATGTGATTTACGTGGTTGGCGAATTAAAAACAGAAACCATAAGTCATGAACTGGCACAAACGGCCTACGTCATCGAAGGCACAGGCATCGAAGCCTACGATGATATGTAGTGAGCGGAACAAAAGTACGTTTTTCAGTCAGTATATAATGTGCACCAAGGCGTCATTTTGACGCCTTTTTCATGCCAGCAAGTTACGTGATATAGCGGGATAGGTACGCTAAAACCCCGACATACAGAATCAAAATAAGCGCGATCGACAGGTGCTTTTTCAGTTTGCTTGTCTCTGAATATTTCATCGCCCCTCCAAAATAGTGATAACAATCTTAACAATTTGTTATCATTTTGAATAGTCCTTTTTTGTATCAAAATCTGAGCATCACTCTCTGGTCGACCATCGTATTAAGGTGTAAATTTAGGCAAGCGAGAACCGCAAGCCCTTGGTAGGAAAATAAATGGCAGAACCAGCAAAGCAACCTATTGTCATCGAACACAAACCCAATTGTCAGAAAAAACGTCACCATGACAAAAAGACTGGCTACATCAAAGACAGCGCGAGCCGTGTTCAAACCATTGCGCAGACTTATGGGCTCGACGCACTGCTACAAAGCGAACCGCCTGCAAAAACCGCACTAGAACGTGCACAACTGCGTGAGCAGCGCCGCCAAGAGCAAAGACAGAAAAACCTAGAACAGATCCTTAAGTTAGCGCACAGCTCATGCCGAGATGAAACCGCCGGAGAGCCAGACCAAGATTGGTTATACCGCTTTTTCGATATGGCGCAGAACATCCACAACAGTTCAATGCAAAAACTATGGGCGCAAGTGCTGAAGCGAGAGGTCATCAACCCAGGAGCCACTTCAATGAAGGCACTAAAAGCATTGAAAGACATGTCACCCAAGGAAGCTCAAACGCTGCAAAGAGCCGCCTCTTTAGCGTGCAGTTTTGGTGGTGACAGCAGCCAAAAGCTGCTCATTGGCTACAAAGCGCATGGCGGAATATTTAGCTTTGGTAAACGCGATACCACTAGCAACCTCAATATGGGCAGCTTCCAGCTTCCTTATTCGAGTTTACTGGTGTTGATTGAGCTGGGACTTCTGCACAGCACAGAATTAGAATCAGGAGAGATTGGTATCGAAGTACCTTTGATGCTCACCTACCAAGGTAAGAGTTTGTCACTGCAAGTGAACACGAAAGGTGTCCGTCTTCTGTATTACCGCTTTACGCCAACAGGCAATGAGTTGTGTAAGCTGCTTGGCAATAAACCTAACAATCAATACTACGACCAGATGTTGACCCTTTTAAATCAGAAATTTAGCGTTCACAGCGAAGCGAAAACCACGGTGAATCACACCGTTTAGTTCAGAAAAAAGAGCTTTTTATCACTGATGATCCAAAAGCTCTTTAAACAGCTTAGTGACTTTTTGGCCACCCATGATCCAAATGCTTTTTTATCGGATCACACCACGTTGTGTTAGATCAGCCAAACACAATTCCACTAGCGCTTCGACACTCTTGTCGCCTGCGGGCAAATCGATCTCTGGGTTAGCTGGTGCTTGATATTCAGAATCAATACCAGTGAAATTCGATATTTCACCGGCGCGCGCTTTTTTGTATAACCCTTTCGGATCACGCCCTTCGCACACTTCTAGAGACGCATTGACGAACACTTCAATAAACTCGCCATCAGGCAGTAAATCACGTACTAACTGACGCTCAACACGGTGTGGGGAAATAAATGCAGACAGCACAATCAAGCCTGCATCCGCCATTAGCTTAGCCAATTCACCAATACGGCGAATGTTCTCTCGACGATCTTGCTCAGAAAAACCTAAATCACTACACAAACCATGCCGAACGTTGTCGCCATCTAACAAATAAGTGTGGTACCCCAGCTCAGATAAGCGGTTTTCTAACGCCCCTGCAATGGTGGACTTCCCTGCTCCGGACAGCCCTGTGAACCATAACACCGCTGGTTTTTGCTGCTTTAACTCCGCACGACGCTGTTTATCAACCGAGTGCTGATGCCAAACAATGTTTCCATCTTTTACCGCTGTTTCAGCAGCCATAACGTATCCTTGTAAATTTACAGATTAAAACGGAAAGAAGACCGGGATCAGTGTCAGTACCAACACGGAATACACGATGGATATCGGCACACCAATTCGCACATAATCGGTCAATTTGTAATTCCCTACGCTGTAGACCAACAGGTTAGTTTGATACCCGTAAGGAGAAATAAAACTTGCGCTGGCGCCGAACAACACCGCCATAATAAATGGCATGGGATCAACACCATACCCTACAGCCATACTATAGCCGATAGGAAAAGACAGCGCCGCCGCCGCATTATTCGTCACCAACTCTGTCAGCACTAAGGTCATAATATAAGTCGCCACCAGTGCCCCTAACACACCCCAGCCATTAAAGGCTTCAATAAACATATCACCCATTCTCACCGACAAACCGGACGAGAGCATTAGCTGTGCAATCGACAGCGCTGAGCCAACTATCACCACGATATCGATGGGGAAACGACGACGAAGCTCAGAAAGTTGTACAACACCGAATGCAAGCAAAGCGATGAGATAAGCGGCTAAGCCCTTAATCAGCGGAATGACATCAAGGAGTGCACAACCGATGACTGACGCAAAGCCGAGTAACACCAGTGAAGATTTATTGGCATCCAAACGGGCACTGGAGTCCAGATCATTTATCACAACAAACTCTTTACGATGCGCTCGGCGTTCACTTTCAAAACGCTTACCGGGCACTAAAATTAAGGTATCGCCTGCCGCTAACGTAATGTTACCTAACCCACCTTCAAGGCGCTCATGACCACGACGAATCGCCACCACCACCGCATCAAAGCGGTCACGAAATCGGCTTTCTTTGAGCGTCTTACGACAAAAGGTCGCCGACGAACTCACAACGACTTCTATAAAATGCTGCCCGTTAAGATGCTGATGACCAAATAACGTCAGGCCAGAAATTTCTTGCAGTGTGGCCACACTTTCAACATCCCCACAAAACAGCAAGCGATCTTTCGCTTTTAACACAAAATCAGGTCCAACCGAGGGGACGCTGACCTCATCTCGGATCACTTCCGCTAGAAACAACTTTCTTAGCGCACGTAAATTATTTTCGCTGATGGTACGCCCGACTAGAGGTGACCCAGGCTCCACACGAGATTCTAAAAAGTATGGCAAATCCTCTTGGTTCTGATCATCATAGTTAGGCAATAAATAGCTCAATGGAATTAAGATGAGCAGCCCGCCCACCAGCACTGCCAAACCAATCATGGTCGGGGTAAAAAAGCTCAAACTCGGTAAGCCCACATCTTCCACAAAGCTGTTGATGATTAAGTTGGTCGAGGTTCCTATCAGCGTTAACGTACCACCAAAGATAGCAGCGTAAGATAGCGGGATCAGCAACTTAGATGGGGCATGTTGCTGGTTGCGCTTAATCGCACCAATCAAAGAGACTACAACGGCAGTGTTATTGGTAAAAGAGGACAATAACGCGGTTGAAAAGCCTAACTTAGCAATGACCTGACCGAGGCTCCCCTTCGAGATACTGCGACTAACCCAACTAATAAGTAACGTTTTCTCCAATGCACAAGATGCCAAGATCAACAAGACTAAAGTCAGTAGAGAAGAATTAGTGAAGTTGGCAGCAATGGTGTTAAGTTCAATCATACCGGCCATAAAGGCGACAAAAGCGGCACCAGCGAAGACATGGCTCGGTTTGATTTTACTTACGAGCAGACAAGTAATAATGCCCAGCAAAATCGCCAATACCAATCCTTGTTCCCACATAGCCTTTCCTTACTAACAAACCCGAACCGGACAAAAAGAATCACTCTTACAACGCGTGATATACAACGTGAAAAACGAGCTACAAAAACAAAACCATAAAAGAAGAATGCCAAAATGCTCGATTTCTTTGACCTCCTGAGCATTCTGGATTTGGGGAAAAATCAGCCTGACTGGTGCTGCAATTCAGCCAGGCTCAATGAACCGATTACTTCTTCAGTAGCTGGCTCAGATCCTTGGCCTCCCAGTGTGGAAAATGCTTACGAACCAGAGCATTAAGCTCAATTTCGAACGCTGAAACATCAGCAAGGCCACGTTCAACTTCAGCCAAGCTTTCTTTCACCATCCCCGCACCAACGGTTACGTTCGTCAGACGATCAATGATGATGAACCCCCCCGTGTCCGCGCACGCTTGGTAATTATCGAGAGCGACAGACTCGTTCAGCGACCACTCACATAAACCAATGCCATTCAGTGGCAGTTCTGGCGTACCATAAGTCGATAAATTATTGATGTCATATTGGTGATGAATAGACTCTACATGCCCCACCGTCTTCTTACCTGCAATCTTGATGTCATAGTCTCGCCCTGGTTGCAGGGGTTGCTCCGTCATCCATACGACATCCGCCAACAGGTGATTGGTTGATTCTACTTGCGCATTCTCAAGCACAATCAAGTCACCACGGCTGACGTCGATTTCATCACTCAGTGTTAGCGTCACTGCCAATCCCGCTTGGGCTTGCTGTACATCGCCATCAAACGTCACAATACGTGCAACCGTAGACGTTTTGCCCGATGGCAGTACTTTAATCGCATCGCCGGCTTCCACCGAGCCTGAAGCAATCGTGCCAGCAAAACCGCGAAAATCCAGATTCGGGCGATTCACGTATTGCACTGGGAAGCGAAAATCCCCTGCATCTCTTGATTGATCAATATCCACTTCTTCAAGCAGCTCTAATAGCGACGGACCTTCAAACCAACTTAAGTTTGGTCCTTTGTCGACCACGTTGTCGCCCTCTAAAGCTGAAATTGGAATGATCTGAATATCAGTCTCACCAATTAGGTTCTCAGAAAACTTCAGGTACTCATCACGAATTTCTTCAAAACGCGATTGTGAGTAATCCACCAGATCCATCTTGTTTATCGCCACAATAAAGTGCTTCAAACCGAGTAAATTGGAAATGAATGAATGACGACGGGTTTGATCCAACACCCCTTTACGCGCGTCAATAAGGATCACCGCGAGGTCACAAGTCGAAGCGCCCGTTGCCATGTTACGGGTGTACTGCTCATGCCCTGGGGTATCGGCAATAATGAACTTACGCTTCTGGGTAGAGAAGTAACGGTACGCCACATCGATGGTAATACCCTGCTCGCGCTCGGCTTGGAGACCATCCACTAGCAATGCCAAATCTGGTTTTTCACCCGTGGTGCCCACTCGCTGGCTATCCGAGTGAACGGCAGCAAGCTGATCTTCATAAATTTGTTTGGAATCATGGAGCAAACGGCCAATTAAGGTGCTTTTACCGTCATCAACCGAGCCACAAGTCAGGAATCTAAGCAGGGACTTGTACTGATGTTGTGTTAAATAGCCTTCGATACCAAGCTCGGCTAATTGAGCTTCAACTGTACTGTTCATTATCTTTCCTTAGATCAAAGGGTCTATTCACCCTAAAAGTAACCTTGACGTTTCTTAAGCTCCATCGATCCTGACTGATCGTGGTCAATCGCTCGGCCTTGACGCTCACTTGAAGTGGCGACTAGCATTTCTTCTATAATGCCCGTTAGCGTATTCGCCTCGGATTCGATCGCACCGGTTAATGGGTAACAACCAAGCGTACGGAAACGCACGCTTTTCTCTTCAATCACTTCGCCTGGTTCTAGCTTCATACGATCATCATCAACCATGATCAACATGCCATCGCGCTCAACCACAGGACGCTTGTCAGCAAGGTAGAGAGGCACAATTTCGATGTTCTCTAGATAGATGTATTGCCAGATATCCAGCTCTGTCCAGTTTGAAAGCGGAAATACACGAATGCTTTCCCCTTTATTGACTTGGCCATTGTACGTCTTCCAAAGCTCAGGACGTTGATTCTTTGGGTCCCAGGTGTGGTTCTTATCGCGGAATGAGTACACTCGCTCTTTGGCACGTGATTTTTCCTCGTCACGACGCGCGCCACCAAACGCTGCATCAAAGCCGTACTTGTTCAGAGCCTGCTTTAATCCCTGCGTTTTCATAATATCAGTGTGCTTTGAAGAACCATGTACGAACGGGCTACATCCCATAGCAAGACCTTCTGGGTTCTTATGAACCAAAAGCTCAAAACCATATTTCTCTGCCGTACGATCACGAAATTCGATCATCTCACGGAATTTCCAGTCGGTATCGACGTGCAGTAAAGGGAACGGAATTTTGCCAGGATAAAAAGCCTTGCGCGCAAGATGCAGCATGACTGAAGAGTCTTTACCAATCGAATACATCATGACTGGGTTATCAAACTCAGCAGCAACTTCACGGATAATATGAATACTTTCCGCTTCGAGCTGCTGTAGGTGAGTTAAACGTTGTTGATCCATATTTTGAATTTCCTTGTTAAGCTAACCGGCTCATTAGGTTACGAATTTTGTGGCTCTGGCTATCGGCCATTCGCAACGGCGGTTTTGTTGCAATCAGTATTAGGCAAAAACCAGTCTAATTTTTGAGATAAGCGCACCACCTCACCGACAACAATCAAAGAGGGCGCCTGAGCTTGCTTCGACAGCTCGGACAACTGCGACAATACTCCTGAGAACACTTTTTGCTGAACTTGAGTACCACGCTCGATGATCGCAATAGGTGTAGAGGCCGCTCTGCCGTGTTTTATAAGTTGATCTTGAATATGGTGAGACTTCATCAAGCCCATGTAGATCACTAACGTTTGATTACCTCGAGCGAGTGTCGACCAGTCCATATCGTCACTGTCTTCTTTTAAATGCCCTGTAACAAACAGCGCGGATTGCGCATAATCACGGTGAGTCAAAGGGATGCCTGCAT
This sequence comes from Vibrio sp. PID17_43, assembly GCF_002608565.1. Taxonomy (GTDB): domain Bacteria; phylum Pseudomonadota; class Gammaproteobacteria; order Enterobacterales; family Vibrionaceae; genus Vibrio. The sequence goes on from NZ_LIXM01000016.1 coordinate 80,207, forward strand.
AAGCTGTCGCCCCTGCGGCAGCCGTAATGCCGGGGACGACCTGAAAACGCACACCGGCATCAGCCAAAACTTCCAGCTCTTCGCCACCACGACCAAAAACAAAGGGATCACCGCCCTTTATGCGCACCACTTTGTGGCCTTGCTTGGCAAAATCCACCAGCAGCTGATTGGTCTTCTCTTGCGGCACGCTGTGATAACTCGCTCTTTTCCCTACACACACCAAAATGGTATCGCTTGGGATAAGCGCCATGATCTCTTCAGAGACAAGGTAGTCATAAAGCACGACATCCGCTTGCTGCAGACAGTTTAAGGCTTTTAACGTCAGCAATTCAGGATCGCCAGGCCCGGCCCCGACTAAAGCGACTTCGCCTGATTGAAGTGATTGTTTAGCAAAACGCGGAACCTCGACGGCTTTATTATTCGCCACCAGCCGAGGCTTATTTAAGGGGAACGTCGTTACTGACTCGTTGACTGCCATGTGCTCACTCATCATCCATTGATATCGTATATCTGACATTATGGCGGCGTACGTATATTGCCGGAAATTCTAAAATTTCATTTTTTATTCAAAAAACTGCTAAGCGATTTTTGTTTAGTCTCATTCAAAACGATGAAAAGCCAACAACTCCACCATTAAACCAACCGCAATCACAGTTTTCTGCATGCCAAGCGTAGGGTTGCATCAATATTTGCTAAATTAGTCAACGCACGTTCTCTCTATTAAACTTGGAGCATCTAATGAAGATAGCAGTTAATCCCGTTTCCGTCGCAGTTTTGACTGGCATGTTAACGCTGGCTAGCTCTGCCATGGCAGACACTATCAAGCTGCGAATTATCGAAACAACCGACATTCACACCAATGTGATGGATTACGATTACTATAAAGATCAACCATCACAGAAAATCGGTTTAAGTCGCGCTGCAACGCTGGTTAAACAAGCCCGTTCAGAAGCAGAAAACAGCGTCCTCGTGGATAATGGTGACTTAATTCAAGGCAGTCCGATGGGGGATTACATGGCAGCGAAAGGGATTAACGCTGGCGAAGTCCACCCCGTTTACAAAGCGATGAACCAGTTAGATTACGATGTAGGTAACATTGGTAACCACGAGTTTAACTACGGGTTAGATTTTCTGAAAAAAACCATCGACGGGGCGAACTTCCCATATATCAGTGCGAACGTGTTCGATAAAAAAACGGGTGAACACTACTTCAAACCTTATTTGATCAAAACGCACACCTTCAAAGACACTGAGGGTCAAAGCCACGAAATCAAAGTCGGTTACATTGGCTTCGTGCCACCTCAAATTATGGTGTGGGATAAGAAAAATCTAGAAGGCAAAGTCGTCGCCAAAGACATCAAAGAAACCGCGGAGAAGCTCGTTCCTCAAATGAAAAAAGAGGGTGCGGATGTGATTGTGGCGATCCCACACTCTGGCGTTTCAACTGACCCATATAAACTAGACGCAGAAAACTCGGTTTACTACTTAACGGAAGTAGAAGGCATCGATGCGATTGCGTTTGGTCACTCTCACGCCGTATTCCCAGGCAAAGGATTTAAAAATCTTCAAGGCGTCGATAACGAAAAAGGCAGCATCAATGGCGTAACAGCCGTCATGCCAGGCCGCTGGGGCAGTCACGTTGGTGTCATGGACTTACTACTTAAAGAGCAAGACGGTAAGTGGCAAGTAGTAGAAGGCCAAGCAGAAGCTCGCCCTATTTTCGACAACGCGAACAAGAAATCTCTCGCAGAAGCGGATAACGGCATCGTTAACGCACTAAAAGAAGACCATAAAGGCACGCGTGAGTTCGTTAACCAGCCAATTGGTAAAGCGAATGATGTGATGTACAGCTTCCTCGCATTGGTACAAGATGATCCAACCATTCAGATCGTAAACCTAGCACAGAAAGACTACGTGGAGCGCTTTATTCAAGGCGATCCTGATCTCGCTGACATTCCGGTATTGAGTGCAGCTGCGCCGTTTAAAGTGGGTGGCCGTAAAGATGACCCAACGGGCTTCACAGAAGTTGAAGCTGGTCAGCTAACCTTCCGTAACGCCGCTGACCTTTATCTGTACCCGAATACGCTCGTGGCAATGAAGGTCAAAGGTAAAGAAGTTAAAGAATGGCTAGAGTGCAGTGCTGGCCAATTCAAGCACATCGATGTGAACAGTCATGAACCTCAGTCTTTGATTGATTGGGATAACTTCCGCACTTATAACTTCGATGTGATTGATGGTGTGAGCTACCAAATCGATATCACTCAACCACCTAAGTACGACGCAGGCTGTAAAGTCATCAACCCGAACTCACAACGTATCGTGAACCTAACGTTCAATGACAAGCCTGTCGATCCGAAGCAAGATTTCATTATTGCGACGAACAACTACCGTGCGTACAGCAACACCTTCCCTGGTACAGGCCCTGACTTCATCGCGTTCGATTCTCCCGATGAGAACCGATCTGTGATTGCCGCTTACATCTCTCGCGTAAGTGAAGAAAAAGGCGAAGTCACACCAAGTGCTGATAACAACTGGTCGTTCGCTCCGATTAAGTCAAATACCAAGCTAGACATCCGCTTTGAAACATCACCAAGTGATAAAGCAGCACAGTTCATCAAAGCGAATGGACAATACCCGATGAAGCGTGTCGCAACCGATGAGATTGGTTTTGCGATCTACCAAATCGACTTAAACAAATAGCCTCAACCAGACTCAAAATATTAAGCGGCTTCTATAAGCCGCTTTTTTGTCACCAGAAAAAGCCGTTAGAATAGAGAAAATTCTTTGGGAGTATCACATGCACCGCACGCTTTTTTCTGACTTAATCAATCATGGTTTTCTGGAACAAGAAGCCAATCAGCTTATCGAGCACGGCCAGCAGCTTGAACTGCCTACACGACACATTTTGAATCATCAAGGTGAGTGCAGTTCACACATCTACTTTGTGTTGGAAGGCTTATGCCACGCCAGTTACCTGACCGATAAAGGCAAAGAGTTCAGCAAAGAGTTTTACTGGGAAAAAGATTGGATGATTGGCTTTGAAGGCATTATAAAAAATCAGCCTGCCCCGTATTTATTAGAAACGCTGACGCCTTGTGATCTATTTTGCTTACCCATTGAAATAGTGCACCAATGGCGCAAAGAGAAGCATCCGATTTATTTGAAGTTGCTTGAAACACAACTGATGCATAAAGAAAACAAAGAGCGCTTTATGTTGCTCTACTCACCGGAAGAACGCTACCAATTATTTTGCGCCCATTACCCTGATTTAGAACAACGCATTACAGACAGTCAAATTGCAGCTTATTTAGGAATAACCGCCATCAGTTTAAGTCGTATAAAAACGCGCTTAAAGAAAGACATGAAAGACTAAAACGCAAAAGGCGCTTCATTCGAAGCGCCTTCCTAATTCAGAGGGTATCTTATTACTTCAGAATACGAGCTCGGAATTGACGACCTTTCATCTTACCGTTACTAATGATCTGTAGCGCTTTCTTCGCCACTGACTTTTCGACCGCCACGTAAGAGCGCATCGCCATTAATTGGATCTTCCCCACTTGTGCACCAGTAATGCCGCCTTTGCCGGTCAAACAACCTAAAATATCACCCGCACGAACTTTTTGCTTCTTACCACCATCGATATTGATCGTCACCATTTTTGCTTGATAAGGCTGTTGGTTTGATTTCGCTGGCAGCGTTGCTGGAACCACATCCATATCCAAGTACTCTTCGATACGGGCAACGCGTAAACCGTCTTTTTCACCAAAGAAGCTGAATGCCAAGCCGTTACTGCCAGCACGACCGGTACGGCCAATACGGTGTACATGCACTTCAGGGTCTCGAGACAGTTCAAAGTTAAACACCGCATCTAGGTTGTCCACATCCAAACCGCGAGCAGCAACGTCAGTAGCCACTAGAATAGAAACACTCTTGTTCGCAAACTGAACCAACGCTTGGTCACGCTCACGCTGTTCTAGATCACCATGAAGGTCAATGACACTGAAACCTTTGTGGTGTAGTTCATCTGCCACATTCTGTACTTCTTTCTTGGTGTTACAGAACACCACCGCCGACTCTGGCTGATGAGTCAAAAGTAGATTGGCCAATGCTTCATCACGCGCTTCTGAGCCTTCTACCTTATAAAAGTACTGTGCGATGCTCGACGTATCATGAGTTGCTTCGACTTTAATCATCTCTGGTGATTGCATAATACGCTGAGCAATCTGTTCAATTTTCTCTGGGAAGGTGGCGCTGAAAAGCAGCGTTTGACGTTGCTTCGGCGCAGCCTCAATGATCGCATCCAGCGCGTCTTGAAAGCCCATGTCCAACATGCGGTCAGCTTCATCCAATACCAACGTATTCAGCTCTTCAAGATTAATTCTGCCCTTTTCAAGGTGATCGAGAATACGACCAGGTGTTCCCACCAGAATATGAGCACCATGCTCTAGTGAGCCAATCTGAGGCCCCATCGGCATCCCACCACACAAAGTCAGCACTTTGATATTATGAATACCACGACCTAACGTACGGATCTCTTTCGCCACCTGATCAGCCAACTCACGCGTTGGGCACAACACCAAAGATTGCACCCGGAAGCGCTTTACGTTGAGGTTGGATAACACACCGAGGCCAAACGCTGCCGTTTTACCCGAGCCAGTTTTACCCTGACCAATCACATCACGCTGATTCAAAATCGCTGGCAAGCTGAGCGCTTGAATTGGCGTCATATGGGTATAGTTCAATGAATCAAGCGTTTCTAGTAGCGCTGGATTTAGCCCTACTTGGTCAAAAGTTTGTTTGCTCACAGGGTAGTATCCTCAGGTGGGATGAAAAAGAGGGCACATTATCGCCAGATTTGTCACGAAGACCAGTTAAAATTAACCATAGTTAATGAGTAATTGCAGAAAACGACGTAAAGTCAGCGGCATACTCTCATTAATGGATATTGGAAATGATCAACTGGACTGCCCAACCTTTCTCTCAACTGACAACCATACAACTGTATGAGATGCTGCGCCTGCGCGTTGATGTCTTTGTGGTGGAGCAAACCTGTCCTTATCCTGAACTGGACGGCAAAGATACACTAGAAGGCGTTTTTCACCTATTGGGCTATAAAGGCAAGGAGCTGGTTGCTTGTGCGCGCTTACTGCCTGCGGGTACAACATATGACAATGTGAGTATCGGTCGTGTGGTAACCAAACAAAGCGCTCGAGGTAGTGGTCTTGGACATGAACTTCTTGAGCAAGCCCTACAATATTGCCAACAGCTATGGTCAGGTCAGACGATCGATATTGGCGCGCAAGAACATCTGATGGCTTTCTATGCGAGTCATGGCTTTAAGGTCATTTCCGAAAGCTACCTGGAAGATGGTATCCCTCATGTGGATATGCGCCGAGTAAGCTAAATGTCACCACACCTGCTAGCGTTACTCCTACTGGTTATCGGTAACTTGGCGGCATCACTCTCCGATGTCGCCGTCAAACTGATTGAGGGCGGCATCAGCCCTTTCCAATATATGTTTGTGCGCCAGTTGGCTTCACTGCTGATCATCTTGCCTTTTTACCTCAAACAAAAACCGAATAAGCGCAGCCTAAAACAAGCACCTATCACCTTGTTGCGAGCCCACCTTATATTGATTGGTAGCGGCTGTATGATGGTTGCAGTCACTCACCTCCCTCTCGCTACCGCTAACGCCATCTTTTACGCAGCACCCATTTTAATGTTGCCACTGTCAATATTGTTCCTAAAAGAGCACCCACCACTGAGTAAGATCTTGCTCACTTGCTTTGGCTTCCTCGGAGTCTTAGTGGTGCTCAGACCGGATCATTTTCATTGGGCTGCGTTGTTTGCACTCGGCACAGCAATCACACTGGCGATGTTCAATATATTGGTAAGAAAGCTGCCCAGTGAACAATCGGTCGTCACCACACTTTGGTGGACAACACTGTTCTCGTTGCCTATCTCCACAATATTAGCTAGGTTTTACTGGCAACCTATGACTTGGCACGAACTGGCGTTCGTGATCGCGAGTGCCGTGTGCATCTTAAGTTATAATGGCTTAGCTGTTTTGGCGTATCAGAAAGCTCCGGCTGGAGACATTGCCTTAGCGGAATATTCAGGCTTAGTGTTTGTAACACTATTCGGGATATGGTGGTTTGATGAGATTCCGGATTGGCTGACGGCAATAGGGATCCTAGTGATCGTACTGCCTCTCTTACCATGGAATAAGAGAAAACAGCGCGTCAATCAACAGACACAAGATTGAACATATTGAGCAGCCATACACAAGCAACTGGCGGATACAAACAAGGCGCGAATCAAAGGCCTCTAGAATAGTTACTAGTGAATGTTATTTGTTACGACCGAATGTCCCATCAGATAAACGGAAAAACATCACCGAATCGCCACTTTTCTCCAGCTGAAGCATATCTAATTTTCCATCATTAGCGAGCTTAAAGCGCACCAACTGACCTTGCTTGATTCGACTCAGAGGTTTGTCACTGCCTTCTATTTTGACCAAGGCGTTTAAGTCTGCCATCGGCAGTTGGTTGCTACGGAATACTTGAGCTAACGTATCACCGTTCTTTACCGTGTACTCTTTCCATTGCTCAGACTTCTTTGGTTCTGAGTTTTGCACTGAACGCTGCTCACTCAAGCTTTGTGCATTCAGCTGGATTGCGACACGTTGAGTGTCAACCGGAGATTCCACCACTGCTTGCTTATCCTTAGGAGCAGGGATGAGCAAAAGCAAAAAGACCACTGGTAGCAGCACCATTAATGCACGTTGGTGTAACTTAGGAAGGTGTTGCCAAAATTGGGCAATCGGCTGAATGATTTGCTGCCACTTGGCCTTGCTGACCGGCTGCTTCCAATCGATAGCAGCGAGCTTTTGTTTCATCAATTCGACGTAGTCGACTTGCTGCTTTTTCTTTCTGCGACGATTCATGGTAATGAGTCCCTTAATACTTCTGACACCAGTATAAAAATACCAGCGCGGAGAGTATATGTTTTTCACCAAAGTAAAATGCGTTTTGGCTGAAATTGGCAAAGATTTCACTTGGAGTAAGAGATAAGTCACACCCTTGATGCCCTAATAAGACATTCCACTACAATCGTTTAAACCTACGCGTGAAACTGATATCCTGTTGCTTTCCTCACTCGAAATAAGAGCGACATTCATGTCTGAAATTAAATTTGAAACTGCTGAACAAAAAGCAAGCTACGGCATTGGTCTGCAAATGGGTCAGCAACTTGCAGGTTCTGGTCTAGAAGGCCTTAACGTTGATGCTATCGCAGCGGGTATTGCAACAGCACTAACTGGCGACATGCCAGCGATCGAAATTGACGAAATCAACAACGCACTGCAAGAGCTACACACTCGCGCAGAAGCCGTTCGTCAAGAAGCAGCAAAAGCAGCAGCAGCTGAAGGCGAAGCGTTCCTAAAAGATAACGCTCTACGTCCTGAAGTAAACGTACTTGAATCTGGTCTTCAGTACGAAATCATCACTGAAGGTAACGGTGAAATCCCAACTTCTGATAAACAAGTTCGCGTTCACTACCACGGTGAACTCACTGACGGCACGGTATTCGACAGTTCTGTATCTCGCGGTCAACCAGCTGAATTCCCTGTAACTGGCGTAATCAAAGGCTGGGTAGAAGCACTTCAGCTAATGCCTGTGGGTTCTAAGTGGAAACTGTACATCCCACAAGATCTTGCATATGGTGAGCGTGGCGCCGGTGCTGCTATCCCTCCATTCGCAGCACTAGTATTCGAAGTAGAACTACTAGACATCCTATAATCGATACTGATTAGTGATATTTTAAAGCGGCACTCCACGTGTCGCTTTTTTTTTGTCTACAATTTATTCGGACTCACTCCCGATTAGTAAGGACAAAGAATGAAAAAACTGAATCTACTTTTAACCTGCCTTATTCTTTCAACACCGGCTTTGGCCGATACGCTCATCCAAGAAACTGAAGGAGAATTGGAAAAAGCAAAGCAAAGCACTGAAGATGTAATGAAAAAAGCGGAAACTGACTCCGATACGTTACTAAAAGATGCGGAAGGAGAAACGGATAAAGCAATGAAAAGTGCCGATGACCTAGTGAAAGGGGTAGAGCTCGAGCACAGTAATCCCATTGCTGAAGCGGTAGGGAAAAAGCTCACTATTTCTACCGACATGGCCGCATCTGGCACTAGTGCTATGCTCGCTTATGCGGAAAGCAAGCTAACAGGGGACAACTTATCCGAATTGAACAAGTTAGTTCCAGGATTGTCAGATCTCACCGATATAAGTCTAACCATGGGCTCTATCGATAGCATGGATAAGGTTAAAAGTGCATTCAGTAACGCAGGCTTAGACGCCTCTCAAGTTGCCGAATTTTCACCGATCATATTAGATTACCTTAAACAGCAAGGAGCAACGAGCAATCTATTGGGTGCACTAAGCTCTCTATGGAGTGAGTGAGACGTTGTATAGATATGTACGTTGACTTTTAAGAGTCAGCGAATACAAAAAAGCCGAGCTGATGCTCGGCTTTTTTTGTTCTTACGAACTGATTACTCAGCAGCTTCTTCAGCCGCTGGGCGATCTACAAGCTCAATGTAAGCCATTGGAGCTTTGTCACCAGCACGGAAGCCAGCTTTTAGGATACGAGTGTAACCGCCCTGACGAGCAGCAAAACGTGGACCTAGTTCGTTAAACAGTTTTGCAACTACTTCGTTATCACGAGTACGTGCAAATGCTAGACGACGGTTAGCAACACTGTCAGTCTTAGCTAGTGTAATCAAAGGCTCAACTACGCGACGTAGCTCTTTTGCTTTTGGCAAAGTAGTCTTGATAACTTCATGACGTACTAGAGAGCTAGCCATGTTGCTGAACATCGCTTTGCGATGTGAGCTGTTGCGGTTGAGTTGACGACCACTCTTACGATGGCGCATGACCTAATCCTTCTAACTAGTATCGATTAATCTTCAGCGATTGATGCAGGTGGCCAGTTTTCTAGGCGCATGCCCAGAGACAGACCACGTGACGCAAGTACGTCTTTAATCTCAGTAAGAGATTTCTTACCAAGGTTAGGCGTTTTAAGTAGCTCAACCTCAGTACGTTGTACTAGATCACCGATGTAGTGAATCGCTTCTGCTTTCAGACAGTTAGCAGAGCGAACTGTTAGTTCAAGATCGTCTACAGGACGCAGTAGGATCGGATCGAATTCTGGCTTCTCTTCCTTCTCCTCAGGTACACGTACATCACGAAGATCTACGAACGCATCCAATTGCTCAGCAAGAATAGTAGCTGCGCGACGGATTGCTTCCTCAGGTTCTAGAGTTCCGTTTGTTTCCATATCGATAACAAGCTTGTCTAAGTCAGTACGCTGCTCTACACGAGCTGCTTCTACAGCGTAGGCAATTTTGTCTACTGGGCTGTAAGTAGCATCTACTAGTAGACGACCGATTGGACGCTCATCTTCTTCGTTATGGATACGCGCAGAAGCTGGAACATAACCACGACCACGTTCTACTTTAATACGCATTGCGATTTCAGCGTTGTCATCCGTTAGATGACAAATAACGTGTTCTGGGTTAGCGATCTCTACATCACCATCATGGGTGATGTCACCTGCAACCACAGGGCCCGAGCCTGATTTGTTCAGCGTAATGAACACTTCATCTTTGCCTTCGGCAACGCGAACAGCCAAACCTTTAAGGTTTAGAAGGATTTCAAGAATATCTTCTTGTACACCTTCTTTCGTGCTGTACTCATGAAGTACGCCTTCAATCTCTACTTCTGTGACTGCACAACCAGGCATAGAAGATAGAAGAATGCGGCGAAGTGCATTACCTAGAGTATGACCAAAGCCACGCTCTAATGGCTCAAGAGTTACTTTTGCGTGAGTCGAGCTGATCTGTTCGATGTCAACTAGACGTGGCTTAAGAAATTCTGTTACAGAACCCTGCATTGTGTCCTCTCTTTAGTTTAACCTTACTTAGAGTAAAGCTCGACGATCAATTGTTCGTTGATGTCAGCTGATAGATCAGAACGCTCAGGCATACGCTTGAATGTACCTTCCATCTTGCCACCATCTACTTCAATCCAAGTTGGTTTTTCACGTTGTTCAGCAACTTCTAGAGCCGCTTTAATACGAGCTTGCTGTTTAGCTTTCTCGCGGATAGATACAACGTCATTAGCCGTTACTTTGAAAGAAGGAACGTTTACAACTTTACCGTTAACTAGGATAGCTTTGTGGCTAACTAGCTGACGTGCTTCTGCGCGAGTTGCGCCAAAGCCCATGCGGTAAACTACGTTATCAAGACGACCTTCAAGAAGCTGAAGTAGGTTTTCACCCGTGTTGCCTTTTAGGCGAGCAGCTTCTTTGTAGTAGTTACGGAATTGTTTTTCTAGAACGCCGTACATACGACGAACTTTTTGCTTCTCACGAAGCTGAACGCCATACTCAGATAGACGACCGCGACGAGCGCCGTGTACACCTGGTGCGTTATCAATTTTACACTTGGTATCGATCGCGCGAACACCAGACTTAAGAAATAAGTCAGTGCCTTCACGACGGCTAAGCTTCAGCTTAGGACCCAAATATCTTGCCATGATTCTTCTCCAATAGTCCTAGAAACGTTATACGCGACGTTTCTTAGGTGGACGACAACCGTTATGAGGGATTGGTGTAGCATCTACAATGTTTGTGATGCGGAAACCAGCTGCGTTCAGTGCGCGAACAGTAGATTCACGACCTGGACCAGGACCCTTAACCATAACTTCCAAGTTCTTTAGACCGTATTCTTTAGCCATTTCAGCACAACGCTCAGCAGCAACCTGTGCAGCGAACGGAGTAGATTTACGAGAACCACGGAAACCAGAACCACCAGCAGTAGCCCAAGCTAGAGCGTTACCTTGACGGTCAGTAATGGTTACGATTGTGTTATTGAAAGAAGCATGGATGTGCGCAACGCCATCTGCAACTTGCTTGCGTACGCGCTTACGAGCGCGAGTTGGTTGTTTAGCCATTGTACTCTACCTTCCCGATTATTTCTTGATCGGCTTACGCGGACCCTTACGGGTGCGAGCGTTGGTTTTAGTACGCTGTCCACGTAGTGGTAGACTGCGACGATGACGAAGACCACGGTAACAGCCAAGGTCCATAAGACGCTTGATGTTCATTGATACTTCACGACGTAGATCACCTTCTACAGTGTATTTAGCTACACCATCACGCAGTTGATCGATCTGCTCTTCAGTTAGTTCACTGATCTTAACATCTTCAGCAATACCCACTTCAGCTAGAATAGCTTGAGAGCGAGTTTTACCGATGCCGTAGATTGACGTTAGTGCAATTACAGCATGTTTTTGATCAGGAATGTTAATGCCGGCTATACGGGCCATTATTCACTCCTAAGTGTTTCTTAAAAAGAATTAGCCGCAGCAAAGCCCGTTATGGATACGCTGCGGAGTGCTACTTCTTTTGCACGCAAAAGGTAGGCCGAGAAATATACTCGACCTATCCTTCATTTTCAAGTAAAAATTTCTGCTAATTAGCCTTGGCGCTGTTTGTGCTTTGGCTCACTGCAAATCACGCGAACAACACCGTTGCGCTTGATTACTTTACAGTTACGGCAGATTTTTTTAACGGAAGCACGAACTTTCATTGCTAAACTCCGTAATTGAAACTGAGTCTACCACCGTATTAACGGCCGTAGCCTTTCAGATTCGCTTTCTTCAACACAGAATCATACTGTTGAGACATCAGATGAGTCTGTACCTGTGCCATAAAGTCCATGATAACAACAACTACGATAAGTAGTGATGTACCGCCGAAGTAGAAACGTACGTTCCACGCGACCATCATAAACTCGGGAATCAGACAGATAAAGGTAATGTACAGTGCACCAGCAAGGGTTAAACGTGTCATCACTTTATCAATGTATTTCGCTGTCTGCTCACCTGGGCGGATGCCGGGTACGAATGCACCTGACTTCTTCAAGTTATCTGCTGTTTCACGCGGGTTGAAAACCAACGCCGTGTAGAAGAAACAGAAGAAAATAATTGCTGCTGCATAAAGCATTACATACAGCGGCTGACCTGGGCTAAGAGCCAAAGACACGTCAGTTAACCAACCGAACGCGCTGCTCTCACCGTTCTGACCAAACCACTGAGCCAGTGTTCCTGGGAACAGGATAATACTTGATGCAAAAATCGCAGGAATAACACCAGCCATATTAATTTTAAGTGGCAAGTGTGAGCTTTGCGCAGCAAATACTTTACGACCTTGTTGACGCTTAGCGTAGTTAACGACGATTCGACGCTGACCACGTTCCATGAAAACAACGAAGTAAATTACTGCAAAAGCTAATACTGCGATTAACAGTAGAAGAAGTACATGCAATTCACCTTGACGCGCTTGCTCGATTGTTTGACCGATTGCTGAAGGCAATCCAGCAACAATACCTGCAAAAATCAGAATGGAAATACCATTACCGATTCCTCGCTCTGTAATTTGTTCACCTAACCACATTAGGAACATGGTACCGGTTACTAAACTTACGGTAGCAATTAGCGTAAACATGGTTTGGTTCATTACAACCAAATTGTCGACCATGTTTGGTAAGCCTGTTGCAATACCAATAGCTTGGAATGTTGCAAGTACAAGCGTGCCGTAGCGTGTATATTGGCTGATCTTACGACGGCCTGCTTCACCCTCTTTTTTGAGTTCCGCTAACGCTGGATGAACTACAGTTAGCAATTGGACAACAATAGAAGCCGAAATATACGGCATGATGCCCAATGCTAATATAGATGCACGCTCAAGAGCACCACCGGAGAACATGTTAAACATTTCTACGATGGTACCTTTTTGCTGTTCGAACAAATCGGCAAGTACAGCAGCGTCAATACCAGGGATCGGCACAAAAGAGCCGGCTCGGAATACTAAAAGTGCACCAATTACGAATAATAAGCGCGACTTTAGTTCACTTAAGCCGCTCTGAGCACTACGAAAATCTTGTCCTGGTTTCTTAGCCATCTGTACCTCGTTCCTCGAGATTATGCCTCGATTTTACCGCCTGCAGCTTCGATTGCAGCTTTAGCGCCTTTAGTCACACGTAGACCTTTAACAGTCACTGCTTTGTTGATTTCACCAGAAAGAACAACTTTAACAAATTCGATGTTCTTAGTGATGATGTTAGCAGCTTTAAGGCTGTTTAGATCAACCACGTCACCAGAAACTTTCGCTAGCTCAGCTAGACGAACTTCAGCAGACACTAGGCTCTTACGAGAAGTGAAACCGAATTTTGGTAGACGTTGTTTCAGAGGCATTTGACCGCCTTCGAAACCTGGACGAACTTTACCGCCAGAACGTGATTTTTGACCTTTGTGACCACGGCCACCAGTTTTACCTAGGCCCGAACCGATACCGCGACCTAGACGCTTAGGAGCGTGCTTAGAACCAGCAGCCGGTGCAAGAGTATTCAAACGCATTCTGATTACTCCTCAACTTTAACCATGTAGTAAACCTTGTTGATCATACCGCGTACGCACGGAGTATCTTCAAGTTCTACTGTGTGGTTGATTTTACGAAGACCTAAACCGCGCAAAGTAGCTTTGTGCTTTGGTAGGCGACCAATTGAGCTTTTAGTTTGAGTTACTTTAATAGTTGCCATGGTGTTCTTACTCCGAAATAGCTTCAACAGTTAGACCACGTTTAGCAGCAACCATTTCTGGTGACTTAACGCTACCTAGTGCATCGATCGTTGCACGAACGATGTTGATAGGGTTCGTAGAACCGTATGCTTTAGATAGTACGTTATGTACGCCAGCAACTTCTAGTACTGCACGCATCGCACCACCTGCGATAACACCAGTACCTTCTGCAGCAGGCTGCATGTAAACTTTAGAGCCCGAGTGGCGACCTTTCACTGGGTGGTGAAGTGTGCCTTCGTTTAGCGCGATAGTAGTCATGTTACGACGCGCTTTTTCCATTGCTTTTTGAATCGCTGCAGGTACTTCACGAGCTTTGCCGTAACCGAAACCTACACGACCGTTACCGTCACCAACTACTGTTAGTGCAGTGAAGCTCATGATTCGACCACCTTTAACCGTTTTAGAAACACGGTTAACTGCGATTAGCTTTTCTTGCAAATCATTCGCTTGAACTTGTTGTTCTTTAGCCATCTTCCAACCCTACCTTAGAATTTCAGACCAGCTTCGCGAGCAGATTCTGCTAGCGCCGCCACTCGACCGTGGTATTGGAAACCAGAACGATCAAATGCAACTGCAGTTACGCCTTTTTCAAGAGCGCGTTCTGCAACAGCTTTACCTACTGCTTTTGCTGCATCGATGTTACCAGTGTATTTCACTTGCTCACGGATCGCTTTTTCTACAGTAGAAGCTGCTGCGATAACCTCAGAGCCGTTAGCCGCGATAACCTGTGCGTACACGTGACGAGGAGTACGGTGTACAACTAGGCGAGTCGCACCCAGTTCTGCAATCTTACGACGTGCACGTGTAGCACGACGGATGCGAGATGCTTTCTTATCCATAGTGTTACCTTACTTCTTCTTAGCTTCTTTAGTACGCACATTTTCATCTGCGTAACGAACACCTTTACCTTTGTAAGGCTCAGGTTGACGGTAAGAACGAATGTCAGCTGCAACTTGACCAACTAGTTGCTTATCACAACCAGTAATAACGATCTCAGTTTGAGTTGGACATTCTGCTTTAATACCCGCTGGCAGTTCATGCTCAACTGGGTGTGAGAAGCCTAGTGTTAGACCTACAGCGTTGCCTTTGATAGCAGCACGGTAACCAACACCTTTAAGTGTTAGCTTCTTAGTAAAGCCTTCAGTAACACCAACAACCATGTTGTTTACAAGTGCACGTGCAGTACCTGCTTGTGCCCATGCGTTAACAACACCTTCTTTAGGACCGAAAGTTAGGTTGTTTTCTTCCTGAGCGATAACAACCGCGTTGTTAAGAACGCGAGTCAGTTCGCCTTTAGCACCTTTTACAGTGATTTCTTGGCCGTTTAGTTTCACCTCTACGCCAGCTGGAATAGCGACAGGTGCTTTTGCAACACGAGACATAGTCTACTCCTATTAAGCTACGTAACAGATGATTTCACCGCCAAGACCTGCTTTACGCGCAGCGCGGTCTGACATCAGACCCTTGGAAGTAGAAACGATAGCAATACCAAGACCACCCATTACAGAAGGAAGTTGATCTTTCTTCTTGTAAACACGTAGACCTGGACGAGAAACACGTTTAAGTTGCTCGATTACTGGTTTAGCTTGGAAGTACTTAAGTGTAACTTCTAGCTCAGGTTTTGCTTCGCCTTCAACAGCGAAGTCAACGATGTAACCTTCAGCTTTTAGTAGTGCAGCGATTGCAACTTTAAGCTTTGAAGAAGGCATTTTAACAGCAACTTTGTTTGCTGCCTGACCGTTACGAACGCGGGTCAGCATATCCGAAATCGGATCTTGCATGCTCATATGATTTACTCCAAATGATTAAGTGGCAATTACCAGCTAGCCTTACGAAGACCCGGAATCTCGCCTTTCATGCAAGCTTCACGAACCTTAATACGGCTTAGACCGAACTTACGTAGGTAACCGTGTGGACGACCAGTTTGGTTGCAACGGTTGCGCTGACGTGATGCACTTGAATCACGTGGAAGAGATTGCAGTGTAAGAACTGCGTTCCAACGATCTTCTTCAGATGCGTTTACATCGCTGATGATAGCTTTTAGCGTTGCGCGCTTTTCAGCGAACTTAGCTACTAGCTGTGCACGTTTAGCTTCACGTGCTTTCATTGATTGTTTAGCCATAACAGTAACCCTTCACCTTACTTACGGAATGGGAAGTTAAAGGCAGCCAGCAGAGCACGGCCTTCCTCATCAGTACCAGCAGACGTCGTAATAGTGATGTCTAAACCGCGTACACGATCAACTTTATCAAAGTCGATTTCCGGGAAGATGATTTGCTCGCGAACGCCCATGCTGTAGTTACCGCGTCCGTCAAAAGACTTAGCGCTAACACCACGGAAGTCACGTACTCGTGGAAGAGCGATCGAAATTAGACGCTCAAGAAAATCCCACATACGTTCGCCACGCAAGGTTACTTTACAACCGATAGGGTAGCCTTCACGGATTTTGAAACCAGCAACAGATTTACGCGCTTTAGTGATAAGTGGCTTTTGACCAGAGATCGTTGCCATATCAGCAGCTGCGTTTTCTAGCAGTTTCTTATCGTTGATTGCTTCACCAACACCCATGTTTAGGGTGATTTTCTCGATTCTAGGGACTTGCATGACGCTTGTGTAGCTAAACTGTTTGGTCAGTTCAGCGACTACAGACGACTTGTAGTAATCATGCAGTTTCGCCATAGTAGAACTCCAAATTACTTCTATTAGTTAGAAACGATTTCGTTGTTAGATTTAAAGAAACGAACTTTCTTACCATCTTCAAAACGGAAACCGATACGGTCAGCTTTACCAGTAGCTGCGTTAAAGATCGCCACGTTAGATACGTCGATCGCTGCTTCTTGCTCTACGATACCGCCTTGGATACCTAGTGCTGGAACAGGTTTCTGATGTTTCTTAACAAGGTTGATGCCTTCAACGATAACTTTACCAGTTGCTAGGACCTTAGTTACTTTACCTTTCTTGCCTTTGTCTTTACCAGCAAGAACGATTACTTCGTCATTACGACGGATTTTAGCTGCCATTTCTACGTGCTCCTTACAGAACTTCTGGAGCCAGTGAAACGATCTTCATGAACTTATCGCCACGAAGTTCGCGTGTCACAGGACCAAAGATACGTGTACCGATTGGTTGCTCAGTAGTGTTATTCAACAGTACGCAAGCATTTCGGTCGAAGCGAATGACAGAACCGTCAGGACGACGTACGCCTTTACGGGTGCGCACTACAACCGCCTTCATAACGTCACCTTTCTTAACTTTACCGCGAGGAATTGCTTCCTTAACAGTAACTTTGATGACGTCACCGATATGTGCATAACGGCGGTGTGAGCCACCCAGAACCTTAATACACATTACGCTGCGTGCGCCTGAGTTATCAGCTGCGTCCAGCATACTTTGCATTTGGATCATGTTAGTGCTCCGCTAAATATTAATAACTAGACCCATCACGGGTCGGGCTGCCTCTTTATAAGGGACGCAAATTGTACCACCCTTTTTCGTGATTGGGTAGTCAAAAAATAAACGGCTCCAAAAAAAATTTTGGAGCCGTTTTCTATCATAGACTAAAGAAGATTACATCTTCGCTTTTTCTACGACTTTCACCAAAGTCCAAGACTTAGTCTTAGACAGTGGACGACACTCAGCGATTTCAACTGTGTCGCCTAGGCCACACTCATTGTTTTCGTCGTGTGCGTGTACTTTAGTTGTGCGTTTTACGAACTTACCGTAAATTGGGTGTTTTACGAAACGTTCGATAGCAACTACGATAGACTTGTCCATCTTGTCGCTAACTACACGACCTTGTTGAGTACGTTTTACTTCGCTCATTATGCGCCTGCCTTCTCAGTCAAAACAGTTTTCACACGTGCGATATCACGGCGTACAGCTTTCAGAGTATGAGTTTGCTGTAGTTGACCAGTCGCAGCTTGCATGCGCAAGTTGAACTGTTCACGTAGCAAATTCAATAGCTCAGCGTTAAGCTCTTCAACGCTTTTTTCGCGTAGATCTTGTGCTTTCATCACATCACCTGCTTAATTACAAATGTAGTCTTGAATGGCAGTTTACGTGCCGCTAGGCGGAACGCTTCACGAGCCAATTCTTCAGGTACACCACCCATTTCGTACATAACCTTACCAGGTTGGATTTGGGCTACCCAGTACTCAACGTTACCTTTACCCTTACCTTGACGAACTTCAAGTGGTTTTTCTGTGATAGGCTTGTCTGGGAACACACGGATCCAGATTTTACCTTGACGCTTAACGTGACGTGTCATTGCACGACGTGCCGCTTCGATTTGACGAGCAGTTAGACGGCCACGGCCAACAGCTTTAAGACCGAATTCGCCGAAGCTTACATCAGTACCTTTAGCTAGACCACGGTTACGACCTGTCTGAACCTTACGGAACTTAGTACGTTTAGGTTGTAGCATCTGTCGACTCCTTACTTACGGCCTTTACGCTGCTTCTTAGGCTTGTCAGCCTTAGGCTCTACAGCGTTAGCTGCTGGCATACCACCTAGGATCTCACCTTTGAAGATCCAAGTTTTAATGCCGATCACACCGTATTGAGTGTGAGCCGAAGAAGTTGCGTAATCAATGTCAGCACGTAGAGTGTGTAGAGGCACACGGCCTTCACGGTACCACTCAGAACGTGCAATTTCAGCGCCGCCTAGACGACCGCTTACTTCCACTTTGATGCCTTTAGCACCTAGACGCATTGCGTTTTGTACCGCGCGCTTCATAGCACGACGGAACATAACACGACGCTCTAGCTGAGACGCGATGCTATCACCAACAAGCTGAGCATCTAGCTCAGGCTTGCGTACTTCAGCGATATTGATTTGCGCTGGTACGCCTGCAATTTTCGCTACAGCTGCGCGTAGTTTCTCAACGTCTTCACCTTTCTTACCGATTACAACGCCAGGACGAGCAGTGTGAATAGTCACACGGATGCTCTTAGCAGGACGCTCGATAACGATACGTGAAAGAGATGCTTTTTGTAGTTCCTTAGTTAGGAACTGACGTACCTTGAAGTCGCCGTCTAGGTTGTCAGCGAAATCTTTGGTGTTAGCAAACCATGTAGCATTCCAAGGCTTAACGATGCCTAGACGAATACCATTAGGATGTACTTTTTGACCCATTGCTTACTCTCCTAGTCTCTAGCGATCTGCTACAACAACAGTGATGTGGCTTGAACGCTTCAAGATACGATCCGCACGACCTTTAGCACGAGGCATAATACGCTTCATGGTTGGGCCTTCATCTACAAAGATTTTTGCGACATTCAGATCGTCAATATCTGCACCTTCGTTGTGCTCCGCGTTAGCGATAGCAGACTCTAGAACTTTCTTAACTAGTACAGCAGCTTTTTTGTTGCTGAACGTTAGGATTTCTAGAGCTTGGTCAACAGATTTACCACGGATTAGATCCGCAACTAAGCGAGCTTTCTGAGGCGAAATGCGAGCAAAGTTATGTTTAGCAATAGCTTCCATTATTTACTCCTTAACGCTTCTTAGCTTTCTTATCCGCAGCGTGGCCGCGGTAAGTGCGAGTTGGTGCGAATTCACCCAGTTTGTGACCGATCATTTCTTCGGTAACGAAAACTGGAACGTGCTGACGACCATTATGGACAGCGATGGTCAAACCGATCATCGTAGGGATGATCATTGAACGACGGGACCAAGTCTTAAGTGGCTTTTTGTCTCCGCTTTCCACCGCTTTCTCTACCTTCTTCAGCAAGTGTAGGTCAATAAAAGGACCTTTCTTGAGAGAACGTGGCATGGCGATTCCTCTTTATATAGATTACTTGTTACGACGACGTACGATGTACTTGTCAGTGCGTTTGTTCTTACGAGTCTTGAAGCCTTTAGTAGGCATACCCCATGGTGATACTGGGTGACGACCGCCAGATGTGCGACCTTCACCACCACCGTGTGGGTGATCAACCGGGTTCATTACTACACCACGTACGGTTGGACGTACGCCGCGCCAGCGTGAAGCACCAGCTTTACCAAGTTCACGTAGCATGTGCTCAGAGTTACCAACTTCACCGATCGTTGCACGACCTTCAGAAAGAACTTTGCGCATCTCGCCAGAACGTAGACGGATAGTTACGTACGCACCGTCGCGAGCAACGATTTGAGCGTAAGCACCAGCCGAACGAGCTAGCTGACCACCTTTACCAGGCTTAAGTTCAACGTTGTGTACAGTTGAACCTACTGGGATGTTACGCATTGGTAGAGTGTTACCAGCTTTAATAGCTGCATCTACGCCTGACTGGATAACATCACCAGCTTTTAGACCTTTAGGTGCTAGGATGTAGCGACGCTCACCGTCTTTGTAAAGAACTAGAGCAATGTTTGCGCTACGGTTTGGATCGTATTCTAGACGCTCAACTGTCGCTGGGATACCGTCTTTAGTACGTTTGAAGTCAACTACACGGTAGTGGTGCTTGTGACCACCGCCGATGTGACGTACTGTGATACGACCGTTGTTGTTACGACCGCCATTCTTAGAGTTTTTCTCTAGAAGTGGTGCGTATGGCTTACCCTTGTGTAGGTCAGCGTTAACAACTTTAACAACGTGACGACGACCAGGGGAAGTCGGCTTACATTTAACAATAGCCATTCTTAACTACTCCTGTTATTCCGCGCCGCCAACAAAGTCAAGATCTTGACCTTCTTTCAAAGTAACGTACGCTTTCTTAACGTCGCTGCGGCGACCTTGGCGTAGACCTTGACGTTTGGTCTTACCCTTAGTGATAAGAGTATTTACAGACTTAACTTCAACTTCAAATAGCTTTTCTACAGCTGCTTTGATCTCTTTCTTAGTTGCATCTTTAGCTACTTTGAAAACGATAGTGTTCGCTTTCTCAGCTGCCATAGTTGCTTTTTCAGAGATGTGCGGAGCACGTAGAACTTTTAGGATACGCTCTTCAGTGATCATGCTAGCATCTCCTCAACTTGCTTAACTGCTTCAGCAGTCATTACAACTTTGTCGAACGCGATCAGTGAAACTGGGTCGATACCAGCAACATCACGAGCGTCAACTTTGTATAGGTTACGAGCTGCTAGGAATAGATTCTCATCTACTTCGCTAGTCACGATAAGCGCGTCAGTTAGCTCAAGCTCTTTTAGCTTAGCTACAAGCTCTTTAGTTTTTGGTGCTTCTACTGAGAAGTTATCAACAACGATTAGACGCTCTTGACGAACTAGCTCAGAAAGAATGCTCTTCATAGCACCACGGTACATTTTTTTGTTTACTTTTTGGCTGTGATCTTGTGGTTTCGCAGCAAAAGTAACACCACCTGTACGCCAGATTGGGCTACGAATTGTACCAGCACGTGCACGGCCAGTACCTTTTTGACGCCATGGCTTAGCGCCACCGCCAGAAACTTCTGAACGTGTTTTTTGAGCACGAGTACCTTGACGAGCACCTGCTGCGTACGCAACAACTACTTGGTGTACAAGAGCTTCGTTAAACTCACGTCCGAAAGTAGCTTCGGAAACAGTTAGTGCATCAGCACCTTTAACCATTAATTCCATTACTTACTCCTGAGACGTTATGCTTTAACAGCTGGTTTAACGATCACGTTGCCACCTGTTGAGCCCGGTACTGCACCTTTAATAAGAAGCAGATTGCGCTCAGCGTCAACACGTACGATCTCTAGGTTTTGAGTCGTTACACGCTCAGCACCCATGTGACCTGCCATTTTCTTGCCTTTAAATACGCGACCTGGAGTTTGACATTGGCCAATTGAACCCGGTGCACGGTGAGACAATGAGTTACCGTGAGTCATATCTTGAGTACGGAAGTTCCAACGCTTAACAGCGCCTTGGAAGCCCTTACCTTTAGATGTACCAGTAACGTCTACTTTCTTAGTTTCGTTGAATAGTTCAACAGTTAGTTCAGCACCAACTTCGAACTCTTCACCGTTTTCCAAACGGAATTCCCAAAGACCGCGACCAGCTTCAACACCTGCTTTAGCAAAGTGACCTGCTTCTGGTTTAGTAACACGGTTAGCTTTCTTAGAACCAGTAGTAACCTGGATTGCTGCGTAGCCATCTGTCTCAAGAGTTTTAACTTGAGAAACACGGTTAGCTTCAACCTCAACAACTGTTACTGGGATAGAAACGCCTTCTTCAGTAAATACGCGGGTCATGCCCACTTTACGACCGATTAGACCAATCATTCTTCTAATCTCCCTTAACCTAGGCTAATTTGAACGTCAACGCCCGCAGCAAGGTCTAGACGCATTAGAGCATCAACAGTTTTGTCTGTTGGCTCAACGATGTCGATTAGACGCTTGTGAGTACGAATTTCGTACTGGTCACGTGCTTTCTTGTTAACGTGTGGAGAGATAAGAACTGTGAAACGCTCTTTACGAGTAGGTAGTGGGATTGGACCACGAACCTGTGCGCCAGTGCGCTTAGCTGTTTCAACGATTTCCGCTGTAGAAGCGTCGATTAGTTTGTAATCGAAAGCTTTTAGGCGGATACGGATACGTTGGTTCTGCATGAGACAGAGCTCCAATATTAAAAATTACACAAACAATATCGCCACTCAAACTCGTCAAGACGAGAGAATGCCGATTGATTTATGTGAAACCGTAGCATCCAAGATTAGGACGCATTGTCAGTTAATTTTCGATTAACTATCCCTATATGTCAGAGTCACCTCTGGGAACAGTTTTTCCGAAGAAAAGATAGCTAATTGTATTAACCGCGAACATAAGCTGAGTCTACATTACCTTACAAATCACGAAGATTTGCTCGCTCCTCACTGCTCATTGGTTCACAACTGGCTTAACCAGTGCGAGGCATTATACAGATCACATTTTAGGATGCAATAGCCGAACGAAAAATAATCGAATAAATTTCATACAATCAGTTTGCATCAAAAGTGTCCGTTTACCTCATAAACAAAAAGGACGCCGAAGCGTCCTTTTCTAAACTGTAATCATAATAGCGTCTGCTATTATTTCTTACCGCTTGATAGTGCGCCGAAACGCTTGTTGAAGCGATCAACACGGCCGCCTGTATCAACGATACGTTGCTTACCAGTGTAGAATGGGTGGCACTTGTCACATACGTCTAGGTGAATAGATTCTTTCGCTAGAGTAGTGTTGAACTCAAAAGAGTTGCCGCAAGAACAAGTAGCAGTTACTGCTTTGTATTCTGGGTGGATACCAGCTTTCATGGGATAACCTCAATAGTAGGCCGTGTCGCTATACGAATCTATGCCGCACACCACACGTAATTAATAATAAAATGCGATACCGCATCGACGCATTGTCGAAGCCATATCTCAAGGCGCAGTATAGTAATGAATCGCCCCTCTCGGATCAATACATTTGGTGACTTTTTTGCTACTTTTTTCGCCAACCATCGCGCTGACCAGACTTTCTATTGCAATGGAGTGTCTTTACTCAGATTGCCAAGCGCGGTTTAATACCTTTCTCTCTCTTTTATATAGTTAGTAACCTATGCGCCCATCCATCGCCAGAGTGGCCCTACCCGTCCCGCTCGACAAACAGTTTGATTATATCATCCCTGGCCATCTGTTTCCGATCATTGGCGGTCGCGTCTCTGTGCCTTTCGGTCGCCAGACTTTAGTGGGTATAGTGACAGCAATGGTGAACCACTCTGACTTTACTAAAGAGCAACTCAAACCGATCAAAGCGGTATTAGACTCTCAACCCGTATGGTCAGAGAAGCTCTACTCCTTACTCAATTGGTGCAGTACTTTCTATCAATACCCACTTGGGGAGACACTACACAACGCCATGCCGGCCGCGCTAAGAAAAGGCAAGCCAGCTGACTTCGCCACACTACAAGAATGGCTAATTACCGAAGCGGGTAAGAATAAGCTCATGCAGGGGCTTGACCGTCGTGCGGTCAAGCAACAACGTGCATTGCAGGCGTTGAACAACGGTGCCGTTCCACATCAAGAGTTGCTTGATCAAGAGATAGCCTCGACGGTGCTTAAGTCTCTAGAAGAGAAAGGTTGGGTTGAACGTATAGAGAAGAAGCCGAGCATCGGTAAATGGGGGCAGCAAGTCGAGGCTGAGGTTGAAAAACCGAAACTTAACCATGAACAAGCACTCGCCATTGCCAGTGTAAATAGCCAAACCGGATTCGCCTGCTATTTGTTAGAAGGCGTCACAGGGTCAGGTAAAACTGAGGTCTATCTCAACCTAATAAAGCCAGTGCTCGAAAAGGGAAAACAAGCATTAATATTAGTGCCAGAGATTGGCTTAACACCGCAAACCATCAATCGCTTTAAGCATCGCTTCAATGTACCTGTTGATGTTATCCACTCTGGACTGAACGAAACCGAACGCTTAAACGCTTGGCTATCGGCACGAGACAAAGCCGCAGGCATTATTATTGGCACTCGCTCTGCCCTACTTGCTCCTTTTGCTGACCTCGGCATTATTATTGTCGATGAAGAGCACGATGCGTCCTACAAGCAGCAAGACAGTTTGCGCTATCACGCCCGTGACGTTGCGGTGATGCGCGCGCACAAAGAGCAAGTACCTATCGTACTAGGCACTGCTACCCCTGCACTCGAGACGCTTCATAATGCGCTTTCAGGTAAGTATCACCATTTAACACTGACACAACGTGCAGGTTCTGCGGTGCCAACAACCAATAAAGTGCTCGATGTTAAAGGGCTGTATTTAGAGAGTGGCCTATCCGCGCCCTTGATTGCAGAAATGCGTAAACATCTAAAAGCAGGCAATCAGGTGATGCTGTTCCTAAACCGAAGAGGTTTTTCTCCGGCATTGATGTGTCATGAGTGTGGCTGGATCGCCGAGTGTAAACGCTGTGATGCTTACTATACCTTCCATCAATATAGTAATGAGATTCGCTGTCACCACTGCGGCTCACAGCAACCCATAATCCATCAGTGTCAAGGGTGTGGTTCAACACAACTGGTCACCGTTGGCGTTGGTACTGAACAGTTAGAACAACAACTGGCGCAGCTATTCCCTGAATACAAAGCAATACGAATTGATAGAGACAGCACGCGCCGCAAAGGCAGCTTGGAAGATGCATTAACGTCCATTCGCAAAGGTGAGTATCAAATATTGATTGGCACTCAGATGCTTGCCAAAGGACACCACTTCCCGAACGTTACATTAGTCGCGTTGCTTGATATCGATGGTTCTCTATATAGCAGTGATTTTCGCGCGTCTGAGCGCTTGGCTCAGTTATTTATTCAAGTGGCCGGGCGTGCTGGGCGTGCAAGTAAGCCAGGTGAAGTCGTTTTGCAAACGCATCACCCCGAACACAGCTTACTCCAAGCCTTGTTACACAAAGACTACCGACACTTTGCGATGACAGCATTAGAAGAACGCAAATTGGCTCAGCTCCCTCCTTATAGCTACCTAACATTATTTAAGGCAGAAGCGAACCACAGTGAGTTGGTCGAAGATTTTCTGCGTCAGGTTCGCTTTACATTAGAGTCGCATCCCTTATTTGATGACGACTGTATGGTATTAGGGCCGACACCTTCGCCTTTAGCCAAGCGTGCGGGGAAATATCGTTGGCAACTATTGCTGCAAACTCAGCATCGTTCATTAATGCAAAAGTTATTAACCAGTACAAAACCTGCTATTGATTTGTTGCCGAATGCTAAGAAAGTACGCTGGAACTTAGACATTGAACCACAAGATCTCAGTTAGCAAACGTTTAACCATGTAATGAATTACCCCTTAACGTGAGTTGCATCACAATAGGAATGCGAGTTTTGTTAAACAGACCGTAACTTTCCCTCTAGAAATGAATAGACTATTCAAATAAGCAAAGTCTAACGTGAGTCAATCACATAGACTGATATTAAAACAACGACTAACGTCAACTTGGCGACAATTTGAGAGGGTATAACTATGGCGACAATGAAGGATGTTGCCCAGCTTGCAGGGGTATCTACGGCTACGGTATCACGAGCGCTGATGAATCCAGAAAAAGTGTCTTCTTCGACACGAAAAAGAGTAGAAGACGCCGTTCTTGAAGCGGGCTACTCTCCGAATTCTCTCGCACGCAATTTACGTAGAAACGAGTCAAAAACCATTGTCACCATTGTGCCAGACATCTGTGATCCTTACTTTGCAGAAATTATTCGCGGTATCGAAGACGCGGCAATGGAGCACGGCTACCTTGTATTGCTAGGAGATAGCGGCCAGCAGAAAAAGCGTGAAAGCTCATTTGTAAACTTGGTGTTCACCAAACAAGCGGATGGCATGCTGTTACTTGGAACGGATCTCCCTTTCGATGTCAGCAAGCCTGAGCAAAAAAACCTACCACCGATGGTAATGGCGTGTGAGTTTGCACCAGAGCTTGAACTGCCAACGGTTCACATCGATAACTTAACGGCCGCTTTCGAAGCAGTAAACTACCTAACCCAACTTGGGCATAAACGAATTGCGCAAGTTTCGGGCCCAGATACTGCGGCACTGTGTCAATTCCGCCAGCAAGGCTACCAACAAGCATTGCGTCGTGCGGGTATTAGCCAAGATCCGCTATACAGTGTCATTGCAGATTTTTCTTTTGAAGGTGGTGCACAAGCAGTACGTAAACTGCTCGAACTGCCAACACCTCCGACGGCTCTATTCTGTCACTGTGACACCATGGCGATAGGCGCGATCCAAGAAGCAAAACGGCTTGGCTTGCGCGTCCCACAAGATCTCTCTATTGTCGGCTTCGATGATATTCAATTCGCCCAATACTGCGATCCACCGCTAACCACCGTTTCTCAACCACGTTATGAGATTGGCCGTCAAGCCATGCTAATGATGTTAGAACTCTTGAGAGGGCATGATGTGCACTCCGGCTCTCGCCTACTCGATACTAAGCTCGTCGTTCGTGGTAGTGCTGCGCCTCCGCCATTGCGATAGAAAATTAAAGGACCTAGGTTGTTAGGGCCTAGGTCCTAAGTGGAGCGTGTGGGAAGTTAGTGCATTTGATTGCTTCTCGAGAAAATGACCGGAATACCGAATACGGAGCGCTTCGCTTACGGAATACAGAAAAGACCACGTTTGCGCATAATCCGTAATCCAAGATTTTAGGTCCTAGGATCCTAGGACCTGCGTTTTATCACGCCCCTTTCTTTTAAAACTAACAAGATTGCGCGAACAGGGTGTTTTCCATCCTCATTCTGGATTAACATATTTCGCAGAATTCTTGATGACCGAAGTAACCGTGGCAAATAAAGATTATGTAAGACGAGGGCGCGGCGCTCCGAAAAAGTCGACAAAAAAACAGCCCTCTAGAAAAAAACCTTG
Source organism: Vibrio sp. PID17_43 (assembly GCF_002608565.1). GTDB lineage: Bacteria > Pseudomonadota > Gammaproteobacteria > Enterobacterales > Vibrionaceae > Vibrio. Next base: position 107,196 of record NZ_LIXM01000016.1, read on the forward strand.
GCGTAGTGGTCTGCTGGCAATTTTGCTTGTCAGTGGGTTTGGTTACGGCTTGTACTTATTAAGTAATGATCCAGAGCCAGAACAGCCGGTTGTCAAACAACAGCCTGCGACTACAAGCAAGCCAAAACCGAAAAAAGAGTTGCCTGCACCTCCTGAAGAGAAGTGGGAATACGTAGAGTCATTGCCAAACCGTGAAATCGAAGTCGTCGCTAAAGAGATCGAAGTGTCGAAGATCCCTTACATCATGCAGTGCGGTGCCTATAAAACTCAAGCTCAGGCGGAAGAACGCAAACTGGCGATCGCTTTCCAAGGCATCTCTAGCCAAATTCGCCAGAAAGAAGGCAGTTCGTGGTACCGAATAGTACTAGGGCCATACAAGTTCAAGCGTGACGCCGAAAAGGACCGTCACAAATTGCAACGCGCCAAAATCGAACCATGTGCAATTTGGAAAGAGAATTTTTAGGTAAAAATAAGGGCCTAGATTATAGAGCCTAGGATCCTAGGTGGAGCACTCTGCTAGTTTGTGCATTTCATTACTTTTTGAGAACGTGATTGAAATACAGAATACAGGGCGCTTCACTTACAGAAACACGCTCACTGAACCCAACAGCGTCATTCTAGCGAGTCCAAACGAGACTAAGAATCTAACCTCAGCAAGCTCCCCAACCCAATAGAGCCATCTCACTACCGTACAATCGGATAGTAGATTCTGAATCACGTTCGTTCCTCACTGTTCAGAATGACGGTCACTTTAGCGCGCTCTCAACCGAGAAGATTCGTCATTCTAGCGAGTCCAAACGAGACTAAGAATCTAACTTCAGCAAGCTCCCCTACCAAATAGAGCCACCTCACTACCGCACAATCGGATAGTAGATTCTGAATCACGTTCGTTCCTCACGGTTCAGAATGACGGTCACTTTAGCGCGCTCTCAACCGAGAAGATTCGTCATTCTAGCGAGTCCAAACGAGACTAAGAATCTAACATCAGCAAGCTCCCCTACCAAATAGAGCCACCTCACTACCGCACAATCGGATAGTAGATTCTGAATCACACTCGTTCCTCATTGTTCAGAATGACCAGTATTTTCCTTGTAACTCAAAGTCAACGTTTGCGCGTAATCCGTAATCCCAAACATGAGGTCCTAAGCCCTAGGATCCTAGGACCTTTCTTTTAAACCTAGGACCTATCTTTTCCCTAAGCCCTTTCTTTTAGCCCCCTTGAATCCCAAACTCACCTCCCCCATATACTTAATTAAATCCAAAGAGACATAATTAAGAGGTCGACTGTGACTACCATTGTATCTGTACGTCGAAATAATAAAGTCGTCATCGCGGGTGATGGCCAAGTATCTCTGGGCAATACCGTAATGAAAGGTAATGCGCGAAAAGTTCGCCGCCTATACAACAACCAAGTGCTAGCTGGCTTTGCTGGCGGTACAGCGGATGCCTTTACCCTTTTCGAGCGCTTTGAAAGCAAGCTGCAAATGCACCAAGGCCACCTGACCAAAGCTGCCGTAGAACTCGCTAAAGATTGGCGCAGTGATCGCGCACTTCGTAAGTTGGAAGCACTTCTTGCTGTCGCGGATGAAACTGCTTCTCTCATCATTACTGGTAACGGTGACGTAGTTCAGCCTGAAAATGACCTGATTGCCATCGGTTCTGGTGGTGCATACGCGCAAGCAGCTGCCACCGCCCTGCTAGAAAATACCGATCTAGATGCTCGTGAGATTGCAGAGAAAGCACTCAACATCGCCGGTGACATTTGTGTGTTCACCAACCACAACCATACTGTAGAAGAGCTAGAATCAACTGCAGAGCTTCCTCAGCCAACCGCGTAATCGTAACGAAGTAAGGAAAGAATATGTCTGAAATGACTCCTCGCGAAATCGTTCATGAACTGAACCGCCACATCATTGGGCAAGACAAAGCAAAACGTTCGGTTGCGATTGCCCTTCGTAATCGCTGGCGACGCATGCAGCTTGAAGAAAGCTTGCGCGTAGAAGTGACCCCGAAAAACATTCTGATGATTGGTCCAACTGGTGTGGGTAAAACCGAGATTGCTCGTCGCCTAGCGAAACTAGCAAACGCACCATTCATCAAAGTAGAAGCAACGAAATTCACGGAAGTGGGTTACGTAGGTAAAGAAGTCGAAACCATCATTCGCGACCTAACCGATGTTGCAGTGAAGATGACCCACCAGCAAGCGATGGAAAAAGTAAAATTCCGCGCTGAAGAACAAGCTGAAGAGCGCATTCTTGATGCTCTATTACCACCAGCGCGTGATGCTTGGGGTCAAACAGAGCAAAAAGAAGACACATCAAATACGCGTCAAATCTTCCGTAAAAAACTGCGTGAAGGCCAGTTAGACGACAAAGAGATCGAGATCGATATTGCCGCACCACAAATGGGGGTAGAGATCATGGCGCCTCCTGGTATGGAAGAGATGACCAACCAGCTGCAAGGTATGTTCCAAAACCTAGCCGGCGATACGAAGAAAAAGCGCAAACTGAAAATCAAAGACGCAATGAAAGCGCTAGCGGAAGAAGAAGCGGCTAAACTGGTGAACCAAGAAGAGCTAAAAGAATCTGCGATTTTCAACGTAGAGAACAACGGTATCGTGTTCATCGACGAGATCGACAAGATCTGTAAGCGTGGTGAAAGCTCAGGACCTGACGTTTCTCGTGAAGGCGTTCAGCGAGACCTACTGCCACTTATTGAAGGTAGCACAGTATCAACTAAGCACGGAATGGTAAAAACCGACCACATCTTATTTGTCGCATCCGGCGCATTCCAAGTCGCAAGACCTTCCGATCTGATCCCTGAGTTGCAAGGTCGTCTACCAATCCGCGTTGAGCTAGAAGCATTAACCAGCAACGACTTTAAGCGCATTCTAACTGAGCCTAAAGCGTCTCTGACAGAACAATACGCAGCGCTGATGAAGACAGAAAACGTTGATGTTGAGTTCACTGAAGATGGCATCATTCAAATCGCGGAAGCAGCATGGACCGTAAACGAAACCACCGAAAACATCGGTGCTCGTCGTCTTCATACGGTGATGGAGCGTCTGATGGATGAAATATCTTACGACGCAACAGAAAAAGCAGGCGAGAAATTCGTAATTGATGCTGCTTACGTGAAAGAGCGTCTGGGTGACGCCATTGAAAATGAAGACCTAAGCCGCTTCATTCTTTAATCATTAGCTCACTGCGCGATTCAAAGTCCAGAATGTCATGTTCTGGGCTTTTTAATCCAGAATGACGGTTACTTAAACGCGCTCTCAACCGAGAGGGTTCGTCATTCTAGCGAGCTCCAGCGAGACTAAGGTTCCAATACCAGCAAACTCCAATTGTTGCTCACTCACCTTAATCCACTGCACCGCCGGACGGTAGATTCTGAATCACACTCGTTCCTCGTTGTTCAGAATGACGGTTACTTTAGCGAGCTCTAGACCAAAAGAGTTCGTCATCCTAGCGAGCTCCAGCGAGACTAAGGATCTAATAACTGCGTGCACCGTCCCCTTCTCTTTCTGAAAAGAGCGCTATTTTATTACCTCAAATATGGAAACTGTGTTCCCTCTCCGTCGCCCTTTGACTCTTAATTGAGTTGTTTCAGGTCAATAGCGTATCAGCGACTTTGTGCTTATACTGGGCACATTGGTTACTAGCACGAAATATCCATGAAACAATCATTGCAGATCTGGCTTGACGCCGCTCGCCCTAAAACATTACCACTGGCATTGGTATCGATTCTAACTGGTAGTGCACTCGCCTACTCTACTGGCCATTTTTCATTGACGATTGCCATCATGGCGTTTGTTACTGCTACGCTATTACAGATCCTATCTAACCTCGCTAACGACTACGGCGATGCCGTGAAGGGCACAGATAACGACAACCGCTTAGGCCCACAACGTGCCATGCAGTCTGGGGCTGTCAGTGCATCACAAATGAAAAAAGCGATCATCTGCAACATCATACTGACTGCAATAGCGGGGCTTACTTTGGTGTTCTACGCGCTGAGTTCAGTGGAAAGCATCCTTACTTTTATTGGCCTCGGTATTCTCGCGATCATTGCAGCCATCGCCTACACCATGGGCAGCAAACCTTATGGCTATGTTGGCTTAGGCGATCTTTCCGTATTTATCTTCTTTGGTTTACTTGGTGTATCTGGCACTTATTTTCTGCATACTGGCCATATTGAGAGTGCGCTTTTCCTGCCGGCGTTGGGGTGTGGCTTGCTCGCCGTTGCCGTCCTCAACATTAACAATATGCGAGATATTGAGAACGATACCGAGTGTGGTAAACGCACAATGGCAGTGCGTTTAGGTCAACGAAGAGCCAAACAGTATCACTTCCTACTACTGGGTGGGGCATTGATCGCGTTTACCGCTTACCTCCTCATTCAAGATAAACCTATGTGGGCTAGCTTACCGTTTTTGCTCGGCATCTATGTCGTCGCTCAACACGGCAAAGCCGTTTGGGATACCGAACACCCTGCTCAAATAGCCCCGATGATGCCAGTCGTTGTTAAGTGCTCATTAGTCACGAATGTTTTATTTGCAACAGTTGTGGTAACTCAAACTCTGATGAGTTAAAAAAGGATTGTCATTGCATTGACTTGATGCCCAGATATACTCAAAGACAATGGTTTCTGTTTATAAAGGTACGCTATGGAATACAACACTTCAGCACTCTGTGATATCTACCTTGATCAGGTAGATGTGGTTGAACCGATGTTCAGTAATTTTGGCGGTCGCGCTTCGTTTGCCGGACAAATCACGACAATTAAGTGTTTTGAAGACAACACCTTGATCCGCGAAATGTTAGAACAAGATGGTGTTGGCCGAGTACTATTGATTGATGGTGGTGGTTCCCTACGCAAGGCCCTTATCGATGCAGAAATCGCTACGCTTGCCGAAGAAAATGAATGGGAAGGCATTGTGGTTTATGGCTGCGTTCGTGAAGTCGATGAGCTAGAAGACATGAACCTTGGTATTCAAGCGTTAGCTTCTATGCCTGTTGGTGCCACAAGCCAAGGTATTGGCGAGGTTGACGTTCCGGTGAACTTTGGCGGCGTGAGCTTCTTGCCTGAAGATTACCTCTATGCAGACAATACCGGCATTATCCTTTCTCCAGAGCCTCTCAACGTTGATCTTGAGTTGGATGAGGAAGAATAACGAACCTAAAGTTCCTAGATGATAGGGCCTAGCTAGGGGCCTAGTTCCTAGGTGGAGCGTTCTGTGAGTTTGTGCATTTCATTACCTTTTGAGAAAGTGACTGGAATACTGAATACGGAGCGCTTCGCTTACGGAAACACATTCACTGAACCTAACGGCGTCATTCCGGACGCTCAAGCGAGCATCCGGAATCTATTATTAGCGTACTATTTAGTGTCAGTATATTACCTTAGTGATATCAAACTCGGTCTGTAGATCCTGAATCACGTTCGTTCCTCACTGTTCAGAATGACGGTCACTTTAGCGCACTCTCAACCGAGAAGATTCGTCATTCTAGCGAGCTCAAGCGAGACTAAGAATCTAACCTCAGCAAGCTCCCCAACCAAATAGAGTCATCTCACTACCGCACAATCGGATTGTAGATCCTGAATCACACTCGTTCCTCACGGTTCAGAATGACGGTCACTTTAGCGCGCTCTCAACCGAGAGGGTTCGTCATTCTAGCGAGCTCAAGCGAGACTAAGAATCTAACCTCAGCAAGCTCCCCAACCAAATAGAGTCATCTCACTACCGCACAATCGGATTGTAGATCCTGAATCACACTCGTTCCTCACGGTTCAGAATGACGGTCACTTTAGCGCGCTCTCAACCGAGAGGGTTCGTCATTCTAGCGAGCTCAAGCGAGACTAAGAATCTAACCTCAGCAAGCTCCCCAACCAAATAGATCCATTTCACTACCGCACAATCGGATGGTTGATTTTGAATCACGTTCGCTTCTCACGGTTCAGAATGACAATATTTTTTAAACGGCATAACAACGTTTGTGCATTATCCGTAATCCAAGATTCAGTTCCTAGGATCCTAAAAACCTAGAACCTACTTTTTACCTAGAACCTTTCCCCCAAATACGCAAACACCCGCCGAAGCGGGTGTTTTTAATTCTGGATGATGAGAGGATTATTCCACTTCGTCCATCTTGCCAAGTAGTGCACGAATGCGCTCTTGCCACTGTGCGTGCTCTTGTTGAGCTTGCTGAGATTTCTGCTCAAGCTCTTCGCGTTGAGAACGCATTTCGTTAGCTTCAGCTTCTAGTTTCACTTTATCTTCTTTCAGCTCTTCGACTTCCATCTGAAGAAGAGTGATTGTGTCAACTGCAGTTTGAATTTTCGCTTCTAGTTGTTCTAGTACTTCAAAAGACATCTTGGCCTACCTATGTTATTCCGTGGGACGATACACGACGACTCGTCGGCACCTTACCGATAAGATTCATTCTACTCAGCGTAGCGACGATAAACACTTACTATATTCGATCTTTTGTACCATTCGGTCAAAAAATCGGCGCAATCTCACTAAACTCTGACTTTTCTGAACTTAGAAGCATTTTTGTACAGTGCATTTCACGCCAACTCGACGAAAACTCACCCAAACCTTGATCAAATTCAACTGAGTTAAAGTAAATACTCAGCAAAAAAGCAAACGTTTCCCCATTGCTGTGATAAAATCCCCGAGCAAATTTCTCTTCCCTCTTGTTACTTGGAGACATCATGAAACGCGATTTAGCAATGGCATTTTCCCGTGTTACTGAAGGCGCCGCTTTGGCTGGTTACAAATGGCTTGGCCGTGGCGACAAAAACGCAGCAGACGGTGCAGCAGTTGAAGTTATGCGTACCCTACTGAACAAAACAGACATCAGCGGTGAAATCGTTATTGGTGAAGGCGAAATCGATGATGCACCTATGCTCTACATCGGCGAGCAAGTGGGCTGTGGTGGCGACGAAGTGGATATCGCTGTAGATCCAATCGAAGGCACACGCATGACGGCGATGGGTCAATCGAACGCACTTGCTGTACTCGCGGCAGGTGAGAAAGGCAGCTTCTTAAAAGCGCCAGATATGTACATGGAAAAGTTGGTCGTTGGCCCTGGTGCGAAAGGCGTTATCGACCTAGGTAAACCACTTAAAGAAAACCTAGAAAATATCGCCAAAGCACTAAACAAGTCGCTAGACACGCTCGTCGTTATCACGCTAGCGAAGCCTCGTCACGATGAAGTGATTGCAGAGATGCAAGCAATGGGTGTGCGTGTATTCGCCGTGCCAGATGGTGATGTCGCTGCTTCTATCTTAACGTGTATGCCAGACAGTGAAGTGGACGTGATGTACTGTATTGGTGGCGCACCTGAGGGCGTGGTATCGGCCGCTGTCATTCGTGCACTAGACGGTGACATGCATGGCCGCCTACTGCCTCGCCACGAAGTGAAAGGTGACACCGAAGAGAACCGCATTTACGGTGCAGCAGAGCTAAAGCGTTGTGAAGAAATGGGCGTGCAAGCAAATGTGATTCTTAAGATGGAAGACATGGCGCGCAGCGATAACGTGGTATTCTCCGCAACCGGTATCACGAAAGGCGACCTGCTAGAAGGCATTTCTCGTCAAGGCAACATTGCAACGACAGAAACCCTGCTGATCAGAGGTCGCTGCCGTACCATTCGTCGCATTAAGTCTACACACTACCTAGACCGAAAAGACCCAGAAGTGCGCGATATTATTCTTTAAGTTTAGAGGGCTTTCTCGGCCCTAGGTGGAGCGTTCTGTGAGTTTGTGCATTTCATTACCTTTTGAGAAAGTGACTGGAATACAGAATACGGAGCGCTTCGCTTACTGAAAAGCACATCATCACCAATTGTGTCATTCCAGCGAGCCTTAGCGAGACTAGGAATCTATTATCAGCGTACTGATGAATTTCGATTTATCACCTTAGTGGTATCACTCTCTTTCAGTAGATTCTGAATCACGTTCGTTCCTCACGGTTCAGAATGACGGTCACTTTAACGCGCTCTCAACCGAGAGGATTCTTCATTCTAGCGAGCTCAAGCGAGACTAAGAATCTAACCTCAGCAAGCACCTAGCCTTCACACCCCACCTCAAGCCACAGAATCAACAGACAATAGATTCTGAATCACGCTCGTTCCTCGCTGTTCAGAATGACGACATACGTTAGCTCACATGAATATGGAGCCAACAAATCCATACCCAAAATTAAGTCAACTCTTTTCTTTACTAACCCTATCGCGCATAATATGTACTGATGTATAGATGGTGGGTATATGAAAACCGTAGATAGGATTTTGCAAATCGTTAAGCGTGATGGCTCTGTCACTGCGAAACAACTCTCTTCTGAGCTAGAAATGACAACCATGGGCGCACGCCAGCACCTACAAGGCTTAGAAGATGACGGCATCCTGTCGATTCATGATGTAAAAGTAAAAGTCGGTCGCCCAACCCGCCACTGGTCTTTAACACAAAAAGGTCACGAACAATTCACCGATCGTCATGGCGAACTCACTATTCAATTTATTGAAGCCGTTGAGCACACCTTCGGAAAAGAAGGCCTGAATAAAGTCACCTCTGAACGAGAAAAGCTAACCCTGCAACACTACCAACAACACCTAACGCCATGCGATTCGCTAGAGAGCAAACTAAAAATGCTTGTCTCTCTTCGCGAAAAAGAAGGCTATATGGCAGAACTCGAACAAGATGAACAAGGCTTCATTCTGATTGAAAACCACTGTCCCATCTGCAAAGCGGCAACACGCTGCCCAAGTTTGTGCCTATCTGAACTCAATGTGTTCCAAGCTCTTCTTGGTATCGAAACCAAAGTAGAACGCACCGAGCACATCATTAGTGGCCAACGTCGCTGCGTATATCGCATTCAAGCGTAACAGTTCAACATACCTCTCAACAACAGGCACATGAGCGCTTGTTGTTGAGATAATTTGGCAATTTCTCCACTCCTTTTCTTCCTGTGGTATACGCTTTTAATAGCGAAGCACAACGACCCAGATGGATTTGGAGAACAGCGATGCCACGTACACCCAAGCCACAAACGCTACCATCATTCGATGAGATGGTAAAAATGGCCGAACGAGATCCCGAAGCTTTTGAGCAGTTTCGTCACAATATGGCGAAAGAGATGATTGAAAACGCATCGGAAGAGATGCAACCACGCCTATGGGCACAGCAAAGCCACATAGACCGCGTTATTCACAACTGCAAGAACCCACATCACACCAATGTCGTGTTAATGAACGAGCTACAAAAGCAGGTCGTGAAGTTTAGAGAGGCGTTGCAGGGGGAAAACGTAGAAATACAAAAAGAAAATGTTGTGCTGTTTAAATCTACAGATAACCGGGATGGCTTCTACTGATAACAATGAGACACATCAACCAAGTCAGGATTCGATTTTCGAATTAGATCTAGCTTCCAAGCTCGCCTCCATTGTTTGAGCTGTTTTTCTCTTGCGATAGCATTTTCCATATCATCGAAGGGTTCAACGTACACTAATTTGTGCACGTTGTATTTTTTTGTAAAACCCGCAACTACGCCATTTTTGTGCTGCCATAATCTTTGGGGTAACCGGCTAGTTACCCCAACATAAATCACCGCATTGTTGTTTGACGCTAAGATATAAACACAAGGTCTCTTTTCCATAACAAACCTTCTTTTAGATTATTGCTTCATTATAAAACTGCTGCACTCGGGTAGTAGATTCTGAATCACGTTCGTCCCTCACTGTTCAGAATGACGGCTATTTTAGCTCTCCCTTCAATATCAGGGTGCGTCATTCTAGCGAGCCCCAGCGAGACTAAGAATCTAACTTCAGCAAGCACCTCGCCTTCACACCTAACCTCAAGCCACAGAATCAACCGACAATAGATTCTGAATCACGTTCGTTCCTCACTGTTCAGAATGACGGCTATTTAGCTCCCCCTTCAATATCAGGGTGCGTCATTCTAGCGAGCCCCAGCGAGACTAAGAATCTAACTTCAGCAAGCACCTAGTCTTCACACCTCACCTCAAGCCACAGAATCAACGGACAATAGATTCTGAATCACGTTCGTTCCTCACTGTTCAGAATGACGGCTATTTTAGCTCTCCCTTCAATATCAGGGTGCGTCATTCTAGCGAGCCCCAGCGAGACTAAGAATCTACTTTCAGCGAATCGATAGTTCTAGAACTTATTCCGGCTCTGGCCCGTATTTATTCTGACCAGCCGTTCCTTTCAAAAATCCACATTCCACCAGGATCCATAAACCACAGATCAACGAAAGAGAAGCAATAAACACTTGTGCCATTGATGGCTCTTGAGCAGCCGGATTCGTCATCGGCGTTGCAATACGGCCAATGACCAGAGGAATATTCAACGCTAACCAATAGATCGACTTGTTACGGTCATGCCAACGCTTGGTCGTAATCGCTAAATCTGGAATAAGTAAGGCAAGCAAAAAAACAGGCAGAATGATGTAAGAAAATGCAGGAAGCAACTTGTTGATGCCCACGCCAAAACCGAGAATCGAAATGTAGTAAACAATGTTCCACATCCAATACGTTTTACGGCCTATCCGCCCCTGAAAAGAAAACAGTAACTCTTTAATCAACATCAACTTTCATCCAAAAACTAGAAAGACTATAGAGTAGCGAAGAGCAGAATAAAGGGCAAAGAAAAGGTTATAGAGCCTAGGCTCCTAGATCCTAGGAAGAACGTGCTAGACGTTTGTGCATTTCATCGGTTCTTGAGAAAGTGGTTGGAATACCGAATACGGAGCGCTTCGCTTACGGAATACAGAAAAGCACGCGTCAAGCTATCTCGTCATTCCAGCGAGACTAAGAATCTAACTTCAGCAAGCACCTAGTCTTCACACCTCAAGCCACAGAATCAACGGACAATAGATTCTGAATCACGTTCGTTCCTCACTGTTCAGAATGACAGTATTTGTCTTCTAACCGGAAACAACGTTTGCGCGTAATCCGTAATCCAAGATTTAGAACCCAGGATCCTAGGATCTATCTTTTAACCCTAGGACCTTTTATCAATTCACCACTTTTTGAAAGCTCTCAATATCCATATCACGCACGTTCACTGTCAAACTACGCACGTGGCTGGCTTGCGCTTGCAATACTGACATCAATGCCCGAGACAACTCTCTTTTTTGCTCCGGGGTTCTCCCTGCCAACAAATCAAAGCCAATATGAATAAAGTCTGCGCTGTTGCCCTCTTCACCAACTAACCAGTCGTGGCACTCAAAAGCACGAGATTTGACTGAGGCCAACTCAAACAAGCCGCTATCCAATGCGACTTTATGCAAATCTTCTAGCAAACCTTGTACATTCACTCGCTCATCGACAGAACTTGAATACTCTAAAACTAAGTTAGGCATGTTGATTCCTTTCTAGATATTACCCACATCAAGTGATAGTAATACCAATCTAGGCGGCAATTTCCGAGAAATGAACTATCATTCTGTCTACACGATCACCAATCGATTGCGATTGATGACATTAACAGCACCATTGCACCTCCAACCAGCGATATAAAGCCGTAGAAGACATGACGCCAATCATGATCTATTCACATTATTCTGTTATATTCTTACGTAGATTTTTTACATTAATAGACTTTTTACATTAAAGATAAGGGAGATATTCCTATGCGTCGTCCTGTAGTGATGGGTAACTGGAAACTAAACGGTAGCAAAGCAATGGTAACTGAGCTACTAACTGGTCTTAACGCTGAGCTTGAAGGCGTAGAAGGTGTTGACGTAGCAGTAGCGCCACCAGCACTTTACATCGACCTAGCAGAGCGTCTAATCGCAGAAGGCGGTAACAAGATCATCCTAGGTGCGCAAAACACTGACCTAAACAACAGCGGTGCGTTCACTGGCGACATGTCTCCTGCAATGCTGAAAGATTTCGGTGCTTCTCACATCATCATCGGCCACTCTGAGCGTCGTGAATACCACAACGAATCAGACGAGTTCATCGCGAAGAAATTCAACTTCCTAAAAGAAAACGGCCTAACGCCTGTTTTCTGTATCGGCGAATCTGAAGCGCAAAACGAAGCGGGCGAAACAGAAGCAGTATGTGCACGTCAAATCAACGCAGTGATCGACACTTACGGTGTTGAAGCACTAAACGGCGCAATCATCGCTTACGAACCAATCTGGGCTATCGGTACTGGTAAAGCAGCAACCGCTGAAGATGCACAACGCATCCACGCTTCTATCCGCGCACTGATCGCAGCGAAAGACGCAGCGGTAGCTGAGCAAGTAATCATCCAATACGGCGGCTCTGTTAAGCCAGAAAACGCTGAAGCTTACTTCTCTCAACCAGACATCGACGGTGCACTTGTTGGTGGCGCAGCACTAGATGCAAAAGGCTTCGCAGCAATCGCTCGTGCAGCGGCAGCAGCTAAAGCTTAATTTATCTCGCAATAGACGATAAATAATCGAAAGGCCGATGTGAAAACATCGGCCTTTTTGGTTTTTAAAGAAAGTGAGAGGTTCTAGGTCCTAGGTGGAGCACGTGAGACGTTTGTGCATTTCAATGAGTTTTGAGAAAGTGACTGGAATACCGAATACGCAGCGCTTCGCTTACGGAATACAGGAAAGCACACATCAAGCTATCTCGTCATTCCAGCGAGCCTTAGCGAGACTAGGAATCTAACTTCAGCAAGCACCTAGCCTTCACACCTAACCTCAAGCCACAGAATCAACGGACAATAGATTCTGAATCACGTTCGTTCCTCACTGTTCAGAATGACGATTATTTTAGCTCCCCTTAAATATGAGGATGCGTCATTCTAGCGAGCCTTAGCGAGACTAAGAATCTAACCTCAGCAAGCTCCTCAACTAAATAGAGTCATCTCACTACCGCACAATCGGATTGTAGATTCTGAATCACGTTCGTTCCTCACTGTTCAGAATGACGGTTATTTTAGCTCCCCTTAAATATGAGGGTTGTAGTGGTCAACAAACTCCGGACACAGATTTAAGCCGATTTTCGGCATTTACTGGTGACAGCCCATCATTTGCTTGATGAGGCCGTTGTCGGTTGTAGTAGTCCATCA
>NZ_LIXM01000017.1 GCF_002608565.1 Vibrio sp. PID17_43
GAGCAGCACCGCCGTATACTTTTGCAAGTGTAGTACAGATAGCTGCAGTTAGAGTTGTTTTACCGTGGTCAACGTGGCCGATAGTACCAACGTTTACGTGCGGTTTTACGCGTTCAAATTTTTCTTTAGACACAATCGTGTTCCTTCCTAGTTATGATTCGCTGGGATCATTATTGATCTCAACGCGCCAGAAATTGTTATTTTATGCGCCAACGCTCGTTAGCGCAATATTTGGACGGCCTGATCACGCAAAAAGTCTTAAACTTTTTGTGGACCAATCGTCAAATTAGTAACCACGTTCAGCCATGATTGCTTCAGCAAATGTTTTCGGCACTTCAGCATACTCATGGAACTCCATAGAGTAAGACGCGCGGCCTTGAGTTGCTGAACGTAGATCAGTTGCATAACCAAACATTTCAGAAAGTGGTACTTGAGCACGGATGATCTTAAGACCGGCCACGCCCTCGTCCATACCTTCGATCATGCCGCGGCGACGGTTAAGGTCACCAACCACATCACCCATCCAATCTTCAGGAGTGGTTACTTCAACTTTCATCATTGGTTCAAGAATCACTGGGTTTGCTTCAAGAGCACCTTTTCTAAAGGCCATTGAGCCAGCAATCTTAAATGCCATTTCGCTTGAATCAACATCGTGGTAAGAACCATCGAACAGCGTTGCTTTAATATCTAGTACTGGGTAACCCGCTAGAACACCACTGTTCATTTGCTCTTCGATACCTTTCGCTACCGAGCTAATGTACTCTTTAGGAACCGCACCACCCACGATCTCGTCAACAAAGACAAAACCTTCACCCAATTCAGAAGGCTCAAGTTTGATCCATACGTGACCGTACTGACCGCGACCGCCAGATTGACGAACGAACTTGCCTTCCACTTCCGCAGTACCACGAATGGTTTCACGGTAAGCAACTTGAGGTTTACCAACGTTACAATCAACGCTGAATTCACGCTTCATACGGTCAACGATGATATCTAGGTGAAGCTCACCCATACCAGAAATCAGGGTTTGACCTGTTTCGTCGTCCGTTTCCACGCGGAAAGATGGATCTTCTGCCGCTAGTTTACCTAGAGCAACACCCATCTTATCTTGATCAGCCTTTGAGCGAGGTTCTACTGCGATCTGAATAACGGGTTCTGGGAACTCCATACGCTCTAGAATCACTTTGTGGTTCTGGTCACATAGGGTGTCACCCGTCGTTACGTCTTTCAGACCGATTGCAGCGGCGATATCACCCGCACGGATTTCTTTCACCTCATCACGCTTGTTAGCATGCATTTGTACAATACGGCCAAAGCGTTCACGCTTCTCTTTTACAGAGTTATAAACAGAGTCGCCCGTGTTTACAACGCCAGAGTAAACGCGCATGAAAGTTAGTGTGCCTACGAACGGGTCGGTTGCGATCTTAAACGCTAGCGCAGAAAACGGTTCGTTGTCGTCAGCATGACGCTCAACTTCATTTTCATTCTCGTCGATACCTTTAATTGCAGGTACATCAACTGGCGATGGTAAGTATTCGATTACAGCGTCTAGTACTGCTTGTACACCTTTGTTCTTAAACGCACTACCACAAGTTGCTAGTACGATTTCATTATTTAGTGTACGTGCACGCAGAGCTTGTTTGATTTCAACCTCTGTTAGCTCACCTTCTTCAAGGTACTTATCCATTAGCTCTTCACTAGCTTCCGCTGCTGCTTCAACTAGGTTGTTGCGCCATTCTTCAGCAAGTTCTTGCATGTCAGCTGGAATGTCTTCGTAAGTAAAAGACATGCCTTGATCGGCTTCGTTCCAGTTGACCATTTTCATCTTGATAAGGTCGATAACACCTTGGAATTCTTCTTCTGCACCAACGTTAAGTTGGATTGGAACAGGATTCGCACCAAGACGGGTCTTAATTTGGTCCACAACGCGTAGGAAGTCAGCACCAGTACGGTCCATCTTATTCACAAATACCAAACGAGGAACGTGGTATTTGTCAGCTTGACGCCATACTGTTTCAGACTGAGGTTCAACACCTGATGAGCCACAGAACACAACCACTGCACCATCAAGTACACGAAGAGAACGCTCTACTTCGATTGTGAAGTCAACGTGTCCAGGAGTATCAATGATGTTTACGCGGTGATCTTGGAATTGTGCTTCCATACCACGCCAGAAAGTAGTAGTCGCAGCTGAAGTGATAGTGATACCACGTTCTTGCTCCTGCTCCATCCAGTCCATGGTTGCAGCACCGTCGTGAACTTCACCGATTTTATGAGAAAGACCAGTGTAGAACAGAATACGTTCAGTGGTAGTTGTTTTACCTGCATCAACGTGAGCACAGATACCGATATTACGGTAGCGCTCAATAGGAGTTTTGCGAGCCACGGTTGAATCCTCTTATACTTAGAGACTTAGGGACTATTGCTATGTCGAGAAAGCTATCCCCTAGATATAGCAATAGTTCCTAGCATGCGCATAGGAACTAAAGAAGTGCTGCAAGGAACCTTGCAGCACTGAAAAGGTATTACCAACGGTAATGTGCGAACGCTTTGTTTGCGTCAGCCATGCGGTGAACGTCTTCACGTTTCTTAACCGCAGTACCTTTGTTCTCAGACGCGTCTAGCATTTCAGCAGCTAGGCGTTGAGCCATAGATTTTTCACCACGCTTACGCGCAGCTTCAACCAACCAACGCATAGCAAGTGCGTTACGGCGAACCGGACGTACTTCTACAGGAACTTGGTAAGTTGAACCACCTACACGGCGAGATTTAACTTCTACCGCTGGGCGAACATTTTCAAGAGCTTCTTCAAATACAGCTAAGTGATCTTTACCAGATTTCTCAGCCATAGCATCTAGTGCAGTGTAAACGATTTTTTCTGCAGTAGATTTTTTACCGTCAACCATTAGGATGTTAACGAATTTTGCCAGCAGTTCAGATTTGAACTTTGGATCTGGAAGGATCTTACGCTGACCAATGACGCGACGACGTGGCATGGAATTTCTCCGTTGTCTTATTCTTCAGGTTATCCAAAACTTTGCAGTTTCTTCAAAAAATTAAAATTTAATTTTAGTGTTTGGCCTTACTTAACGCTTCTTTACAGAAAGAAGGGCATTAAGACTTAGGACGCTTCACACCGTACTTAGAACGACCTTGTTTACGGTCGTTAACGCCAGCACAGTCAAGTGCACCGCGAACAGTGTGGTAACGTACACCCGGAAGGTCTTTTACACGACCGCCACGGATTAGTACAACACTGTGCTCTTGAAGGTTGTGACCTTCACCGCCGATGTACGATGTTACTTCGAAGCCGTTTGTCAGACGTACACGACAAACTTTACGAAGTGCTGAGTTAGGTTTTTTAGGTGTAGTAGTGTAAACACGAGTACATACACCACGTTTTTGTGGGCACGCTTCTAGTGCAGGCACGTTGCTTTTAACAACTTGCTTTGCACGTGGCTTACGTACCAACTGGTTAATAGTTGCCATTAACTAGCTCCTGATTTACTTGAAAGTAAGCTTTGTGAAAAATCTAGCCCTAAAACCATTGGGTAGTTAGGGACGCAAAATTCTATGCAGCAGTGAGATGTGTGTCAAGAAATATACGGATCTTTTTTGTTCAATTGGGGCAATTTATCCGTAAAGTATTATCGACAGGAAAATAGGGTTAATCCCAAGTAAGCGATTTTTCTTGTTTTACCGTCAATTCAACAAAGCCTTCGTAGCTTATTAACCTGACAGAATGACTAATACGATTCGCCATTCCTCGTGCGTCAATATCACTTTGCAAAGCAAATACCGATGGGCCTTTTACTTTGCTGAAAGCATTATGCTGGGGGTTGGCTGCGTATACCGCATCTTCAATGAGCAGGACATCATCTTGCTCACTATACAGTGCCATTGCATCGTCTAATGCAGCGACGGATTTGATGATATGTAACATGGCTTCCTCAGAATGACAGTAACTTGCCAGCTTGTTGAAGTTTGTCTTTAAGCTGCTCGGCATTTAATGCTTTGGCTTCAATGACCAAGTCAGCTTGAGCTAAACCTCGCTTTGCGAGCGAATCTGAACATACGAAAACTTGTTCAATATCGTATAAATCAAATAATTTGAGCATTGGTGCATAGTCTTTACTGAGTATAGCACTGGGATCCTGCCCAAGCAGTAACTGGTAAACACCATCGCCAACAAATAGTACAGTGATGTCTTCACAGTATGCGGATGCTGCAAGCAATGCATCAATACCCTCACGTCCAGAAGCACTGCCATGAGGGGCCTGACGAAATAGATAGGTTAACTGACTCAAAACTGCACCACTCTGTCTTGGGTTAACATGGCTTCAGCTAAGCTCCCTAATCCAGCCTGCTCGAACGCATCCGATAAGTTGTGTTGCACAAGACTATGCTGATTTGCTTCACCTTCACTGATGATGCCACGGCGCAATGCCGCCGCAACACAAGTTTCAAGGCGAACGTTATGTTCCTTCGCCAAAGTTTGCCAAGCTTTGCTCAGATCAAACTCATCGTTGGCTGGTACACTCAATGCTGTACCATTGGTAACACCGTCTTGGTAAAAGAACACGCTGACTAATGAGTGCCCTTGCTTAATTACCGCTTGAGCGAATTGATAAGCACTGCGTGCCGATTGACGACCATAAACAGGCCCGTTGACCACCAGCGTGTAAGTTAATCCATTCACGCTTATTCGTCCTCGGTCTTACGCTGACGAATGTAGAGGTAAACCGTGTGCTTAGAGATATTCAGGCGATCTGCGACACGGTTGATGGCGTCTTTAATATCGAAGATACCTTTGTCGTAAAGCTCCATCACGATCTGACGGTTTTTGGTGTTATTTGATACCGATTTGTCTGCGTTAATCTCTTCAATGGTGCGCTCAACCGTTTGGTCAACCAGCTCTTCTACATCACTTGCAAAGTTTACCGATGACGCCGCTTCTTTCGCTTCTTGTGTTGGCATAAAGGATTGCAACACTTGAGAGAAAGGAGCGTCGAGGTTGACGTTGATACAAAGCAGGCCAATCACGCGGTTCTCACCGTTACGAATGGCAACCGTAATCGACTTCATCAATACGCCGCCTTTGGCTCGAGTGAAGTACGAACGAGAAAAGTTGCGCTCAGAGCCTTCAATATCTTTAAGCATTTTTAGCGCCAAGTCGGTGATAGGCGAACCGACCTGACGGCCCGTATTTTCACCATTGGCGATTTTAATTGCAGAGGTATTGAGGTCTTCCAGAGAGTGAAGAACGATTTCACAAAATGGGCCGATCAGACTGGCGATACCATCGACGACGGCTTCATAAGATCTCAAGATGATTTTATCATGCTCAGAAAATGGCATCACGTTGACAGATTCCATTTCGAGCAACATCTCCGCATTTATTGTTTCTGTAGTGGTCATAAGTCTTCGAGCGAAAAATCAACAAATTGGTGTAAGTTTATCAGAAATTTTGAAACACAGCCTAGCAAACTCACTAACTAGTGACCTAGAACAAAAAAGGCCCATAAAAAGGACCTTTTTTCATTAGGTTAGCGCAGCAAGAGCTTATTGAGCTTCATTGCCATTCTCAACGTTTAGCAGTTCCACTTCGAATACCAGCGTTGAGTTAGCTGGGATGCTTGCTGTGTCTTGATCACCGTATGCTAGCTCTGGCGGGATAACGAATTTGAACTTAGAACCTACAGGCATTAACTGAACACCTTCAGTCCAACCAGGGATTACGCGATTTAGTGGGAACGTTGCTGGTTCGCCACGATCGTAAGAGCTGTCAAACTGAGTACCATCAATTAGAGTACCTTTGTAATGCACTTGAACGGTATCTGTGTCTTTTGGCTTTTCACCTTCAGCTGGCGTGATGACTTCATAAAGTAAACCAGAGTCCGTCTTCACGACGCCTTCTTGCTTTGCAAATTCAGCACGGAAGTCATCGCCCGCTTTCTTCGCTTCAGCCGCTTGCTCTGCCGCTTGCTTTTGCATGGTTTCCGCTACACGCTCGTCGAGAGACTCTAAAGCCGCACGAGTTTCCTCTTCGTTCATAGCAGCGTTACCATTAAATACATCTTCGATACCTTTAAGAACTAGGTCTTTGTTTAGGTTGATACCGATTTCGCTTGGTTTTTCGATGCTAGCGCTTAGGTAGTTAGCAAATGAAACGCCAATCGCATACGCTGCTTTGTCATCGTCGGTTTTAAAGTGAACCGCTTTACCGGTTTCTGCTTGAACTTGCTCAGCTTGAGGAGCTGCTTCTGGTTTTGTTTCTTCTTTTTGACAACCTACCGCGAGCATTACTGTTGCGGCAAGTAGCGACACTTTTAAAACTGATTTCATTGAATTCTCCAAATAATGGCGACGCCATTGGTTGTTGTGCACAAATCTTCTATTGAGACTAGTGAAGACAATATATATATCAATATACTAGCTATATGTCTTAAGACACAAACTGGATTATTAGATGTGATGCAAAGAATTTCTCATTTATTCCTATATTTAGTTGTAATCACTACGTTAAATGGATGCTTTTTTACCGATCATGATGTTCAACGATGGCCTCTCGAGCTTCAAGGTTCCACCAGCTTTGCGCTCAGTCGAGATGGCCGGTTTGCCTTATTGTATTCCACAGAGCACCACTTGATGCTTTGGGATTTGGAACAGAATAAGCAACTCGCTAAGCTGGGAGAACTTGATCAAGATGCGAATGTGGTTTCCCACATTCGCATTTCCGACAACGGGCGCTATGCCGTGACCGCAAGTCAAATGAACTTCGCGGTGTGGGATCTCGGATGGACGCAAGCTGAGGGGCTATGGTCTATCTCAGACGCTCTGATCCGCGATGTCGATATCACCAGTAACGGTGAAGAAGTACTACTTGGACTTTCCAATGGTAAAGCGATTCACGTCAACTTAGTCACCGGCCGTCGGATGGAGTTTCTTGCCCATAGAGAAAAAGTCAATTCCGTGGCAATTTCGCCAAATGGCAAGTTTGCACTGACGGGTGGGAATGACTATAACGCGTATTTATGGGACACCGAAACGGGCCTGGCATTACGCACCTTTGAACATGATCAGCGAGTGGTCAGGGTTGCACTTCAACGTGATGGTAAATTAGCGATGACATCAGACGGTGGCAACCAAGCCATAATCTGGGATTTAGAAACCGGAGAAGAAGTCACCCAGCTAAGTAGTTGGTCGCGTCAGCTGATTTTTTCCACCGCGCGATTCTCCGATGACGGCAGCTTGCTGGTGACAGGCACTCCTTCTGGCCGCGTGATGGTCTGGGATACTCAAACGGGTAAACGCATAGACAGATTTGAAGTCGAGCCGAAAAAAGATACTCGCCCTCCTCGCGCGGTCGTGTATGATGCAGCTTTTGATTCTAAGCAACGTGTAATTACTGCCACTTCTGCGGGTATTGCCCAAGCTTGGCAGCGAGAGAACGGATCATGACAGAAAAAATCATTCAGCAATTGGAAGCGCGCATTAATGACCTAGAGTGTCAGGTCGCATTCCAAGAACAGACTATTGAAGATCTGAACAGCGCATTATCACAGCAGCAACTGCAGCTCACTAAAATGCAAGATCAGATGAAATACGTGGTAGGTAAAGTGAAAAATATGGACTCGTCGAACATGGCCGATCCCGCGAAAGAGCCGCCACCGCCGCATTACTAAATGAATGCGTGAAAGAGAAAACAAAGCCCAGAATTGCCTTCTGGGCTTTGTCATTTTTACCCAGTAAGAAGATTACTCTTCAGCGTAGATCTTAACGCTCAATTCTCCTTGGGTATTGATCCCTGCTCTGTACATACCTGAGCTGTTCATCGCGAAGTGCAACTCTCCTTGCGCATCAATCGCGATTAAGCCACCTTCGCCGCCCATCGCTTTTAGTTCACCTTGAATAATGTGCTCACTGGCGGTGTGTACGTCTTCTTTGAGGTAACGCATACGCGCAGCGACATCTTCCGCTACGCGCTTACGGATAAAAAATTCGCCAACACCGGTAGTGGAAACAGCGACCACACCATTTTCTGCGACGGTCCCACAGCCAATCAATGCGGAATCGCCCACTCGGCCGTATTTTTTGTTAGTCACGCCGCCGGTGCTGGTCGCTGCAGCCAAATTACCATGCTGATCCAAAGCGACCGCTCCCACAGTACCGTGCTTATGATCATCGGGGTAACGTGATTCAGACAACGCAAACAACCCTTTTTCACGCATCGACAACAGTTGCTCATAACGATGGTCAGTAAAGAAGTAGTCTTGCTCGGTGTATTGATGGCCTTGTTCGAAAGCGAACTTCTCGGCCCCTTCGCCCACAAGCAAAACATGATTACTTTTTTGCATCACATCACGAGCGAGCTCTATCGGGTTCTTAATGTGCCTGACTCCTGCAACAGCACCCGCGGCTTGATTTCTGCCATCCATCACGGAGGCATCCATCTCAACCATTTCATTATGTGTTAGCACAGAGCCCTTGCCAGCGTTAAAGTTAGGGGAGTCTTCCAGCGCTTTGACGGCAGCGATGACAGCATCAAGTGCTTCACCACCCCTATCGAGAATTTGGTGTCCTGCTTTTACCGCCGCCGCTAAATCCGCCAAGATCGATTGTTTTAGCTGTGCACTCATCTGCTCTCGCAAAATCGTGCCCGCGCCACCATGAATGGCGATAGAAAATGGTTTACTCATCACGTTGCCCAACTGTCACTCGGTTCTTTGATCACACCTCAGATAAACAAAAAGCGCAAGTTGAAACCTCAACTTGCGCTTTTCAATTTTGAATCTAGATAACGTTATCTAGTCAGAGCGTGCGATTAGTGAGAACCGCAACTGCCGCCGCCACAACATTCGTGATCGTCGCCTTTCTCTTCGCCACCACAGCAGCCGCCTTCGTGATCGTGATCGTGGTCGTGGCCACCGCAACAACCGCCACCTTGATGGATATGACCGTGTTCGATCTCTTCTGCTGTTGCTTCACGTACCGCGACAACTTCAACTTCAAACGTTAGTGTTTGACCAGCAAGCATGTGGTTACCATCAACAACCACTTCGTCACCGTCAACTTCGGTTACTTCTACAGGGATTGGACCTTGGTCAGTATCCGCTAGGAAGCGCATGCCCACTTCGATTTGGTCAACACCCTGGAAAACTTCAGCAGGAACGCGTTGAACTAGTGCGTCGTCATGCTCGCCGTATGCGTCTTCAGGAGTTACTGTTGCAGTGAACTTGTCGCCTGCTACTTTGCCTTCTAGTTCGTTCTCAAGACCTGTGATCAGGTTGTTGTGACCGTGAAGGTAATCAAGAGGCGCGTCAACCGTTGACTCATCGACAACTACACCTTCTTCAAGCATTACTTTGTACGCAAGGCTTACGACTACGTTCTTTTCAATTTTCATACTAACTCCAGAGAGATTAAACGACTTAACCAGCTCAGGTTAAGTAAACATGGATGACGATATTATGGGGATCAATCAGCGAACTTCAATTACTCAGGCTTAAAAATACCGATCATTTCCTGTTCAGAGTGTTTATTTTTCTCTACAGATTGTGGTTTACGTTGCTCAGTAAAATCACAATCTACACACTCGACCAATTCAATATTGTGCTCAATCCACCAGCGCAATGTATCTTGCTGGCTGCACTGCGGACAACTTGCTCCCGCAATAAAACGCTTTTTCGCTTTCACTTTCTATCCTTATTTCAGAGTGTTAGCCATGAGTACTACTTCCAATGATTGGGAGACTGATGATCGCTTTCCATTTCACGACCAAAAATTTCTTCTAATTCTTTACGTGCTTCTTTCGACCTTTGCGCCAATTCCTTATCCTCATTGTGCTGAGGTAATAAGTCCTTGAGCATAGCATTATCGAGTTTACGAAAATGTGCCTCTGCTCGCTTTGCCTGATAAGGATGCATCCCAAGCTCGACAAGTGCCTGACGGCCTAGATCTAATGCGCCTAAAAACATTTCACGTGAGTAATTTTCCACGCCATGGCTCATCAACTGATACGCTTCTACACGACTACGCGCCCGCGCCAGAAGTTTAAGGTTGGGAAAATGGTCTCGACAAATATCAACAATCGCCATCACTTCATCCGGTGAGTCAGTACAAATCACCAACGCTTCTGCTTTATCGGCTCCGGCTGCACGCAGTAGATCAATATGTGTCGCGTCACCATAAAACACTTTGTAGCCGTACTTTCTCAGTAGATGAATCTGACTCGCATCACTTTCCAAAACCGTTACTTTAATCTTATTGGCATACATCAATCGACCAACAATCTGACCAAAGCGACCAAAACCAGCAATGATGACACGCGGACGACGATCCACGACTCCACTTTGTACACTTTGCTCTTCTTCTTGATTGAGCGTGTGCGCAAACCATCGCTTCTGCCCCATCAACAACAATGGCGTTGTCACCATCGACAAACTCACCACCACCAACAAAAACGCCACCTGTTCTTTGGTCAAAATGCCTTCTTGGCTCGCCGCTGTAAAAATGACGAAAGCAAATTCCCCACCCTGACTCAATATGGCCGACATACGACTGCGGGCTTTAGCGCGAATCCGAGCCATGCGTGA
Organism: Vibrio sp. PID17_43; assembly: GCF_002608565.1. Classification (GTDB taxonomy): domain Bacteria; phylum Pseudomonadota; class Gammaproteobacteria; order Enterobacterales; family Vibrionaceae; genus Vibrio. The sequence continues at coordinate 10,596 of NZ_LIXM01000017.1, forward strand.
CAAGAGGTAGAGCACCAATCCTTTGACCATCACCAAAGCCACCACCGCACTTAAAATAGCGATCGGTTGCAAAGCCAGTAAGCCTAAGTTGACCGCCATACCGACGGCAATAAAGAACAACCCAAGTAACAAACCTTTGAACGGTTCAATCGCGATTTCCAATTCGTGGCGATATTCACTCTCGGCAAGCAGTACACCCGCCAAAAAAGTACCTAGCGCCATCGACAAGCCCAGTTTTTGCATCGTGACTGAAATACCCAGCACCACTAACAACGCCGCTACCGTAAACAGTTCCCGCACACCGCTCATGACCACAAAACGGAATAAAGGGCGCAGTAAAAAGTGGCCGCCAACCAACAAGCCAATTACACTGCCAATCACCCAAAAGGCGTCTAACCAGTCGCCACTCGATTGCCCACCAGAAAGCAACGGTAACATCGCCAACATAGGGATCACCGCAATGTCTTGAAATAACAACACCGCAAAGCCAGACTGACCGGTTTCAGTGCCCGTCAGACCTTGTTCTTGAATCACGCGAAGCGCAATTGCGGTAGAAGAGAGCGCCAATCCCATTCCAATCACTACGCTGACTTGTATACTTACGCCAAATAGACTGACAAGACTGGCGATCACCCCTGACGTAACAATGACTTGGGCTCCACCTAGCCCTAAAATCGGTCCGCGCATTTGCCAGAGTTTCTTCGGATTAAGCTCTAATCCAATTAAGAACAACAGCAAGACCACACCCAACTCGGCGAAATGCAAAATAGCATCCACATCGCGAATTAAACCAAACCCCCAAGGCCCGATCATGACTCCCGCAATAAGGTAACCAAGTACCGACCCTAGCCCTAAACGCTGGGCAATAGGTACGGCAATCACTGCTGCCGATAGGAAGATCACGCTGCTTTGTAAAAACTCACTGGTCATCGCCATGCGCACCTCCTTGTGAGCCGATAAACGCTTGCAACGGATTCATCAACCATTGGCGGTATTGCTCTGCATGTTGGTAGCGTTCAATATCGGATACATTGCGCGACCAATAAAGCACCATTGGTTCCATCCAGTGCATCTGACATAACGCGGCAGTTAACTCAAAAGGCTGTAATATCTGTGCCAACGGGTATTTGTTGTACCCCAGAGAACTGAAAGCCTCTTCTTTACCTCCTGTGGTGATGACACTGCGCCAGTATTTCCCCTCAAGTGCGCAGCCATCACCAAATGCGAACCCTTTACCCAATACACGATCCAACCATTCTTTCAATAATGCAGGGCAGGAGTACATATAGAGTGGATGATGGAAAACGATCACATCATGCTCCATCAACAAGGTGTGTTCGTAATTCACATCAATAAAAAAATCAGGATATGCAGCATAAATATCGTGCACCGTAACATGACCAAGTGATTGAATTTTTTTTATCATCACTTGATTGGCTATGGAATTTTGTGGCTCCGGATGAGCGTAAATCACCAGAACCTTTGGTTGTGATGATTTCGGTGTCGATGGTTCAGCAGCCAAATAGTCGTCCTTGCATTGAATTATTAGGGAAAATAATCGTTATCAGTTTGTTATACTTTTTTGTCCTGCACAATGCAATTCATGACCAATAATCGACATTTCTGCCCAATACCCCTACTATTCACCGCGAGACCAATGACTAAGATGCGCTCACCGCGCGAAACGAAGTAGAACTCTATGATTACCTTCTCTGATATCCAGTTACTGCGTGGCGGCAAACCATTGCTTGAGCAAGCCTCTGCGACCATACAACCAGGCGATAAAGTTGGCCTCGTGGGCAAAAATGGCTGCGGTAAATCCACACTATTTGCCTTGCTAAAAGGTGAATTGTCGATCGATGCAGGCTCGTTCAGCCAACCGCAACATTGGGAGTTGGCTTGGGTTGCACAGGAAACCCCTGCGCTTGAACGCAGTGCGTTGGAGTACGTCATTGATGGTGACCGTGAATATCGTGGCCTAGAAGCGCAGCTGCAAAAGGCCGAAGAGGCCGATAACGGCACATTGGTTGCTGAAATCCACGGTAAGATTGAAACCATCGGTGGTTACAGTATTCGTGCGCGAGCCGCTGAACTTCTCGATGGTTTGGGTTTTAGCCAAGCGCAAATGAGTTGGAACTTAACCCAGTTCTCTGGGGGGTGGCGCATGCGCCTGAACTTGGCTCAAGCGCTGTTATGTCGCTCTGATCTATTGCTTCTCGATGAACCAACCAACCACTTAGACTTGGATGCGGTAATGTGGCTAGAACGCTGGCTGCAAAATTACCCGGGCACGCTGCTCTTGATCTCACACGACCGTGATTTTTTAGACCCTATCGTGGGTCGTATTATTCACATTGAAAACCAACAAATGAATGAGTACACCGGTAACTACTCTTCATTTGAAAACCAACGTGCACAAAAAATGATTCTGCAACAAGCCATGTTTGAGAAGCAGCAGAAGCAGATGTCACACATGCAAAGCTATATTGATCGCTTCCGCTATAAAGCATCAAAAGCACGTCAAGCACAGAGTCGTATCAAAGCCTTAGAGCGCATGGAAAAAGTGTTGCCAGCGCAGTTCGATAACCCATTTAACTTTGAGTTCCGTGAGCCAGCTGCCCTGCCGAACCCAATAATGATGATGGACGAGGTCTCCGCAGGTTACGGCGATAACCTGATCTTAGAGAAGATTCGCTTGAACCTTGTTCCTGGCAGTCGCATCGGCCTACTTGGCCGCAATGGTGCGGGTAAATCAACCCTAATCAAACTGCTTTCTGGCGAATTAAAGACACAAGGTGGCGATCTGACTTATTCACAAGGCGTGAAGATTGGTTACTTTGCTCAGCATCAGTTAGAAACGCTGCACCCAGAAGAAACGCCGCTGCAACACATGATGCAGATTGCACCTGATAAAAATGAACTGGAGCTACGTAACTATTTGGGTAGCTTTGGGTTCCAAGGTGATAAAGCACTAGAGAAAGTGGCCCCCTTCTCTGGCGGTGAAAAAGCCCGTTTAGTACTGGCGTTGATCGTGTGGCAAAAACCAAACCTATTACTACTCGACGAACCAACCAACCACTTAGATCTGGACATGCGCCAAGCTCTGACCATGGCGCTACAAACCTTTGAAGGTGCCATGGTGATCGTTTCGCATGACCGCTACTTATTACGCGCGACCACCGATGATCTTTACCTTGTCCACGATCGCCAAGTCGCCCCTTTCGATGGTGACCTGAACGATTACTACAAGTGGCTGACAGAACAGCAGAAAGCTGAGCGTAAAGAAGCGCAAGCAGCACAACCTGCGAAAGACAACGTGAATAGCGCGGCGGCGAAAAAAGAGCAAAAGCGACGCGACGCTGAGTTTCGTAAACAAACAGCGCCAATTCGCAAAACGCTGACACAGTTAGAAAATAAAATGGATAAGTTAGGCGAAGCTCTGGCAAACGCAGAAGAGCAATTGGCAGATAACTCTCTGTATGAAGCCGAAAATAAGGCTAAACTTAACCAAGTGTTAGCACTTCAAGCCTCGAGCAAAGCCGAACTTGAAGAAGCCGAGATGGAATGGATGACTGCTCAAGAAACACTAGAGCAGATGGAGCTAGAGTTTAATCAATGACAACCAAGCACGCAGAATACACACTAACCCTAGAACACCTTTGGCACTTCAGTCTGCAATTTTATGGTGTGCGAGAAGTGAAAGAAGCGTGCTTGTCATTGCAAAACAACTATCACGGTAATGTGAATCTACTGCTGCTGCTCAGATGGCTCGATGAGCAGCAGGTCATCTTCCTGGAGCAAGATTGGCCGCAAGTGCAAAACTGCCTAGGCCGCAGCGAAGCCATGCTCCACTCTTTTCGCGAACTACGTCGCCACCTTAAGTCTCAAGTTAACGATGCCCTGTACCGCGAAGCCCTACAGTTCGAACTGCAACTCGAAAAACAGCAACAATCGGATCTGGTTGATTGCATTAACTCTCTAAAACTCATCAAAAATGACGGTGAACCACTGACTCAAAGATACTGTCGTCAGCTTGGCGGTGAGCACCTCCAACATGCGTTCTCAGCTCCAGTACCGAACATTCAGCATCCATAACTCAGTAAAATATCTATACTAAAGCTATAAAGGATTATATTAATAAGTCTTTCAGCAAACTCTGAAAGTACACGGAAGAGCAGTTAGGTATGACACAATTTTTTGCAGCCGCCGGGATCAAGAACCCGCACCTCCAAACCCTGTTACCACGATTTATTCGTAAAAAAGCACTGTTTACGCCTGTTTGGCAAACCTTAGATACCCCTGATGGGGATTTTCTGGATTTAGCTTGGTCTGAAGCAAACCATCATGCCAATAACAAACCCATCTTCGTCCTCTTTCATGGTCTTGAGGGCTGCTTTTACAGTCCTTACGCCAATGGCTTGATGCATGCTTTCTCACAGTCCGGATGGCTATCGGTGATGATGCACTTTCGCGGTTGCAGCGGCAAACCGAACAAGAAAGCCCGAGCCTATCACTCTGGTGAGGTCACTGACGCGCGTCACTTCCTCGAGTATCTTAACCAACGGTTTCCTAATAACCCTAAAGTCGCGGTCGGTATCTCTCTTGGTGGCAATATGTTAGCAAACTACTTGGCGCAGTATAAAGGCGACCCTATTTTGAGTGCCGCGGCCATTGTGTCTGCGCCACTGGACTTGGCTGCGTGCGCCAATCGTATTGAGCAAGGCTTCTCTAAGGTCTACAAACGCTACTTGCTTTCATCACTTAAGCGTAATGCGCTGCAAAAGCACGACTTGATCCATGGAGAACTGGCCCTCTCTTATCGTTCGATCAAACGCGTGACTCGCTTATATGAGTTTGATGATCTGATCACCGCACCATTACATGGGTTCAGAGACGCACAGGACTACTATGAGCAATGTTCGGGATTAAGCAAGCTTCAGCAGATCGCTTTACCGACACTGATCATTCATGCCAAAGACGATCCGTTCATGACCGATGCGGTGATCCCTAAGTTTGTTCTGCCCGATAACATTGATTACCGCCTGTATGAGCACGGTGGTCACGTAGGCTTTCTCACTGGCACAGCATTAAAACCTAAATTCTGGCTTGAAGAAGTGCTGCCCGCCTATTATGAGAGTATCGCGGCGAATCATCTTTCTTCTGTATCCGCACAGCAAACTCTGTAAACTAACCATTCGTCATAAACGTTTGAGGTATTTATGATCATTCCTTGGCAAGACATTGCGCCAGAAACGCTAGAAAACTTGATCCGTGAGTTTGTGCTACGAGAAGGCACTGACTACGGCACGGTAGAAATTTCCCTGCAAGACAAAATCGATCAAGTTAAATCACAGCTGGAGAAAGGAGAGGCGGTCATCGTGTTTTCTGAACTGCATGAAACCGTTGATATTCAGTTAAAACAAAAATTTTAATTGCCGCACATTTTACCGTATTTCACTCCATGACAAGCGCTTGTTACATGCTATAGTGGATTATCAACCGTGCAGCGCCACTTCGCTGCACATTGCCAACGAATAATGGACTTGTTTACCTAAGATTCAGCTGGGTAAGTAATTTTTCGACAAGGTTTGTCATGTCAGCGAAACACCCAATCATTGCAGTTACTGGTTCATCCGGTGCCGGTACTACGACCACATCTGAAGCCTTCCGTAAGATGTTCAATATGATGAACGTCAAGCCCGCATGGGTTGAGGGGGACAGCTTCCACCGCTTTACTCGCCCAGAGATGGATGTAGAAATTCGTAAAGCGCGTGATCAAGGCAGACACATCAGTTACTTTGGCCCTCAAGCTAATAACTTCCCTGGACTGGAAGCCTTTTTCCGTCAATTTGGCCAGGATGGCACTGGTAGTGTACGCCGCTATCTGCACACCTTTGATGAAGCCGTACCTTATAACCAAATGCCAGGCACCTTTACCCCGTGGCAAGGTTTACCTGAAAACAGTGACGTGCTGTTCTATGAAGGATTACACGGCGGCGTGGTCGATGGTGATGTCGATGTGGCTCAGCATGTTGATTTTCTGATTGGCATGGTGCCGATCGTGAACTTAGAGTGGATTCAAAAGTTCGTACGCGATACGCGCGACCGAGGTCACTCTCGTGAAGCCGTGATGGATTCAATCGTGCGCTCAATGGACGACTATCTTAACTACATTACACCACAGTTTTCTCGTACCCACATCAACTTTCAACGTGTCCCGACCGTGGATACGTCAAACCCACTTAACGCCAAAGGCATACCAAGTCTGGATGAAAGCTTTGTTGTTATTCGCCTTCGTGGCATTAAAAATGTCGATTTTCCTTATCTACTCGCTATGATTGACGGCTCATTTATGTCACGCCACAACACCATTGTCGTACCCGGCGGTAAGATGAGCTTTGCCATGGAGCTCATCGTCAGGCCGATTCTGCAACAGCTCATCGAAACGGGTAAAATTGGTTAAAAACCTCGCGAATAAAGTGTTTACTTTTCATACCGTGATCATGTGCACATTTTTGCTTACAAAATCTCCACCATGGCACGATTAAAATCAAGAAATCGTTTTCGAAAAAGGATACTATTTCTAACCGAAACACAAGAGAGCTTGCAGTATAGAAAAGTATTCTTATTCTAGTAAGCTAATTCGGGCTTAGCTAAAATACGGATAGCGCAAGCGTACCCTGCAGAGGAAGTGATATATTATGGTTCTAGGTAAACCTCAAACCGACCCAACACTAGAGTGGTTTCTTTCACACTGTCATATTCATAAATACCCTTCAAAGAGCACGCTAATTCACGCGGGTGAGAAAGCTGAAACGTTGTACTACATCGTTAAAGGTTCTGTTGCGGTTCTTATCAAAGACGAAGAAGGTAAGGAGATGATCCTTTCTTACCTAAACCAAGGTGACTTCATTGGTGAACTAGGTCTATTCGAAGAAGACCAAGAGCGTACCGCATGGGTTCGTGCTAAATCTCCTTGTGAAGTGGCTGAAATTTCGTTCAAGAAATTCCGTCAACTTATTCAAGTAAACCCTGACATCCTAATGCGCCTTTCTGCGCAAATGGCTCGTCGCCTTCAAGTTACTAGCCAGAAAGTGGGTGACCTAGCGTTCCTAGACGTAACTGGTCGTATCGCTCAGACTCTTCTGAACCTTGCTAAGCAGCCAGATGCAATGACGCACCCAGACGGAATGCAAATCAAGATCACTCGTCAAGAAATCGGTCAAATCGTTGGCTGTTCTCGTGAGACAGTAGGCCGAATCTTGAAGATGCTAGAAGAGCAGAACCTAATTTCTGCACACGGCAAAACTATCGTTGTTTACGGGACTCGTTAATTCCGATTAACGTTTAAAAAATTCAAAGCCACCAATAGAAACATTGGTGGCTTTTTTGTTTTAGAAAAACACTGGATTAGCGCCCTCTATTTTTTTCCGTTTGTGCTCTCAAAGATCTTATCTGCCGATGCGGCAACAAATCCTGAGTACAAGTCACCGTTATCCATTGCGTAGCGCTTAGCAAACTCGTAAAAGCCTCCAGGAATCACTTCAACACCTTCCGTAAAGGCCACTGGCACTTTATCGGCCATGGTCGAAGATTGCTCTAGCAACACCTGTGGCGTACCTTTTACTTCGCCGCCGTTTTCGTTGATGGTGAAGCCTGCTGTGCGTAGGTGGTCGTTTACTTGCTTCACTTCTTGGTGTTGGTTAAGTTGGTTTACGCTCACGGTAAAGTGATTTGCGCCGTAACCATGTGCAGCAAGCCAAGAGGCATACTCACTCTCGTTCGCCAACGTTTGGAAATCAGCGTAACTAATCTCCCACAAACGTCCACCATACAAGAAGCCGCTGCCAATCAGCTTTGAAGCATCAACCTGCTCGACCAGTTTATGAACGATGTCTTGCAGCTCTGGCGAACATTCATCGACCTTCAACTCACTGATAAACACTTTTGGTTGCTTTGGATCTGGGTGCTCAAAGTGTTTTGCCACCAGCTTTTTGCTTTCAAATACGTAGTCACCACAGGCTTTATAACCCACTGTCAAAAATGGTTTCGCCAACGTTTCAATACCGAGGGGAGCGACATTAAACGTACGTAGCGCAATATGGTCATTAATCAAAGGCTCATCTTCTTGTAGAAGTTGATGGACTTTAGCAGCAGAAGGGCAAAGACGTTGAATGTAGTCTTGCCATAGCGATTCAAATAACACATCGGGCGTCATAACGACTCCTTGTTATGAAATGTAGAGTTAGAGATAAGAGGAAGTTGACCGCTCGTTCACAGCCCCAAGGCTGTCCAGAATCACGAACACGCGGTCATCAACCTGTGACGGTATGTGAGGCATTAATGCCAGTCAGTCAACACGCGTTGGGGAGTCTTGAGCTCGCCTTTGGCGTTTGCCAGCGCGCTTTACCGGAATCCTAACTTGGTAAATAGCTCTGGCAGATAGAAGCGGTGATACTTTGTTACCGCTTCGTATTTCTCGATTACAGGCTGACACCTGGGCTCAATGTTGCAGGCAAGACCGTCTCGCGACCTTCCACTGATGCCATTGGGTACGCACAGTAGTCTGCTGCGTAGTAAGCACTTGGGCGTAGGTTACCTGACGCCCCCGGACCACCAAACGGTGCATCACCACTGGCTCCCGTCAGCTGACGGTTGCGATTCACGATACCTGCACGAATGTGGTCAACGAAGTATTCCCACTCTTGGTCGTCAGTTGAAACCAGACCCGCAGAAAGACCAAAGCGCGTATCGTTCGCTAGCTCTACCGCTTTCTCTAGCCCTTCGTAGCGCACTACTTGCAGAAGTGGACCGAAGTACTCTTCATCTGGCAGTTCAGCAATGTTCGTCACATCGATGATGCCCGGAGAAACAAACGCCGCTTCGCCCGCTTTCGCTTCAATTAAGCTTTCGCCACCAAGAGCTTGCAGGTTAGCTTGTGCATCCAGAATAAACTTGGCTGCCGCGACCGAAATTTGTGGTCCCATGAATGGCGCAGGCTCAGCAAATGGTTGGTCAACGCGAATGTTACGTGTCGCTTCCACCAACTTAGCAATCACTGCATCACCCTTATCTCCAAACGGAATGTACAGACGACGAGCGCAGGTACAACGTTGACCTGCGCTGATGAAGGCTGACTGGATGATGGTGTAAACCGTTGCATCTAGGTCGCCGTAGTTACCCGAAATAACCATCGGGTTATTGCCACCCATTTCTAGCGCCAGCATCTTGTCCGGCTGACCTGCAAATTGACGATGCAGAACATGACCTGTGTTTGCACTACCCGTGAACAGCACGCCATCAATGCCTTTCGCGTCCGCTAGCGCAATGCCGGTTTCTTTCGCACCTTGGACTAGGTTAATCACACCTTTCGGTAGACCCACTTCTTCCCACAGTTTCATGGCTAATTCACCCGTCCATGGCGTTTGCTCAGACGGCTTGAATACCACTGTGTTACCCGCAAGTAGTGCTGGCACGATGTGACCATTTGGCAGATGACCTGGGAAGTTATAAGGGCCGAATACCGCCATTACACCCAATGGGCGGTGACGCAATACAATTTGGTTGCCTGCGGCTTCACGTGTCGCTTCACCAGTGCGGTCGTGGTAAGCACGGATAGAAATCGCAATTTTACCTGCCATTGCCGCCGCTTCAGTACGAGTTTCCCAAATCGGCTTACCGGTTTCTTTAGCAATCACTTCGGCAATTTTTTCGCTGTTCTCTTTCACTTTCTCAGCAAAAGCCAACACGATCGCTTCACGCTCTGCAAATGGACGCTTCTTCCAGTCAACAAACGCCTCGCGCGCCGCAGCAACCGCTTGGTTCACTTGCTCTGCCGTCGCGCCTTTGCCCTGCCAGATCACTTCTTGGTTGTACGGCGACAAAGACGTAAATGCTTCACCCTGACCTTGTACCCATTCACCTGCAATCCAATGTGTCATTGTTTCTATCCTTAAATTCTGTCGTCAGTTACTGCGGAAGAAGGCGAACAAAATCCCCTTCACCAACCAAAAGTGCATTCGCCAATTCTGGCGCGAGCACCACGCTTTGTGTTTCTGCGTCATAAGCCGCTTTTGCTGCCGCGGCACGGAAATTCTCGAATGATGAATTACACATCAAGAAGTCTTGCGTGCTGGTATGTTCAGAAATTTTGACTTTAGCGCGGAATGAGTGGCGTACCGATTCAATATTGCGTAAGTCACATTCCACTGAAGGACCACCATCGAAAATGTCGACATAACCCCGGTTGGTGAAACCTTCATTCTCTAGCAGTTTCAACGCCGGGCGCGTGTTGTCATGCACTTGACCAATTACGGCTTGCGCTTCTGGGCTCAACAGGTTGATGTAGATTGGCAACTTCGGCATCAAGTCAGCGATAAAACCTTTCTTGCCGATACCGGTTAGATAATCAGCAAGCGTGAAGTCAATTGAAAAGAAATGCTCTTGTAGCCACTGCCAAAATGGTGAGTTACCGTTCTCGTCTGATACACCGCGCATCTCAGCAAAAATAGTGTCTGAGAAACGTTCTGGGTGCTCAGCCATCATCAAAAATCGACACTTCGACATCAAGCGACCATTCAACCCTCCACGGAATGTTTCACGTAGGAACAAGGTACAGATTTCACTGTTGCCCGTGTAGTTGTTACCAAACGTCAGCAGCTTAACCACATTGTTTACCCCAAGTTTTGGCGATGAGTGCACCACTTTACTGATGTGGTAAGAGTAAAAAGGCACATCCCAGCCAATTGAAGCTTCGATGCCAGTGGTACCTGCGACTTCACCCGTTTCAGAGTCAAAGCCCACCATCAGGTAGCCTTCATCACCAGCTTCTTTCACGTCTGGTTTAGCAAAACTGTATTCTGAGTGTTTGATTCGATTGGTTAACAGTTCTTCGTTAACCGGTAGAGATGTAAATCCATGGCCTGACTCAACCGCACAGGTGTGCAGCGCGTCATAATCCGACATTGCAATAGGGCGAACTACTAGCATCAATACTCCCTCCAGATGCAAGAAAATCCTAACTAAATTGTAGGAACAATTCCCCCATCAGAGGTCCTTGATGGGGGTTGCGTTGGCAATAAAACCGGGATCGCGTTTACACTAACGTCGCAATCGCTTTGTCCAATTTTGCCAAGCCTTCTTCGATTTCTTGTTGTGTGATAACGAGTGATGGTGTGAAACGTACGACATTGGCACCCGCAACCAATACCATGAGACCTTGTTTACCAGCGGCAACCAGTACGTCACGTGCACGGCCTTGCCACTCTTCATTCAGCGCCGCACCAAGCAGCAAACCTTTACCACGCACTTCAGAGAAAAGGTTGTACTTCGCGTTGATCTTCTCTAGACCTTCGCGGAACATCGCTTCACGCTCTAGTACGCCCGCTAAGGTCTCTGGCTTGCTGACTTCATCAACCACAGCTTCTGCAACCGCACACGCTAATGGGTTACCACCGTAAGTCGAACCGTGAGTGCCCACTTTTAAGTGTTCAGCCAGTTTTGCTGTGGTTAACATTGCGCCGATAGGAAAACCACCACCGAGTGATTTCGCGGTGCTTAGGATATCTGGCGTGATCCCTAGACCTTGGTACGCGTAGAAGTGACCAGTACGACCGTTACCGGTTTGTACTTCATCAAAAATCAACAGTGCGTTGTGTTTGTCACACAGTTCACGAACCGCTTGGGCGAACTCAGGCGTTGGTGGAATGATACCGCCCTCACCTTGAAGCGGCTCCATCATCACCGCACAAGTGCGATCAGAGATGTGTGCTTGCAGCGCTTCGATATCGTTGTACGGCAGGTGCGTGACGTCACCAGGCTTAGGACCAAAACCGTCAGAGTAAGCCGCTTGGCCACCGACCGTCACGGTAAAGAAAGTACGACCGTGGAAACCTTGTTTGAATGCGATGATTTCAGATTTCTCAGCACCATGAACGTCTGCGGCGTAACGACGAGCAAGCTTTAATGCAGCTTCGTTCGCTTCTGCACCAGAGTTGGCAAAGAATACGCGCTCTGCGAAACTGACTTCAGTCAGTTTTTTTGCTAAGCGGAGTGCTGGCTCATTGGTCATTACGTTGCTAAGGTGCCAAAGCTTGTTGCCCTGCTCGGTTAATGCATTCACCATTGCAGGGTGACAATGACCAAGACAGCTCACGGCAATACCACCAGCAAAGTCGATGTATTCATTGCCTTCCTGATCCCAAATTCGTGAACCTTTACCTTTAACAGGGATCATTTCCATCGGGTTATAGCAAGGTACCATTACCTCATCGAATAAACCGCGCTCTACTTTGTTTTCCGTTGTCATTGCACATTCCTTCTTGATACCGCATGCCTAGCAGATAAGCGAATTTAACCAGCATTCTTTGCTAGCAAATAATGTTTTGCATTTAAGCCATCAGGGCATTGTATTTACATTTAATTAACCATTTCAATAGTGATTTATTCTTTTCGCATCCCAGCACAACCACCACTAATCACTATCTATGAGTATTTATGCACCAAGAATTCGGGATTGAGAAGCGTTTTTTTATAAAAGGCAACGATTACTTGAATTAACAGGAGGGACAAGCAATGAATAATTCTCGCCAATTAGATAGAACGCATAGTTTTGCATTCCACTTCCAAAGTGAAATAGATGAAGAATTTGTTAAAAAAAGTGATCGGGATCAGATCGTTTTACGCGCGAGAAAGTTTGCGAGTAGTTCGTGGCCTTGTTCTGTCTTAATTGACTCAGGATGAAACTGTACCGCGTAAATTGGCAGGGTTTTATGCTGATAACCCATGATTTCATCCATGGATCCGTCAGGTAGTTCAGTCCAAGCGGTCAATTCAAACACATCAGGTAACGTGCCGCTTTTCACCACGAGAGAGTGGTAGCGGGTTACCGTCAGTGGGTTATTAAGATTTTTAAACACACTGCGACCGTTGTGACGAATCGGTGAGGTCTTACCGTGCATCACTTGTCGTGCACGTACCACTTCGCCACCAAACACCTGCGCAATCGCCTGATGACCAAGACAAACGCCCAAGATAGGCAGCTTGCCAGCAAAGTGTTCAATGGCTTGTAGAGAGATACCCGCTTCGTTAGGGGTACATGGTCCTGGAGAGATCACCAAATGAGTGGGGTTGAGCGCCTCAATACCTTGAATGTCGATTTCATCGTTACGCACCACCTTTACGTCTGCACCAAGCTCGCAGAAGTATTGGTAAAGGTTGTAGGTAAAAGAGTCGTAGTTATCGATGATCAACAACATAAAGTGTCGGTGGCTCCAATCCGTTTTGGCAATGCTTAAGTGATGAATCACCACTTTCGTGGCAATCAAGGGCGGTATTTTGCTATACCAAGCAAGAAAGGCAAGTTTTTGCTGAATAAATTTGCTCTGATACGAAAAGCCCTCGCTAGATGCGAGGGCTAAAAATAATAAAGCTCTAAGCTCGATTATGGGCGAGCAACAAAGCCGACGGCTTCATACGCTTTCTTCAATGTTTCGGCAGCGCGAGCGGATGCTTTCTCTGCACCTTGCTTCATCACTTCATTCATGAATGCGCGGTCTTCACGAATACGACGGTATTCTGCTTGGATAGGCTCTAGCATTGCGACTAATGCTTCACCTACGTCTTTCTTGAATGGACCGTACATTTCAACACCTTGGTATTTCGCTTCAATCTCTTCAAAGCTCATGCCTGTCGCCGCAGAATAAAGCCCCATTAGGTTCGAGATACCTGCTTTGCTTTCCCAGTCGTGAGCGATACGCGGTGGCGTTTCTGTATCGGTTTGCGCTTTGTTGATCTTCTTGATGATCGACTTAGGCTCTTCAAGCAGCGTGATAACGTTCTTACGGTTATCATCTGACTTAGACATCTTCTTCGTTGCGTCTTGAAGACTCATTACGCGCGCATTTACCGTCGGAATGTAAGGCTCTGGCACTTGGAAGATTGGCTGATCTGGCGAGTAGATATTGTTAAAGCGGTTAGCGATATCACGCGCTAGCTCTAGGTGCTGCTTCTGGTCGCTACCGACTGGCACTTGGTGCGCACCATAAAGCAGGATATCCGCAGCCATGAGTACTGGGTAGTCAAACAGACCAACATTTACGTCGCCAAATTGGCTTGAGCTGTCACTCGAATAACGTGCTGATTTGTCTTTAAACTGAGTCATACGACCCAACTCACCCATCTGGGTGTAACAGTTAAGAAGCCAACCAAGTTGAGCATGCTCTGGTACGTGTGACTGAACAAATAGCGTGCTCTTCTTCGGGTCAACACCAACTGCCAGACAGATCGCCAGTGCGTCTAGTGTCGCTTCATGCAGTGCTTTAGGGTCCTGACGAACCGTAATCGCGTGAAGGTCTACCACACAGTATTGGCAATCATAATCGTCTTGCATCTGCTGCCATTGACGTAGAGCACCCAAGTAATTGCCGATACTTAGTTCACCTGAAGGTTGAACACCACTCAATACGATGGGTTTGCTCATTAGAATGATTCCTTTGACTTCTTAATCTAAATAAATGAAAAACCGTGCGGCTCTTAGCGCACGGTTCACTCAGTGTACTCATTAGCGAGTATTTTGGAAGATCTTTTGTCGCGGTTATACAGAAACCGCTATTACATCCAATAATTCACCCAAACTGCTAGCAACAAAATCGGGATTCGACGCTGAAATTGGCTCACCATGGTTGTAACCGTAAGTTAAACCAAATGAGGCACAACCTGCATTCTTCGCCGCTAGAATATCATTTTTCGAATCCCCAACCATCAGCATTTCACTTGGCAGGATCTGATGTTTTTCCATCAGCCAGTTGAGTGCAACTGGGTTAGGCTTTTTCTCAAAAAATGCATCGCCACCAAGTACATCGACAAAGTATTTGGCAATGTCGTGTTTCTCCAGAATCTCTGGCACAAACTTGGACGGTTTGTTGGTGACTAGCGCCATCACAAATCCAGCGTTATGCAGCTCTTCCAACGTTTCTTTGACCGTTGGATAAAGATGGCTAAGCTTATGACCGCTCTGCGCGTAGAAATCATCAAACAATACACGAGCCTGAGCACATAGTTCGTCACTTAACTCTGGGTTGATGGTCAGGCTTTGGCTCAATGAACGACCAATCAATACGTCCGCACCGTTACCGACGTAGTCACGGACTTGCTCTTCAGATACCGAAGGAAAACCAAGTGCTTGCACCGCTTGATCAGCTGCAACGGCCAAATCAGGCACGCTATCAAGTAAAGTGCCATCCAAATCAAAAGCGATGAATTTAATATTTTGTTGAGTCATAACTTCCCTGAGAATTTTTATAAGTAGCCGAAAACAACAAAGGATGGGCCCCCATCCTTTGCATCTTTATCATTGTGACTGACTTTGTAGTAAGTGCTTGTTTAAATTTACTTTACAGCAAGACGCTGACGAACCGCTTCAAACAAACAGATGCCTGATGCGACCGATACGTTCAAACTTGATACGCTGCCAGCCATTGGGATCTTAATCAGATCGTCACAGGTTTCGCGAGTAAGGCGACGCATGCCGTCACCTTCAGCCCCCATCACGATAGCAAGAGGACCTGTCAGCTTCGCTTGGTAGATATCGTGTGTCGCTTCACCTGCGGTACCCACAAACCAGATACCTTGTTCTTGTAGGGTACGCATAGTACGAGCCAAGTTAGTCACTCGGATCAATGGCACCACTTCTGCTGCGCCACACGCCACTTTGCTTACTGTCGCGTTCATTGGTGCAGAACGGTCTTTCGGTACGATAATTGCCGCCACGCCTGCGGCATCAGCATTACGTAGACAAGCACCTAGGTTATGCGGATCTGTCACACCATCCAGTACCAACAATAACGGGGACTCGTGCTGCGCGAGAATGTCATCAATATCGTTTTCATTTAGCTGTTTTGCTGGTTTCACGCGCGCGATGATACCTTGGTGGTTTGCGCCATACGCTTTGTCGTCCAGTGTTTTACGCGTCATCTGCTGAATAGAAACACCACATACCTGCAAATCATTCAGAATAGGCATTAGGCGATCGTCTTGACGGCCTTTTAGAACATATGCTTCGATAAAACGCTCTGGTTCGCGTTCCAATACCGCCTTCACTGCGTGAATGCCGTAAATAAATTCGTTACTCATTGTTTAACCTGTTTTTATGGTCACTTTCTAGCCAACCTCGCAATGAGGTTGGCTATTTCGCCTACTGTGCGTCACTCTTGGTACGCTGAGTTTTCTTCGGCTTACTGTGTGGCTTTTTCTTACGTGCTTTCTTCACCTTAGGCTTTTTGTCCGCCTCAGTTTCACCGAGTTTTTGGCCATCGCGTTTGCCAGAGGTTTCACTTAGCTCTGGTCGCTTGGTTGGCTCAATCACTGGTGTCGCACGAGTGCCGCCTTTCGTAGCAGCACGTTTTTTCTCTTTTGCTTTACGCTTGGCTTCTGCTGCGCGTTTCTTCGCAGTCTTACCTTCGCCGCGTAGCTTACGACTTGTTTCGACTAATTCAAAGTCAATTTGCTTGTCATTTAGATTAACAGCAAGCACTTTGACTTTCACTGCATCACCTAAGCGGTAGATGTTACCGAAGCTTTCACCGATAAGCCTTTGACCGATAGGATCAAATTGATAGTAGTCGTTCGCTAGCGTTGAAATGTGCACCAAACCATCAATATGCAATTCCGTCAGGCGCACAAAGAAACCAAAACTGGTCACGTTGGCAATCACACCATCAAGCTCATCACCGACGTGGTCTTGCATGTATTCACACTTCAACCAATCCGCCACTTCACGCGTCGCATCATCAGCTCTGCGCTCGGTCATCGAACATTGTTCACCGTAGAAGTCCATGTCGTCAAACGAGTAGTGATACCCACCAGTTGGCGTCCAACGGTCTTGATTGCGGCCTTCTTCTTTCGCAATCAAGTATTTAATTGCGCGATGCAGCAGCAAGTCTGGGTAACGACGAATTGGCGACGTAAAGTGCGCATAACGCTTTAATGCCAAACCGAAGTGACCGGCATTATCTGCGCTATAAATCGCCTGCTTCATCGAACGCAGTAGCATGGTTTGGATCAGCTCTTTATCCTGACGCTCAGCAATTTGTTTCACCAAGTCCGCGTAATCCGTTGGCGAAGGTTCTAAACCACCGCCTAAGTTTAGACCCAGTTCGCCAAGAAAATCACGGAAGCCTTGCAAACGCAATTCACCCGGAGATTCGTGAATGCGATATAGCGCCGGCTCTTTAGCTTTTTCCACCAGCGATGCCGAAGCCACGTTGGCCATGATCATACACTCTTCAATGATCTTGTGTGCGTCGTTACGAATCACAGGTTCGATGCTTTCAATCTTACGATCAGCATTAAAGATGAACTTCGCTTCCACCGTTTCAAATTCAATCGCACCACGGTTATCACGCGCGTCTTTTAGTACTTTGTACATGGCGTGCAATTCCTCAAGGTGTGGCACTTGCGCGTGATAACGCATGCGTAGCTCTTCATCACCCTCTAGGATCGCCCCCACTTTGTTGTAAGTCAGACGAGCGTGCGAGTTCATCACTGCTTCGTAATGCTTGTACCCCGATAGCTTCCCTGTTTCGGAGATGGTCATTTCACAAACCATACATAAGCGATCCACTTGTGGATTGAGTGAACACAGGCCGTTCGATAATACCTCTGGCAACATAGGTACAACTTGTGAAGGGAAATACACTGAGTTACCACGGTTAATCGCTTCTTTATCAAGCGCAGTGTCTGGTCGCACGTAGTAACTGACATCAGCAATGGCTACCCATAAGCGCCAACCGCCGCCCTTCTTCTTCTCACAGTAAACCGCATCATCGAAATCACGAGCGTCTTCACCATCGATGGTAACAAGCGGCAATTCACGCAAGTCAACACGGCCAACTTTGGCTTCTTCTGGCACTTCCTCGCCTAAGTTAACGATCTGCTTGTCGACCGCTTCTGGCCACTCGTGTGGAATTTGATGGGTACGAATTGCGACTTGAGTTTCCATACCCGGCGCCATATTTTCGCCAAGTACTTCAACCACTTTACCCATCATTCCGCGCGAACGAGAGCCACGGTCGGTCACTTCAATCACAACCACATTACCCATACGAGCTCCAGATTTGTGCTCATTTGGGATCAGAATATCTTGGCTAATGCGAGAATCATCCGGTACAACGTATGAGTAGCCATATTCCAGGAAGAAGCGACCAACAATCTGAGTATTACGCTCTTCCAATACACGCACTAAGCGACCTTCACGACGACCACGCTTGCTGTTATCGGTTGGCTGAACCAACACAAAGTCACCATGGATAATGTTCTTCATTTGGTGATGCGGCAGCACAATGTCATCATCCTTGCCGACACTGCCTTCTGGACGAACCCAACCGTGACCATCTTTGTGGCCAATCACATAACCTTTCACCATTTCGAGCTTTGCTGGTAGCGCATAGCACTGACGACGCGTAAACACGAGCTGACCATCACGCTCCATTGCACGCAGTCTACGGCGCAAGCCTTCGTATTGTTCTTCACCTTCAAGTTTCAGCGCTTCAAACAAATCATTACGATTCATTGGTACGCCAGCTTGTTCAAGAAACTCAATGATGAACTCTCTGCTTGGGATTGGGTTTTCGTAATTCTTGGACTCACGATCTGCGAACGGATCGTTTGGAATATTGTCTGACATAGGCGTGCCTATCTAGCAAGGAAGGTATAGAGCTAGTATATCCGAGTCTCAGGATAAGCTACAGAATTGCTTTGAAAAAAGAATGTTCAAGAAAAGATTTAAGACTCGAAAATAAGGCTAAGGACGAGTAAGCAAGATCAGCAGCTCGGCATTGTCACTAAGCAGCTCTTCGATAGTGCAAGTATCCAACTCAGCAAGAAACGCCATTTTCGCTTTCGCCAACTTATCTTTCAAACGACAAGCTGGCGTAATATGGCAAAACTCAACACCACAATTGACCAAATCTAATGGCTCTAGATCACGCACCACACCGCCAACGGTAATGTCTGCTGCTGGCTTCATCAAACGAATTCCACCGTTCTTTCCACGCACAGTATGAACATAGCCGAGCTGACCTAAACGGTTGATCACTTTAACCATGTGGTTACGTGACACCCCAAATAAGTCGGTTACTTCAGTAATATTCGTCAACTCATCTTTTGGCAGTGAAGCCAAGTAAATCAAGGTTCTTAGCGCGTAGTCGGTGAAACTGGTTAACTGCATGTTGCGATCCTCTTTAATTAATGAGTTTAAATCTTTTCTTGATTAAAAGATACATTTGAGATACAACTTTAAACATGCATTATAAATATAACTTTAGATGGGAAGACATTATGCTCAGCAATCAAACTATTGAAATAGTGAAAGCAACGGCGCCACTTCTTGCAGAAACTGGCCCAAAACTCACCGCACACTTTTACGATAGAATGTTCACCCATAACCCTGAGTTGAAAGATATTTTCAACATGAGCAATCAGCGCAATGGTGACCAACGAGAAGCGCTATTTAATGCCATCTGCGCCTACGCGACTAACATCGATAACCTGCCTGCACTGCTAGGCGCGGTAGAAAAAATCGCTCATAAACACACCAGCTTTTTAATTACTGAAGATCAGTACCAAATCGTCGGTAAACACCTGCTTGCTACCATTGATGAATTGTTCTCTCCTGGTCAGGAAGTGATTGATGCATGGGCAGAAGCATACGGTGTGCTCGCGAACGTATTCATTCAACGTGAAGAGCAAATCTACCAAGAAAACGCCGCACTTCAAGGTGGTTGGCGTGGTCTGCGTGAGTTTGAGTTGGTGGGCAAGCAACTTGAGAGTGAAAGCATCTGTAGCTTTGTTTTCAAACCAACCGATGGTGAAGTGGTTTCTGAATACAAACCGGGTCAATACCTCGGTATCTACATCAACAGTGATAAGTTCGACAGCCAAGAGATTCGCCAATACAGCCTATCTTCTGCGGCTCAAAAGAACACTTACCGTATCTCGGTAAAACGTGAACAAGGCGGTAAAGTATCGAATTTCCTGCATGATGAGCTAAACATCGGCGATAAAGTACAACTTGCGGCACCTGCGGGTGATTTCTTTATGGATGTAGACGCGACGACTCCAGTTGTTTTGGTTTCGGCAGGTGTGGGGGTAACTCCAACTCTATCGATGCTCGAGAGCCTTGCTGAGCATCAAGCGCCCGTGACTTGGGTACACGCGGCAGAAAACGGTCAGCAGCACGCATTTAAACAGCACGTAAACCAACTAGTGAGTGCAAAAGACAACATGAACTCGCTGATTTGGTACAACCAGCCAACCGCAGAAGACAAGATCGGTGAAGACTTTCACTTCACTGGCTTGGTGAATCTAAACGAGATAGAAGTGGCGCTGAAGCAAGACAACGTGCAGGTGTACTTCTGCGGTCCTGTCGGCTTTATGCAGCATGTCGCGAAGCAGTTGCTTGAGTTAGGCGTCCCTCAAGGGCAATTCCATTACGAGTGTTTTGGTCCACACAAAGTCGTATAACTATTGGTGCTGTCTTGAAAACAACAAAGCCCACATCATGTGGGCTTTGTTGTATGAAGTTATCAGCGTTTTTAACCGAACTGCTTACCAGAAGGTATCACGTCGTTTTGCGCGTGCGATGATGTTTTGCGGCATTCGCTGCTCTAAGCCATTTCTTAGTACCGCGATACGTTTATGCTGTCTCTTATCCGCCGTTACCGAGTTATACAACCAACGGTAAGCATCTTCGTAATCAATCGGACTGCCGTAATCACGCAGCAATAACTCAGCAAGATGAATACGCGCATTTAGATTGCCCATCGCTGCGGCTTCACGCAGGTAAGGGATTGCACGTTCCTTGTCTTGTTGAACTAACGTACCACGAGAATAGTAACGCCCAAGCTGCTCTAATGCTGCTGGCAAGCCTTGGTGCGCGGCATTTTCCATGTAGTAAAGGCCGAGTTCAACGTCTTGCTCTACACAGACGCCCCACGCCAGCATATCACCGTAAAGGAATTCATAAGACGGCAAATTAATGCGCGTCGCACGTGCTACGATGTCTTCCACCAACTGGCAGTTATCAGCGCGCACGCGTTGTAAGTGCTTATTCTGTTCAATAAGCGTAATCAACTCTGCTTCGGTGTAGATAGGAACTGGCGCACCCACATCGGCAATATTAGCTTCAACCGAGGTTGCACTTAGCATCAATAACAGTGAAGCAGCCACTGCCCGTAACTTCATAAATGTACTCTTTAAGGTATCGAAGAAACCAAAGATCGGCGAAGGATCTCCTCTGCTTGATAACCTTATCGGCAAAAGGCTGTTAATCTTTAGGCAAATTTTGCCTCTTTCCTAAGCTTAACGGCAACAGCTTGCCACATCGAGTCTATTTTCCCCACGAATGAAGCTAACTCACAGAGACAAAAAAGCCGACTTTAAAGTCGGCTTTTACAATCTCTACCGAGTATCGATTAAGCACCAAATGGGTGAACTTTAATGATAGTTTCGTTACGGTCTGGGCCTGTTGAGATAATGTCTACTGGCACGCCAGTTAGCTCTTCGATACGTTTGATGTAATCTAGAGCGGCTTGTGGAAGCGCATCTAGAGATTTAGCACCGAATGTGTTCTCAGACCAACCAGGCATCGTTTCGTAGATTGGCGTTACTTTTTCGTACTCATCAGCTGCCATTGGCGAAACTTCTAGTACAGAACCATCTTCCATCTTGTAACCAGTACAGATTTTTAGCTCTTCTAGACCATCTAGTACGTCTAGTTTAGTTAGACAGAAACCAGTAACAGAGTTAATTTGGATTGCACGACGCATCGCAACAGCATCGAACCAACCTGTACGACGTAGACGACCCGTTGTTGCACCAAACTCATGGCCAACAGTACCAAGGTGCTTACCTACTGGATCTTGCTTGTCTAAACCATCGTATAGCTCAGTTGGGAATGGACCTGCACCAACGCGAGTACAGTAAGCTTTCGCGATACCAAGGATGTAACCTAGGTGACGAGGACCAAAACCAGAACCGGCAGCAACACCACCAGCGGTTGTGTTAGAAGAAGTTACGTACGGGTAAGTACCGTGGTCGATATCTAGCAGAGTACCTTGTGCACCTTCGAACATGATCTTGTCACCGCGCTTACGTGCTGCGTCTAGTTCGTCAGTTACGTCCATAACCATAGAAGTAAGTAGTTCAGCGTAGCCTTTCGCTTGCTCAAGTACTTCTTCGTAGCTTACTGCGTCTGCTTTGTAGTAGTTCACTAGAGCGAAGTTATGGTATTCCATCACTTCTTTTAGTTTCTCAGCGAATGCTTCCATATCGAATAGGTCGCCAACGCGTAGACCACGACGAGCAACTTTATCTTCGTACGCAGGACCGATACCACGGCCAGTCGTACCAATCGCTTTTTTACCACGTGCAATTTCACGCGCTTGGTCTAGCGCAACGTGATAAGGAAGAATGAGAGGGCATGCTTCAGAAATGAAAAGACGTTCGCGAACAGGAATACCGCGCTCTTCAAGAGGTTTCATTTCTTTAATTAGAGCTTCAGGTGATAGTACAACACCGTTACCGATAACGCATTTTACGTTATCGCGAAGGATACCTGATGGAATTAAGTGAAGAACGGTTTTTTCACCGTCAATTACAAGTGTGTGACCTGCATTGTGACCGCCTTGGTAGCGCACCACGTATTTTGCATCTTCAGTTAAAAGGTCTACGATTTTACCTTTACCTTCGTCACCCCATTGGGTGCCTAGAACGACTACGTTATTTCCCATCTTTCCAAGTCTGATTGCTAGTTAAAAAAGGATTTTAGCACCGAATCCCCCTTCTTGCAGTCATTTTTTGTTCAGAGAGTCAGTACTAGAATGCAATTTCGCCGACATTGCGCATGTCACATCCCCCATATCACTGATAATATTTACTTTTCTTAAATCGACTAAGGTTCACTATGTCAGAGTCTATTTGGCTAGCGATTGGGCTAGTATTGATCGTGGAAGGGATTGGCCCACTTATTGCGCCAAATGGTTGGCGTAACATGGTGGCACAATTGAGTGAACAGCCAGACAACCAACTTCGACGTATTGGAGGTTGCCTTGTGGTTGCAGGAACAATCATTGCGGTCATGATGAGCTAACCTCCGAAACAACTACTACGTTCTCAGCCGATACAAAAAAGGCTCCTAACAGGAGCCTTTTTGATTTAAAGACACGCTTATTCGACTTTAGCGCCTTGCGCATTGTTCATGTACTGGAAGAACTCGCTGTTCGGATCCAGAACAAGAATGTCGCTCTTAGAGCTGAACGATTTCTCATAAGCCTTCAAAGAACGTAAGAAGCTAAAGAATTCAGGATCTTTGCTGTACGCATCGGCGTAAATCTTCGCCGCTTCTGCATCTGCTGCACCGCGTGTTACACGAGCGGTTTTATCCGCTTCTGCCAGAATCGTTGCCACTTCAAGCTCTGCTTGTGCGCGGATAACTTCGGCTTTCTCACGGCCTTGAGAGCGATGCTTACGTGCTACAGACTCTCGCTCGGCACGCATACGACGGTAGATTGATTCACTAATCTCATCTGGAAGGTTGATCTTCTTCATACGGAAGTCAACGATGCGAACACCCAAGTCTTTCATTGCGCTTCCACGCGTGTCTTTCAACACTTCAGACATGATTAGATCACGCTCACCATCGATTTCCAATGCCTCACGTGCCGCTTCACTATTCAGTTCATCGCTATCTAGATCGTCTGGCAATACGTCAGTATTACGTGGACCAGACACGATCTGTTTGATGTCACGAGAACCGATTTCTGAACGAAGCACGTCCGTCACTTTACGCTCCAAAAGCGCTTCAGCAGTCAGTGTATTGCCGCCACCTGTCGCTAGGTAGTAACGTCCGAAATCTTCGATACGCCACTTCACGTAGGTATCAATGATTACGTCTTTTTTCTCCGCAGTTACGAAACGGTCAGCACGGCCATCCATGGTTTGGATACGCGCATCTAACTGCTTAACGCGGTCAAATAGTGGCATTTTGAAATGCAGACCCGGCTCGTAGATTCGAGTGATATCGTTATTGTCTTTCAATACACGACCAAATCGAACCACGATACCACGCTCACCTTCAGGGATAACGAATAGTGACATCAACATTAATGCCAGTGCGATGACCAGTACAGGGATCATTAACTTACGCATTCTTAGTATCTCCCTTGACGTGAATCTGTTGAACGAGACTGCGTACTCGAAGTGTCTTGGTTCGGGCGTTCAGACTCAAGTTGAATATGATCGTACGCTGAAGAAGACTTCGATTTACGTTTGGTGTCTGTTTGACCTTCCCCCGTCAACTTATCAATTGGTAGGTAAAGCAGATTGCCGCTCGATTCAGAGTCAATGAGCACTTTAGAAGTGCTTGAATAAACCTCTTCCATGGCATCAATGTACAGACGGTCACGAGTAACGCCAGGTGCCGCTTGGTATTCAGGCAGTAGTTTTTCAAACTGCGCCACTTGACCAAGAGCTTCGTTGGTTACACGCTCGTTGTAACCTTGCGCTTCTTTCTTCAAACGCTCAGCACGACCTGTTGCCTTCGGCAAGATTTCGTTCTTGTACGCTTCGGCTTCACGGATGAAACGTTCTTCATCCTCACGTGCAGCGATAGCGTCATCAAACGCATCTTTTACTTGCTCTGGCGGACGTGCAGACTGGAAGTTCACGTCAACAATCACGATGCCCATATCGTAGCTATCAATGATTTGATTCAGTGTTTCTTGCGTCGTTTGACGGATTTGCTGACGGCCACTGGTTAAGATGCTATCCATTAGTGAGTCACCAATGACCGCACGTAACGCCGAATCTGTTGCTTGACGCAAGCTGTCATCAGCATTGGTTACGCGGTATAGGTATTTGTATGGGTCAGCAACACGGTATTGAACGTCCATCGCGACGGTTACTACGTTTTCATCTTTAGTCAGCATTAGACCAGATGCACGTAGCGAACGAATCGCCTGCACGTTTACAGCCGTCACTTCGTCAATAAAGCGAGGACGCCAGTTCAGACCGGGATCGACGATACGATCGTACTTTCCTAAACGCAAAACCACACCGCGCTCTGCTTCACCGATGGTGTAAAAACCAGCGAAGAACCACACCGCAATCGCAATAAGTGCAATGATGCCGAAGCCAATCGCACTACCGCCACCGCCGATAGGTGAACTACCGCCGCCTTTTTTACCAAACTTACCACCCAGCTTTTGACTCAGTTTGCTGAACACTTCATCTAAATCTGGCGGACCTTGATCTCGGCCACCAGGACGCTGGCCACCACGATTATTATTACCCCAAGGGTCATTATCGCGGCCATTGTTGCCGTTGTTATTTCCAGGCTCATTCCACGCCATTAGAAAGCTCCATCATTTGATATGACGTTATACTGTAGCAGTCCTTTAAGTGACTATAAAGTCGACTAAAACTGCCCCTTCTCTTTTTTCAAGTCTAGACCAATCTACTTGCTGCATTCGAATATCGATCAACAAGTTACCTTCCTGGTCATATTCCTCACGTTGAATACACTTCATTTGGAAGAATGTACTACGGAATCGTCCTTGATACTGTGGAGGAATTCTCAACTGATACTCAACGATTTGCGACGCTAAACGTTCTGTCAGCGCATCAAACAGGAGATCAATACCTATCCCTTCCATAGCAGAAACCCAAACGGTGCGAGGAAGGCCTTCCTCATCACGATCTATACGTGGTTTTTGCTCTTCTAGATTGTCAATCTTGTTCATGACGACGAGCGTTGGCACTTCATGTGCCTCGATCTCTTCTAAAACTTCATGAACAGCTTGAATATTCTCACGAAAACGCTCATCACTGGCATCAACAACATGTAACAAAATGTCAGCTTCTTGCGTTTCCTGCAACGTTGCTTTGAAGGCCGCAACCAAATCGTGAGGCAGATGTCGGATAAATCCAACGGTATCAGCAAGAATTGCAGACCCAACATCGGCTAACTCAATCTTACGTAACGTAGGGTCAAGAGTTGCAAACAGTTGATCTGCCGCGTAAACGCCAGCTTCCGTAATACAGTTGAAAAGTGTCGACTTACCCGCGTTGGTGTAACCGACGAGAGAAATCGTTGGGATTTCAGCTCGATTTCGGGCACGACGTCCCTGTTCACGCTGCTTTGCCACTTTATCTAAACGACGAAGGATAGCTTTAATTCTGTCACGCAATAGTCGGCGGTCAGTTTCTAACTGAGTTTCACCCGGCCCTCGTAGACCAATACCGCCTTTCTGCCTTTCAAGGTGCGTCCAACCACGAATTAAACGAGTAGAAATGTGTCGAAGTTGAGCCAACTCTACTTGCAGCTTACCTTCGTGTGTTCGTGCTCGCTGAGCAAAGATGTCAAGGATAAGACCAGTGCGATCGAGAACTCGACATTGGCACAGTTTTTCGAGGTTACGTTCTTGGGCAGGAGAGAGGGAGTGATTAAAAATCACTATTTCAG
This sequence comes from Vibrio sp. PID17_43, assembly GCF_002608565.1. Classification (GTDB taxonomy): domain Bacteria; phylum Pseudomonadota; class Gammaproteobacteria; order Enterobacterales; family Vibrionaceae; genus Vibrio. Next base: position 37,114 of record NZ_LIXM01000017.1, read on the forward strand.
CACCCGTCAATTGTACCGCAGTAGCAATTTCTTGTGCCTTACCCTCTCCGACATAGTATTTCGGGTGAGGGGAGCGACGGCTACCAGTGACAACTTGCAGCGTCTCTACCCCTGCAGAAGACACCAGCATTTCGAATTCAGCCAGATCTTCCCATTCACCTTCTTGCGTGAAGTTGATATGAACAAGTACGGCTCGCTCACCGGATTCATAACGGTCAAACAAGCAATCAACTCCTTATTGTAAAAATACGAAATGAAGAATTAATCTTCAGATTTCTCTTGTGGACGATCACTTTGAGGACGATCACCACTGTGATGGCTCACTGGACGAGCCGGAACAACGGTAGAGATTGCGTGCTTGTACACCATTTGATTTACCGTGTTTTTCAACAGGATCACGAACTGATCGAATGATTCGATCTGACCTTGTAGTTTAATACCGTTTACCAGGTAAATAGATACCGGAATACGCTCACGACGTAGCGCATTTAGGAATGGGTCTTGTAGAGATTGCCCCTTAGCCATTTTATTTTCCTTATTTAATTTGTAGTTGTAATTATTTAGCTAGTGGTGCAATGCAAAAGGCACTTCTTTTTGCATCAGAGCTAAACGAATCAAAAAAGCACTCTAATTAATTAGCAGCATAATATAAAAACCGCCAACAACCGATCCTTTGAGAGTGCGTTCACGCCAAAACGATCACATTATACACAGCAATGTCAATCAGATGCTATCGCTTCTGACATGGTTGCCAGTGCCTGTTCAATGTTGCCGCTATCCAACCAAGTTAAATCATTCCAGCTGCGTAACCAGGTGATTTGTCGCTTGGCCAATTGACGAGTTGCACATACGCCACGAAAAATCGCTTCGTCTCGTGTACACTCCCCGTCTAAATACTCCCACATCTGCCTGTAACCCACGCAGCGAATAGAAGGTAGATCTGGGTGAAGATCATCACGCGCATAAAGCACTTTCATCTCATCTTCAAAACCAGCAGCCATCATTTTCTCGAAACGCAGTTCAATTCGACGGTGAAGTTCAGCCCTATCCTTGGGAGCTATTGCAAACTGTTTAACTCGGAACGGCAGGCTATCGCCTTTCGTTTGAGTCAACTCAGTCAGAGTCTGACCTGAAATACGAAAAACTTCTAACGCCCTAGACAAACGCTGAGGATCGTTAGGATGGATTCTCGCTGCTGATACAGGATCAATCTCTTTTAGTTCATCGTGCAACACTGACCAACCTTTAGTCAATGCCTCTTGCTCAATTTGCTGACGAATTTCAGAGTTTGCTGCTGGAAGAGGTGATAAACCTTCAAGTAATGCCTTGTAATACAGCATCGTACCACCAACCAGTAGCGGAATTTTTCCTTCAGCAACAATCTCATTCATCGCCTGCAGCGCGTCACGACGGAAATCTGCAGCAGAGTAAGACTCACTCGGATCCAAGATATCGATAAGGCGATGTGGCGCTAAACTAAGCTCACGCTCATCTGGCTTGGCGGTGCCGATGTCCATCCCTTTGTAGATCAACGCGGAGTCCACGCTGATGATCTCAACTGGGTATTTTTGACGCAGGCGTATCGCCAGCTCAGTCTTACCTGATGCGGTTGGCCCCATTAAGAAAAGAGCCAAAGGTAGTTTGTCTGTCATGGTTTTAATTTGGCAATCGTGGCAGAGAAATCAACAGCTGATACAAACTTTGTATCTTCTAATGGCAATTGACCATGTCGTAGCTGTTCAAGTTCCGCAATAATTTGAATGGCTTCAGAGAGAGTATAGTGGCTCTTAACCGTTGTAACCTGCAAAGCAAGCCAATCGATAAGATCCGGCAGCATCTGGGCTGTTGCCACCTCTTCCTTCATACGTGTTTGCGCGTAAGATAACAGATCTGGTATCAAGTTTTGTAAGTTTTGTTGACGTAACGGTGCTGGCATACCCATCACCATCAAGGCTTTGTCATTTCTGGCTTTCAGTTGGATACCAAGCTGAGCAAAATCTTGTTGGAAATCTTGGGCTAACTTAATCAATCCAGAATCCAACTTCACCGATAATGGCACCAATAGCGGTTGAGCCTTCAACGCCCCATCACTCGGAGTGAGCTGCCCTTGGGTTCGGTAAAACTCCGCTCTTGGCAATGCCACTAGAGCCGCACCGCTATCGCTGTTCATCAAGACAAACCGTTCATCCACGATGGCTAATGCTTTGCCTAATGCCATTACAGGTGAAGGCTGAGCCTCAGAGCGAGGAGCCATGTCTGTCAACGATGGTGTCTGCTTCGATTCAAAATCTGGTGTTTGCAGTAATTCATGATAAGCGCGCACTTCTTGTTTACTTGGTGCGGGCTCAGCATGTCGCTGCTCTTTGTTTGAGTTCGGTTTAGGCGCTGGTTTGGACTCTATCCAATCAGTTCGTTTGAAAGAGTCCGTCACGCGCGCTTCCCGCACTGAGGAATCACTTAGAGGACGATCGCAAGGTTTCGCTTCGTAGTCCGAGCGTCCCGGATAGGCTGGTGTGTTATCTATCGCTTGATAGACACGCTCTGGTACTGGTGAACTTGTTTGCTCCGGTGCACTGGCTGGTTCAGGAGTTGGAACCATTGTCTCAAACGGCTCTACTGACTCAGCATGGTGGAACGCAGATTCGTTGACGTGTGGCTTATCAATCACTGAGCTTTGCACAAGGGCATCAGCCAGTGCTTGATAAATAAAATCGTGCACCAGTCGCGCTTGATGAAAGCGTACTTCATGCTTCGCTGGATGAACGTTCACGTCCACTTGGTGTGGGTCAAGCTCGATAAACAAGACATACGCTGCAAACTGATCCGGTTTTAAGCTGGTTTCATAGCTTTGACGAATCGCATGATTGATCAGCTTGTCACGCATCATGCGGCCATTTACATAGCAGTATTGTAGATCGCTCTGCTGCCTCGCTCCTTCCGGTGTCGTAATCCAGCCATGCAACTTGAGCCCTTGGTGCTCCAACTCAATACGTAGCATATTACGTACAAAGCCATTGCCACACACTGCAGCGATACGCTTTTCAGTCTGAAGCTGATTTTTTGCCGCACGATATTGGCGGATCATTTTGCCGTTGTGACGAACATTGATCGTGACATCAAAACGACTCAAAGCAATACGTTTCAATAACTCATCAATATGAGCGAACTCTGTTTTTTCAGTGCGCAAGAATTTTCGACGGGCAGGTGTGTTGAAGAACAGATCTAACACTTCAACTGAGGTACCAATTGGGTGTGCGCTTGGTTGTAACTTTACTTGCATATCACGCCCTTCAGAATAGGCGCTCCACGCCTGATCTTGCGTCGCGGGTCGAGAAGTCATCGTCAAACGTGATACCGAGCTGATACTCGCCAGCGCTTCGCCACGGAAGCCTAAGCTCATAATCGCTTCCAGGTCATCCAGGGTATGGATCTTCGATGTTGCGTGACGACTGAGCGCCAAGCCTAACTCATCTTTCACAATCCCTTTACCATTATCGCGCACGCGAATCAGCTTAGCGCCACCTTTCTCGATATCAATGTCGATACGTGTTGCGCCCGAATCAAGACTGTTTTCTACCAGCTCTTTCACGACAGAAGCAGGCCTTTCAACCACCTCTCCTGCCGCGATTTGGTTTGCCAGTCTAGCTGGCAAAATCTTAATGGTCATGATGAGTTATAAGCTCACTTACTTATTAGGGATAATTAGCTCTTGTCCTACGGCTAGCTCGTCAGAAGGTAAGTTATTTGCCTTACGGATACTCGATACGCTCACACCATATTTTGAGGCAATCTTACCAAGGTATTCTCCACGCGCCACTTTATGCTTACGGATTGGCTTGTCTTTCACCGCAACGGTGATCTTGAGTTTCTGACCGACTCGAAGCGTATCTGATTTCAGATTGTTCTCGCGGCGAATATCCGCAATCTTCACTTTATAGTGGCTAGCAATCTTACCTAGGAACTCACCCGATTTAACCGTGTGAGTGATGGTCTCTGTTTCTACCGTGTTTGCTTTGTTCGGAATTGATACCGCGGCGGCAGCGCCCCCAGGGATATTCAATTTCTGACCAACAGCTAAGCCACTCGATTTTAGCTTGTTCTCACTCATGATCGCTTTGGTTGACGTTCCGTATTTTTGTGCAATCACAGAGAGCGACTCACCCCGTTTCACGGTATGAACGATTGGCTTTGCCGACGACGAAAATACCGTCCCTTCTGGCGGGTTATCTTTCAGGTACTTCACAACCGCTTTGGTAATCGAACGTGCCAACTTGTCTTGATGCGAACGCTGGAACAGTAGCTTCTCTTCCGTCGGATTTGAAATAAAGCCGGTTTCAACCAGAACCGATGGGATCTGCGGAGAACGTAACACCGCTAGGCTGGTGTTTATCGGTTTTGAGTTGTGCAAACGCGCTACTTTACCCATCTCTCCTAAAATCTCCGTTGCTAGTTTGTAGCCTTCTTTTTGTGAATGGCTAAACTGCAAATCCAACAACGTTTGGTTTACGTTACGATCACTGGTATTACTAACAAATGCCGTACCTGAACCACCCAGCAACTCCGATTGCTTCTCATGGTTCTCTACCCAACGAGAAATCTCCGTGTTTGCCCTACGTGTATTTAACACAAACACCGATCCTCCGCGCGGTTGTGGCGAGGTAAAGGCGTCCGCATGGATAGAAATCAACAAGTGGGCGTCATTCTCTCGAGCTATCGCCACTCGGCGGTTAAGATTGACAAAGTAATCCCCTTTACGCGTCATTCTGGTTTTGATCCCAGGAACGGAATCAAGCTGCGCTGCGATCTTGCGAGAAATGCTTAACACGGCATCTTTTTCATACTTACGACGCGATGGACCGATTGAACCAGGATCTTCACCACCATGACCAGGATCGATAACAATCAAAATTTCCTGTCCACGTTGCACCGTGCTCATATCTTTACTTGTTGTAGACGGCTTCGTCGGCTTGGTGGTGCTCGATGCATTATTGCCGTGCGACAAATCCACCACAAGACGGTGACCATATCGGCCGCCTGGTGTTGGGCTAAGCTTAAACAGCTCCGCCTTTACACCCTTTTTAAGTTCAAATACCAAACGGTAAGTATTTTTGTTTGGTGGTGAGCTCTTACGAACTCGCTTTAATACCGGACTATCGGTCACCGAAACGGGCAACTGAGCTTGCATTGATGTGTCTTTAAGATCCACAACCAAACGATCAGGACTCGACAACGAAAAATAAGAATAGTCTGCTTCGGAGCTTAAATCGATAACGACACGAGTCTCATCAGGTGAAGGCCAGACTCGGAAGTTTTTAACAACGTTAGCAAACGCTAAATTGGGGATGATAAGGAGAAAAGTGGCGACGAATGCCACCACTGACCTAAAATTCGAAATACTCAACATAACTCCAATTGACTGAGTAACTGCACACCATATTCATTGTTCGCCGTTAATTCGGCTATACGCTGCTCGCCCTGGTAGCGAATATCCACATCAAGATCAGGTTGTGGCAACAGGCCATGCCCTTTTTCTGGCCATTCAACCAAGCAAATTGCATCATCAGTAAAGTAATCTCGAATACCCATAAATTCGAGTTCTTCAGGATCCGCAAGACGATAAAGATCAAAATGGTACACTTGCCACTTATCTAGCTGATAAGGCTCAACTAAAGTATAGGTTGGACTTTTAACATTGCCTTGATGACCAAGAGCACGGACAAAACCACGGCTAAACGTCGTTTTACCTGCACCCAAATCGCCATGCAGATAAATCGTGGTTTGTTGAGAACAAAGCTGAGCCAATGCGGTACCTAATGCGACCGTTTCGTGCTCATCTTTTAAGTGAAATTGTTTCGTGCTCATTATTGCTTCTCTAACTATTGATCGTTGACTATATAAAAATCAAAAGAACAGGAATAGTAAACTGTGTTGGTTTTGAGAGACAAGCTCTCAAATGTCATATATGCGAAAAAAGTAATCAAATAGACCAAAACACAACTCATTAACTCAATACTAAAATCAAGTCTAGACGCTTGGTTTAGCAACAATGAATTGACTCGTTTGCGATCCAGTAACCCAATACAGCCTCTCTGTTCCATATCAAGCAACTTAGAAGTCACTCACTGCCCCTAAGCTAACCTAGGATGAGTCCATACTAAACAACAAAACTAGACTTTCTGGTAGCACCTGCAAATAAGATCCGTTAAGATCCGGCCCCCTTTATCTCGGTGATAAAATATGAACTACGAACAACTCGCACAACAAATTAAAATTTGGGGAAAAGAGCTTGGCTTTCAAAAAGTCGGCATCTGCGATGTTGATCTTAGTGAACATGAGGTCGCGCTACAAAATTGGCTCGACTCTGGTTACCACGGTTCAATGGACTGGATGGCTCGTCATGGTATGATGCGCGCCAGACCCGCGGAGTTATTACCGGGAACGGTTCGTGTTATCAGCGTGCGAATGGACTACCTGCCACCAGAGGCCAAATTTGCTTCTAACCTAGCAAACAAAAACCACGCATACATCAGTCGCTATGCCTTGGGCCGCGATTACCACAAGTTGGTAAGAAAACAGCTCAATAAATTAGGCAAGCTCATTGAGCAAGAGGCCGGTCAATACGGCTACCGTCCATTTGTCGATTCGGCTCCAATCCTTGAGCGTCCATTAGCTCAAAAAGCAGGATTAGGCTGGACGGGAAAACACTCGCTTATCTTAGATAAAGACTGTGGTTCATGGTTTTTTCTTGGAGAGCTACTGATTGATTTACCGCTGCCTGTCGACCAACCTAGCGTCGATCACTGTGACAAATGTAAAGCCTGCATCACCTCATGCCCAACGCAGGCCATCGTCGAAGATAAAATCGTGGATGCTCGACGTTGTATCTCTTACCTCACCATTGAATTTGATGGTGTCATCCCAGAAGAATTCCGTAAGCCAATGGGTAACCGCATTTATGGCTGTGACGATTGCCAGCTAGTGTGCCCTTGGAATCGTGATGCTGAGATTACCAAGCAGAACGACTTCCATCGCAGAGAGGGTTTTGAAGACCCAGACTTAATCACAATGTTCAATTGGGATGAAGCAACCTTCCTCAAACAGATGGAAGGTTCTGCCATCCGTCGAATTGGGCACGAACAATGGCTGCGTAATATTTCTATCGCACTAGGGAACGCAGAGTACAGCCAAAAAAACATTGAAGCACTAGAAAGTAGGCGCGGTGAAAGTAAGTTACTTGATGAGCATGTTGAATGGGCACTAGCTCAGCAACTCAACCAAGTGCCATTTAATCAATCTGACCCTATCGAAATAAAGAAAAAACGTTTAATCCGAATCGTTGAAAAGGGTCTAGCGAGAGACGCGTAGTACTTAGCCTATATACAAGAAATTGAAAACACTTTTCGCATATTCAATTCATGATGCTGTTCTCAATTCCGCAATGTGGAAAAAAGAAAAGTACCCTAGTTAAAATGGGTTACAGAAAAAAGTTAAACACAACTTCAAGAAATGACTAGGATCAAGAAAAAACAAAATAATGATCCTATTTTAACGTATTCGATCCGAACAAAAGGCAGCATTATTGCTATATAACAATAACTTAAGAGAAAAAATAATGTACGCTAAACTTCAATATAAAGAAAGGATCTTTCTTTACCACTTCAAAAATCCAATCTGAGAACACTTTATCAACTGACTTATCCACAGAACAAGATATGTGGATAACTCTGTTAATTGAATAGCTTAAAGCGCTCCGAACATCAAAATATTCACTATCAGACGAGTTTTATCATGCGCAACACACAAACGAAATCGTCCGACATCGAAAGATGCGGATTATTATTGTACTTTTGGGATTCATGCTTCTCAGCATTAGGAAAAGAGCAATGAGAATTGGCTGCGACAGCCTCACTTCATCAGGCGGCGCATCAATAAACAGTTTTAGGGTATAACACTTATCAATACCCAAACTATTCTTTGAAGTTGGTTGCGGGAGCCGGATTTGAACCGACGACCTTCGGGTTATGAGCCCGACGAGCTACCAAGCTGCTCCATCCCGCGTCCATGTATTATCGATTAATACGATAACAGAAACTGGAGCGACACTCGAGGATCCCTATCCATAACAGAAAGGCATGACCTCAACTTTGATAAGTTTTGTGCTCTATAAATGAGCGAATGTCGCAATTCACTGTTAAGCACAATGAAAGCTATAAAGTTGGAGCGACACACGAGGTTCGAACTCGTGACCTCAACCTTGGCAAGGTTGCGCTCTACCAACTGAGCTAGTGTCGCAATGTCACTGTTAAGCACAATGAGGGCTATCAAATTGGAGCGACACACGAGGTTCGAACTCGTGACCTCAACCTTGGCAAGGTTGCGCTCTACCAACTGAGCTAGTGTCGCAAATGTCATTGTTAAGCACAATGAGGGCTATCGCTTTCCACTTTGAAAAAAGTGGAGCGACACACGAGGTTCGAACTCGTGACCTCAACCTTGGCAAGGTTGCGCTCTACCAACTGAGCTAGTGTCGCATGATAAATCGCATCAGCAATTTATCTAAATGTGGTTGCGGGAGCTGGATTTGAACCAACGACCTTCGGGTTATGAGCCCGACGAGCTACCAAGCTGCTCCATCCCGCGTCCGGATGTCACTGTTAAGCACAATGAAAGCTATTTATTTGGAGCGACACACGAGGTTCGAACTCGTGACCTCAACCTTGGCAAGGTTGCGCTCTACCAACTGAGCTAGTGTCGCATGATAAATCGCATCAGCAATTTATCTAAATGTGGTTGCGGGAGCTGGATTTGAACCAACGACCTTCGGGTTATGAGCCCGACGAGCTACCAAGCTGCTCCATCCCGCGTCCGGATGTCACTGTTAAGCACAATGAAAGCTATTTATTTGGAGCGACACACGAGGTTCGAACTCGTGACCTCAACCTTGGCAAGGTTGCGCTCTACCAACTGAGCTAGTGTCGCATGTTCTCATAAGAGAATTGGTTGCGGGAGCCGGATTTGAACCGACGACCTTCGGGTTATGAGCCCGACGAGCTACCAAGCTGCTCCATCCCGCGTCCGTAATTCATCGTTAGGTACGATGAAAACCTTCAAACTGGAGCGACACACGAGGTTCGAACTCGTGACCTCAACCTTGGCAAGGTTGCGCTCTACCAACTGAGCTAGTGTCGCATCAACAACGTTTACGCTGTTCAGGGCTGCGAATTATAAGAGCATTTTTTTGTGATGCAAGTCCTTCGTTCAAAAAATCTTTATTTTTTTATCAAACGATGAAAAAGCAAGCAAAAGCTCCATGTATTACAACAAATTGGATCGCAGCCTTAACAGTTAGATCTTAAAAATCGTCTCACGATAGTATTTAAGTTCCGCAATCGACTCGCGAATATCATCCAAGGCCAAATGCGTGCCTTGTTTCGAAAAACCATTTAGCACTTCAGGTTGCCAACGACGAGTCAATTCTTTTAGCGTACTTACATCAAGGTAGCGATAGTGGAAGTACTCTTCTAACTCAGGCATATGCTTATACAAAAAACGGCGATCTTGGCCGATGCTGTTGCCACAAATTGGGGATACTCCTTTTGGTACCCACCTTTCAAGAAATTCGATCGTTTGTGCTACCGCATCGTGCTCCGAAATTTCACTATTTCGAACTCGCTCAACCAAACCACTTGCCGTGTGTGTATTCGTACACCACTCATCCATTTTTGCCAGTTCATCTTCTGGCTGATGTATTGCAAGTACTGGACCTTCAGCCAAAATATTCAGCTCACTATCAGTAACGATAGAAGCAATTTCGATGATTTTGTGCGTCTCAGGATCAAGCCCGGTCATCTCTAAATCAACCCAAATTAAGTTTTGATCGCTAAAGGACATGGTTACGCCGCCTATTTGTTTATCGATAAAAGAGGTACTATACCTGAAAATACTTGAAACACGATACTCACAAGCTTGAGCCGAGATCGGACTCAATCGTTCGAGTTAACACACATTAAGTACAAAATTGTGGCAAAAAAGAAAAAGTTAACCAAAGGTCAGGTGCGACGCGTACGCAGCAACCAACAGAAACGCTTAAAGAAGCAAGAAGACTCAATCCAATGGGATGAGAACATGTTAGGCGCGAGCAAGCAGGGCTTAGTGATCACTCGCTTCGGCCAGCACGCTGACGTTGAAGACCTTGATACAGGTGAAGTTCAACGCTGTAACCTCCGCCGTGGCATCGAGTCCCTAGTATCGGGAGACCGCGTACTGTGGCGCGAGGGTCTTGAATCTATGGCTGGTATTTCCGGTGTGGTAGAGGCCGTTGAGCCACGCACATCTGTACTGACTCGCCCTGACTACTACGACGGCTTGAAACCCGTTGCGGCGAACATAGATCAAATGGTCATCGTTTCCTCAGTTCTACCTGAGCTGTCATTAAACATCATTGACCGCTATTTAGTCGCATCAGAAACACTGAACATTGCACCGCTGTTGGTCCTAAACAAAATTGACCTACTCGAAGCTGAAGATCGTGCGATGTATGAAGAGTGGCTTGCTGAATACCAACGCATTGGCTACAAGGTTCTTTTTGTTAGTAAGCAAAGCGGTGAAGGTATTGCAGAACTAGAAGCGCTACTTCGTGGCCGAATCAACATTTTTGTGGGTCAGTCCGGTGTCGGTAAATCAAGCCTTGTAAACGCACTCATGCCAGGACTTGAGCAAGAGGTAGAAGAAGGTGAAATCTCTGAAAACTCAGGTTTAGGTCAGCACACGACCACTGCGGCACGTCTATACCATATACCAAGTGGTGGCGATTTGATTGACTCACCTGGAGTTCGTGAGTTTGGTCTTTGGCACTTAGAAGCGGAAGAAGTGACTAAAGCCTTTGTGGAGTTCCGTCCATATCTGGGAGGTTGTAAGTTCCGAGACTGTAAGCACAATGATGATCCAGGCTGTATATTGCGAGAAGCAGTAGAAAAAGGTGAAGTCAGTGAAGTACGCTTTGATAATTACCACCGCATTCTAGAAAGCATGAGTGAAAATAAAGCAAATCGTCAGTACTCTCGTAACAAGAAAGCCGATCTGTAACTGTGTTAGCGCTGCAACTGTGTAAGAATTCGTCACCGAATACTGACAAGCAGATAGAATTTAAGTAACATCACGCGCCCTAAAACGAGAATCTAACAGAAGTATCGGAATTAAAAATGGACAAGATTAAAGTTGGACTGCAGTACTGGATCCCACAGCATGGCCTCACTCGTCTAGTGGGCAAACTAGCTTCAGCCAAGGCTGGCGGTCTAACAACAGCAATCATTCGCTGGTTTATCAAACAATATAATGTGAACATGGATGAGGCGAAGCACTCCGACCCTAAGCACTTCAGAACCTTCAATGAGTTCTTTGTACGTGAACTAAAAGACGGTGTGCGTCCAATCTCGGAAGACGAAGCAGTGATCACTCACCCTGCAGATGCTTGCGTAAGCCAATTTGGCCCAATTGAAGACGGCCAGCTAATCCAAGCTAAAGGTCATCACTTCTCTGCGCAAGAATTGCTTGGCGGTGATAAGAAGCTCGCAGAAGAGTTTCAAGACGGCTCCTTCGCGACGCTATACCTATCTCCTCGTGATTACCACCGCGTGCACATGCCATGTGATGGCACATTACGTCAGATGATTTACGTCCCAGGAGACCTGTTCTCGGTTAACCCGCTAACGGCAGAAAACGTTCCAAACTTATTTGCACGTAACGAGCGCGTAGTATGTATCTTCGATACCGAATTTGGCCCAATGGCGCAAGTACTGGTTGGTGCTACTATCGTAGGCAGTATAGAGCAAGTATGGGCTGGTACTATCACGCCACCACGCGGTAACACTATCTACAGATGGGATTACCCGGCAGAAGGCGACAAAGCCGTTATCTTGAAGAAAGGTGAGGAAATGGGCCGCTTCAAGCTTGGCTCAACGGTTATCAACCTGTTCGTAAAAGATGCCATCATATTCGATGAGAGTATGGAAAACGGCAAGCCAACAGTGATGGGAACCCCTTACGCTCATAAGCAGTAAGCTTACTGCCAACATTGATTTAAAAGCCTCCACTCGCGGGGGCTTTTTTATTGACGAAAAGCAAAACTCTGTTCGAAATTTCGCCTTTCTTATCTAAACTCATACCCATCTCTAAGTCCCTAAAAACACAATCGTTTAATCTAACATCAGGAATGAATTGTGTAAGGGGCAATCGATGCCGAAGATGAGTGCGGGCACACTGGGCAAATTACTGGTGTGCTTATTAGTTCCACTGGGCGTCTTGATGATGCCGAACGATATGATTCCAATTGACGATCTCACCTTAATCCAACATCGTCTTCTGGCTATATTTCTTCTTGCTGCACTGCTGTGGGTACTTGAGCCCGTCCCCGTTTTCGCTACTTCGATTCTGATTATCGCACTTGAATTGATCATGATATCGGACAAAGGTTTACACCTATTTCGTAACCCACCAGCGGGGCACGATTTAGGTGAGTTGATTGCTTATACAGACATCTTCTCTGCTTTTTCCTCCCCTATCATCATTCTCTTCATGGGCGGCTTTGCTCTTGCGATTGCCGCTTCTAAATACGAACTCGACAACAATCTCGCCCGCGTTCTACTCAAACCGTTTGGTACTCAGCCAAAGTTCATCATGTTGGGTTTAATGCTGATCACCGCGGTGTTCTCCATGTTTATGTCGAATACGGCAACTACGGTCATGATGTTGGCGCTCCTTGGCCCTATTGTAGCGTCAGCACCAAAAGGTGACTTAGGCATTAAAGCCCTCGTATTGTGTATTCCAATTGCTGCTAATACGGGGGGGATCGCAACCCCAATAGGTACGCCGCCTAACGCAATTGCCCTGCAGTACTTAACGGAAGAAAACAGCATCGACTTCCTATCTTGGATGATGATGGGTTTACCGTTCGTAATGGTACAGTTGACTATCGCTTGGTTCTTGCTGCAAAAGTTCTTTCCTTCTAATGAGCCAGAAATGAAACTTCGTTTGAATGGTAAATTTGAAAAGAGTTGGCGCGCGATTGTGGTTTACATCACCTTCGCGATGACGATCCTGCTGTGGATGACAACCAAGGTACACGGCATGAACACGTATGTGGTGGCGATCATTCCGCTCGCGGTTTTTACTCTAACGGGCATCATGGGCAAAGAAGAACTCAAGCTCATTAACTGGGATGTGCTATGGCTGGTTGCCGGGGGTATCGCGATTGGTATTGCGCTGGATAAAACCGGTTTAGCGGAAGCCCTTGCTCATGCGATTGATTACGAGTCCCTTTCTCCATTTTCGGTCGTGGTTGCCCTATCGGTTGTGTGTTGGTTAATGGCGAACTTTATGTCCAATACCGCAACCGCGAACTTATTGATGCCTATCGCAGCAGCCATTGGTGCTTCGATGCCTAGTCTTGTCGCTATTGGAGGTTTGCAAGGGTTACTCGTTGTCGTCGCGTTCTCCGCATCACTAGGGATGATCTTACCAGTCTCTACCCCACCAAACTCTCTGGCTTACTCAACTGGATTAATCGAAAGTAAAGACATGGCCAAGGTCGGCTTAATTATCGGCTTAATTGGTTTGTTTATTGTTTACGGTGCCGTTCTCATACTATTCTAGATGGCGGATCACTGAGGTGTGGACAAGCACCTCAGTGGTTCTCCAACGAAATTCTTTACCATCTGATCTATAAACTAATTCTCTCCAGATTCTGCTCCCATATTCATTCAACAAATTTTTGAGCGTTATTTGCACTAATCACCTCAAGTATATCGAATGAGTGTCGATATATAACTTACAGCCTTTCATGTCAGTATTCGTACTTGAATCGTCTCATACCACTTGGAGTCACTGATAGTGACATTAAACTTCTTGTCTGTTTTATGAAGGTAGGACAATGAGAAACACAATAAAATTAAAAATACAGATTGCGATTGCGATCATTATCGCCATTGTTAGTGGTGTTCAAGCTTGGGTGTCAATAAGTCAACTGCATGAAGAAACGTCCTCAACGCTCAACCGCGAAATCCAAAACATTTCTTACTCCACAGGTCATTACATCAGTGACTGGCTTGCGATTCGCAGCGACATGATGCTCGCCAGCGAAAACCGGATCGCAAACACTGACGATGCGGATAGAGAAATGCTATTAACTAAACGAGCAGGTAAATTCCTCTCGGTATATGCGGGGTTCTCTGATGGCACTATCATCTATGGCGACAAGAGCGAATCTTGGCCATCCAATTATGATCCTCGCACTCGCCCTTGGTACCAAGATGCGATGTCGCAATCTAACCTGATCATCACTGAGCCTTATCAAGATTTTGATGGCAGTGTTGTTGTGAGTTTTGCAAAAGCCTTTAACCAAGGGAAACAAGGTGTACTGGCTGCCGATCTAACCGTTACCGATATCATCAATGAAGTGTTGAATATTAAAATGGATAACGATGGATTTGCATTTCTCGTCGATGGAAACAACAACCTTGTTGCGTACAAAGATGAAAATTTGAGCCAAAAACCACTGACAGACCTCAACTCTGCATTGACTCACAGTACAATGATGGATCTGGCGGATGATGCGAAGCTAGATACCATTCCATGGCCAAATCAAGGCGATAAGTTGATCTACGTTGCAAAAGTCCCTAATACCGACTGGTCTTTAGGTATCGTGCAAGACAAACAAATGGCATTTGCCTCGGTTTCCGAACAAATGAGTTTTACCGCGATGGTTTCTATCGTGATGTACTTGATTATCGCGACGATCAGCACTTACACCATCACGCGTTTACTCAGCCCTCTTCAAACGTTATCTGAAGCTATTTCCGAACTGTCTCAAGGTGAGGGGGATTTAACTCAACGCATTAAAATTGAACGTATGGATGAAATTGGTGAACTGGCAACGCACGTGAATCAATTTTTAGCGCAAATGCAAGCCATGCTAAAAGACATTGTAGAAAACAGCGAGCAGCTTTCAGAGCAAGCAAACCAAACAAACGAGTTATCCGCAACGGCGGTTGGGCGCGTTGAACATCAACAAAATGATGTCAACCAAATTGCGACAGCAATTCACGAAATGTCAGCTACAGCGGCAGAAGTTGCGAGCCACGCAGAACTGACGGCAAGTGCTTCACAACACTCAGCATCGGCATGTATTGAAGGACAGAATGTCATTCAGAAGAACCGTGAAGCGATCGTGGTACTGGCAGAGCAAGTGAGTGATGCTGCGAACGTCATTTCTGAACTCGAAGCCAATACGCAAAGCATCAACAAAATCTTGTCGACTATTCAAGGTATCGCAGAGCAAACAAACTTACTCGCACTCAACGCCGCGATTGAAGCCGCGCGAGCTGGTGAGCAAGGTCGTGGTTTTGCCGTAGTAGCAGATGAAGTCCGTGTACTTAGCCAACGCACGCATGGTTCAACAGAAGAAATTCGCACCATGATTGAAACGTTGCAAAACAACACTAAACTGGCGGTGCATAGCATGCAAAGCAGCACCAGTTTGGCAGATACCAGCGTTGATTATGCTCAGCAGGCGCACGATAGTCTAACGAGCATCACCAACACAATCACGGAAATCAATGACATGGCGATGCAAATTGCAAGTGCAGCGGAAGAGCAACGTGCAGTGAGCGAAGACATTAGCCGCAATACACAAGGTATCAAAGACGATGCTGACGCCATTGCCGAGCAATCACTCAAGAGCAGCGAAAGCGCACGTCAGATGTACGATACCGCTAACACCATGCGTGAGAACATCAGTCGCTTTAAAGTCTAAAGCCATATCCTGAAAGCAGCTCAACGAGCTGCTTTTTTATTGGGACTGATAGACACTTTTCGATCTTTATAAATTCATGCATATTAGAGTATCTCCCCTGCTCTACAAGGATGTCTCGCAATCATGGGTTATGAATGGCTGGCGTTATGCGCCGCTTTCTTATGGGCTGTTTCTAGCTTAATTTCTGTTGTTCCCGCGCAGCATCTCGGTGCGTTTGCTTATAGCCGTTGGCGTATGGGTTGTACTGCAATTATTCTCTCTAGCATGGCATGGATAACGGGAGGTTGGCTCAGTGTCTCGACAGAACACATTACACCGATGATGGCGTCTGGTTTGATTGGTATTTTTATTGGCGATACTGCTCTGTTCGCCTGTTTGAATCGCATGGGACCACGCCAAGCTGGCTTACTATTCTCTTGTCACGCCGTCTTCTCTGCTATCTTAGGTTACTTCCTATTTAGCGAAAGCATGACTGGTACGGAGTTGATTGGTGCAGCCTTAGTCTTCAGCGGTGTCGTGATGGCAATTTTCTATGGTCGACGCGGGCAAGCCAGCAACGCACTAGAAGAGATCAAAGGCAACGTTTGGATTGGTGTCGGGCTCGGTTTAACCGCCGCTATGTGCCAGGCTCTGGGTGGCATCATCGCTAAACCTGTCATGCAAACCAATGTTGACCCTGTTGCCGCCTCCGCGATTCGTATGATCAGTGCTTTCGTCGCGCACTGTGCACTGTGGTTAATTGGCGCGAAAGTGGCTCGCGCAACGCAAACCATCACATGGAAGGTTTTTGGCATCACTGCATTAAACGGCTTTTTGGCCATGGCAGTGGGTATGACATTGATTCTATATGCCCTGCGTGAGGGTAACGTCGGGATGGTGGCGCTGCTTTCTTCAACAACGCCGATCATGTTGCTGCCATTGTTGTGGGTTTACACCAAGAAACGTCCGAATCGATTCGCTTGGTTTGGCGCTGCACTGGCGGTCATAGGCACTGGTATCCTAGTGCAATAGCTCAGGTTCAATGAGGGGCTATCGACCTTGGTAACTCACCGCCTTGCCAAACACAAAATGACAGATACAAAAAAGCCCGAGTCGAACTCGGGCTTTTATCATTCTGAATCGTCAGTTAATTACTTAACTAGCACTTCACCAGACATTTCTGCAGGGATTTCTAGACCCGCGAGAGAAAGCATTGTTGGTGCAAGGTCAGACAGTTTACCGCCTTCTTTGAACTCAACCGCTTTGTCACCTACGTAAATTAGAGGTACTGGTAGGTTAGTGTGAGCAGTGTGGATGCCGCCAGTTTCAGGGTCGATCATCATTTCTGCGTTACCGTGGTCTGCCGTGATCAATAGTTGACCGCCAACTTCTTTGATCGCTTCAACCACTTTACCAACGCTTTCATCTAGCGCTTCGATAGCTTGCTCAGCCGCTTCGTAAACGCCAGTGTGACCAACCATATCTGCGTTCGGGTAGTTACAGATGATAGTATCGAACTTACCAGACTTGATAGCAGCAACCATCTTCTCTGTTAGCTCTGGAGAGCTCATTTCTGGCTGCATGTCATAAGTTGCTACTTTTGGAGAAGCAACAAGTTGACGCTCTTCACCTTCGAATTCGTTCTCAACACCACCGTTGAAGAAGAATGTAACGTGTGCGTATTTCTCTGTTTCAGAGATACGTAGCTGAGTTTGACCTTGCTTAGATAGCCACTCACCGTAAGTGTTTTCTAGAGACGCTGGTGGGAATGCGATAGCTAGAGGGATGTCAGCCGCGTATTGAGTCAACATCACAAAGTTAATTGCAGGGAATGCTGCACGCTCAAAGCCATCAAATGCAGGAACGAATGCACGAGTGATTTGGCGTGCACGGTCAGCACGGTAGTTCATGAAGATAACTGCATCGCCATCTTGCATGATTGCGTCTTCTTGACCATCTACTTTGATTGCCGTTGCTTTAACGAACTCATCGTTTTCACCACGAGCGTAAGCCGCTTCTAGGCCAGCTACCGCAGTTTCAGCAGTGAATTCTGCTTTCGCTTGAGTAAGAAGATCGTAAGCGACTTGAACGCGATCCCAGTTGTTGTCACGGTCCATTGCGTAATAACGACCCACTAGAGAAGCAACGCGACCTTTACCTAGTTTCGCAAATAGGTCTTGGAAACGTTGTAGTGAGTTTTCTGCACTACGTGGTGGCGTATCACGGCCGTCTAGGAAGCAGTGTAGGTAGATTTTCTCAGCGCCACGAGCGGCAGCCATTTCAACGGCTGCGTAGATGTGATCTTCGTGAGAGTGAACACCACCTGGAGACATAAGACCCATGATGTGTACTGCTTTCTCAGCTTTTACAGCAGAGTCGATAGCTTCTACTAGTGCTGCTGTCTCAGCAAATTCACCGTCAGCGATAGATTTAGTAATACGAGTTAGATCTTGGTATACAACGCGACCTGCACCGATGTTGGTGTGACCAACTTCTGAGTTACCCATTTGACCATCAGGTAGACCAACGTCCATACCTGAAGCAGAGATTAGAGTGTTAGGGTTGTTCGCAATCAGTGCATCCATAACTGGTGTTTTAGCATTTGCAATTGCGTTACTTGCTGTGTCTTCACGGTAACCGTAACCGTCAAGGATAACTAGAGCCAATGGCTTCTTAGCAGACATAGTGATGACCTCATCAAATTTAAGTAACTTTCGGCGTAGGGCTTCATTGCCCATCTAACCTTGAAACAAAACTAGCGTAATTTTACTACACTTTTTAACCAGAACTGTAGGTTAAGATCAAATAATGTTTGCGATTTATTGTTGCTATCTTACAACTTAGCAAGCAATACGACTTTGTCCGCAAACGTGTTCCACAAGCATAGTCACTTTCAAGATGCTTTGTATAACCACCGAAATACTTAGGTGAAAAACTTTTTGTTGATACCTATATTGCGCTTTTGAACGTAGAAGTGAAGTCAATTACATCAATTAGAGTGATAGGAAACATCGATACTAAGATTGCAGGAATAACCACTCCAAAAGAGCTTTAACGCAAGCGATGAGATCTCAATTATAGGTTAGAAAATTTTAACCCTCTCGCCTAAGACGATTAACCTCGCTATACTCCTGCTTTATTTTTCCGCCAACAGTGTAAGAGCTCAGGACATGCAAGAGTACATTGAATTTTTCCAACAGAACATGATTCTATCCTTAGTATGGGTAGGTCTTCTTGTCGCATTCATCATGAACATCGTGAAATCGGCGACGTCAGCATACAAAGAAATCAACGTGAACCAATTGACCCACCTTATCAACCGTGAAAACGGCGTTGTAGTGGATATCCGCTCTAAAGATGAGTTCAAACAAGGTCATATCACCGACGCACTTCACATTTTGCCGTCAGACATCAAAGCAGGTAACGTTGGTAGCCTTGAAAATCGTAAATCAGACCCAATCATTGTGGTATGCAAAACGGGGCAAACCGCTCAAGAAAGTGCAAACCTACTAGCGAAAGCAGGCTTCGAAAACGTAAACCTACTGAAAAATGGTTTGATTGCATGGAACGAAGCGAACCTACCTCTAGTACGTGGTAAGAAATAAGGTTGCGGTAAAACAATTTGCCAGCCTCGTTGATATAAACTGAGCAAATAGAAAGCAGTTGAAGCGCCAAGGTGTGACGCTTTGCACGTAATACGCACTTCATCTAGTCAATAAAGATTTGCTCAGTTAGTCTCAGGACAAACCAGTTTTCTGGGTTTAGATAGCTCTAGGCCCAACAAATATTTATTAAGGATTTTAAAAATGGCTGAAGCAGCACCACAAGACGCACAACAGAACTTTGCAATTCAACGCATCTTCCTAAAAGACGTTTCTTTCGAAGCGCCTAACTCTCCAGTAATCTTCCAAAAAGAGTGGAACCCAGACGTTAAACTAGACCTAGACACTCAAAGCCGTGAGCTTGGTGAAGGCGTTTACGAAGTAATTTTACGTCTAACGGTTACTGTTAAGAACGAAGAAGACACCGCATTCCTATGTGAAGTTCAACAAGGTGGTATCTTCACTGCTGAGAAAATGGAAGCGGGTCAACTGGCACACTGCCTAGGCGCATTCTGCCCTAACATCCTATTCCCATACGCTCGTGAGACCATCTCAAGCCTAGTGGTTAAAGGAACGTTCCCTCAACTGAACCTAGCGCCAGTAAACTTCGATGCGCTATTCATGAACTACCTACAACAGCAAGCTCAACAAGGTGAAGCTAAAGCTGAAGCGTAATTCACGCTTTGTAAGTGACGTGCACTCCAAATGAATGAGTTCACGTCCTATACCTGAAGAAAATGCACAAAGCGTCCAACTAGCGATGCAATGTGCATTTTTTATTTCTGAAAGATCCTAGTTCCTAGCCCCTAGAGATCGTAAAATCTGGCGATTATGAACTAGATTCTACTAGTAGAAAGATAATTAGGCGGTAGCATGACACAAGCAAATACCAACAATGCTTACGGTAAAGACATCGCAATGACGGTGATTGGTGCGGGATCATACGGTACTTCTTTAGCAATTTCCCTTGCTCGCAACGGCGCGAACATCATCCTTTGGGGCCATGAGCCAGAGCACATGGCACGCCTTGAAGCAGACCGTGCTAACTATGAATTCCTACCTGGAATCGATTTCCCAGAGAGCTTGATTATTGAATCGGATTTAGAAAAGGCCGTTCAAGCAAGCCGTGACTTGTTAGTTGTCGTTCCGAGCCATGTCTTTGGCATCGTTTTAAATAGCTGCAAACCTTTCTTGCGCGAAGACTCTCGTATCTGTTGGGCAACCAAAGGCCTTGAGCCTGAAACGGGTCGCCTGCTAAAAGAAGTGGCGTTCGACATTATCGGTGAAAGCTATTCGCTTGCTGTACTATCAGGCCCAACGTTTGCAAAAGAGCTGGCGATGGGCATGCCAACGGCTATCTCGGTAGCTTCTCCAGATGCGGATTTTGTTGCTGATCTGCAAGAAAAGATTCACTGCAGCAAAACCTTCCGCGTCTATGCCAATAATGACTTCATCGGCATGCAACTTGGTGGTGCGGTGAAAAACGTTATCGCGATTGGCGCTGGCATGTCAGATGGCATCGGCTTTGGTGCCAACGCACGTACGGCACTGATTACTCGAGGTCTGGCAGAAATGAGCCGCCTTGGTGCCGCACTTGGTGCACAACCTGAAACCTTTATGGGCATGGCTGGCTTGGGTGATCTTGTTCTAACCTGTACTGATAACCAATCTCGTAACCGCCGCTTCGGTTTAGCGTTAGGCCAAGGCAAAGACGTCGATAAAGCACAAGAAGAAATCGGTCAGGTGGTTGAAGGCTACCGCAACACTAAGGAAGTTTGGATGCTATCCCAGCGCATGGGCGTTGAGATGCCAATTGTTGACCAAATATATCAAGTTCTGTATCAAGGAAAGGATGCACGCCTGGCAGCGCAAGATTTACTTGCTCGTGACAAAAAAGCCGAAGGAAAGTAGCACGCTACACGCCTTTGCACCTCATCTGAGAAGAATAGAAGTTGTCGGGTCACGAAAGAACCACTCAGGATATTGAGAATGAAGCACTGCGAAAAACAAAAAGTCTGGGACAAAATTGTTTCAGAAGCCCGTGAGATGTCAGAGCAGGAGCCGATGCTGGCGAGCTTTTATCATGCGACCATCATCAAGCATGAAAGTTTGTGCGCTGCACTGAGCTACATTCTGGCCAACAAATTGAACACTGCATCCATGCCCGCAATGGCAGTGCGTGAAGTCGTTGAGGAAGCCTTTGCCGCTGATCCAACAATTACGGACAGTGCCGCTTGTGACATTTGTGCCACGGTTAATCGCGACCCAGCGGTGTCAATGTACTCAATGCCGTTACTGTACCTAAAGGGCTACCATGCCCTGCAAGGCTACCGAGTGGCTAACTGGTTGTGGAAGCAAGGCCGTCACGCGCTTGCGACTTACCTACAAAACCAGATTTCTGTTGCATGTCAGGTCGATATTCACCCTGCAGCGCATATTGGTAGTGGTATCATGCTAGATCATGCGACCGGCATCGTGATTGGTGAAACGGCCGTTGTCGAAAACGACGTATCGATTCTGCAAGATGTCACACTTGGTGGTACCGGTAAAGAATGCGGAGACCGCCACCCGAAAATTCGTGAAGGCGTAATGATCGGCGCAGGAGCAAAGATTCTTGGCAACATCGAAGTAGGCGAAGGCGCAAAAATTGGCTCTTGCTCCGTGGTATTGCAAGCAGTGCCGCCGCACACAACCGTGGCTGGTGTGCCTGCAAAAATCGTTGGTCGTCCGAAAACGGACAAACCTTCTCTCGATATGGATCAAGGCTTTAATGGCAAATCGCAAAGCTTTATCCACGGGGATGGTATTTAATCGTCATCTGAACCTTTGGCAATAATGTGGTAGGTAACCCTCAAGTGCGAAAACAAAATCACCCAGTGCTACGCTCGGCTATGTTATTAACTTGTGCTTTATCTGCCACATATCCCCTCACCTCTTCGGCTGCCAGTCAGCAAGAGCTCAAAGGCGTATCTAGCGAAATCAATCGCCAGAAAAAATCGCTGACTTCTCAAGAAAAACAACTTAACGATCTGCAAAAATCGCTGAAAAACCAAGAACTCGGTATCTCTAAATTAGAGCACGAGATCAAGCAGACCAAAACTGACTTGGCGCAAGCGGATCAATACATCAATAAGTTGGAAGAGAAGATTGCTCTGCAAGAAGCTCAGCGTCAGACGCAAGAAGAAGAGCTGAAGCAGTTGCTGCAAACCTACTATGTGACCGAGCGAGCCAAGGCCAATGGACACCTTCTTAATGAAGGCGTAGAGGAAGACCGCATCAGCCAATACTTCCAGCACCTTGCTAAATCGCGTGCAAAAGTGATCGAAGCGATCACCCAAACTACCCAAGAGTTGGCGCACAACAAGAATCAACTTGAGCTCGAAAAAGCACAAATTGAAACCTTGCTCAAACAGCAATCGGAAAAGCGTTCATCTTTGGCAAGTACACAGTCGCAACGTAAAGGGACGCTGAACAAGATTCAAAAGAGCATCAAAGATGACAAGCGTTACCTAGCCGAATTACAACGCAACGAAACCCGTCTAAAAGCTGAGATTGCCAAAGCCGCGAAACGTAATGCCGTACCTATGGACGGTATCGCGAAACAACGCGGCAAACTGCCATGGCCACTGAAAGGCCACGTGCTGCATAACTTCGGCACCAAACAAACCGGTCAAGTTAACTGGAAAGGTATGGTATTGTCCGCCAGCTACGGCCAACAAGTTAAAGCGGTTTACCCGGGCACCGTGGTATTTGCCGAATACTTACGCGGCTATGGCTTAGTAGTACTGATCGACCACGGTAAAGGCGACATGACACTTTACGGCTACAACCAAGCCTTGACCAAGAAAGAAGGCGATAAGGTAACCGCAGGTGAAGTTATTGCCCTAGCGGGGGATACCGGTGGTCAAGAGCGCGCCTCACTCTACTTCGAGATTCGCCGTAACAGCGAAGCGCAAAACCCAAAGTCTTGGTTAAAGCGTTTATAGCTGCCGTTTATAATCGCAGTTCTAAGCAGCGCCATTACATTACATAACATAACAAAAAAACAAAGGAGCCATTCGGCTCCTTTGTCGTATTCATATTCTGGAAAATGTTATGCGTAGTAGGCCTCGACCGCATCAATAAAGGCGCTCACATTGTCTTTGCTTAACGCATTGATGCCCGCGGCGGCTTCTCGACCGCCACCAGTTGGGAATTGCCCGCACACAGCCACTGCGCCTTGCTTGTTATTCAGCGGGGCACGAAGAGAAACCGTGTAAGTGCCATCGGCATTTTCAGTTAACACCGCATGCGCAGAGTCTGGATTTTGGTTTGCAAGCCAGTTGCCATAAACACCACTGATTCGGCGTGATGCCGCATTGTTTGGCAGTTCAAACAGCTTGAGCTTAGCACTTTCATGAGTTGCAGGAACGGCTAGTGTCGCATCCATGTCTTGCTGATAAGCCGATTGCAATTGGTAGTAAGGTGAGGCTTTATCTGCAATCGCATCGAATGGTGAAACGTATTGCTTTAACGCTTGGTACAAATCAGCGGGGTGGAAATGAAGGTCATCGACTTTAGCACCGTAGCCGTTGTAGTTAATCAATGTACCAAGTTCTTTTAACTGC
This sequence comes from Vibrio sp. PID17_43, assembly GCF_002608565.1. Classification (GTDB taxonomy): domain Bacteria; phylum Pseudomonadota; class Gammaproteobacteria; order Enterobacterales; family Vibrionaceae; genus Vibrio. Next base: position 61,110 of record NZ_LIXM01000017.1, read on the forward strand.
GCTTTTTGCTCTTCACTGAGTCCCGCTTTATCTGCCAGCGCATCTGCTTTAGCAATCAAGTTATCGCCATAAGCAGCAGTGATCGCCCAAGTGTGGAAACGCCCTTCCAGCAACTGATCGACAATCAAAGCGGTACACATGTTGGCATCAAGGTCGATGTGCGCGTCTAAATTACCGTGTTGAGGAATCTCACCCGCTTTATGATGATCAGCGTAAAACACATGCACGCCTTGAGCCAAAGCTTGCTCTAAACCTACCATGTTCTTTTCCATTGAAATGTCCAACACCACCAACTCATCGCCTACTTTCACTTCAACCTTTTCCAACAGCTTGATATCGCGCTTTACGCCAGTGATCAACACCGCATCAAGAGGGTCGGCGAAACGCCATTGTAGGAGAGCAATAATACCGTCCGCATCACCATTAAAAATGTCGTAATTCATTATGCGATAGATCCTTTATCGAAAAGTCACGCCCAAACTGATGACGCTGAATAGACATCATTGTTCGTAGTGTGCGCTGCAAGTCAACTCAAGGGGGACTCAGAAATGAGAACAGCGCTCAAAATATCGAGAGCAAGTCCGGGCTCTTTTTTACGTTCAACAAGGAGGGAAGACGCATTAACAATGGAGAGTACTTAGCGCTTCTTCAAGCAGCAGTAACTGCTCCATGCCTTGCTCTGTGGCAACTGGTTTCACAACATTTAGCATTTGTAGCATGCCTTGCTTCACCATTTGCTCGGTAATTTCAGTCTTTGGTGACATCGCCGATTGGTAAGCCAACCAACTGCAAGCAATCAAATGCAGCGAGCATACCAATGACTTTAGCTGTTGTTGATCGACATTCAGCAAGTTCAGTGATACAAACTCTTGCATAATCGCAATCAAATTCGCTTGCAGTTTTTCTTGAACATCAATGTATTGATCATGGAGCCTATCATCTCGCGATAGGATTTCTGGCAAATTCGCGTAGAAAAAGCGGTATTTCCACATCAAAGTGAAGATCGAGTCGAGGTAACTTTTCAGCATGGCCAGACTCTCCTGCGAGCCCTGAATTGGCGTGAATCTCTCTAGCAACTCTGCAGAGTATAGCCCAAAGATCTCTCGTACAATTTCTTGCTTATTGCGGAAATGGTAATACAAATTGCCAGGGCTGATTTCAATATAATCAGCAATATGGTTAGTGGTGATGTTGCGCTCACCGTGTTGATTGAACAACTCCAGTGCCGCATAGACGATCTTGTCACGCGTTTTCATTGTTATCGTATTCCCTCTTGATTATCGAATCGAGTATAGCGACTTCACCAATCTAGGTCGATAGAGGCTCCCAATACGGTAACATAGCAGACCAGTGAGAATGCCGCTGGCGTTAGCAATTAAGTCATACCAAGAGGGTTGTCTGCCTACATACCCCTGTAGGATTTCAATCACACCGCTAAATAGTAATATGCCCATCGCAATGGCCCAACGCAGACGCCACTGTGATACACAAAAACAGCCTAAGAAAGCAAAACCACTGTAGGCCATGGCATGCTGCACCTTATCTAAGTAAGCAATATTGCCCCAATCTTGCAAATCGCCAGAGCTCAAGGACAAGTAAGCGATCAATGAGCCAAAACTCAATAGAATAATACGGGCTGCGGCCAGGTTCATGGTAGTTCCTATGCGATTGGGAATGGAAAAGCGGTGACTTGGTCAATATGGTCACACCCGAGAGCAAGCATAATCAGACGATCCACACCAAGCGCCACACCGGCACAATCGGGTAATCCCGCTTCTAATGCACCAATCAGGTGGTAATCGATCGGCTGTGGTTTTAACCCCATTTCAAGACGTTTGGCATTGTCTTGTTCAAAACGCGCCAGTTGCTCTTTTGGGTTATCCAATTCATGAAAGCCATTCGCCAACTCAATCCCTTTAAAGTAGACCTCAAAACGATCGGCAACACGATGATCTTGTAGATTGATTTTTGCCAGCGCCGCCTGTGATGCCGGGAAGTCATAAACAAAAGCCGGCACTTGTTGACCAATCTTCGCTTCGACACCAATACTAAACAGCAGTTGCAACAAAGTATCGCGATCTTCTTCAGGTTCTGCAATGTCACTCAGCCCCAGCTTAGCTGCAACCGCTTTTAGCTCTTGCATCGAGCCTTCTAATGGGCACACACCCAGTACATCAATAAAGGCTTGTTGGTAAGTCATGCGCTCTGCTGCGCCACACTTCAGTACCCGTTGCAGAAGATCGTTTATCTCGTCCATCAATTTATGGTGGTCAAAACCAATGCGGTACCACTCTAGCATGGTGAACTCAGGGTTATGGTAACGGCCATTCTCTTCGTTACGAAAAGCTTTGTTGATTTGGTAGATACAGCCACTGCCCGCTGCGAGCAAACGCTTCATATGGAACTCTGGACTGGTCATAAAGAACAGTTTACTACCATCCGCATAGCCAGGCCCAACAAACTCGGTCTGAAAGGTATGCAAATGAATGTCGGTCACGGTCGCATGGCTCATGGCTGGCGTGTCGACTTCCATCACCTCTCGCTCGGCAAAAAATTGACGAATAGCCATAATCAACGCCGCACGTTGACGGAGTTGCTCTATAGAAGCGGTAGGTTGCCAGGTCGTTTGCATTACAAGATTCTTAAATATTGGGGAATAGAGGAAAGTAGCAATTTTTGCATGTTTTTCCTAGTCCAGAGAAGAGGGATTACGCTTGTTCTCATCCCTGAAAAAACCAAATAACAGGCAATTTATTCTGAAGCCAGAGTTATTCGTATTACAGCGCAAAAAAACACCGTTAGTAATCCTATTATCAACGAGGGTTATGTTACGCAACAGTCAGGTAACATTGGTGAGATTGACCTTTATATACCATGGGATTCAGGTCGTGATAGCAGTCACATAACCTTAAATTTCTATGCTCTCATGTGCATTACCGGAGAAAAAAACCAAATACATCAATTTTTCTGCCAAAGGCCTCCCCTACACTAACCATAATACTTTTGAGGGATAGCCCAAATCAGGCCCCCTCTCACTCACAATAACAAGCGGATTTCCGCAATCACACACTGGAGGATAACTGTGCAAATTATCACCACAGATATCGCAGTCATCGGCGCAGGCGGCGCTGGTCTTCGTACTGCTATTGCAGCAGCTGAAGCAAACCCAGACTTAGAAGTAGCACTTATTTCTAAAGTTTACCCAATGCGCTCCCACACGGTTGCAGCAGAAGGTGGTTCAGCCGCAGTTATCAAGGATGAAGATAGCTTAGACAACCACTTCAACGATACGGTTGGTGGTGGTGACTGGCTATGTGAACAGGACGTTGTTGAATACTTTGTAGAGAACGCGACTCGCGAAATGATCCAGATGGAGCAATGGGGTTGCCCATGGAGTCGTAAAGAGAACGGTGAAGTCAACGTACGCCGCTTTGGTGGTATGAAGGTTGAACGTACTTGGTTCGCTGCAGATAAAACTGGCTTCCACATGCTTCACACACTATTCCAGACGTCGATGAAGTACGACAACATCAAACGTTTCGATGAATACTTTGTTGTCGACTTGCTTGTTGATGAAGGTGAAGCCCAAGGTCTGATTGCCATCCACATGTCTGAAGGTGAATTGGTTACCATCAAGGCGAAATCTGTCGTGCTAGCAACAGGTGGCGCCGGACGCGTTTACCACTGTAACACCAACGGTGGCATCGTAACGGGCGACGGCATGGCAATGGCTTACCGTCACGGCGTTCCTCTACGTGATATGGAATTCGTTCAGTACCACCCAACCGGTCTTCCAGGCACAGGTATTCTAATGACCGAAGGTTGTCGTGGTGAAGGCGGTATCATCGTCAACAAAAATGGCTACCGTTACCTGCAAGATTACGGTATGGGCCCAGAGACTCCAGTGGGCGAGCCGAAAAACAAATACATGGAACTGGGTCCACGTGACAAAGTTTCTCAAGCTTTCTGGCACGAGCAACAGAAAGGCAACACCATCAAACACCCTCTTGGTGACGTGGTGCATCTAGATCTTCGCCACCTCGGTGAAGAGTACCTACAAGAGCGTCTACCGTTCATCTGCGAGCTAGCGAAAGCTTACGTGAACGTTGATCCTGCAAAAGAGCCAATTCCAATTCGTCCAACGGTTCACTACACCATGGGTGGTATTGAAACGAACGGCGAATGTGAAACTCGCATCAAAGGTCTGTTCGCGGTTGGTGAATGTGCGTCTGTTGGTCTTCACGGAGCAAACCGTCTAGGTTCTAACTCACTGGCTGAATTCGTGGTATTTGGCCGCGTTGCTGGTGAACAAGCGGTGAAACGCGCAGCGGAATTCAAAGGCTGGAACGAAGAGTCAATCACGGTTCAAGTGAAAGCGGTTGAAGCTCGCATCGAAGCACTGATGAACCAAGATGGCGATGAAAACTGGGCGGATATCCGCACTGAAATGGGTCACACCATGGAAGCGGGCTGTGGTATCTACCGTCAAGAAGATTTGATGCAAGCAACCATCGAGAAAATCACCGAGCTGAAAGAGCGTTACAAGAAAATCAGCATCAAAGATAAAGGCAAAGTATTCAACACTGACCTTCTATACGCAATTGAAGTAGGCTACGGCCTAGAGGTTGCTGAAGCGATGGTCCACTCTGCAATCCTACGTAAAGAATCTCGCGGAGCACACCAGCGTCTAGATGACGGTTGCACAGAGCGTGACGATGAGAACTTCTTGAAGCACTCGCTTGCTTTCTTCCGAGCAGACGCAGCACCAACTATCGACTACAGCGGCGTGAAGATCACTAAGTCTCAACCAAAAGCACGTCTATACGGTGAAGCGGCAGAGAAAGCGGCAGCAGCTGAAAAAGCCGCTGAAGCAGAAGCGAAGAACGCAGAGGAGCAAGCATAATGTCAGCAAACCGCATTCAAAAAGTGAACGTTCTGCGTTACGACCCAGAAAAAGACGCAGAACCATACACTCAAACCTACGAAGTGCCATTTGATGAAACCCTGTCTGTGCTTGATGCGCTTGGCTACATCAAAGACCACTTAGATAAAAACCTGTCTTACCGTTGGTCTTGTCGTATGGCGATCTGTGGTTCTTGCGGCATCATGGTAAACAACGTACCTAAGCTTGCTTGTAAGAGCTTCCTACGTGACTACCCAAATGGCGTGACTATCGAGCCACTTGCGAACTTCCCAATCGAGAAAGATTTGATTGTCGACATGACGCCATTCATCGAGCGCCTAGAAGCCATAAAACCATACATCATTGGTAACGACCGCAAACCAGAAGACGGCACGAACTTGCAAACGCCTGAGCAAATGGCGAAGTATAAGCAGTTTGCTGGCTGTATCAACTGTGGTCTGTGCTACGCGGCATGTCCTCAGTTCGGCTTGAACCCAGAGTTCATCGGCCCTGCAGCACTGACTCTGGCACACCGTTACAACCTAGACAGCCGTGACAACGGTAAAGATGAGCGTATGAAGCTGATCAACGGTGAAAACGGCGCTTGGGGTTGTACGTTTGTAGGTTACTGTTCTGAAGTTTGTCCGAAGAACGTGGATCCTGCAGCGGCAGTAAACCAAGGCAAAGTGGAGTCTTCTATGGACTTCGTGATTGCGATGTTGAAACCTGATGGTTCACCGAAAAAAGTGGAGGCATAAGGATGAGCAACCGTAAACCTTACGTTCGTGAAGTAAAACGCACTTGGTGGAAAGATCATCCTTTCTACCGCTTCTACATGCTACGTGAAGCGACAGTGCTTCCTTTGATCCTATTCACTATTTTCCTGACTTTCGGTCTAGGTTCACTAGTGAAAGGCCCTGAAGCTTGGCAAGCTTGGTTGGCGTTCATGGCAAACCCTATCGTAATCGCGATCAACATCGTTGCACTATTAGGTAGCCTATTCCACGCACAAACGTTCTTCAGCATGATGCCACAGGTAATGCCTATTCGTTTGAAAGGCAAACCAGTGGATAAGAAAATCATCGTTCTGACTCAGTGGGCAGCAGTGGCGTTCATCTCACTGATCGTTCTCATCGTGGTGTAAGGAGCTTGAGTAATGAAACCGAATTATAGTGTTAATACAGCGCCGAAACGTTCTGATGAGCCAATCTGGTGGGGTCTATTTGGTGCCGGTGGTACTTGGTTTGCGATGATCACACCAATCACGGTACTGGTACTGGGTATCCTAGTTCCACTAGGCATCATTGATGCAGAAGCTATGAGCTTTGATCGCGTGTCTGAGTTCGCAACCAGCATCATTGGCGCACTGTTCATCATCGGTACGCTAGCACTGCCAATGTGGCATGCAATGCACCGTCTACACCACGGCATGCACGACCTTAAATTCCACACCGGTGTGGTAGGTAAAATCGCATGTTACGCGTTTGCTGGTCTTATCTCTGCACTCGCCGTTATCTTTGTCTTTATGATTTAAAAGATGGCATAAAAATAAAGAAGCTGGCTCTAAGCCAGCTTTTTTTATTGCTTTGGATCACTCGTGATCTTTTGGCTTATTGACACGCAAGTAACAAAAAAGGCCGCCAAAGCGACCTTTTTCAGGGAAACGTGAATTACTTCACACGACCTACGTATTCAGCAGTACGAGTGTCAACTTTGATCACTTCACCGATTGCGATGAATAGTGGAACACGTACAACAGCGCCAGTTGATAGCGTAGCTGGTTTACCACCAGTACCTTGAGTATCACCTTTCAGACCTGGATCGGTATCCGTCACTTCTAGCTCAACGAAGTTTGGTGGAGTCACAGTAATTGGGTTACCGTTCCAAAGTGTGATCATACAAGTGTTGTTTTCTACCAACCACTTAGCGTTATCGCCAACCGCTTTCGCGTCTGCAGCGATCTGCTCGAAAGTTTCGTTGTTCATAAAGTGGTAGAATTCGCCGTCTGAATATAGATAATCTAGGTCGATATCCATTACGTCTGCCACTTCACAAGTGTCACCAGACTTGAATGTTTTCTCTAGCACTTTACCAGAAAGAAGTTTACGAATTTTAACGCGGTTGAATGCTTGGCCTTTACCTGGTTTAACATATTCGTTTTCCAGAATTACACAAGGCTCGTTATCAAGCATTAACTTAAGGCCGCCTTTAAATTCATTGGTGCTAACTGTAGCCATTTTTTCCTCTTACATTCTTAGAGCTAAATTCAATGCCGCACATAATAACCCGAAAAGTCGAATCTGTTGAGCAAAACTGGCTCAAACAGTTAGCGAATGGGATCTCAGATCCTGCAAAATTGCTGGAAATATTGGAAATAGATCCTTCTCCGTGGCAAGACGGGTTTGCTGCGCGCAAGCTGTTTGTACAGCGTGTACCGCAAAGTTTTGTCGAAAGGATGGAAAAAGGCAATCCTTACGATCCACTTTTACGTCAAGTATTGCCTTTGAGCGAAGAGTTTGAAGTGCATGCAGGCTATTCCGACGATCCTCTCGAAGAGCAAGATAATGAGATCCCAGGGTTACTGCACAAGTATCGCAACCGCGCGTTGATGATCGTAAAAGGTGGCTGTGCGGTGAACTGCCGTTACTGTTTCCGTCGTCACTTCCCTTATCAAGAGAATAAGAGCGGCAAACAAGTGTGGGCTCAATGTCTGGAATACATGACGAAGCAACCCGAGTTGAACGAAGTGATCTTCTCTGGTGGCGACCCGTTAATGGCCAAAGACGATGAGATCCACTGGCTATTGGAGCACATCGCACAAATCCCACACATCAAACGCCTGCGTATTCACAGTCGTTTGCCTGTGGTGATTCCTGCTCGTATCACTGATGAGCTATGCCAGCTACTTCGCGCTTCTCGCCTACAAATCGTGTTGGTGACGCACATTAACCACGCTAACGAGATCAACGCTGAATTTGCCGCTCAAATGGCGAAGCTGAAGCAAGCCGGAGTGACCTTGCTAAACCAAGCCGTATTACTTAAAGACGTCAACAACAGCGTTGAAGCACAAGTGGCACTAAACGAAGCGCTGTTTGATGCTGGCATTCTACCTTACTACTTGCATGTCTTAGATAAAGTCCAAGGTGCGGCGCACTACTTTGTATCAGACGAAGAAGCCAAAGCAATCATGCGCGGTGTCATTACGCGAGTTTCTGGTTATCTGGTGCCTAAGCTAGCCCGAGAAATCGGCGGCCGCCCAAGTAAAACGCCACTGGATCTGCACTTAGAGTAGCGTGTTACTCGTATAGGATTTTGTCGTAACAAATAAAAGCTTTTGTTCGCTCAGGCGGTCTTATCTATGCATACTCCGCAAATTTGGAGGTTAAGATGCAAGCAACTTTTGAACACTATGTCGATCTTGGTCCATTCAGTTGGGCGGCATTACTTTGCTGTGCTATCAATGGCTTGATGATCGGTATAGAGCGCCAAACTCGTGGTAAGCCCGTAGGTATTCGTACCGCAATTCTCGTGATCTCAGGCACTTACTTGTTTATGTCGATGGCGGTTTCTTTGTCGCCAAACACGCTCGACCAAGCTCGCGTACTTGGCCAGATCATCACAGGCGTTGGCTTCTTAGGTGCAGGGGTGATGATGGCTCAAGACGGAAAGATCCACGGAGTGACCTCAGCCGCGGTCATTTGGATGCTGGCTGGATTAGGCTTGATGATAGGACTTGGCTATCTGACACAATCCATCATTATTACCTTATTAGCACTAACGGTACTGCTTGGTGTAGACAAAGCAGAAAACCGCATCAAAGCCTTGCGTCGCGGGGTACACCAAAAGATGCAACAGCGAAAAACGTCCACTCGCATCGTAAAATAAAAAAGGCCCCGATATAGTATCGGGGCCTTTTTGTATCTGTGTTCACTGAACTTATTTAGCAAAGTTCACGATTGGGAAACACTTGAAGAAACCGTTGTCCGCACAATTTAGAAGACCAATCTGAACGCCGTCGATTTGGTTTGTCATGTTAAAGAAACCAAGTTGGAAGTTCGATTTTTTAGAGATACTTGCCAGACCGATATCCGCCATTGTGTAGCCTTCAGAGTAGTTCACCGCACTCCAGTTAAGACCTTCAACGTTATTCGTTACGTTTACCGCACCTAGGTTAAGACCGGTTGTTTGGCCTTGGTTCCAGTTGAATAAACCTAGCGATACACCTTTCATTTCTTGGTTTACTTTAGACGCACCAAAGAAAAGACCAAAGTTAACACCTGTTGTGCGGTCTGTTTCAGACATACCAAGTAGGGAGAAGTCGACACCTTTCACTTCGTTCACTTGACCGTGAAGAACTGATAAACGAACACCGCCAACAGAAGAGTTAGATGGTACGTTAGTGTCATCAATCGTAGAGAACATAACTGGCGTACTGTCAGCAAGGGCAACAGGTGAGGCAATAACGGCTGCAACAGCCAATGACGTCATAAGCTTTTTCATTTTTATCTCCAGAGGAAGTATTTCATTTACAACACAGTGTAGTGTTCAGAACTTGCGCTATTTTAACTGGTTTTTTGGTAACAGGAAGTCATATTTAAAAGCCTTACCACCCTTAAAATTAATTTACGGTGTTGATTTTAAACACATTTACTGACATTAAGCACACAATCCCGCACAATAGTGCCGTTTTACCGCAAGTTTTGTTTAGACAGCAAGCTCTCGTTTTTTCATGTAGCCCTCAGATTTGGAATGAAGACCCATTAAGTAAAATGCGCGACGCCCTCTAAAGCCGAACGATTCCGCATGACAGCAACGAAAAAACCGAGGCATAAACCTCGGCTTATCGAACTTTATCGGTAGTCTAGCTCACCGCTCTATGACTTTAGAACAAGGAGAGCACGCGCAGTTTACGCTAGTAAATGTGCATGCTCGACACGGTAATTAAGCCTTAGAGCAAAGAGATAGGCTGGCTATTACATCATGCCGCCCATACCACCCATACCGCCCATACCACCCATATCAGGCATACCGCCATCTTTTTGTGGTAGGTCAGTCACCATCGCTTCTGTTGTGATCATTAGACCGGCAACTGATGCCGCGAATTGTAGAGCTGAACGAGTTACTTTAGTTGGATCTAGGATACCCATCTCAAGCATATCGCCGTATTCGCCTGTTGCTGCGTTGTAACCATAAGAACCCTCACCCGCTTTCACGTTATTCGCAACGACTGACTCTTCGTCACCTGCGTTCTTCGTGATTTGACGAAGTGGCGCTTCCATTGCTCGTAGTGCAACGCGGATACCAACGTTTTGCTCTTCGTTGTCGCCTTGTAGGTCAACAATCTTAGATGCCGCACGGATTAGTGCAACACCACCACCAGCAACCACACCTTCTTCAACCGCTGCGCGAGTCGCGTGTAGTGCATCTTCTACGCGGTCTTTCTTCTCTTTCATTTCAACTTCAGTTGCTGCACCAACTTTGATGACTGCAACACCGCCTGCTAACTTAGCAACACGCTCTTGTAGTTTCTCTTTGTCGTAGTCTGAAGTTGCATCTTCAATTTGCTGACGGATTTGAGCAACACGACCTTGGATCATTGCTTCTTCACCCGCGCCATCGATGATGGTGGTGTTTTCTTTCGTGATTGCAACGCGTTTCGCTTGGCCTAGGTCTTCTAGTGCTACTTTTTCTAGCTCTAGACCCACTTCTTCAGAAATCACGATACCACCAGTTAGGATGGCGATGTCTTGCAGCATTGCTTTACGACGGTCACCGAAACCAGGTGCTTTAACCGCTGCTACTTTCACGATGCCACGCATGTTGTTCACAACTAGCGTTGCTAATGCTTCGCCTTCTACATCTTCAGCGATGATAAGCAGTGGACGAGACGCTTTAGCAACCGCTTCTAGAGCAGGAAGAAGTTCACGAATGTTCGAGATTTTCTTGTCTACTAGAAGGATGAATGGGTTTTCTAGATCAACAGAGCCCGCTTCTTGGTTGTTGATGAAGTAAGGAGATAAGTAACCGCGGTCAAACTGCATACCTTCAACCACGTCTAGTTCATCTTGTAGCGCTTGACCTTCTTCAACCGTGATAACACCGTCGCGGCCTACTTTTTCCATCGCTTCTGCAATGATGTTACCAACGCTTACGTCAGAGTTCGCAGAGATAGTACCAACCTGTGCAATAGCTTTGGTGTCGTTACACTCAACAGACAGCTCTTTTAGTTGCTCAACCGCTGCGATAACCGCCTTGTCGATACCACGCTTAAGGTCCATTGGGTTCATACCCGCCGCAACTGCTTTTAGACCTTCGTTTACGATTGCTTGCGCTAGTACTGTTGCTGTTGTTGTACCGTCACCCGCTGCGTCGTTTGCTTTAGATGCCACTTCTTTAACCATTTGTGCGCCCATGTTCTGGAATTTGTCTTCCAGTTCAATTTCACGCGCTACTGATACGCCATCTTTAGTGATGGTTGGTGCACCAAAAGATTTGTCTAGAACTACATTACGGCCTTTAGGACCCAGTGTTACTTTTACTGCGTCCGCTAGAACGTTTACGCCTTCTAGCATTTTAACTCTTGCATCATTACCAAATTTAACGTCTTTAGCAGCCATCTTTGATTTCCTTTCTAAATTCTTTAAGTTCGAGTTCGTTTTTAAATCAGAGCAAAAAATTACTCAACGATTGCTATTACTCAACGATCGCCATAATGTCGTTTTCAGACATCACAAGCACTTCTTTACCGTCGATTTTTTCAGTCTTAGTGCCGTAACCTTCAGCGAAGATAACAGTATCACCAACTTTGACGTCCAGTGGTAGCACTGTGCCGTTTTCTAGAATACGGCCCTTGCCTACAGCAAGAACTACACCGCGAGTCGATTTTTCCGCAGCAGAGCCAGTTAAAACAATGCCACCAGCTGACTTAGATTCAACTTCTTTACGTTCAACAATAACTCGGTCATGTAATGGACGAATGTTCATTGGTCGTCTCTCCTGAAAATTTCCATGTGTATTTGATAATTGCCCGCGAAGAGGGCACGTTAAGTATATTAGGGACAACACTATGAATCCCAAGGGGTGAAAGAGAGTTTTTTGTGACTTAGTTAAAAGATCGAACAGTTAAGCAACGGTTTGCGTTCGAAATGCCCACTCGCCCGCTTTCCTGCTTTCTTGTATCCTTGCAGCTCCCTCACCAGATTAGATGTCAAAAATGCTGGAAAAGAATAAGCCGGACAATCAGGCCGACGATAAACATGGTTTGTTGACCGCGCCCATTCCCGACACCTTACGCAAGATGACTGTTCCCATGACCATGGGCATGATCGCCATTTTGATGTTTAACCTGGTCGACACTTTCTTTATCTCTCTGCTGGGTACGCAAGCACTGGCAGCCATCAGCTATACCTTTCCTGTCACTTTTGCGGTGAACTGCATCACCATGGGCATCGGAATGGGGCTTTCAACTAACATTGGCCACTTACTCGGGCAGGGGCATGCGCCACAAGCGGCACGTTTCACGAGTCACGGTTTGTTGTTAGCCGTATTGCTGGTAACGATAGCTTCAACTCTGGGCTTCTTCACCATTGACCCCTTGTTTCGTCTATTGGGTGCGAAAGAGGACTCCATCCCTCTCATCGAACAGTACATGCAGGTTTGGTATCTGACCATACCCTTGTTGGTGATTCCAATGGCAGGTAACAGTGCCATCCGTGCGTCAGGAGATACCAAAACGCCCGCAAAAATCATGATGCTTGCAGGATTAATTAATGGCTTACTCGATCCGTTGCTTATTTTCGGCTACGGTCCATTTCCTAAATTAGGCATTCAAGGTGCTGCGATTGCCAGTGCGTTAAGCTGGCTTGGGGCTTTATTGGGCTCTTTTTATGTGTTGGTGAAACGAGAAAAATTGCTGGCTTCCATTAAATGGTCGTTCATCAAGCAAGATTGGCAACAAACCCTCAAAATCGGCACTCCTGCTGCACTGTCGAATGCGATGACCCCTCTGTCTGGTGCGATTCTGATGATGATGCTATCAAGCCACGGTACCGCTGCGGTCGCGGCCTATGGTGCAGCCCAACGTATTGAGTCAATTTTGATTCTCGTATTGATGTCTCTCACCTCTGCCCTAACCCCCTTCATGGCACAGAACTTTGGCGCGAAAAATCCCGCTCGTGCTTTTGCTGGCTGGTTTCTCAGCATGCGATTTGCCGTGATATTCCAAGGCTTTATATTCTTAGCGATGGTTCCACTGAGCATCCCTCTTGCCGCACTGTTCTCTCAGGAAGCAGCTGTAGAAAACCAATTGTGGCATTACCTTCTAGTCGTACCGTTCAGTTACGGATTCCAAGGTATTGTAATGATGTTGGTGAGCGGTTTTAACGCGATGCACAAGCCCCTACGCGCCTTCCAATGGAGTTTTATGCGTTTGTTTGTGTTTACCTTACCAGCGGCATGGATTGGCAGTCAGGTGTACAGCATTGAAGGGTTGTTTATCGGCATTGCACTTGGTAACACGCTAGGTGGGGTCTTGGGTTATTTGTTTGCTCTGCGCGAACGACGCGTCACTTTGGCAACACATCAAGTGGCTTCTGAGTAACAAAACTCAGATAAAAAAAACCGCGGATCATCGCGGTTTTTATATTTTGACTTATTCAAGCTAACTTAGAATAACTCTTCAGCAACTTGGTAAAGGTCGCTGCGTACTGGACGCTTCATGTTCTCGATTGCATCGATGATGTCGTGGTGAACTAGCTGCTCTTTCACGATACCAACACAACGGCCGCCGTGGCCTTCTATTAGTAGGTGAACCGCATAATTACCCATGCGAGATGCAAGAACACGGTCGAATGCTGTTGGACGACCACCACGCTGGATGTGACCAAGAACGGTTGCACGAGTTTCACGACCCGTTGCCGCTTCAATCTCTTTCGCCAATTCGTTTGCATCCATCATCAGCTCAGTAAGCGCAATGATGGCGTGTTTTTTGCCTTTTGCGATACCGTCTTGGATGTTACCGATCAGCTTCTCTTTATCTAGGCCCGTTTCTGGAGTAATGATGTACTCACAGCCACCTGCGATAGCAGACATCAGAGTCAAGTCACCACAGTGACGACCCATGATTTCTACGATAGAAATACGCTGGTGGGAAGAAGACGTGTCGCGCAGGCGGTCAATTGCATCGATAACGGTGTTTAGTGCCGTTAGGTAACCGATCGTGTAATCCGTACCTGCGATGTCATTATCGATTGTGCCTGGCAGACCGATACATGGGTAACCCATTTCTGTCAGTTTCTTCGCCCCCATGTAAGAACCGTCACCACCGATCACAACCAGTGCATCGATACCGTGTTTTTTTAGGTTCTCAATCGCTTTTTCGCGTACTGCCACTTCCTTGAACTCAGGGAAACGAGCTGAACCTAGGAACGTACCACCTTTGTTGATCACATCAGAAACACTAGAACGATCTAGTGGCTCGATGCGGCCTTCGTAAAGACCTAGGTAGCCATCGTACACACCGAAAACTTCCAATCCCTCAGATAGTGCGGTACGTACTACGCCGCGAACTGCAGCGTTCATACCAGGTGCGTCACCGCCACTTGTTAAAACACCGATCTTCTTAATCATGCTCACCCTCGAACTTTGGCAATCAATTATTTAATTTTCTTTTTGGCTTCTTGTTACCAAGCAAGCCGCATAATCCAGAACTGTGCGTTATGTTACATTTCCTCAATAGGAATACCAATGAAAACACACATTTTTATGTAACTTTTCTACTTATGTAAGAGTATTACAGTTTATCTTGGTGACTTTGTTGATTCACATCAGGATCAAGATTCTTAATAAGTATTGATGGAAAGATAGTCAATAAGCGCCTATTTGTCGTTAGTGCTACCGATTTTTGGATTACTACCAATCTTGTGCTTTTTGCTCTTTCTCTGGTCCAAACACCACCGATATCGGGTCTTGATGGATCAAAACATCGGCCTCTGGGAATCGCGCCAATAACTTATCTTCCACCTTATCTGCAATAAGGTGCGCTTCAATCAGGCGTAAATTATCATCCAATTCCAAATGCAGCTGGATAAAACGCGTTGGTCCGGACATGCGTGTACGCAGTTGGTGCACACCTAACACCCCCTCTACTTCAAAACATTCCGCACGAATTTGCTCAAGCTCTTCTTCCGGTAACTGTCGGTCAAGTAAGGTTTGAATCGCCTCAGTGACCATCTTAAATGCGCTGTAAAGAATAAAGATGCCGATTCCCACCGCAAACGCCGCATCGGCTTGCGTCACACCAAAGTAGCTAAGACCCAATGCCACCATAATGGCCGCATTCATATATAGGTCAGTTTGGTAATGCAGAGAATCTGCCGCAATTGCCTGACTGCCAGTGACGCGCACGACGTGCTTTTGGAACATCACTAACCCCAAGGTCACAACAATGGCGAATAGTGATACGTAAACCCCCAATTCAGGGGCATGCAAATCCTGAGGACGGAAGAAACGCTCGATACCATTTAAGATGAGGAAAACCGCCGAACCAGAAATAAACATCGCTTGCGCTAACGCCGCTAACGACTCCGCTTTACCATGCCCAAAGGTGTGCTCTCGGTCAGCAGGTTGTAAGGCGAAGCGAACCACGATGAGGTTCACTACCGAAGCTGCAATGTCCAGCATCGAGTCAATTAACGATGCCAACAGACTGACAGAACCGGTCACCCACCAGGTGATGACTTTCATAATGAGAAGAAGTGTCGCCACAATGGTTGCAGCCCATGCCGCAGTTGTGACGAGTCGTGCATATTGGTATTTCATAATCAAGGAGTTAACTCAAGCCGTGTGTTGATTATACCTCGTTACGGTATTAATGAGTATGACATTACAGGATCAAAAAGGGGCAGTACGGTGACTGCCCCTTAGGATTCATTCAGCTCACAATTAGCTGCTATGGTGTTTTTGCATGCGCTTTTGCATTTTTTCACCACACTCTTGTTGACGCTCTTTTTGAAGTTCAACAAATTTCACTTTTTGCTCAGGTGTCAGAACGCTCAGCATCTGGTGCTTTTTCTCCATCATCTTCACGCGGCGCTCAGTTTGCTTCTCAACCATCTCTTTTGCTAGGTCGTTTGCAGCTGCCTCGTCAAAGTTATCAGCCAACAGCAATGCTTGCATTTTCGCGTGATGGGCTTGACGTTCTGCCGTGCGAGCTTGGTGATGCTCTGCATAGTTGGCTTTCATGTCCGCTTTGTTTGCTTTACGCATTTCTTTTAGCTTATCTTTTTGTGCATCCGTTAGGTCTAGTTGACGCATAAAGTCGCGATCCATACCCTGGCCACACTCACCGCGAGGGCCTTTGTGATGATCTTTACCACCGAATGCAAATGCGCTCGCTGCACCTAGAGTAAGTGGTAGGATAACAGCAGCTAGTACTAATTTTTTTGCAGATTTCATAATTTGATTCCTTACACAGGTTAGTCATTCTATTGAGCTGCTCTCACAGCACTTAAGTGTAGAATACGACCTGCCAGGTAAAGCAACGTATAAGGAGCGTAAATAAGCGTAAAGGCCTATTTTATTAATTTTTCCTCTCTCGTCATAAAAGGAAAATACCTGGTCGCTCCAGTTACCTGTTCAAACCAGAAGTAAGTGACAGACACTCATCAGTACATTAAGAATATAAAAGAGGCTTTGACGCATTATTCAGCCATATTCGAATCATTGCGTTGGTGTCTTTTATTACTGCACTCTTTTTGGCGGTCATCTTGAAGCTGCACAAATTTCGCTTTTTGTTCCGTCGTTAATACGCTCAGCATCTCATGTTTATTCTTCATCATTTGAACACTTCGTTCAGCTTGTATCGCGGCCACCTCTTGAGCAAACCCGTTTGCTTTTGCGTGGTTAAACTCACTCTCTAATACGATCGCTTGCATTCTCTGATGTCGCTCCTTTTGCTCCACCTTTCGATTAACATTAGTCTGCTTCTTCTCCTGCTTATGCGCTTCTCGTATCGATTTTAGCTTCGCTTTTTGTTCATCCGTTAAATCGAGTTGATGCACCATTCCGCGATCCAAATTCATCGAAATACCACATTTGTCATGGAATTTTTCATCATACTCTTGCTCATGGCTATCGGCTATGGCACTAGTCGATGCAAATACTAAGGGAAGTATCAGCATCTCAATAGTACGGCTTTTAAGACGTTTCATAAGTACATTCCTTATTTTATTCACTGATGAACTCTCCACATGCTCAATAATCTTGAGTACATGCAGTAAAGAGACATAAACAGAGTAAATAATCGTAAAGAGTCATTTTCAGGCGCTTCGCAGACTCTCATAACAATGTAATATTAGAACAACTATGAATGATTAGTAGGTACTTAAATGGCAAACATTCTTTTGATTGATGACGATACCGAGCTAACTAGCTTGCTAAAAGAAGTGCTAAGCTTTGAAGGTTTTGACGTCACTGAAGCCAATGATGGCGAAGCAGGTTTAATGGCCATGAGTAGCGAGATCGATCTTATCTTACTCGACGTCATGATGCCGAAACTCAATGGAATGGAAACCCTAAAACGCTTACGTGAAAGCTGGGAAACGCCGGTATTGATGTTAACGGCGAAAGGCGAAGAAATTGATCGTGTGATCGGCCTAGAGCTTGGCGCGGACGATTACCTACCTAAGCCTTTTAGTGATCGTGAATTGCTGGCGCGTATCCGTGCGATTTTACGCCGTACCAGCAGCACACAAAAAAGCGCTAAAAATAGTGACTGCATTGAGTACCAAGAAATCAAACTCTACCCAGGCAAACAAGAAGCGTACTGCGACAACGCACTAATGGACTTAACCACCACAGAATTCGCTCTACTAACCCACTTTGTGCAAAACCCAGGGCAAATACTGACCAAAGAGACACTGAGTCTCGATGTGCTTGGTAAGCGCTTGGCAGCTTTCGACCGCGCTATTGATATGCACGTATCTAACCTACGTAAGAAATTGCCAGATAAAAGCAATGGTAAACCAAGGATTAAAACCCTACGTGGGCGTGGTTACATGTTGATTGAGGAGGATTAATGCGCTCGTCACGCTTCAAACTGCCGAAGATAAATAGCTTGTATGGACGCATCTTTGCCATCTTTTGGTTCACCATGTTTTTGGTTTTAATGGCCGTACTGTCATTGCCCCATTTGGATCCACGTAAAGCTCGCGATATCCCACAAGATCACTATCTGCGCATGATTGAAATCCGCGATCGCATTGAAAAGAAGTACCAAAAAGAAAAGAATCTCGGAAAAATCCTATTTAGCGTCGAAGGCCATCGCCCTAGCAAGCATGATCCTCGCCCACAAGTGTTCTTTTCTGATTACGATGGAAACGTGCTGACCTCAGCAGAGAGTAGCGATTTTCGCATGCGTGCGATGCAAAACTTTGTCACCAGCATTGACGATCAAAAACAGCCAAAGCAAAAACTTTATGGTCACTATATGATTGCAGGGCCAATGCCGATTCAACTCGCAGGCTCCGACCTCTTGATGTACGTTGGGTTTAAGTGGAATCAGCCACCGCCAATCATGTTGCGTCTGTTTGATCATCCATTGCAGCTACTATTGGCGGTGATGGCGGCGAGTACACCACTATTGTTGTGGCTAGCATGGGCATTAAGCCAGCCCGCACGTCGATTGGAAACGGCCGCCCAGCGTGTGGCAAAAGGGGAGTTTGTTATCGACCCAAACCTTGAAAAAGGCACCACCGAATTTCGTCAAGCAGGAGCGAGCTTTAATCAAATGGTTGAAGCGGTAAATCAGATGATTTCCGGTCAGCAACGTTTGTTGTCTGATATTTCCCATGAATTACGCTCACCACTGACTCGCCTACGAATGGCAAGTGCACTGGCTACAAGAAAGCAAGGTGAAAGCCCTGAGTTAATCCGAATTGACACCGAAGCACAGCGCCTTGAACAGATGATCGCAGAGCTGCTCGAGCTCTCTCGCATGCAAGTGAACAGTCATATGAACCGTGAGACTCAGCCGATTGCCAGCTTATGGGAAGAGATCATCAAGGATGCTCAATTTGAAGCCGAGCAAATGGACAAGACGCTCAGCTATTCAGATTTACCTGACCGCACCATTTCTGGTAATCCAAAGCTGCTTATGAGCGCCGTTGAGAACATCATCCGTAATGCGGTTTATTATGGAAAAGACCAAGTAAACGTCGATATTCAAGACCACGTTGATACACTAAAAATTACCGTCGATGATAATGGTGATGGAGTGCCTGAAGATGAATTGGATGCAATATTCCGCCCGTTTTATCGCGTCTCTACTGCTCGTGATCGTCACTCAGGAGGAACGGGACTAGGCTTAACCATCACCGAGAGTGCGATTCGTCAGCACAGTGGCTCGATCGTGGCCAGTCGCAGTCCGTTAGGCGGTCTGCGAGTCACGATCGAGCTCCCGTTATTCAACTAACAATTTGAGCGACTGAATACGTTCGTCGCTCATCTCTCTAATGCATACCAATAGCAGTTAGGTATATACTGCCCTTCTCTTTTAACCAATCGAATTCATTACCATGTTTGATATCGCTCTATACGAACCAGAAATCGCGCCGAACACCGGCAACATCATTCGCCTGTGTGCTAACTGTGGTGCGAATCTTCACCTGATTGAGCCACTTGGTTTCGATCTGGAAGAGAAGAAAGTTCGCCGCGCAGGGTTGGATTACCACGATTTGGCGCGAGTAACCCGCCATAAGAGCTATCAAGCATTCTTGGCATACCTAGACAAAGAGAAACAAGGTAACTACCGCCTATTCGCTTGTACTACAAAAACGACCGGTCATCACGTAGATCCACAATACCAAACTGGTGACGTACTCATGTTTGGTCCAGAGACTCGCGGCTTGCCTGCTGAAGTGATTGATAGTCTGCCGATGGAACAACGAATCCGCATTCCGATGATGCCAGATGCACGTAGCCTAAACTTATCGAACGCGGTGGCGATCATTGCGTTTGAAGCATGGCGTCAAATGGGCTTTGAAGGCGCACTATAAAGCAACACAAACTGAAGATACAAAAAAGGGCGCATCATGCGCCCTTTTACTTTTCTACGAGCTGTACCGTTATCAATTTAGCTTATTGCGGTCATCGTCGTCTTTGCGTTCGTACTCACCTTCAAAGGTATTGCCGTTATCCGACTTGGAATCAAACGGGTCACGACGAAATGGGTCTTGCTCAAATGGATCTTGATTTGAGTAATTCGCGTGGAAGCCACCACCATTCATGGTCTTCACCACCATCTTACTCATTAAGTACTTAGCCAGCGCCACGCGCGGCGCAGGTAATAGCACAATCATACCTAACGCGTCAGTCATAAAACCTGGGGTTAATAGCAGTACACCTGCCACTGCCAGCATTACACCTTCAAAAATTTGCTGTGCAGGTAGCTCACCTTTCTCTAGACGCCCTTGTACCGACATCATCGTCTGAATGCCTTGGCTGCGTACTAATGACGCGCCGACAAACGCCGTGATGAGCACCAATGCAATCGTAGGCCAGAGACCTAAAAAGCCTCCCACCTGAATAAATAAGCCAATCTCAATGATCGGGACGAAAATAAACGCCAATAATAAGATAGGAAACACATGCCCTCCTTTGTTGAATTCAGTGTAATGGCAAAGCCGTACTAAGCTCAAACAAATCGTTGTAAAAAAGCGTGTTCATGTTCAAGGGAATGAATTGAAAGATACGCCCTATCGAATTAGGCGCTGATGCACAGCAACAAAGAGAAAGAATGGATGCGCACATGTTAATGTAAGCTATTGAAAATTAAAAACTTAACACTATTGAAGTCCAAGCTTATCGAGATAAAACCTCTACCTACAAATGGTTATTAACATCCCATTCATACTTTGCAAATTATTGACGTGTCAAAAACGAAAAAGGTGATCTAGTTACTATTTTTATGCGCTAGGTACAGTATCATGTTCAACATAAGTCAGGACGGATTTTCCAGCCAAAAACTCTGATGAATGGACTCTATACTGCAGAAATGGCTAATAAATAACTTCATTGTCAGAATTATCATCTAAGGATCCTGTTATGGCTACCCTATCTGATGCTCCAAAAACAGCAAACCAAGCCACTCGTATCGAAGAAGATCTATTAGGTCAACGTCACGTCCCTGCTGATGCTTACTACGGCATCCACACGCTTCGCGCGATCGAAAACTTTAATATCTCTAGCAGCACCATTTCTGACGTGCCTGAATTTGTTCGCGGCATGGTGATGACCAAGAAAGCGGCGGCATTAGCAAACAAAGAGCTAGGTGCGATTCCAAAAGACGTAGCAAACTACATCCTTGAAGCGTGTGATTTGATCCTTGAAACAGGTAAGTGCATGGATCAGTTCCCATCAGACGTATTCCAAGGTGGTGCGGGCACGTCAGTGAACATGAACACGAACGAAGTTATCGCCAACGTTGCGCTTGAACTGATGGGCAAGGAAAAAGGCCAGTACCAGTTCATCAACCCGAACGATCACGTAAACAAGAGCCAATCAACTAACTGTGCGTACCCAACGGGTTTCCGTATCGCGGTGTACAACAGTGTTCACCAGTTGATGGAAGCGATCGAATACCTAAAAGGCGCGTTCGAACTTAAAGCTCAAGAATTCAAAAATATCTTGAAGATGGGCCGTACTCAGCTTCAAGATGCGGTTCCTATGACGGTGGGTCAAGAGTTCCACGCATGGGCAGTCACACTAAACGAAGAGATTCGTGCACTAGATTACACGTCTAAGCTACTACTAGAAATCAACCTAGGTGCAACGGCGATCGGTACCGGTCTAAACGCACCAACAGGTTACCAAGCACTAGCGGTGAAACACCTAGCTGAAGTAACGGGCCTAGAAGTGGTTGCAGCAGAAGACTTAATCGAAGCAACGTCTGACTGCGGTGCTTACGTAATGACGCACGGTGCACTAAAACGTCTAGCCGTAAAACTATCGAAGATCTGCAACGACCTTCGTCTACTTTCTTCTGGTCCACGTTCAGGTTTAAACGAGCTGAACCTACCAGAAATGCAAGCTGGTTCTTCAATCATGCCAGCGAAAGTAAACCCAGTGATCCCAGAAGTAGTAAACCAAGTTTGCTTCAAAGTTCTCGGTAACGACAACACGGTTTCTTTCGCAGCAGAAGGCGGCCAGCTACAGCTAAACGTCATGGAGCCAGTGATCGCACAAAGTGTGTTTGAGTCTATCTCTCTGCTACATAACGCGTGTGTGAACCTACGTGACAAATGTATCGATGGCATCACGGTGAACAAAGAAGTTTGTGAGAACTACGTCTACAATTCTATCGGAATCGTGACTTACCTAAACCCATACATCGGCCACCACGAAGGCGATATGGTAGGTAAGATCTGTGCAGAAACAGGTAAGAGCGTACGTGATGTGGTTCTAGAACGCGGTTTATTAACGGCGGAAGAGCTAGATGACATCTTATCGGTTGAAAACTTCATGCATCCGACTTATAAAGCGAAACGCTACGAGTAATATTATTGAATAATGGGTCCCATACGGGACCCTTTTTTAGGCTTCTAAACGGTTAGCCACACTTTTTCTAAGCTTTATTACTGTGAGCCACGGCGATTCTGATTTTCTAAACACTTACATCAGCTCAAGTGTTCACAAAATCAGGATCAATAAAAAACTAAAAAGAGGTATCAATATGGTAATGGTCGAACTCTTCGTGGTTCTGCTCTTCATTTATTTGGGGGCAAGGATCGGTGGTATCGGCATTGGTTTTGCTGGTGGTGCCGGGGTCATTGCGTTGTCTATAATCCTAGGTGTTCCGACAAGCCAGTCTTACATCCCTGTCGATGTAATTCT
Organism: Vibrio sp. PID17_43; assembly: GCF_002608565.1. GTDB lineage: Bacteria > Pseudomonadota > Gammaproteobacteria > Enterobacterales > Vibrionaceae > Vibrio. The sequence continues at coordinate 83,902 of NZ_LIXM01000017.1, forward strand.
GATCATCATGTCTGTCATTACCGCCATTGCGGCAATGCAGGTCGCTGGTGGTTTAGATTGGATGGTACAGGTTGCGGAAGACTTTTTGCGTAAACATCCAGAACGCATCACTTTTTACGCACCTATCGTGACATTCCTAATGACACTTATGGCCGGTACAGGTCATACGGCATTCTCTACTCTGCCTGTCATTGCAGAAGTAGCAAAAGGCCAAGGCGTTCGTCCTTCTCGTCCACTATCTATCGCGGTAGTCGCGTCGCAAATCGCGATCACAGCGTCGCCAATTTCAGCGGCCGTTGTTGCGTTTGCAGCAATGCTGCATCCGTTTGGCGTAGACTACCTAACACTACTGGCTATCTGTATCCCAACAACGTTTATCGCTTGTATGATCGGTGCATTCGTCGCGAACTTCATGGGCTGTGAACTTAAAGATGATCCTGAGTACCAACATCGTCTAGAAAGCGGGCTAATCAAGCTGAGTACTGAAGCTAAGCGTGAAATCCTACCGACGGCGAAAAAGGCGACATTCATCTTCCTTGGCGCAATCGCACTAGTCGTGTGCTATGCGGCAGTAATCTCTGGCTCTATTGGCCTAATCGAGAACCCTGCTCTAGGTCGTAACGAAGCAATCATGACCGTGATGCTTGCGGCAGCGGCTGCGATCGTATTGAGCTGTAAGATTGATGCCGACAAAATTCCATCGGCAGCAACATTCCGCTCTGGTATGACTGCATGTGTGTGTGTTCTTGGTGTGGCATGGCTAGGTTCGACGTTCGTTAACGCGCACGTTGATGACATCAAAGAAGTCGCCGGTGCTCTACTGGCTGACTACCCATGGATGCTAGCACTTGTTCTATTCTTCGCATCGATGCTACTTTACTCTCAAGGTGCAACGACGGTTGCACTAATGCCAGCAGCACTAGCCATCGGTGTCGCGCCATTAACCGCAGTTGCGTCTTTTGCAGCCGTAAGTGCGCTATTCGTACTACCGACTTACCCAACGCTACTTGCCGCGGTTGAGATGGACGACACGGGCTCGACTCGCATCGGTAAGTACGTATTCAACCACCCATTCTTCGTGCCAGGTGTTGCAACCATCGCGTCAGCGGTAGCGCTTGGCTTCGCATTTGGTGGCCTACTGCTCTAATAGAAACAGAGTCTTACTCAGGGAGCTTCGGCTCCCTTTTTTCATTTCCTTGAATTTACACTTATCGCTTAATAAATCTTCATTTCCGTGAAACTTAATGACTAGTCAGCAGGTCTGATTGAGTTACACTAACGGCAATTATCTAAGATGAATTAAACTTTTTATGCGCGTATTACTTTCCGTTTTACTCATAGGGCTTATTACTTTTTCCACACCATCACTGGCCTTATTTGGTAACGATCAGTTTGGGAGTAGCCAAAACAGCACCTTTGGCAACAGCAACGACAGCTTTGTCTCCGTTGATCAGGCTTTTCCTTTTAACTTCTATCAGCAAAACGACAAACTATTGTTAGATTGGCAAGTTCGCGAGGGTTATTACCTGTATCAAGAGCGTTTGTCCATTGCGGGCGAGAACGTTTCTCTTGGTAAACTAAAAATAGAAAACGGCACACCACATAAAGATGAGTTCTTCGGTGATGTTCACATTTATACTGACCCACTGTTTGTCAATGTGCCCCTACAAAACTGGCAAGAAGGTGCACGTGTGGTGGTTCAATACCAAGGTTGTGCGAAAGCTGGCTTTTGTTACCCACCAGAAACGCGCGTGATTCCTATCAGTGCGTTTACTTCAACGGGATCAGGCTCGGATCCAAATGCATCGACGACTGAACAAGCACCTACAGCAACACCACCAGCAATTGAGCAGCCAACTTCTGTCACAATATCAACGACACCAGTAACCGAACAAGATAACCTAGCCGCACATCTCGCGGACAACTGGTGGACACCGATGCTGTTTTTAGCGTTAGGGGTAGGTTTGGCATTCACACCTTGCGTACTGCCTATGTACCCGATCCTCACCAGTATCGTGTTAGGTAGCGGCAAGCTAAGCCAACGTCGCGCGCTTGGTCTATCGTTTGTTTACGTGCAAGGCATGGCGCTGACTTACACCCTACTTGGCCTTGTGGTAGCATCTGCGGGCATGCAGTTCCAAGCGGCGATGCAGCACCCTTATGTGTTGATTGGTTTGAGTGTGTTATTCGTGGTGCTCGCTCTGTCCATGTTTGGGGTATATAACCTGCAACTACCAAGCGGCGTGCAGACTTGGTTAAACAACCTAAGCAACAAGCAACAAGGTGGTAGCAGCGCAGGCGTGTTCGCGATGGGTGCGATTTCAGGCCTGGTATGTTCACCTTGTACCACGGCGCCACTGTCTGGCGCGCTCCTTTACGTGGCACAAAGCAGCGACTTACTCACCGGTGGTATTGCACTTTACGCACTGGCGATGGGGATGGGCATTCCACTGATTTTAGTGGCCGTATTCGGCAACAAGCTGCTCCCCAAAACAGGCGGTTGGATGAATCGCGTTAAGACACTATTTGGATTCATTCTACTAGCGGCGCCTATCTTCTTGCTTGAACGTATCTTGCCAGAGATATGGGCAACCGCATTATGGTCAGCATTGGGCATTGCGGCTTTTGGCTGGCTTTACCACATCAAGAACAGCTTGGAATTTGGCGGCTGGAAGCAAAGTGCCGTGGGCATCATCGCCGTACTAGGTTTGTTTGCTTCCGCACAACCCGCATTGAGCTACTGGTTTGGTGGCTCCGCCACACAAACACACCAAGCGACAGTGAGCTTTACTCGTGTCGCAACCGTAGCAGAATTGGAAGAACAACTTGCTCTGGCGAAACAGGCAGGCAAACCTGTGATGCTCGACTTCTACGCCGACTGGTGTGTGGCATGCAAGGAATTTGAGAAATACACGTTCCACGACCCAAGTGTCGAACCCAAGTTGAAAAGCTTTGTTCTGTTGCAAGCTGATGTCACCAAAAACCAGATTCAGGATATTGAGCTACTTAAACGTATGAATGTGCTTGGTTTGCCGACCATTGAATTCTGGGATGCCAGCGGAAAACACATTTCAAACGCACGCCTGACTGGTTTTATGGCTGCACAGCCCTTCTTAGAACACATCAACCAAATCGGTTCGTGACACATCAAACGCCAGCCACTTTTTCACTGGCGTTTTTTATTACCCAAATAAAATTGGGAAACTGGCGTTTATATGCGAATTTTCTAATAAAAGTCGATTTAGTTCAGACTTTTAATGGATAAATATTGTCCACCCTCTTAAAGGTGGACAATAATTCTTTTAACTAAACTAGCAAAAGTGTTTAACGTCATGGATTCGACCTACACCATTATCATCGCTGATGATCACCCACTGTTCCGCAATGCCTTGTTCCAATCCGTGCACATGGCAGTGAGTGGTGCCAATCTTCTCGAGGCAGACTCGTTGAGTGCGTTACTCGCATTGTTGGAAAAAGAAGAAGAACCTGATTTGGTATTGCTAGATCTAAAGATGCCGGGAGCAAATGGTATGTCTGGCCTGATCCACTTACGTGCAGAATACCCAGATCTTCCTATCGTTGTCGTGTCTGCCAGCGAAGAACCCGCAATAGTAACCCAAGTGAAAAGCCATGGCGCTTTTGGTTTTATTCCCAAGTCGAGTGACATGCGTGAACTGGTAAGTGCGCTCAACCAAGTTCTAAATGGCGACCCATTTTTCCCCGAAGGACTCATCACTAACAACGCCGCATGTAATGATTTAGCCGAGAAAATTGCCGCCCTGACACCTCAACAATACAAGGTGCTTGGCATGCTGTCAGATGGCTTGCTTAACAAGCAAATTGCCTATGAACTCAATGTCTCAGAGGCTACGATCAAAGCACATATGACGGCGATTTTCCGCAAACTGGGCGTCAAGAACCGTACTCAAGCGGTCATCCTGCTGCAGCAAATGGAACCTGAGCAGTAAAAATAGACCCAATTCACATGAATATGACGCACAAAGAACAGCAGACCATAAAATGGAAAATATAAAGGCTGCACCAAGCCGTTTTTTCATCCCTCAGTTAATCACCTAACTCTGGGAGGCCATACTTTGCTAAGTATTCTCATTACGCAATTTGTTGTTCTCTGGGCCGTCATCGATCCTATTGGCTCTGTGCCTGTCTACCTATCCCAAACTCAGCATCTAACGGTGAAGTAGCGCCGATTGGTCGCTCTTAAAGCCATCGCCATTTCAACTGGTGTGTTGCTATTCTTGCTCATTGCTGGTCAGTTATTGCTAGAAGCCATGCAAATTCCGCTTCCCGCATTCCAAGCGGCGGAGGATTAGTGTTACTCCTGTTTGCTCTCACTATGATTTTTGGTGAGTCTAAGCCGGATCAAGAAACCAAACTGTCTCAAGACGTCATTCACTCCGATCTCGCGGATCTTGCGGTTTACCCACTCGCGATCCCATCGATCGCTTCTCCTGGCGCAATGATGGCGATCGTCATGCTGACCGACAACAATCGCAACGCTATTATCGATCAAGCCATGACGGCAGGTGTCATGATTGTGGTGGTGCTATTAGTGACTCTGCTTCTGCTATTAGGTGCGAATACCATTCAAAAAGTCATTGCCAATGTCGGCGCCGCCATCATCAGCCGTGTTATGGGACTGATCCTCTTAGCGGCTGCGCTAAACAATTTATGGCTAGGGGTTAAAGATTTTTATACCTGATGAGCCAAACTCTTAGACCTTTGGCTAATTTAACAGCGCATTAACAGCACACTTTTATCCGCCTATACGCTCAAACGCCCTAAATATGGGCGTTTTTTCTTTTTATCGTCGCGACTAAAGTTGAAAAGAGTTCTTGCCAACACCTTGCTAATGTACATGTTGAAACATTTTATTAACAACAATACCAATCGTAAGGAGACGGCAATGGCATTTGAAAGCGAAGAACGAGCCAAAGCCTATTGGGACAAGAACGTAAAAATCATGATAAGCCTAATGGTTATCTGGTTCGTCGTGTCTTTTGGCTGCGGCATTTTATTTGTCGACGTACTTAATCAATTTCAATTAGGTGGATACAAGCTAGGTTTCTGGTTTGCTCAACAAGGCTCCATCTACACCTTCCTAGGTATTATTTTCTACTACGCGTGGAGAATGCGCCAACTTGACCGTGAATTCGGCGTAGATGATGAGTAAGGAGTAACTCAGATGGATTTGAAAACTATTACCTACCTAGTGGTTGGTGCGACCTTCATCCTTTACATCGGGATTGCCATTTGGGCGCGCGCTGGCTCAACGAAAGAATTCTATGTTGCAGGTGGCGGTGTAAACCCTGTCGCTAACGGCATGGCAACCGCAGCCGACTGGATGTCAGCGGCATCGTTTATCTCTATGGCGGGTTTGATAGCCTTTATGGGGTATGGCGGCAGCGTCTTCTTGATGGGCTGGACTGGCGGTTACGTTTTGCTGGCGATGCTACTTGCGCCTTACCTACGTAAATTTGGCAAATTTACCGTACCAGAGTTTATCGGTGAGCGCTTTTACTCAAACGCAGCACGTATTGTGGCAGTAATATGTCTGATCATCGCATCAGTGACTTACGTTATCGGTCAGATGAAAGGCGTTGGTGTCGCATTCGGTCGTTTCCTCGAAGTCGACTACGCGACAGGCCTTGGTATCGGTATGTGTATCGTATTCATCTACGCGGTAATGGGCGGGATGAAAGGCATCACCTACACGCAGATTGCTCAGTATTGCGTACTCATTTTAGCTTACACTATCCCTGCAATCTTTATCTCTCTGCAGTTAACTGGCCACCCTCTACCACAAATCGGTTTAGGTAGTACCATCTCCGGCACCGATGTCTATCTACTCGATAGGCTTGACCAAGTGGTGACCGAACTCGGCTTTAGTGAATACACCACATCCGTTCGCGGTGACACGCTAAACATGTTTGTGTACACCATGTCTCTAATGATTGGTACTGCAGGTCTACCACACGTAATTATCCGCTTCTTTACGGTACCTAAGGTTCGAGATGCGCGTACGTCAGCAGGTTGGGCACTCTTTTTCATCGCAATTCTGTACACTACAGCACCAGCTGTTTCAGCGATGGCACGCCTAAACCTAATGGACACGGTTAACCCTGCACCAGGTCAGCACCTTGCTTATGACGAGCGTCCAGACTGGTTCAAGAACTGGGAAAAAACTGGTCTGCTAGGCTTTGATGATAAGAATGGTGACGGTCTGATTGAGTACACCTCGAACCCGGCTACCAACGAGCTGAAAGTTGACCGTGACATCATGGTATTGGCGAACCCTGAGATTGCGAAGTTACCTAACTGGGTTATCGCACTGGTTGCCGCGGGCGGTCTGGCAGCAGCACTGTCTACTGCAGCGGGTCTATTGTTGGCTATCTCGTCCGCCATCTCTCATGACTTAATCAAAGGCGTGATTAACCCAAGAATTTCCGAGAAGAAAGAACTGCTTGCAAGTCGAATCTCTATGGCCGTGGCCATTGCGTTCGCAGGCTATCTCGGCCTCAATCCACCGGGCTTTGCTGCGGGTACTGTTGCGCTAGCATTTGGTCTGGCTGGTTCCTCTATCTTCCCAGCATTGATGATGGGTATCTTTAGCAAAGGCATCAACAAAGAAGGCGCGATCGCAGGTATGGTTGCGGGTATCAGTATCACGCTATTCTACGTATTCCAGCACAAAGGTATTCTGTTTATCCCTGAGTGGAAATACCTACAAAGCTGGGGCAGCAACTGGTTCTTCGGTATTGAGCCTAATGCATTTGGCGCCATCGGGGCTATGTTTAACTTCATCGTGGCATTCGCTGTGTCGAGAGTGACGGCAGAAACACCGCAAGAAGTGAAAGACCTGGTCGAGCACGTACGTGTACCAGTCGGTGCTGGTAGTGCGGTTGATCACTAAAGCTTAACTCAAATCCCAAAAGCCCCTTTTGGGGCTTTTTTATTCGCAAAATTAGGTTAACGTAACCAAGTATACCCAAGCAACTTTAGAACATTTTATTCAGCTCCTAGAGGTTGCTTAGGTATAACGTTGTAGCAAGGAAGCCAAAATGTTTAAGAACAAGCACTTTATTCTCGCCCTGTTGATTGCGCCAATTCTTTCCCTGATCGCCTATTTCGGTACTGATATGGCGTTGAGTGAAAAGCCTCATGCCGCTGAAGAAGGTCAGAGCTACAAGCTGGTGGGTAAATCCAATTGTCGCTATACCAGTGGATTGTGCGAAATGGTGAATGGTGATTTCAAGGTTAAGTTTCGCTCTGAAAAGTTCACTCAAGACGGCTTAGAACTGTCGCTTAATGCTGCCTACCCGCTTGAAGGGGTAAAAGTTTCTCTGGTCGATAGCCAAGAGCAGAATGCTCAACCTATTGATATGACACGTGCTGATAATGCAGGCCAGAATTGGTACATCACTTTACCAACACCAGCCTCTGCAGAAAGTTGGCTCAGGGTTGCAATTCAGGCTAACGGCTCACTCTATTACGGAGAGACTCAGACCGCATTCGTGAAGTACGAAACCCTATTTACGGAATAACTCTGACTAACTTCACACCAATAAAAGACCTCCGAACGGAGGTCTTTTATTAGGTAATTCTGTTTAAGACTGAGCGCAACTTCAGAGGCTTAACAGGTTTGGCCATAAAGCTAAAACCATTGGCTTTGATGCCATCAAGCATATCGTCCGTGCAGTCTGCGCTGATGATCACCCCTTCAAAGCCATTACCGAGTCGCAAACGACACTGCTGTAATACTTCCAAGCCTGTACGTCCATTATCAAGACGGTAATCAGAGAAAATGACATCAGGTACCCAATTATCTTCCAAAGCTTTAAGACTCTCGACGATATCAGTCGCAATACGAATGTCACAGCCCCAGCGCGAGAGCAAATTTTCCATACCAACCAAGATATCGGGCTCATTGTCGACACACAGAACCCGGATATGGATCAAGTCAGACTGTGCACTCTTCACCGCTTTAACCGGTTGAATGTGCGCCTTCTCCGCCTTGTCTAAAGTAATGGAGAATACACTGCCTTTTCCAAACCAAGACCGCATTGAGATCTCATGTCCAAGCACTTGCGCGATACCTTTTGAGATAGCCAATCCCAACCCTAGACCTTGATCAGAGCGTACCTGAGTGCCTCGGTTGAACTCCTCAAAAATCTCTTGCTGCTTCTCTTCTTCAATACCCATTCCGTTGTCCCACACCTCAATACGCACTCGCCCTTGGACACGACGTACACCGAGTGCTACTTTGCCATTTGGGCTATAACGAAACGCATTGGTGAGAAAATTCTGTACCACCCGACGCAGCAATTTCGGGTCTGATTTCACCATCATGGAAGATGGGATCATGGTGAACTCAATGCCTTGCTGTTTAGCAAGGGCACTGAACTCGGCATTTAGGTTTGCTAAGACATCATTGACCGCGAAACCATACACATTCACATCCAATTTGCCCGATTCTAAGCGCGAAATATCGAGCAAATCACCAATTAAGTCCTCTGCTGCTTCCAACGCACTCTCGATATGAGTAGACAGTTGTTGGGTTTCACTGTCTTTGGCAACTTCCGACAGTGAAGAAGCAAACAGACGCGCCGCATTCAATGGCTGCATCAAGTCGTGGCTTACCGCGGCTAAAAAGCGCGACTTAGATTGTGATTCATGCTCCGAGCGTTGTGTTGCAGCCACCAGTTGTTTGTTCAACTGCTCTAACTCACGGGTACGTACGCGAACGCGTTCTTCAAGGGTTTCATTGGCGTCTTTGAGTGCCTGCTCAGCATCGCGAAACACGGTGATGTCAGTAAAACTCATCACAAAACCGCCCCCCGGCATCGGGTTACCTTGCACTTCAATGACTCGACCATCAGGGCGGACACGAGAAGAAGTATGTCGCGTTCCTTGCTCAAGGTGATATACACGCCGCCGAACATGCCCTTCAGGGTCTCCGGGGCCACACAAACCCTGCTCAGCATTGTGGCGAATCACATCGGCAATAGGACGCCCAACCTGAATCAATCCAGGAGGGAACTCAAACAACTCTAAATAACGTTGATTCCACGCCACTAGCCGTAATTGCTTATCAACCACCGCAATGCCCTGGCCAATATGTTCAATCGCACCTTGCAGTAATCCACGACTGAAATCGTACAACTCAGACGCTTCATCAACGATAGTCGCCACTTCTTCTAGCTGCATATTCCTGCCTTGTAAGGCGGAAGTAAGTACTAACTTAGCAGAAGAGGCTCCGAACACGCCCGCAAGCACGCGCTCAGTATGACGAATCAGGGAAGATGGAGCTTGCTGGTTTGGTAGCAATTCTTCTCGCTGCTGATCCCAATAAGCTTTAAACGCTAATTTCACTCGCTTTCGGCCAACAAAGCGGGAAGCCAGCATCTCCAATTCACTGACCGTCACTCGGCTTTGATATAAACTGATGTTTTCACTTTCCGGCAACGGGGTACCCACAAACGATGCCGATTGTAAGCGTTCACTTATGCTTGGCCGCGTCGCCAGTGAAACGGCAACAAAACACACCGCATTCGCAACCACGCTAAGAATCATGCCCCAGTCCGACACAGCAATATCAAAATCAGCCAACAGCTCTGGCGGTGTGATAAGCCAAATCAACAAATTATTACTGGCGTCCCCAGCCAACATGTCGGTTTGGCTCATCAACGTGATCAACCAAATGGTGAAGCCCACTAAAAGTCCGACATAGACGCCTTTTTTGTTTCCCTGACGCCAATACATACCACCAATCAGTGACGGAGCAAATTGAGTGATAGCCGCAAAAGAGAGGAAGCCGATTGCGGAAAGTGAGTGGATACTATCTAACGCCTGGTAAAACCCCCATGCACCAATCAACAGGAGCAAAATTAGCGCACGACGAATTCGCAATAACAGCTCAGAAAAGTGATGATGGCTGCGCTGCGCTAGCCGCATGCGACGCAAGATCAGCGGCATCACGAGATCATTCGATACCATGATCGCTAATGCAATAGTCGAGACAATCACCATCCCACTTGCAGCAGAGGTTCCCCCTAAGAAAGCCAGTAAGGCAATATCGCTTGCCCCTACCGCCATGGGAACACTAATCACATAGGTATCTGCAGGACTGCCGCTTAATAACCCTTGCCCCACCCATGCTATTGGCAGCACAAAAGCGCCCATCAAAACGAGATATAAAGGAAACAGCCAACGAGCGACGTGGAGGTCTTGAGCGCGCTCATTTTCCACCACCATGGTATGAAATTGGCGAGGTAGGCAGACAATAGCCAGCATGGTTAATACGGTATGAATAAGCAGCGTCGGAATATTGGGAGATTGATACGTCTGAGCAGCGATGTCTGTCAGACTCACACTCTCCGTGTCCAATGCGAGCCAAACAATAAACACGCCCACCGTAAGAAATGCCACCAGCTTAATTACCGACTCAAACGCAATCGCCATCATCATGCCGCGATGATGCTCAGTATTATCAATATGGCGAGTACCAAATAACATGGTAAAGATTGCTAATGCCCCAACGACAAACCAAGAGACACTGAAATTCTGATGATCTAAGTTAGCGGCGAAGCCAGGGGCTATGATTTCTAGCCCCATCGTGATGCCACGCAACTGCAAAGCGATATAAGGCAAAATACCCGCCACAGCAATCAAGGTGACCGCGACAGCTACCCCTTGGGACTTGCCGTAACGAGCCGCGATAAAATCAGCAATAGAAGTAATGTGCTCACGCTTAGCAATCAAGATCAACCGCGCCAGCACACGCCAACCAATGGTAAAAACCAAAATCGGTGCGATGTAGATCGGTAAAAAAGACCAAGGGTTCGTGCTCGCCTGCCCGACAGTGCCATAAAAGGTCCATGATGTGCAGTAGACCGCAATCGACAAACTGTAGATCCAAGGTCGCCAACGCGCTAACCACCTCTTCTGTTTGTCACCGTACCAAGCGATTAAAAATAGGACTCCTAAATACGCCAAAGAAACGGGAATCACTAGCCATCCTTGCATCCGATATCCTTTCTTACTGTCATAAAAAAACCTCTCCACTAAAGAGAGGTTTTATTTAACACTGCTTTCTCAACAGAGACAAAGGTTAGTTTTTAATCTCTGTCACAGAAGCTTAATTCTGTGTATCTTGCACTTTCGCTGATAAGTCAATCACATGCAACTCAGCCTCTTGAGGCTCAAGCTTGATGAACAGCGCCCAAAAGCCCATTGCAGCCATGGCCCAGAACACATTCGCGCCCCAGTGTTCATACCCCCAACCACTAATAACCGTCATCGTTGCAATCACGCCGCCTAACGGGATGGCATTGTACAGTGCTTGCAACGCGACCATCTTATTTTCGGCCGAGTTCTGGATATATTGAATAGCAGCAATATGTGCCGTAGCAAACGTCACACCATGGAGCAACTGCACCACAACAAGCGCAACCAATGATGTTGTCGTTGCCGTCATCCCCCAGCGTAGCATGACACCGCCCGCCGCCAGCAAAAACAGAGTGCGTAAAGACCAGCCGGTAAACAGTCGCTTGCTCAATGCAAACACGGCAACCTCTGCTGCGACACCTAGGCTCCACAAATAACCAATCACGTCTTCTGAATGTCCGGCGGCTTTCCAGTGAATGGCACTAAAGCCGTAGTACGCTGCATGACTACCCTGAATTAACGCCACCAACAGCAAAAATTTCATTACCGGTTTATCGGTGAGCAGTGCGGTCAACTTAGGACGTTCTCCATGTTGGTCGCCAAGCGTCACTGGCATTGGATTCGTATTACGCATCACCAGCAGTAGAGAAACAAACACGCCTGCCATTGCGGTATACAGAATCATGTCGGTGCCATATTCCGCGACTAAATAGCCAACAACCGTTGATCCCGCAATAAACGCAATCGAGCCCCACAAACGTGTGCGACCATAGTCGAGCATTTTCAAACGTGCGTAGTAGTTCGCCATCGCATCCGACAGCGGAACGATCGGACCACAGCAGAGGTTAAACAACACCGTGACTAGCGCCATTAACCAAAAACTCCCCCCGCTGAAAAAGTGGAAACCAACAAAAATAAGCGCCGCAAAACTGAGCCAGCGTAACGCAGGCATTATGCGCTCAACTTTGTGTACGCGCGGTGTGATCACTATGTTTGCCACGCAGCGAGTCGCCAAACCAAGACCAACCAACAGGCCGATATCCGTCGCAGAGACACCTTGCTCTTTAAACCACAACGACCAAAATGGTAAGTAGACACCATAAGCAAAAAAGAACCCGAGAAAATACTGAGAAATCCAGCCATAAGGAGAAGGTTTCAACATCACGACATCCTAGAAAAACGAAACAAGCCAAACGAAAACGTTTGGGACGACGAATTATGGATCGCAATGGGTAAGAGAAAAAGGGAAGAATCAGCAACTCGTCGTTTCCCCTATGACACAGAATCAGAGATAACGCCTTTAAAATAGATTTATATTTGTGCTGATTTAGACCAAAGTCGTCTGGCTTCCAAGGAGAAATTTGTCAGACTTAGAAGGTATTCCTAACTAACGTTGGAACTTCTATGCCTGACAAATTCAATATTCAATCTCCACCGTTCAACCGTCTGACTGAGGCCCAGCAAACACGACTGCGTTCATCGTTGGATGTCGCATATTACCGAACTCGAGATGTAATTTTGGCTTGTGGGCAAACTAATAACCATCTGCACATCATAATTAAAGGAGCGGTAGAAGAGCGTTCAAAAGACCAAAGCGAAGTATTTGCTCACTACGCCAATGATGACATGTTTGACGTCCGTTCATTATTCGAAGAAAGCGTTCGCCATCAATATGTCGCTCTGGAGGACACCCTTTCTTACTTGTTGCCCAAAGACGTATTTCTCGAACTCTACAACGAGAATGGCCAATTCGCTGCTTACTTCGATAACAACCTTTCCAAGCGACAGGCCCTAATTGAAGCCGCGCAGCAACAACAGAATTTAGCGGAGTTCATTCTGACTAAAGTCGATAGCAGCATTTACCATCCACCGATGTTGCTAGCACCCGATACTCCTATCTGCGAGGTCACCAGAACTCTCAAAGAGAATGGGCTTGATGCCGCCTTGGTGGGGCTAAACGTAGACGACCCACGACTGACGCGCCACCCCTCTGAACATCCATACGCCATTATCACCCGCACCAACATGCTCCACGCAGTCATGCTAGAGGGACACCCTCTCGATACACCGGTCAGTGACATCGCTTCGTTTCCGGTCTATCACGTTGACGATGGCGATTTTCTGTTTAATGCCATGATCACCATGACGCGTAATCGCATGAAACGCTTAATGGTATGTGATGGCAATAAAGCAGTGGGGATGCTGGATATGACTCAGATCCTCAGCGCCTTCTCCACCCATTCACACGTACTCACTTTAAGCATCGCCAGATCCAGCAGTGTGGAAGAACTTGCTTTGGCTTCCAATCGACAACGTCAGCTAGTGGATAGCTTGCTAAAAAACGGTATCCGCACCCGCTTTATCATGGAGTTAATCTCAGCCGTCAATGAACAGATCATTGAGAAAGCCTTTGAGCTTATCGTGCCACCCGCTTTGCATGATCACTGTTGTTTGATTGTCTTGGGCTCAGAAGGGCGTGGAGAGCAAATTCTAAAAACCGACCAAGATAATGCCCTCATTCTTGAAGATGGCTTGGAATGGCCACAGTGCGAACTGGTCATGCAATCTCTCACCCACACCTTGCAACAACTTGGTTATCCACTCTGTCCGGGCAAAGTGATGGTGAACAATCCTAAGTGGGTCAAAACGCAGCAAGAATGGATCAATACCCTCGATGGTTGGATTACCAAAGCACAACCAGAACAAATCATGGACTTAGCGATATTCAGTGACGCTCATGCCGTTGCAGGTAATCGAGAATTACTCACTCCCGTTGCAGTACACCTCAGAGACAGCATGGAAGATCACATGTTGATTCTGTCTGATTTCACTCGCCCAGCTTTGCAATTTTCTGTTCCTCTTACTCTATTTGGTAACGTAAAAAGTGCTAAGGACGGGTTGGATATTAAGCGTGGTGGCATCTTCCCGATCGTGCATGGCATTCGCACCTTGTCATTGGAATATGCGATTGAAGAGAAGAACACCTTTGAGCGAATTAAAGCATTGCGGAACCAACGTATTTTGGAGCCTGAAACGGCCGATAACCTGAATGAAGCACTCAAACTGTTTTTTAAACTCCGACTTAGCCAACAATTGACTAAGCAAGAGACGCTCAACAATATCGACATCCAGCAGTTGGACCGAACTGAGCGTGATCTACTACGCCACAGCCTGCATGTAGTGAAAAAGTTTAAGCAATTTTTGGGCTTCCACTATCAAATCCGTGACTAAAGTCTTCGAACCCAGTCACATGAGAGGTAACAGAGATGAATTGGCTGCAACGTAAATATTGGTATTATCGATTAAAAGGCTCACCTTATCGATCGCTGTTTTGTCCTCCAAGTAAAGGCGAATTCGTCTCTCTCGACTGTGAAACCACCAGCCTAGACCCCAAGCGTGCCGAACTGGTCACCATCGCCGCAACAAAAATTATCGACAACCGTATTATCACCAGTAGACCGTTTGAAGTACGATTAAGAGCACCACAATCGCTCGATTCTGGTTCGGTGAAAATCCATCAAATCCGTCATCAGGACTTAGCCGATGGCATCAGTGAGAATGAAGCCCTATTAAAGCTACTGACGTTCATTGGTAATCGGCCGTTAGTGGGCTATCACATTCGCTATGATAAGAAAATTCTCGATCTTGCATGCCTGCGACACCTTGGTTTTCCTCTCCCTAACCCCCTAATTGAAGTGAGCCAAATCTACCATGACAAACTCGAACGACATTTGCCCAATGCCTATTTCGACTTAAGTCTTGATGCCATCTGTAAACATCTGGATCTGCCGATTCAAGACAAACACGACGCGCTGCAAGACGCCATTGCCGCGGCATTAGTTTTTGTCAGGCTAACCAAAGGCGACTTGCCCAGCCTAACCGTTCCCTATACGCAATAGCGCCATAATCAGCTTTCGATCCGCATCCCAAATTCGCATTTATGTCCGGAATTTTATGACACATATTTCACTCTCATCCTAAAGTCTAATTGTGGAAATAAGCGCTGTGATTGACAGTTATATGTACAACCTCGTTCTAGCCACGACTCATCGTTAAGAACGAAAAACAGCCTTATAAATATCTAAGGCCGAGAAATATAGGCACAAGGAGAGCAGCCATGAGCGAAGCCCACGTTTATCCGGTAAAAGAAAATATTAAGAACCATACGCATGCGGATAATGATACTTACCTAGCCATGTATCAGCAGTCGGTCACCGATCCTGAGGGCTTCTGGAACGAACACGGCAAAGTAGTGGATTGGATTAAACCGTTCACCCAAGTAAAGAATACTTCTTTCGATACGGGCCACGTGGACATTCGTTGGTTTGAAGACGGCACACTGAACGTATCTGCAAACTGTATTGATCGTCACCTTGCCCAGCATGGCGATGAAGTCGCGATCATCTGGGAAGGCGACGATCCTGCCGACGACAAAACCCTCACATTCAATGAACTGCATAAAGAAGTGTGTAAGTTCTCTAACGCACTAAAAGAGCAAGGCGTACACAAAGGCGATGTGGTTTGCCTTTACATGCCTATGGTGCCAGAAGCCGCTATTGCGATGTTGGCATGTACGCGAATTGGTGCGGTTCATACCGTAGTATTTGGTGGTTTCTCACCAGAAGCATTATCCGGTCGTATCATCGACTCAGACGCAAAAATCGTTATCACCGCAGATGAAGGCGTTCGTGGTGGTCGCGCAGTCCCACTCAAAAAGAACGTCGATGAAGCACTAACCAACCCAGAAGTGAAGACCATCGACAAGGTTGTCGTGCTAAAACGCACTGGCGGCGATATTGATTGGCATGAGCACCGTGACGTTTGGTGGCACGAAGCAACAGCCGTCGTTTCTGACGACTGTCCACCAGAAGAGATGAAAGCGGAAGATCCACTGTTCATCCTTTACACTTCAGGCTCAACAGGTAAGCCCAAAGGCGTACTGCACACGACAGGCGGCTACCTGGTGTACGCAACCATGACCTTCAAATACGTATTCGATTACCAAAAAGGCGAAACGTTCTGGTGTACTGCGGATGTGGGTTGGATTACTGGTCACACTTACCTAATTTATGGTCCACTGGCGAACGGTGCGAAAACCATTCTGTTCGAAGGTGTGCCAAACTACCCAAGCACGGCTCGCATGAGTGAAGTGGTTGATAAGCACCAAGTGAATATTCTCTATACCGCACCAACGGCTATTCGTGCCCTAATGGCAAAAGGTAACGAAGCGGTCGCTGGCACATCACGTTCAAGCTTGCGTGTGATGGGCTCAGTAGGTGAACCAATCAACCCTGAAGCATGGGAGTGGTATTACAAGACCATTGGTAACGAGAGTTCGCCTATCGTTGATACTTGGTGGCAAACAGAGACAGGCGGTATCTTGATCGCACCGCTACCGGGCGCAACAGATCTAAAACCAGGCTCAGCAACTCGTCCATTCTTTGGCGTACAGCCTGCGCTAGTGGATAACATGGGTAACATCATCGAAGAGACTGCGGCAGAAGGTAACTTAGTGATCCTCGATTCATGGCCAGGTCAGATGCGTACAGTTTACGGCGACCATGAGCGCTTTGAACAAACGTACTTCTCTACCTTCAAAGGCATGTACTTCACTAGTGATGGTGCGCGTCGTGACGAAGACGGTTACTACTGGATCACAGGTCGTGTTGATGACGTACTGAACGTATCGGGTCACCGTATGGGTACGGCTGAGATTGAATCGGCACTGGTTGCACATGACAAGATTGCAGAAGCGGCGATTGTCGGTATTCCTCACGATATCAAAGGTCAAGCTATCTATGCCTATGTGACACTGAATGATGGCGAGTTCCCTTCTGCAGAACTACACAAAGAAGTGAAAAACTGGGTACGCAAAGAGATTGGTCCAATCGCGACGCCAGATGTACTGCACTGGACAGACTCTCTACCGAAAACCCGCTCTGGTAAGATCATGCGTCGTATTCTGCGTAAGATTGCAACGGGTGATACCAGCAATCTTGGCGATACTTCTACGCTGGCCGACCCAAGCGTAGTAGACAAACTCATTGCAGAGAAAGCAGAACTGGCATAACACCTAACCACTGTTTTAAACGCTAGACCTAAAAGCCGCTATTACCTATGGCGGCTTTTTTGTGCGTGGGCGCAAAATAAACCACAAAAACCACGTGGCAATGATGTTGTTTTTGTTAACTCGGCAACAGAAACGGCGGGGGCGATTAGGAGATTAGACCAGTAAATTGCTGCTAATTGCTGTGAATTAGCTATAATCTTGGTCGATTTTTTAAAATTTGCTCGGTTTTAACAAAAAAATCGTGCTGAATTATCGTATATTTGGGAATATAAACGTTCTGCTCACGATAAAGGAAGATAGCTACATAATGCCAGCAAAGTCACGGATTCTCATTCTAAACGGACCAAATCTTAACCTATTAGGTCTGCGTGAACCGACACACTATGGTAACAACACCCTAGCGCAGATTGTTGACGCTTTAACTGAACAGGCTCACAACTCTGGGGTGGAACTTGAGCACCTGCAATCTAATCGTGAGTACGAACTGATAGAAGCCATTCATGCTGCATACGGCAAAGTGGACTTCATCATTATCAATCCAGCGGCCTTCACTCATACCAGTGTCGCGCTGCGAGATGCACTACTTGGCGTAGCCATCCCATTTATCGAAGTGCATCTATCGAACGTTCACGCACGTGAGCCGTTCCGTCACCATTCTTACCTATCTGATAAAGCAGAAGGGGTAATTTGCGGTTTAGGTGCACTAGGTTATGAATTTGCTCTGTCTGCAGCAATTGCAAAATTGCAGGCAAAGTAGACCAAACACTCTGCAGCCCTAAGGGTTGTCTTAATCACAAGATAAAAGAGAAAGAAAAGATGGATATTCGTAAAATCAAAAAACTAATTGAATTAGTTGAAGAGTCTGGCATTGCAGAGCTAGAGATTTCTGAAGGTGAAGAGTCGGTACGAATCAGTCGTCACGGCACAGTCGCAGCTCCAGCACCAGTTCATTACGCAGCAGCTCCTGTAGCAATGCAGGCTCCAGCAGCTGCGCCTGTAGCAGAAGCTCCAGCAATGGCAGCAGAAGCACCGGCGGCAGTTCCTGCAGGTCACCAAGTTCTTTCTCCAATGGTTGGTACTTTCTACCGCTCTCCAAGCCCAGATTCAAAATCATTCATTGAGATTGGTCAGAGCGTGAAGGCTGGCGATACACTATGTATCGTTGAAGCAATGAAGATGATGAACCAAATCGAAGCGGACAAATCAGGTGTTGTTACTGCAATCCTAGTTGAAGACGGCCAGCCAGTTGAATTCGACCAACCACTCGTTGTAATCGAATAAGCGGGGCTCGCCTTATGCTAGATAAAGTAGTCATCGCGAACCGAGGTGAAATAGCACTTCGTATTCTTCGCGCTTGTAAAGAATTGGGTATTAAGACGGTAGCAGTACACTCAACGGCTGATCGCGATCTTAAGCACGTACTACTTGCGGACGAAACAGTATGTATCGGTCCTGCTCGTGGTATCGACAGCTACCTGAATATCCCTCGCATCATTTCTGCAGCAGAAGTAACAGGTGCGATTGCGATTCACCCAGGTTACGGTTTCCTATCTGAGAACGCAGACTTTGCTGAGCAAGTAGAGCGTAGCGGTTTCATCTTCGTTGGCCCTAAAGCAGATACCATCCGCATGATGGGTGACAAAGTGTCAGCTATCAACGCAATGAAAAAAGCAGGCGTTCCTTGTGTACCAGGCTCTGACGGTCCACTAGATAACGATGAAGACAAAAACAAAGCTCACGCTAAGCGTATCGGCTACCCAGTCATCATCAAAGCATCTGGTGGCGGCGGTGGGCGTGGTATGCGTGTTGTACGTTCTGAAACTGAGCTTGTTCAAGCTATCGCTATGACGCGTGCAGAAGCAAAAGCCGCATTCAACAACGACATGGTTTACATGGAAAAATTCCTAGAGAACCCACGTCACGTTGAAGTACAGGTTATTGCTGACGGTCAAGGCGGCGCTATCCACCTGGGTGAACGTGACTGTTCTATGCAGCGTCGTCATCAGAAGGTAGTAGAAGAAGCACCTGCTCCAGGTATCACCGAAGAAATGCGTAAATACATCGGTGAACGTTGTACGCGCGCATGCCTAGAAATCGGTTACCGCGGCGCAGGTACGTTCGAATTTCTATACGAGAACGGTGAGTTCTACTTCATCGAAATGAATACTCGTATTCAAGTTGAGCACCCAGTAACTGAAATGGTAACGGGCGTAGACCTAATCAAAGAGCAGCTACGCGTAGCAGCGGGTCAGCCTCTGTCATTCACTCAGGATGACATCAAGATCCGCGGCCATGCAATTGAGTGTCGTATCAATGCAGAAGACCCAGAGCGCTTCCTACCTTCTCCAGGTAAGATTGAACGCTTCCACCCGCCAGGCGGCATGGGTGTGCGTTGGGAATCTCACATTTATACTGGCTATACCGTGCCACCTCATTACGACTCAATGATTGGTAAATTGATCACTTACGGTGAAAACCGCGATGTAGCAATTGCACGTATGAAGAACGCTCTAGGTGAGATGATCATTGAAGGCATCAAGACTAACATTTCTCTGCAGCAGTCCATCATGAATGATGAGAACTTCCAGCACGGTGGTGCGAACATTCACTACCTAGAGAAGAAGCTAGGCCTACAATAAGCCTTTGCTAACCTCATAATAAATGCCCACATCTGTGGGCATTTTTGTTTTGTATAAAGACTATACTCAAACAAACCGTAGAGTTCTGGTAAACTCTGCGCCACTTCATTCACTTTAAGAGCAAAAACAAATGCCTTGGATTCAAATCAAACTCAATGCGACCAATGAAAACGCTGAGCAAATCGGCGACATGCTAATGGAAGAGACTGGTGCGCTGTCTGTAACTTTCCTAGACGCGCAGGATACGCCTGTATTCGAACCTCTACCAGGCGAAACTCGCTTGTGGGGCGATACTGATATTCTGGCACTGTATGATGCAGAAGCTGACACCAACTTCATCATCAACCAAATCAAAGCAAGCGACATGTTGGTAGAAGGTTTTGCTTACAAAGTTGAACAGCTAGAAGACAAAGACTGGGAACGCGAGTGGATGGATAACTTCCACCCAATGAAGTTCGGTGAACGTCTATGGATTTGCCCAAGCTGGCGTGAAATCCCAGAACCAGACGCCGTCAACGTAATGTTAGATCCTGGCCTTGCATTCGGTACAGGTACTCATCCAACGACAGCGCTATGTCTTGAATGGCTAGAAGGTCTGGATCTGTCTGGTAAGACAGTTATCGACTTCGGCTGTGGCTCAGGCATCCTGGCGATCGCTGCGATCAAGCTAGGCGCAGAAAAAGTCATCGGGATCGATATTGATCCTCAGGCGCTACAAGCATCTCGCGACAACGCAGAACGTAATGGTGTAGCAGATCAACTTGAAGTGTACCTACCTCAAAACCAGCCAGAAGGTCTAATTGCAGACGTGGTTGTTGCCAACATTCTTGCTGGTCCACTGCGAGAACTAGCTCCAATCATTAAAAGCCTAGTGAAGCCAAATGGTGAGCTTGCGATGTCGGGTGTTTTAAACACTCAAGCAGAAGACGTAGCGAACCATTACCGTGACGAGCTTCACATTGACCCAATCGCAGAGCAAAGCGAATGGTGTCGCATCTCTGGTCGAAAACAAGGCTAGATATGGTTTTTAACGCTAATTGACTGAATTTTATGCAAATTGTAAAAACAATTTGTAAATGCTCAAATATTAGTCTTTTCACGCAGTAAAAAAATGCGTAAAATGCGCGCCCTTGCTGGTACAGAACTGTGATGACGTTTTGAAAATCGGAAACTATCAACTTAAGAACAATCTAATCGTAGCCCCTATGGCTGGTGTAACGGATAGACCGTTTCGCGAGTTGTGTCTTCGCTATGGTGCGGGAATGGCCGTCAGTGAAATGATGTCTGCTAACCCTAAGCTATGGGGAACGTCGAAGTCGAAACAACGCATGGTACACGAGGGCGAATCGGGCATTCGCTCTGTACAAATTGCGGGTTCCGATCCACAGCTTATGGCTGATGCTGCTCAATTCAGTGTTGAAAACGGTGCACAAATCATCGACATCAACATGGGCTGCCCAGCAAAGAAAGTGAACAAGAAGCTGGCGGGCTCTGCACTGCTTCAGTACCCAGACATCATCCAACAGATTTTGACTGCAGTAGTGGATGCAGTGGACGTTCCAGTAACGTTAAAGACTCGAACAGGCTGGGATACAGAAAACAAGAACTGTGTCCAAATCGCTAAATTAGCCGAAGACTGCGGCATACAGGCTCTTGCTTTGCATGGCAGAACGAAAGCATGTATGTACAAAGGTGAGGCCGAATACGACAGCATTAAAGCGGTTAAACAGGCTATATCCATTCCGGTTATCGCAAACGGTGATATCGATAGCCCGGAGAAAGCTAAGTTTGTACTGGAGTACACCGGTGCAGACGCTTTAATGATAGGACGCCCTGCCCAAGGTCGCCCTTGGATTTTCCAAGAAATCCATCACTATTTGGAAAACGGCACCACAATGGATGAGCTTCCAAATGAGGAAGTGAAAGCCATTATGCTTGGTCATGTTAACGCTCTACATGAATTCTATGGTGAGTTCTTAGGACCACGTATCGCGCGTAAGCACGTTGGCTGGTACCTAAAGGAGCATGAACAGGCAAGTGAGTTTCGCCGTACCTTCAACGCTATCGACGCGGCTTCGCTGCAGCTTGAAGCGCTAGAAGGTTATTTTGATAACGTTGCATCATAATTAAGAGAAGAGCTAGACCGAATATGTTCGAACAAAATCTGACTTCAGAAGCATTAACAGTAACTACAGTAACGTCACAAGACCAGATTACTCAAAAGCCTTTACGTGACTCTGTTAAAGCATCTCTTAAAAACTACCTAGCTCAGCTAAACGGCCAGGAAGTAACAGAACTATACGAATTAGTTCTAGCTGAAGTTGAACAGCCACTACTAGATACTATCATGCAGTACACTCGCGGCAACCAAACTCGCGCAGCAACGATGATGGGTATCAACCGCGGTACTCTTCGCAAGAAACTTAAAAAATATGGCATGAACTAATTCAAGTTCATCGCATATTTTGTAAAAAAGGCTTAGTTTATAATGACTAAGCCTTTTTTATTACTTCTCCAATACAGAGATAGAGCAGGCTAAAATTTCGCGCGTCTAAACGAAACATTAGTCAATACGGATAGAATGAAGTGTGACCTGTACTGGTTGAGATAACAAATAAAATATATATAATCAAAGACTTATACCGAGATAAGGAAATAAACACATGATTTATAAAGAAAGGGAAGATTGGCTTCATGCCATCCTTAATTCTCTTCCTGATCATGTCTTTATCCTAGACAAACAAGGTCGCTATATCGAGAGCTTCGGTGGCACCTACCATTCCAAACACTTCAATGCAGAGAGTTACACCAACCTCTACCTCAGTGACGCCCTCTCCTCTAGCAAAGCTTCAGAGCTTTTAAGCTATATAGATGACGTCATTGCTTCTAACGAGCCTAAAGTCGTTAAATACAGTATAGCCCTACAAGATCATCTTCTTATGCCTATAGAAGAGTTAGAAGCGCTTGAGAATCCAGAAGAGACTTGGTTTGAGGCAATTATCAAACCAGTCGATAACGCCATAGATGATTCAAACTGGGTGATTTGGTCTGTTCGTGACGTAACCAAAAACCACCTACTCGAAAAGCGCTTAAAATACCTCTCTGAGACAGATGAATTGACAGGCGTCCTGAACAGAAGAGCTTTTCAAATCAATCTAGAAAACGCGCTCAGTGCGCATTTAACCCAAGCCAATACTCTATCCTGTCTAATGATCGATATTGATCATTTTAAAGATATCAATGATCAGGTTGGACACTTTTCTGGTGACCGCGTGATCAGCCATGTTGCAAAGATCTGTCAAACAGCAATTCGTGGTAGCGATTTTATTGGTCGACTTGGCGGAGAGGAGTTTGCAGTGATTCTATCAAACACCAGTGCGATACAAGCTTACGACGTTGCAGAGCGCATCAGACAAGCTATTGAAAGCGCTCCTTGCTGTGTAGACGGTATCGAAATCAATACGACGGTTAGTATTGGCGTGGCTGAATATAACAAACAGGTACCAACAACAAAAAAATTAATGATCAGTGCAGACAAAGCTATGTACTATTCAAAACATGCTGGCCGTAATCAAGTGACACTTCACCATGACGGTATTCCCGATGTGAAAATTCAACATTCATCAAACCTTAAAATACAACGAGTATCTTAACTCTCGATAAATTTATTTATATCAACTCCCCTCCCAGCCCTCCCCAAAACATTAAAATTCAAAATTTTAGGGCTTTTGTAAAGTACACCAACAGAACCACTTCGTATTTAAATCTAGGTGATGATTTTATTTAGCCTTAGCCTTGGACGTGTAGTGGCGCACTATCACCCCAATTAGAACTACCATTTGGAGCCTTCGAGTATGGTTTTAAGATGAAGAAAACTTTGTTCAACAAAATATCCCCACTCAACGCTGAACTGAGCAAAGAGCAAAACCAAAATGGGTAACACAACTACTATTGAAATACGTGTATTTATTTGGCTCAGAAAGCCGAGTGACCAAAAAGATAGACGAGAAACTAGATTAACCTTAACAGTTAATTTCTCAGGTTAGTATTAGTTAAATATTACACATACGAAAAAGCCCTAGCATTACTGCTAGGGCTTTGTCTGAATAAATGGCGGAGCGGACGGGACTCGAACCCGCGACCCCCGGCGTGACAGGCCGGTATTCTAACCAACTGAACTACCGCTCCACACGGAGATAAAACTTTTGTTTTATCCGATACTTGTCGTTCAGAACAAGTACCTTAAATTAAAAGCCTGGCGATGTCCTACTCTCACATGGGGAAGCCCCACACTACCATCGGCGCTATTTCGTTTCACTTCTGAGTTCGGCATGGAAATCAGGTGGGTCCAAAATGCTATGGTCGCCAAGCAAATTCTGTTTCGGTTTCACTTT
>NZ_LIXM01000018.1 GCF_002608565.1 Vibrio sp. PID17_43
AGCGTTGTGAGGCGTTGAGCTAACTGATACTAATTGCCCGTGAGGCTTAACCATACAACACCCAAGGGGTTTTGATGGACTCAATACAAGAACGATTGAATGTGTAAGAGCGTTTACAAAGATTAGAAACAGCTTTCCGAATTTATTGGTTGTCACTTTTTAATAAAAGTGAAACCGAAACAGAATTTGCTTGGCGACCATAGCATTTTGGACCCACCTGATTTCCATGCCGAACTCAGAAGTGAAACGAAATAGCGCCGATGGTAGTGTGGGGCTTCCCCATGTGAGAGTAGGACATCGCCAGGCTTTTAATTTAGAAAAGCCCACTCGAAAGAGTGGGCTTTTTGCGTGATTAAAGCAAATAAATATTATTTCAATTCTGTTCTAGAATAGTAATAAATTAAGCTCATTCACGCTTATATTCTGTCTTTCTAATTCCCTCTTCTCGCATCTCACCAGTATGCTAAATCTTGTTCTTCATCACGACGAACGTCTATTTTTCGACACTTATTGACGTTTAAGGTACGTTTATCTCAAGCCAAACTCATTACAGTTCAAATCAGTGTCTGAACATTCTTACTTAAGGCTTTTAACTTTGTAATTAGAGTAACGACAAAAGCCATCCCCAACCAATCGATTTTTCAGTGTAATTCCCTGATCCAGACTGCTCATTTATCCCAATTAAAATTTTTCTATTTGGACAATATAAAAAAGGCAGCCACTTGGCTGCCTGATAATTTAGAATGCGGAATCTACGCTTCTTGAGATGCTTTTTCGGCTTGCTTCGCTTTTTCTATCATTGGTGTAATTGTCGAGCCTTGAATTAAGATTGAAAAAACGACGACAGAGTAAGTCATGACTAAGATGATTTCTTTTACGTCGATGAGTTTATCTGGAATGACCCAAATACCCGATGGAATAGATAAAGCCATAGCAAGCGCTAGGCCACCACGTAATCCCCCCCAAGTTAAGATCTTCACTGACCAAGGGTTATATGTTCTAAAGCGTTTAAAGCCGACATAGGAAATAGCGACGCTCAAGTAACGTGCAGTTAGAACAAGTGGTACTGATACAGCCATCATGATCCAGTCTTCTTTGTGGAATTCAAATAGAAGCATTGACATACCAATGAGCAAAAATAGCACACCGTTTAGGAATTCATCTACCAATTCCCAGAAGTGATCAAGGTGATCCTCACTCTCTTTAGAGAAGCCAATAAAGCGTGTCCAATTCCCGATCATGATACCTGAAACCACCATAGCCAGTGGGCCGGAAACATGTAGATATTCGGCTAAGGCATAGCCTGCCGTCGGAACACCTATGGTGAGTAGTAATTCCATTGAGTGGTCGTTTGTTGCACTGATTAAATAGTGAAAAATTACCCCTAGAACTAAGCCGTAAACAATACCCCCAATTGCTTCTTGAACAAATAGTAATGCTACGCTGCTTACGCTCGGTGCTTCTATTCCAAATGCGATGGTAAATATGGTCACGAAGAGCACTAGACCGAAACCGTCGTTGAATAAGGACTCACCTTCAATTTGGGTCGAAATACGCTTCGGTGCATTAAGTTTTTTGACGATCGCTAAGACTGCAATTGGGTCGGTTGGAGAAATAAGCGCGCCAAAAAGTAAGCAGTAGACGAGCTTGAATTGAATACCGATCAGTAGGCAGAAACCGTAGAGAACAAAACCGATGAAGAAAGTTGAGAAGAGAGTTGCGCCTAGAGCAAGTACTGTAATTTCCCATTTTTGGTCTTTGAGGTTAGGCAGTTTGACGCCTAAGCCACCCGCAAATAATAGAAATCCTAGGATCCCCTTAAGTAGAAAATCTTCAAAGTCGATGCTAGTGATGGTTCGTGTTGCGATATCTGTAAGCTGAAACCAATCATTTTGACCCGCGATGAGAATGAAGAGCGAAAGTATCATTGAGCCTGCGGTAATGGCTATGGTGGTTTGCATTTTTCCTATCTTGCTGTTTATAAAGGCAATTAGAATTGCTGCGGCAGATAGGAAACATAAAGTATGATAGACCGACATAGAGCCCTCTATTTGTAACTTTTTATGAATGGAAATTCTCGGCCTATGTTGGCTAAATAGCAAACATTTTTTCGTGATTTCTTTGTAACTTGAAATGGACGCTAAATAATCACTAATTCTACTTTTAGACGTCTAGACTCCTTTTGTTTGTGTGATAGGATGAGAAGATAATTAAAGGAATGAGGCTGTACTGTGGGAAGTAATGTAAGAGAGCAGATAGAAGCTCAATTGAAACAACGTATTTTGCTGATTGATGGTGGTATGGGTACCATGATTCAGGGTTACAAACTTGAAGAGCAAGACTATCGAGGTTTGCGTTTTGCAGATTGGCATTGTGACCTAAAAGGTAATAACGACTTGTTAGTGCTTACTCAGCCTCAATTGATTAAGGATATTCATAGCGCATACCTCGAAGCGGGTGCTGACATTCTCGAAACAAATACTTTTAATGCAACCTCTATTGCAATGGCTGACTACGAGATGGAAAGCCTGAGTGAGGAGATTAACTTCGCCGCGGCTAAGCTTGCTCGTGAGGTCGCCGATGAATGGACAACAAAGACGCCTAGTCGTCCCCGTTATGTTGCCGGTGTTCTTGGTCCGACAAACCGTACTTGTTCGATCTCTCCGGATGTAAACGATCCGGGCTACCGTAATGTTTCTTTCGATGAACTCGTTGAAGCTTACTCCGGATCAACTCGTGCGCTGATTAAAGGTGGTTCTGATCTTATTCTGATTGAAACTATCTTTGATACACTCAATGCGAAAGCGTGTGCCTTTGCGGTAGACAGTGTCTTTGAAGAACTAGGTGTTGAGTTACCAGTCATGATCTCCGGCACCATTACCGATGCGTCTGGTCGCACCCTTTCCGGTCAAACGACAGAAGCGTTCTATAACTCTCTGCGTCATGTAAACCCGCTTTCATTTGGCTTGAATTGTGCGCTTGGCCCTGATGAATTGCGCCCTTACGTAGAGGACCTTTCTCGCATTTCTGAATCTTTTATCTCAGCACACCCTAATGCTGGTCTACCAAACGCTTTTGGTGAGTATGACCTCTCGCCAGAAGATATGGCGATTCATGTTAAAGAGTGGGCGGAAAGTGGCTTCTTGAACCTGATTGGTGGCTGTTGCGGTACGACGCCAGAGCACATTCGCCATATGGCAATGGCAGTTGAAGGTGTGAAACCTCGTGATTTGCCTGAGCTTACGGTTGCGTGTCGTTTGTCCGGTCTTGAGCCTCTTACGATTGAAAATGAGACGCTGTTTATCAACGTGGGTGAACGTACTAACGTTACCGGTTCTGCTCGCTTTAAACGTCTGATCAAAGAAGAGCTCTACGATGAGGCTCTGGAAGTTGCTCGCCAGCAAGTTGAGAACGGCGCTCAGATCATCGATATCAACATGGATGAAGGTATGTTGGATGCAGAAGCCAGTATGGTTCGCTTTCTAAATCTATGTGCGTCTGAGCCAGAAATTTCCAAAGTTCCAATTATGGTCGACTCTTCCAAATGGGAAGTGATCGAAGCGGGTCTGAAGTGTATTCAGGGCAAAGGCATCGTGAACTCCATCTCTTTGAAAGAAGGGAAAGAGATGTTTGTTAAGCAAGCGAAGCTGATTCGTCGATATGGTGCTGCGGTTATCGTGATGGCATTTGATGAGGTTGGTCAGGCA
This sequence comes from Vibrio sp. PID17_43, assembly GCF_002608565.1. GTDB lineage: Bacteria > Pseudomonadota > Gammaproteobacteria > Enterobacterales > Vibrionaceae > Vibrio. The sequence goes on from NZ_LIXM01000018.1 coordinate 3,708, forward strand.
GAAACGCGTGAGCGTAAGCTAGAGATCTGTACCAATGCTTATCGCATTTTGGTTGATGAAGTGGGCTTCCCGCCGGAAGATATTATCTTTGACCCGAACATTTTTGCGGTTGCGACGGGTATCGAAGAGCACAACAACTACGCAGTTGACTTCATTGAAGCGGTTGCAGATATTAAACGTGATTTACCACATGCGATGATCTCTGGTGGCGTGTCTAACGTTTCCTTCTCCTTCCGCGGTAATAACTACGTTCGAGAAGCGATTCACGCGGTGTTCCTATACCACTGTTTTAAAAATGGTATGGATATGGGTATCGTTAACGCGGGTCAGCTAGAAATCTACGATAATGTTCCAGACAAACTGCGTGAAGCGGTCGAGGATGTGGTGCTAAACCGTCGTGATGATTCAACTGAACGACTGCTCGATATTGCTGCTGAGTATGCAGATAAAGGTGTCGGAAAAGAAGATGATGCCTCTGCGCTTGAATGGCGTACCTGGACGGTAGAAAAACGTTTAGAGCATGCGCTGGTTAAAGGCATTACCGAGTTCATCGTAGAAGATACTGAAGAAGCTCGCCTTAATGCGTCCAAACCACTTGAAGTGATCGAAGGCCCTTTAATGGATGGTATGAACGTGGTTGGCGATCTATTTGGAGAAGGCAAGATGTTCCTTCCCCAAGTAGTAAAGTCGGCACGTGTTATGAAACAGGCAGTTGCTCACCTTGAGCCCTTCATTAACAAAGAAAAACTAGCCGGTTCATCCAACGGTAAGATCCTGCTTGCGACCGTTAAAGGTGATGTTCATGACATTGGTAAGAACATTGTTGGCGTGGTGCTGCAATGTAATAACTACGAGATCATCGATCTTGGCGTAATGGTACCGTGTGAAAAGATCCTGAAAGTGGCTAAAGAAGAGAATGTCGACATTATTGGCCTTTCTGGCTTGATCACGCCATCTCTGGACGAAATGGTTCATGTCGCAAAAGAGATGGAGCGTCTAGATTTTGAACTTCCACTTCTGATCGGTGGTGCGACCACATCAAAAGCGCATACTGCCGTTAAGATTGAGCAGAACTACAAACACCCAGTAGTATACGTAAATAACGCTTCTCGTGCGGTAGGTGTGTGTACATCACTGCTATCAGATGAACGCCGTCCGGCTTTTGTTGAAAAATTGGATGAAGACTACGAACGCGTACGTGACCAACATAACCGCAAGAAGCCTCGTACCAAGCCTGTCACCTTAGAAGCCGCACGTGCTAATAAAGTTGCGATTGATTGGGAGGCGTATACACCACCTGTACCAATTAAACCAGGCATCCACATTTTTGAAGATTTTGATGTCGCTACTTTGCGTAAGTATATCGACTGGACGCCTTTCTTCATGACTTGGTCGTTAGTCGGCAAGTTCCCAACAATCTTTGACCATGTAGAAGTGGGCGAAGAAGCGCTGCGTCTGTACAAAGATGCAAATGAGTTGCTTGATCGCGTTGAGCGTGAAGGGTTACTGAAAGCACGAGGTATGTGTGGTCTGTTTCCTGCGGCTAGTGTTGGCGATGATATTGAAGTTTACACAGATGAGTCACGCACCAACGTTGCTAAAGTGCTGCATAACTTACGTCAGCAGACAGAGAAACCAAAAGGCTTCAACTATTGTTTGTCTGATTATATTGCACCGAAAGAGTCTGGTAAGCATGATTGGATTGGTGCCTTTGCAGTAACGGGCGGTATTGGTGAGCGTGAACTTGCTGACGAATACAAAGCGCAAGGTGATGATTTCAATGCCATCATGATCCAAGCGGTGGCGGACCGTCTTGCAGAAGCGTTCGCAGAGTACCTACATGAGCGTGTACGTAAAGAGATTTGGGGTTACGCTGCGGATGAAGAGCTGTCGAATGAAGAACTGATTCGTGAAAAATACCAAGGCATTCGACCAGCTCCGGGTTATCCGGCATGCCCTGAGCATACTGAGAAAGGACCGCTATGGGAACTGATGAATGTTGAAGAAAACATTGGTATGTCACTGACAACAAGTTACGCGATGTACCCAGGAGCGTCCGTATCGGGTTGGTACTTCTCGCACCCTGATTCTCGTTACTTTGCGATTGCTCAGATCCAAGAGGATCAACTACAAAGCTACGCTGATCGAAAAGGTTGGGATAGGATCGAAGCAGAAAAGTGGTTAGGTCCTAACATTAACGGTTAATCGACTCAGATAGAAACAACAAGGGCTGCGATGTGTAGCTCTTGTTGTTTCTTGGTGAATTAAAGTTTTATCGTTGAGTTAAAGCGTTCTTACTGTTCAAACAGCTCTGTATGCAGTTTTTGGATCGCTTGACGTGATACTGACTCGTGGACAAGGAAGCACAGGTTATGTGGGCTTGCTCCGTAACAGATCATACGTAGGTTGAAGTCTTCTAACGTGCCAAACACTTGCTTCGCGTAGCCTTTGCTTTCACTCATATTGTTACCAATCAGAGCGACAAGACATAGGTCGTGTTCCACTTCTACTTTACATAGTTCTTCAAGTTCCTCGCGTGCCGCTTGTGGTAATTGAGGTGCACCGCCTGACGTGTCTGTTTGATCAAGGGTGAGTGATACACTGATTTCAGATGTGGTGATCAGATCGACAGATATTTTGTGTTTCGCTAGGATCTCAAATACCTTCGCTAAGAAGCCGTAGGCGTGGAACATGTTTGCGCTGCGCAGTGTCACCATGGTTTGGTTACAGCGCAGAGCAAGTGCACGGAATAAAGGTGAGCTTTCCACTTGATGACGGATCCATGTACCGCCTTTTTCTGGCTCTTTAGAAGAGCCTACGAATACTGGGATGTCGTGACGAAGTGCCGGAACCAGTGTTGAAGGGTGCAGGATTTTTGCGCCGAAGTTTGCCATCTCTGATGCTTCACTAAAGCTGATCTCTGGGATTGGCGCTGCTTTTGAGGCGATACGTGGGTCTGTGGTGTAGATGCCCGGAACGTCGGTCCAAATCTCTAGACCTGCTGCTTTCACCCCTTCTGCAATCAATGCTGCGCTGTAGTCACTGCCGCCACGACCAAGCGTTGTCGTGTTACCTTCTTCATCTGAGCCGATGAAGCCCTGAGTGATAACAACATACTCTTGGCATAGTGGAACCAACTTTTCTTGTGCGAGTTGTGAAATGGTTTCGACATTTGGTTCAGCACGACCAAAGGTAGCATCGGTTTTTAACACGTCGCGAATATCAAAACGGATGGTGTTAATACCACGCTCACGCATTAACTGCGCAAGAATGTGAGTCGACATTAATTCGCCACAAGCGACCAAATGATCGGTCAGTTTGGTGTTTGCTTGGATAGAAGTGGCCTCTGCCAAGCTTGTGACGGTATCAAGAATCGAATAAACCTCAGCTGCCGCTTCGGTTGCGTCTTCAAGTTGCGACAGAATCGATTCGTGAATGTTTGCTAGTTTCTGTAGTACTTCCGCACGATGTTCTTGGTCTTGAACACCATTTGCGAGTTCAACTAATAGATTAGTGACACCTGAGCAAGCGCTGCTGACGACAAGGCGAGTATTTGGGTTGTTTTCTATGATAGTGGAGCAACGGCTCATTGCCTCAAAGTTGGCAACACTGGTTCCACCGAATTTTGCTACGTTAAATGCGCTCACTGCGTTCTCCCACGACTTCCTGAAAAATAACAACAATTAATTGGTTGTCTAATACATCCAATGTTTGGTGAGGAAAGGAACAGAGCAAATAGAGAGGTAGTTAGAATGTAATTTGAAAATTTACCCTCAGAAGCTCTTCATCATACGGCACTGATGACAGTTGATGGGACTCAACCCAAGTCAACCGACAAGTCAAATCCTGCAACTTTGACTTACCTCGGCACTGCTCCCCCTGAGTGATTGGTATTGGAATTGCGGCTCCACAAATCACCTGCCTGGGCAGTGCTCCTCTTCTGCATAAAGCTTAAACATTGAACGGTTTTGTTGTCACATTGTCAACCAATATCTCAACCATTATGAAAGTTTTTATTAACGAATTTGTGACAGTGGTTTGACCTCTATACTTAGGGTTAATTGCCGATAGAGGAAAAATCTATTAGGGTGAAAACTTCGATACCTGAGCCAGCCTTTGAATAGAACTTTTATAACGCTCAGGATGAAAGACTGCAATCAAGGAGCTGACATGCCGATCCAAAGCTTTATCCCCCCACACCGTATTTTGATGGGACCTGGTCCCTCTGATATTTCACCTCAGGTTTTACAGGCGCTTAGCCGTCCAACCGTTGGTCACCTAGATCCCCTTTTCATTGCCATGATGGATGAGCTAAAACAGTTGCTTAAATACGCTTTCCAAACAGAAAATGAATTCACTATCGCTGTCTCAGCTCCGGGCAGTGCGGGCATGGAAACGTGTTTCGTCAACCTGATTGAAAAGGGTGACAAAGTCATCGTCTGCCGTAATGGTGTTTTCGGTGAGCGCATGCGTGAAAACGTGGTTCGTGCTGGTGGTGAGGCCGTTGTCGTCGATGATGAGTGGGGAACGCCTGTATCGGTCGATAAAGTTGAAGAAGCGTTAAAGGAGCACTCTGATGCTAAGATTCTTGCTTTTGTTCATGCAGAAACATCGACGGGCGCGGTAAGTGACGCTCAAGTCTTGGGTAAGCTTGCGAAGCAATACGGTTTGCTATCGATCGTCGATGCCGTGACTTCGCTTGGTGGTGTGCCTCTAAAAGTCGACGAGTGGCAGTTAGATGCGGTGTATTCTGGAAGCCAAAAATGCTTGTCCTGTGTTCCTGGCTTATCGCCAGTGACGCTTTCTCCTGCAGCCATAGAGAAGATTCAATCCAGAACGACACCGGTTCAAAGCTGGTTCTTGGATCAAAGCCTAGTATTAGGTTACTGGAGTGGAGAAGGCAAACGCAGCTATCACCACACAGCGCCGGTGAACAGTTTGTATGCGCTGCATGAAGCTCTACTGATCCTTAAGAATGAAGGTTTAGAAAATGCGTGGGCGCGTCACCAGTTAATGCATGAGAAGCTCAAAGCTGGTTTGCAAAAGCTAGGTTTTGAATTTGTGGTAGAAGAAGCGTATCGCCTACCGCAACTTAATGCGATTTATGTCCCCGAAGGGATTGATGAAGCAAAAGTGCGTAATCACTTACTTGAAACCTACAATCTAGAGATTGGCGCAGGTCTTGGCTCACTGGTTGGCAAAGCATGGCGCATTGGTCTGATGGGTTATGGTGCTCGACCTGAAAATGTCGCCTTGTGTTTACGAGCTTTAGAAGAGTCGTTGATCGAATAACGGATTTGGTCATAGGATAAAGAAAAGCGAAGGTTATCCCTTCGCTTTTTTTATTTATTGCTTAGCGCTTGGGGCTGGCGTTGGTGAGGCTGAAAGAGCCTGATAAGGCGGTTGATAATTCACATCACTGAAATCAATGTTAGGGAATAAGAATTGTGCTTCTGCACGAATTTGCTCAGCCTTACTTGTCTCATCCAGCCCTTGATACGCTCGTATCAGGTTGTTGTAGAACGCTGGGCGTGGTTTGTCTTTAATGATCTCTAATGACCAATCAATGTATGGCTGAATCAACGTTGGGTCTTGCTTATATAAGCCAATATTTAGGAAGGTACTGTACACATCCCAATCAAAGCGATCTTTCCATACCACGGGATTAGAGACCTGATTGAGAATGTCTGGATTGGTTGGACGCGTGGTTTCAAACTTGGTGAGTACGTAGTTTGTGTGTAGAGCACTCACCATATAGAAAGTGACCACGATAGGGAACAATAGACTACAAATGCGCAGCAAACTTTTGGTTATGCGACTAAAGCCTATTTGACGGTAACGTGAGACTCGTTGATCCACCCAATAAAGCAAAATGATAAAGATCAGCCAGTGCACAAGAGAGTGATAGAACGGGTACTCGAGTTGTGAATGCAAAACAATGGGAATGAATAGTGCTAGCAGTGCCAGACGTGTGCCTCGATTCGCCTGATAAATTCGGTGTAGCACTAAAGACATCGCCAAAAAGATGCCAAGAATAGGCAGTAAACCGCCTTCAACGCCCCAATAAAACAGTTCATTGTGTGGATGGTCCATTGAGGGGAGGCCTGGAGGGTATTGCTCATTCAATGCGTGCTGCCGAGCCGTATACAGTATGTATTCAGATTCAAACTTCCCATAACCATATCCGGTAAATGGTTTCTCAATCACCATATCTAAGGCTTGCGGGAAGGTATAAGTACGAGGCGATTCCATGTTTACTTTTTCATTTGCTAAGCCCCCTCCACTTGGAAAGGCGATATGCATAATGAAGACTGCAAGGGCGAGCCCGGTGAGTAAAGCGGCTAGCCAACGTAAAAAACGCCCTTGAGTGGCATAGCGGTACATGTATGGAATAACTAGCAAAATAGCGATGATCGAAGCCAGCCAGCCAGTGCGAGAGGCAAGTACCACAATCAGAGGGATAGTAAAAATTGGGACGGTGTAGAGTAGATAAATATCACTTAACTTACGTGAATACTTGTATGGCTGGCGAGCAAGTAGGTAGCTGGCTATCACCAGCCCGGTGGCAAGGAAACTCGCCATCACATTGGGCTGTTGAAAGATACCATAAGGACGGTTGGCCTCTGTGTTGTAACCAAATATATTCCCCGGTTTAAGGTACAAGTATTGTGTTAAACCAAAGATGCTCTCTATAACGACAGCGAGAACAATAAACCACAGTAGGCGTTGACGGTGCTTGTTACTGAAGTGGAATTGTTGCAGCACAATAAAAAATAGCATGCCGCTCCAAAGCCCTATCAGTTTGCTGGCGGCCAATATACTGTTCGCATTAGGATAGAACACTGGCAGCGTTATGATGATGCAACTAATGAACAATCCAATGGTTAATTTGGAGTAGCGTAACTCACGATTTGTAGCGAATTGATACAAGCCGATACCTAAAGCAAAACTGAATGCAATCCACGTCGTCGCATTAAATGAGAGTGCTAACCCAGAGCCCCCAGGGTTAGGCATAAAGAAATGCATCGCCAGCAAAAACAGTGCTGCCAATACCATAAGGAACTTGCGATTGAGGGGAACGAGAACTTTTTCAGGTGAAAGTTTGGTTCCACTTACATGTATAGTAGCCATAGAGATTGCATTGTTTTAAATGAAAAAAAAGACCAGCAATGGCTGGTCTTTGTACTTTACCTGTTTTTTCTATTTCAACATAGGCTTAAGGAAGCGAGCAGTGTGCGAACCTTCGATCTGAGACACATATTCCGGTGTGCCTTGAGCAATTATCTCTCCGCCACCTTGTCCACCTTCTGGCCCTAAGTCGATGATCCAGTCAGCGGTTTTAATCACATCGAGGTTGTGTTCAATGACGACAACGGTATTTCCATGGTCGCGCAAACGGTGTAGTACAGTTAGTAGCTGCTGGATATCGTGGAAGTGCAGACCGGTTGTCGGCTCATCTAAAATGTACAAGGTTTTACCTGTATCACGCTTAGACAGTTCTCGAGCCAGTTTCACACGCTGAGCTTCACCACCAGAAAGCGTGGTTGCCGCTTGACCTAGGCGAATATAAGACAAGCCCACATCCATCAGTGTTTGCAGTTTACGGGCAATCGCTGGCACAGGGTCGAAGAAAGTACGGGCATCTTCTACAGTCATCTCTAGTACTTCATCGATCGCTTTGCCTTTATAGCGAACTTCCAACGTTTCACGGTTATAACGCTTGCCCTTACATACATCACATGGCACATACACATCGGGCAGGAAGTGCATTTCTACTTTAATAACCCCATCACCTTGACAGGCTTCGCAACGACCACCACGGACGTTAAAGCTAAAACGGCCTGGCTTGTAACCACGGGAGCGTGACTCTTGCGTACCAGCAAACAGTTCACGGATTGGGGTAAAGATCCCCGTGTAAGTCGCAGGGTTTGAACGCGGTGTTCGACCAATAGGGCTTTGGTCGATATCGATAACCTTATCGAAGTGCTCTAGACCCTTGATGGATTTATATGGTGAAGGATGCGCGGTTGTTGCACCATTCAACTGGGTATGAGCAATTTTAAAGAATGTATCGTTGATTAACGTGGACTTACCTGAGCCAGATACTCCGGTAATACAGCTAAATAAGCCGACAGGAACCGAAAGGTCGACATTCTTTAGGTTGTTGCCAGTTGCGCCAACCAGCTCAACGGTTTTCTTGGGATCGCATGGCGTACGTTCTTTTGGTACTGCAATCTCTTTAGTGCCACTGAGGTATTGCCCAGTCAGTGAGTTTGGGTTAGCGATGATTTCAGCCATGGTGCCTTCCGCAACCACATTGCCACCATGAACCCCGGCACCTGGACCAATATCAATCACGTGGTCAGCACAGCGAATCGCATCTTCATCGTGCTCAACGACTAATACGGTATTCCCCAAGTCTCGTAGGTGAGTCAGGGTTTTCAATAAACGTTCATTATCTCGCTGGTGGAGGCCAATAGATGGCTCATCCAAAACATACATTACACCAACAAGACCCGCTCCGATTTGGCTTGCTAAGCGAATGCGTTGTGCTTCGCCACCCGACAGTGTTTCTGCGCTGCGTGAGAGGTTGAGATAATTCAGGCCAACATTGACAAGAAACTGTAAGCGGTCAGTGATCTCTTTCATGACCTTCTCTGCAATTTGAGCGCGTTGTCCTTCCAGTTTTAGCGTATGGAAAAACTCGAGGGAATCAGCAATGCTCAGCTCGACAATCTCTGGCAGAGTCGTATCGGCAATGAATACATTGCGGGCTTCGAGGCGTAAGCGTGTACCGCCACAGCTTGAACAAGACTTAGTTGAGATGTATTTCGCCAACTCTTCACGTACGGAGTTTGATTCCGTATCTCGGTAACGACGTTCCAGCGTATTTAAGATCCCTTCGAATGGATGACGCTTAACACGAATATCACCACGATCGTTGATGTATTTGAATTCAACGTCAGTGCGGCCTGAGCCTTTTAGAATGATTTCTTGGGTTTTCTTCGGTAGTGAGTTAAATGGCACATGAAGATCAAACCCGTAATGATCCGCTAAAGAAGACAGCATTTGGAAGTAGTAGTAGTTTTTTTGATCCCAGCCGCGGATCGCGCCTTGCGCTAAACTCAAAGAGTCATCTTGGATCACTCGACTTGGATCAAAGTACTGTTGTACCCCTAAACCATCACAAGTGCCACACGCACCAGCAGGATTGTTGAATGAAAACAAGCGAGGCTCAAGCTCTTGCATGCTGTAGCCACAAATTGGACAAGCAAAGTTGGCAGAGAAGATCACCTCTTCACCGTCACCATCCATTGGTGCAACGACAGCAATACCACCAGAAAGCTCCAGTGTGGTTTCGAATGATTCAGCTAAGCGTTGCTGCAAATCTGGGCGTACTTTAAAGCGGTCGACAACCACTTCGATGGTGTGCTTCTTGTGCAGCTCTAGCGGCGGTGGATCAGAAAGGTCGCAAGTTTCACCATCGATGCGTGCGCGAATAAAGCCCTGAGCAGCAAGATTCTCCAAGGTTTTAACGTGCTCACCTTTACGCTCTTTCACGATGGGAGCAAGTAGCATCATCTTACTGCCTTCCGGCAACGCTAACACTTTGTCTACCATCTGGCTGACAGTTTGCGCAGCAAGCGGCGAATGGTGCGTTGGACAGCGGGGCTCACCCACACGGGCATACAGTAGACGTAAGTAGTCGTAGACTTCGGTTATGGTACCTACGGTTGAGCGAGGGTTATGGGACGTCGACTTCTGTTCAATAGAAATTGCAGGAGACAAACCTTCGATGTGATCCACATCAGGCTTTTCCATAAGAGACAAAAATTGACGGGCGTAAGCCGATAATGACTCAACATAACGTCTTTGGCCTTCTGCGTACAAAGTATCGAAAGCGAGGGATGATTTGCCAGAACCACTTAATCCTGTAATCACGGTTAGTTTGTCGCGAGGGATCGTGAGGTTGATGTTTTTGAGGTTATGAGTGCGGGCACCACGAACTTCTATTTTGTCCATCATTTTTGCTCTATGTGTCACCAAGTGAAGCAAGTATTACATAGTCGGAGAAATGTGCAAAGAAGGCACTGGATAAAAAAACAGTAAAAAGCTCGGCAAGTGCCGAGCTTTTTGAGTTGTTCTATCTGGAGGCGCTATGCTTCTTTTTTGGTGGCGTGTTTACCTAGTTCTGACTTCTTTTCATCTTTCAGATAGAGGTGCTCGAAACAGTAGTTAGTTGCTTCGATGTAGCCTTCTACGCTACCACAGTCAAAACGTTGACCTTTGAATTTGTACGCCAGAACACAGCCCGCTTTGGCTTGTTTGAGCAGCGCATCCGTAATTTGGATTTCGCCGCCTTTGCCTGGTTCGGTATTTTCAATTAACTCAAAAATATCGGGTGTGAGAATATAGCGGCCAATGATCGCTAGGTTACTTGGTGCAGTACCTGGATCTGGTTTCTCAACCATGTCATCAACGCGGTAGATATCGTCTTTGATCATTTCACCAGAAATAACGCCATATTTGTGCGTTTCTTCTGCTGGTACTTCTTGTACGGCAACAATTGAGCAACGGAACTGTTTAAACAGGGTGACCATTTGCGCCAATACGCCTTCGTCTTCATTGACACATAGGTCATCAGCAAGAACAACGGCAAATGGCTCATCACCAACGAGTTCACGACCAGTCAAGATCGCATGGCCTAGGCCTTTCATTTCGCGTTGGCGAATGTAGGTAAAGTTGGCTGAGTCAATGATCTCACGAATGTCTACTAGCAGCTCTTCTTTATTGGTTCCACTGATCTGATGCTCAAGTTCGTAGTTCTTATCGAAGTGGTCCATGATTGAGTGCTTGCCACGGCCTGTTACAATACACATGCCGTTCATCCCTGCTTGAATCGCTTCTTCAACGCCGTATTCAATCAGTGGCTTGTTTACAACAGGCATCATCTCTTTTGGCATTGACTTCGTCGCTGGAAGGAAGCGCGTACCGTAGCCTGCCGCAGGAAATAGACATTTTTTAATCATTGGGGGAATATCCTTTCTTATCATTTTTAAGAATCTACGCGCTACTTTATCATGAGACACGCAGAATAATCATGAACTAAGTATGAGAAATGTGTGAAATTAGACCAACTAACAAGCTTGATTCTTACGACATTAAGTTTTGGTCTGCCCAAGCAATCGCTTGGACGCGGTTTTTGACTGACAGTTTTTTGAAAATCTGATAAAGATGCGACTTAATGGTGAACTCACTCACGAATAACTCTTCAGCCATTTGGTTATTTGAGGAGCCAGCCTGAAGGCAGCGTAGAACCTGTAACTCTCTAATGGTGAGATCCACTGTTGCAGGTGCTGTATGGGTGTTAATGACATTGCGATAGTAGTGCAACAATTGGCTCGTGACATTTCTTGGCAACCAGTTCTGCCCGTTAATGATCCCTTTGAGGCCTTCTCCGATGAGCTCGATAGCCTCATCTTGATAGAACACGCCTTTCAATTGACCGAAAGTAAGCAACTCATCCGTAGTTAAGCGCTTGGGGACATTAAACACCACCGTTTCGAAGTTTTTCCAAATCAAAGGCAGATTCTTAATCGTTCGAATAAGTGATTTATGCTCGTTGAAGTCTATCAGTAAGATTTTGTTGCGATGCTTTGGACTCGCCTCCATTAAGGCCTCTGTAGAGATCACTGGAATGTCGATATCGGTGTATCTCTCCAATGCATTAACTTTCTTCTTTGCATGCTCTTCCATACTAATCAGAAACAGTTTTCTCGCATAAGCCGATTTTTTCACGCGCCAATCTCTCCAAAGTTTACACAATGTTAATACGTTGTCATTAATGATTACTAAGAGCTATAGGGCAGGCAAAAAAATGCGTTGAGATTCAAAGGATCAGGAAACGATGTCTGCAAAGCGAATCAGAAATGCTACGTGAGGGGGGGGGCATAGAGATTCAGACGCCAGAGCTTTGCCGTTACAACTCATTCGGATTAGGCTTTAATCAATTCACCAAAGCGTGTTATTCTAATGCGCTAAAATTTTATATATCCAGAGTGAAACGGAGCACATCATGGCCAGCCGTGGAATTAACAAAGTTATCTTGGTGGGAAATTTAGGTAATGACCCAGAAATTCGTTACATGCCTAATGGCGGTGCAGTAGCAAACATTACGATTGCTACTTCAGACTCATGGCGTGATAAAGCGACTGGCGAACAGCGCGAAAAAACAGAATGGCACCGTGTTGTGCTATTTGGCAAGCTAGCTGAAGTCGCGGGCGAGTACCTTCGTAAAGGTTCGCAAGTATACATTGAAGGTCAGTTACAGACTCGTAAATGGCAAAACCAGCAAGGCCAAGATCAGTACACAACAGAGGTTGTTGTTCAAGGCTTCAATGGTGTAATGCAAATGCTTGGTGGTCGTGCTCAAGGTGGCGCTCCAGCAATGGGTGGTCAGCAACCGCAGCAAGGTGGTTGGGGACAGCCTCAGCAGCCAGCCCAGCAGCAGTACAATGCCCCTAAGCAACAGCAGCAGGCTCCGCAGCAGCCACAGCAGCAATACAACGAGCCTCCAATGGATTTTGATGACGATATTCCGTTTTAAATTTCATTGCTTCTGAATTTGAAAGGCCGCGAATACGCGGCTTTTTTATGTGTTAAGCATGACCAATACCCATTACTGTGAATCATTGCTCAACCTAGCTTAGTAAAAGGGGCGAGTTTTGACCTTGAATTCACGGGTAGATGAACATCATAGTGTTGATTCACTCGAGCTTAGATTGCGTTTTGAAACTCAATAACTTTCCGCCTCAGACTCTCACAATCAAACGAATCAGATTGTTTACTGATTGCTTATCAAGTATAAGTCATTCAATAAGGTATATGATGAATAAAAAAGGGATTTGGCATTCATGAGGTATACCCCCACTCTTAAGTTAAGCACGCGTCTGGTGGCATTTGTCACCATGATAGTTATTTGCGCAATGTTTATTTTGTTTGTCGGTGGCACCCTCTCTTTTAAACGACTAGGACAAGAGTATCTAACCCATTACTTGGAGGGGATCGTCGAGGTTGTTGATAAAGAGATGGAAGATCCAGATGCCGCGTATTCAATGCAGCGTTGGATGCCAAAAATGCTGCAAGCGAGCAGCATCGTCGAAATGACACTATCGACCAACAACGCCGTTGTTTATCGTTTTAAAGATACTTCCCATAAGATGGATAATGCGGTTTTATTTGAGCAAGAGTTTCGACTTACTCATAACCAAGATTATGTCATCTACTTCAAAGCGATTCCCCCTTACCTAGGCTATGGCTACTCAATGCAGGCGCTGTGGTCAATTACGCTTGCCGTTATTTTGATCATCTTTTGCTTAATGCGTGGTGTCGCATGGCTAAAAGAGCAGTTATCAGGCTCTGAAATGCTCGAAGAGCGTGGCCGAATGATATTAGCTGGTCGCGTAGAACAATATGCGAAAGGTGATGAAAGAGAGTGGCCTTACACTGCCAGTGAGGCCCTGGATGTTTTAATCGAAGAGCTTCAAGACGCGCGTCAAGAACGCAGCCGCTTTGATACCTTTATCCGGACACAAACTTTCCTTGATAAGTTAACGGGCACTGCTAACCGTGTATTGTTTGATAGCAAGCTTGAATCTGCGCTGTTGGAGAGTGGCGCAAGCGGGGCCGTATTATTGGTGCGCATTCAAGATTGGAAGTTGGTTGAAGAGGAGCAAGATAAACAAACGTGTGATGAGTTTATCGTTGAAGTCGGTGGTCTGCTATCCAACTTAGTACAACGCTTTCCAGAAGTCGTCTTTTCTCGTTACTACGATGCTGATTTTGCCCTTTTTCTTCCTCACTATGCTGGAAAGGATGTGGCGAATTTGGCCTCGCAGTGTATTCGTCAATTAGAGAAACTACACCCTCCGTATCCATTAGATGCAGAAAACTGGTGTCACATTGGCATGACCATGTATAAAGAAGGCGAGCGTCACAGCCAAATCATTGATGAAGCAGAAACCGCACTTCGTAGTGCCCAGTTACAGAATAGTAATAACTGGAGTCGGTTTAAAAAGTGGAATCATGATGAAAATGTACGCGGTAGCGTGAGGTGGCGTACGCTATTTGATTCAGCGCTTACATCTGAAAATGTGATAATCTACGCACAATCTGCTTATTTGATAAGTGATTCGGCGCATAAACAGACACTGCATGAAGAATTAACCTGTCGAATTCACGACCCAGAAAATGGCATTGTGAAGGCTTCCCGCTTTATCTCTGCGGTAAGACAAGTCGGTTATGAAGCGCAAATGGATCGAGCTGTTATTAATAAATTCTTAAATGATTTTAAAGGTAGCATCGATAGAACTCAGTGTTATGTCCTTAACCTCAATGTGACTCCTTTTAGAAGTAGAGAGTACTTCAAGTGGTTTCGTTATGAACTCTTGCAGTTATCACGAGAACAAAGGCAGGCGCTGATATTTGAGTTTGTAGAGGCGCAATTCGTAAAACACTTAGATTTTATGCGACCAGCGGTAAGAATGTTGGCCGGCTTAGAATGTCAGATCATGATTGGGCAGGCGGGTCGAACAATTGTGAGCACCCATTATTTAAAAGAAGTGGAAATTAGGTACTTGAAGCTGCATCGCAGTTTAGTTGCCAAAATTGACCAGAGACATGAGAACCAACTGTTTGTCCGTAGTATGTTGGGGGCGGCCGCAAACAGTAAAACTAAAATAATAGCAGTGGGAATTGAGAATAAGCATGAACTAAATACTCTGGTTGAGTTAGGGGTTCATGGCGGCCAAGGGCGTTATTTCTCCGCAGAGGAGCAGTACCTTCCACGTCCACAGGCAAAGCAAAGTTCTCATTCTGAATCTCAAGTGAAGTTGGGAAGAAGAAATCGCTGGCGGAAATAATAAAGATAATGAACATGGATTTTAAAGCAGTATTCGGCAAGCTCAAGCGCTCATCTGCCGGTGATCGCACGTGCTTTTTGGTGATCCAGCCAGACGCCGTTTATTTATCATCATCAGCGACTCGCAGTCGGCCATCTAAGATTGACATTACAGAATCAAACTGGGAACGAGCCTGTGAGCAAGCATTAAGTGTTGCAGCAAGCGCTTATGACTCTCTGACGGTGATACTTTCGCATAACTACTATCAGATGTATCAGATCGACAAGCCCGCAATGCCGCGTCAAGAGTGGCCTTCAGCGTTGCCTTTTTTGTTGAAAGAACTGATATCTGAACGTGCAATCGACATTATTTCCGATGCCGTAGAACTGCCGAATTCGAATAAAATTCAGGCATATGTGTTGTCTCGGAAAATTGTAGATAAGCTCGTTCTGCTGGCGAGTCGAGTACACCTAACATTAGACGCAATTGTTCCTGAAGATGATGTTTGGGGTAATACTGCGGGTGAGTTAGGTCACTTCTTGTTATTGCAGTACAGTACCCGTGGGCACTTTCGAATCAGTGCTTTTGTTGATCACACCATTGCTTTCCATCGTTCAATTCGCAGCGTGACACCACCATTAACCGGGGTTCCATCTAGCGAACTGCAGATGGACGGTCTTTCGCTAGAGTTACAACGTTCGATTGACTACCTCTCTTCACAGCTTCGTCATGTGCAACTGCATCAACTCAAAGTGTGTTGTGATGAGGAAGACGAGAATGAGTTAGTCCAGTCGCTCAATTACCGCCTCAGCACCAAAGTATCACCACTGCTTCCGGGGGGGCATGAGCTCTCTGGGCATTTATTGGCTGACACGGCAGCAAACGCTGTTACGCAACGGGTGAATTTATACCCAGACTTTCTAAAGCCGAAAAAGAACCTTCTCACACTGAAAAATGTGGCGATTTCTTGGGGAGTAACGGCTGCGATGATCCTTCTTTCATACGGCTATGTCACTTGGCAAAGTAATGGCGTTGAAGATGAAATTGCGATTGTGAAGAGCAAAGGCAATATCCTGAACTCTGAGCTTGAGCGCTATCAAGTTCGCCTTCGTAAGCATCAGCCTGACACAAACAAGTTAGCGGCGAAAGTGCGTCTTGAGCGAGAAGTCAAAGCAAAACGCGATTCAATGAAAGCAGTAGGTAAATATGATGACTCTCAGCGTACGGGTTACTCTGGGGTGATGCAGTCTTTAGCTAAATTGGGCAGTAATAATATTTCACTGTCAGAAATCGATATCGATAATGATACGCTTGACTTGAAAGGGTTAGCCAGATCACCCAGTGCCGTTCCTAATTGGGTTCGCCAATTTAAAAATGAGATCAGTTTAATTGGTCGAACATTCGATGATGTGACGATTGGACGTAATGATGAAAACGTAGTGACCTTTGAGTTGAAGACGCGCGGAGATAAAGAGCAATGAAGGAATTTTGGCTCTCATTGGAAGAACGCTTTGATGAAATGAGCGCACGTGAAAAAGTGCTGGTTGCACTGTGTGGTTTAGTTGCAATCGTGATGCTGCTGTTTACTTTGGTTTTGGAGCCAAAACTAAAGGAAATTTCCAGTAATGATAAGCGACTAAGCAACTTGAAGTTGACCAATCAAAAAACAGAAATTGATATTTTACGCATTCAAGCGCAATTGAAGAAAGACCCGAATGCGGAAATTGATCAAGACATTTCTGATCTATTGGCAGAGAGTCAGTACCTTTCTCTGCAATTGTCTGAGATTATTGAGCATTTAATTACGCCTTCTCAAATGGCAGAACTACTTGAAAGCGTGCTTGAACAACAAAGTGGAATTTATTTGTTGTCGCTAAAGACCTTACCTGCAGAACCGATTACTGAAAGCAAAGAAGCGTCGCAATACTCTGGTTATTACGTACATCCTGTGCGTATGGAACTGATGGGGGATTACTTCTCGATACTGAATTACCTCTCTAAGTTAGAGCGCTTGCCCACGAGTTACTACTGGCGCAGTTTTAATTACAAGGTAGATGAGTATCCAAAAGCGAAACTGGTGTTAGAAGTGTACACGTTAGGTTCTCGAGAGGAGTTTATCGGTGGTTAAAAAACGCATTATTTCAGCGATGCTGATAGTTGCTTCAGGTGGGGGGTGGGCGAATCAAGACCCAACGGCACCATTAGGCTGGAAGAAGCCTGTGGCTGAATCGAAAGCAAAGTCAAGAGTGAAGCAATATCGCTTGCCAACACTCAACAGCATTGTGTGCCAATCTAGCACAGAATGTATTGCTACTTTAAATAACCGAATTGTTGAACAGGGAGCACTGTTCAATGGCTATCGTGTTGTAAGAATTAACAGTGAATTTGTAACGTTAAAGCGTGGTGACCGCCAGTGGAAGCTCGCGCTTTTTGGTTTGAACGTAAAAAAATAATAACCAGAGCCTGATCAGATATGCGCAAATTAGTGGTAGGAATAACAATTGCTTCCTTAATGGGATGTTCAATGGGACACCGCGACCCAGTTGAAGTGAAGCAAGCTCTCAACGAATCTATTAATCAAGCAAACAGTCGCGCGCTTGAAGAGCTCCCATCTTCAGTAGAAGCCGATTTAATGCCTAATCTAGAGAGCAATGTGGCATCAGGGCAAGGCATGTTGAAGCGTTTTATTATTCAAGCGAATGCGGTCGAAGCGCGCAGTTTCTTTACTTCATTGGTCAAAGGTACTGAGTACAGCGTCGCTATTCACCCTGCTGTACAAGGTAACGTCACCGTCAACCTTTCTGATGTGACATTGGATGAAGTACTGCGCGTCGTGCAAGATATGTATGGTTACGACGTGGTGAAGTCAGGCAAAGTGATTCAAGTATATCCAGCAGGTATGCGCACGGTAACCATTCCGGTTGATTACCTGCAGTTTAAGCGCTCGGGTCGCTCGTTGACGAGCATCGTTACTGGCTCTGTCACCTCTGCCGGAACATCGAGTTCTGGTGGTAGCTCAAATGATTCAGATTCATCCAACTCCAACTCGAGTGATAGTTCAACCACATCGACGGGTGGCACGCGGATTGAAACCATTACCGAAAGTGATTTTTGGCCAATGTTGCAACAAGCGGTCGCAAACCTGATAGGGTCCGGAAAGGGACAAAGTGTGGTGGTGACGCCGCAAGCCAGTGTGATTGTGGTTCGTGCTTTTCCTGATGAAATCCGTGAAGTGCGTGAGTTCTTAGGTGTCTCTCAAGAGCGTATGCAGCGTCAGGTGATCCTTGAAGCGAAGATTTTAGAAGTGACTTTGAGCGACGGTTATCAGCAAGGAATCAACTGGTCTGATATGACAGCATCGATTGGCAATTCAGGCAGTATAGTGGTGGAGAGAGCGGCATCAGCATTACCGCCATTGGATTCGATTGGCTCACTATTGGGCGGTCAAACCAATGTGACAATTTCGGATGGCAATTTTGAAACCGTACTGAGTTTCATGTCGACTCAAGGTGACTTGAATGTGCTTTCTAGCCCGCGTATTACCGCCGCGAATAACCAGAAATCGGTTATCAAAGTGGGTACCGATGAGTATTTTGTTACTGAGCTTTCAAGTAACGTTGGTAACGGTGAATACTCTAATGCTGTACCTGAAGTAGAATTGACCCCGTTCTTCTCGGGGATTTCTCTCGATGTTACACCTCAAATTGATGACCAAGGTAATGTATTTCTGCATGTCCACCCGGCAGTTATCGAAGTGGAAGAAGAGGTGAAGCGGCTCAATTTAGGTGGCGATTTCCAGAATATCCAACTGCCTTTGGCAAAAAGCTCGATTCGAGAGTCAGATTCCGTGATTCGTGCGAAAGATGGCGATGTGGTTGTGATTGGCGGCTTGATGAAACAGCAAAATCGTGAGCTTGTTTCAAAGGTTCCATTCCTAGGAGACGTACCAGCATTAGGTCATTTATTCCGTAACGTGAATAACGTAACAGAGAAAACCGAACTGGTGATTTTGCTTAAACCTACCGTGGTTGGGGTAAATACGTGGCAAAAAGAGTTAGAACGCTCGCGTGATTTACTACAAGAGTGGTTCCCTGACGCTCAATAAAGGGCGTGGGGAATCGTATCGTTGTCATGGTGTTGTGATTAGCCTATGTACTTGTCGCATTTCGGATTCCGATCTCAACCTTTTTCTTTGACTCCAAATACAGAAATGTTTTTAGGGTTGATGCCGCATTATGACGCCATTCAAACCATCTTGGCTGCGGTGAAAATGGGGGAGGGAGTGATCAAGGTCACCGGTGAAGTTGGTACCGGCAAAACCATGGTGTGCCGTAAGCTGATTGAACAAATCGAATCGCAAGTTGAACTCGTTTATTTGCCTAATCCGGCACTGAGTGGCGAGCAACTTCAGTTTGCTGTTGCGAGAGAGTTGGGAATTGAAGAGTGTAATCCGCTGTGTATTGTTTCTCTTATTCAAGAGCATTTAATTCAGGTTCACTCAAGCGGTAAGAGAACGGTATTGATTGTCGATGAGGCGCAGGTGCTGTCTGCTGAGGCGCTAGAAACATTGAGGCTATTTGGTAACTTAGAAACGGAGCAACACAAGTTGATTCAACTGGTGTTGTTCGGTCAGCCAGAACTCGATGAGCGATTAGGAACCCATGAGTTAAGGCAGTTTCGTCAGCGGATAACCTTCAGTTGTCAACTTCGTCCTCTTTCGATTGATGAAGGGGTCGCTTATATCAACAATCGCTTAGATAAAGCCGGAAATGGTGCCCATATTTTCTCAATCGAGCAGAAAAAGGCAATTTGGCGCTCTGCAATGGGGATCCCACGCCTGATAAATCAGATCAGTCATAAAGCTCTACTTTCCGCGTTTAATGATCGTTGCAGCTTTTTGAAAAATCATCACGTTTATGTGGCGATTCACGATACGTTTGACGCCCGAAAACCTAAGTTTAAAACCCCCGTATTTTGGGGATGGAGTCAGCCTTGAGTGCTATCAATAAAGCATTATCAGAACTTGCTGAAAAAGAATCGCCTTCTGCGCTAATTAAAGCAGAAGTCCCGTGTGTATCGAAGAATAAGCCGTGGCTTTGGCTGGTAGGGGGCTTTTCATTAAGCCTCGCGGTTGGTGGGTGGGCAGTGTCTCAAGAACCAACTTTCGCAGAGCAAGACAGGGTTTCCGTTCCTACCTTGGCAGTAAGAGCTCCGGAATCTGTCAACGTGCCTGTCACCACCTTGACCAAGGTGAGTGAGTCACCAACTAGCAAAGCGACGCCTAAACTGGATAACGTCATTTATACCAAGCGAGTGGAATCTCCACAGCCTGAGGTGAAGGTTGAAGATGTTCATCAGAAACTGCTGGCGGATAAAGCGTTGCATGATACCGAACCACGCCAAGTGCCCCCCCCTGTACTGCTAGCCAAGGTTATCCCGGTGCCGAGTGCTCCATCGGCCTCAACGCCGTCGAGTTCTGTACCGGCGAGTTCAATGCGTATTGAGCAGGTAGAATTGACACCTCAACAGTTGGCTGAAAAAGCGTTGGTTCGTGCTGATAAGGCAATGGATGCCAATGACATGAAGAGTGCATTGGCGGCATTTAATGAGGCATTACGTTATCAACCGACCAACGTTGAAGCGCGTCAGAAATTGGCGGCGCTCTATTTTGGCAAAGGCGATACACGCGAAGCGTACGATATCCTTCAAGCGGGGATCAACTTAGATAGGAATAACCAGGTTTTGCGCTTGGCGTTATCTAAATTATTGGTTAAAGCGGAACAACTTGAAGCGGCACTGAGCCCTCTCGTTCATATGCCGCTTGCGCCAAGTCGTGACTATTTAGCCATGCGAGCAGCATTAGCACAAAAGCAAAAACAGAATGAGATTGCATTGGAAAGCTATCAGCTGCTTACCTCGCGAGAACCTGAAAACGCTCGCTGGTGGTTGGGGCTTGCGATTCAGCAAGAGCGAGCATTGGCGTTTCAATCCGCAATTGACTCATACCAACAAGCGCTTGGAAAAGTCGGCATCTCAAATCAATCACAAGCTTTCATTCGTGATCGCTTGAATCTTTTAAAGCAACTGGAGAGTGCACAATGAAAATTCAGTTGAGAAAACGCTTAGGCGATCTGTTAGTAGAAGAAGGCATTGTCTCAGAAGAGCAAATTCAGCAGGCATTATCGGCACAGCGAAGTACCGGGCAGAAGCTTGGCGATGCCTTGATTGACCTCGGCTTTATTACAGAAAAGCAGATGTTGGAATTTTTGTCTCAGCAATTGGCCTTGCCTTTGATTGATCTAAGCCGCGCTCCTGTTGATGCGGATGTTGTGCCGATCCTTCCTGAAGTGCATGCCCGCCGTTTGCGCGCGTTGGTGGTGGCAAAAAATGACGACACGTTGCGTGTTGCCATGAGTGATCCTGCCGACCTATTTATCCAAGAATCGTTGATGAACTTACTTGGTCAATACAACCTAGAGTTTATCATCGCACCAGAACGTCAGTTGATTGAAAGCTTTGACCGTTACTATCGCCGAACCCAAGAAATCGCCTCTTTTGCAGAGCAGTTGCAAGCGGAGCACCAAGACGTTGAGGGATTTAACTACGGTATTGATGAAAGCGACAGTGAAGACGTCACGGTAGTGAAACTGGTTAACTCGATGTTTGAAGATGCGGTGCAAGTTGGCGCGTCAGACATTCATATCGAGCCAGATGACAAGGTGTTGCGTTTGCGTCAGCGTGTTGATGGGATATTGCATGAGACGATCCTCAATGAAGTTAAAGTAGCCCCTGCTTTAGTGTTGCGTTTAAAGCTGATGGCGCACTTAGATATTTCTGAAAAGCGTTTACCACAAGATGGTCGATTCAATATCAAAGTGCGTGGCCAATCGGTCGATATTCGTATGTCGACACTACCAACCCAATACGGTGAGTCAGTGGTGATGCGCTTGCTTAACCAATCTTCCGGTTTACGCAAACTGGAAGACTCTGGTTTACCACCTGATTTACTGGCGCGCTTACGTCGCCAGCTCTCGCGTCCGCACGGCATGATCTTGGTGACCGGACCTACGGGCTCGGGTAAAACCACGACGCTTTACGGCGCATTGAGTGAGCTCAATGATCCGGGCAAAAAGATCATTACTGCAGAAGACCCTGTAGAGTATCGTTTACCGCGTATTACTCAGGTTCAAATAAACAGTAAGATCGAGCTGACTTTTTCTCGTGTGCTGCGCACCTTTCTACGCCAAGACCCGGACATTATTCTTATCGGTGAGATGCGCGACCAAGAAACGGTTGAAATCGGCTTGCGAGCAGCCCTGACAGGGCATTTGGTTCTGAGTACCTTACATACCAATGATGCGATCGAAAGTGCATTACGTATGATTGACATGGGCGCGCCTGGTTACTTGGTGGCAAGTGCGGTTCGCGCCGTGGTGGCTCAGCGACTTGTGCGCCGAATTTGTACTGATTGCAAAACGACGGATGTGTTAGATGGCGCTCGTCAGCAATGGCTAGCTGAACGGTTCCCGAATCAAGTTGGAACTGTATTCCATCGAGGTAATGGTTGCCAAAACTGCAACATGACGGGTTATCGCGGCCGAGTTGGTGTTTTTGAAATACTCGAACTTGAACAAGACATGATGGATAAGCTGCGTGCTAATGATGCGGTCGGGTTTGCACAAGTGGCGCGTCGTTCTCCAAATTACAAGCCGCTTTTGGCATCGGCGATGGAGTTGGCGTTGCAGGGAATCGTGAGTTTGGATGAAGTGATGGCGCTTGGTGAGGGTGATGCTTCTGGTCAATTAGCCCCGATTTTGATGTAGGTAAGTGAATGCCAACTTTTCGTTATCAAGGCCGTTCTTTGGACGGCAAGCCAACCAGTGGCAAAGTGGATGCGGTCAACTCAGAGGCGGCGGCTGAGGCGTTGATGAATAAAGGGATCATCCCGCTAAACCTGCGTTTAGAAAAAGAAGCGATTAAGAACAAGGTGAGCTTGTCAAAGCTGCTCGTACCGGCCATTCCGCTGGAAGTGATTATTCTGTTTTCTCGTCAACTGTTCAGTCTAACTAAAGCGGGGGTGCCGCTGCTGCGCTCAATGCGAGGTTTACTGCAAAACAGTGAAAACAAACAGCTTAAAGATGCGCTTGAAGATGTCGTATCCGAGCTCAGTAACGGCCGTGGTTTGTCGGCATCCATGCAGCCACACACTAAAGTCTTTAGCCCGCTGTTTGTCTCGATGATCAATGTGGGTGAGAACACCGGTCGTCTCGATCAAGCATTACTGCAATTGGCCAACTATTACGAGCAGGAACTCGAAACGCGAAAACGGATCAAAGCGGCAATGCGTTATCCGACCTTTGTGATCGTGTTTATTACCATTGCGATGTTTATCCTCAACATTTTGGTGATTCCTGAATTCGCTTCTATGTTTACCCGCTTTGGGGTGGAACTACCGTTGCCAACTCGGGTTTTGATCGCCACATCGAACTTCTTTGTCAACTATTGGGGACTACTGATCGCTGCCATGGTTGGTGCTTTTTTTGCGTTTCAAGCGTGGGTTGCAACTGCGGATGGGCTGGAGCGGTTCGATAAGTTTCGTCTGCATTTACCGATAGTCGGCGGCATCGTCAACCGAGCACAATTGTCACGGTTTGCCCGCACTTTCGCTTTGATGCTTAAATCGGGTGTGCCATTGAATCAGTGTCTGGCATTGGCAGGTGAAGCGTTAGGTAACAAGTTTTTGGAAAATCGCATTTTAGAAATGAAAGCCTCGATTGAGGCGGGCAGCACTATTTCGGTTACCGCTATCAACAGCAAAATATTTACCCCGTTAGTGATACAGATGATCGCGGTTGGTGAAGAGACGGGTCGAATTGATGAATTGTTGCTGGAAGTCTCAGATTTTTATGATCGAGAGGTAGATTATGACCTCAAAACACTCACGGCCAGAATTGAACCGTTACTTTTGGTGATCGTCGCAGGCATGGTGATGGTGTTGGCTCTGGGCATTTTCTTGCCTATGTGGGGAATGTTAGACATTATCAAAGGCGGCTAATGCGTGGTTGAAAACCAAACAAGGGCGTCGGCCATTCTTGGTGGATTCGTGGTGGTCATTCTGCTTGTTGCTTTGATTTATAACCTCAAACCAATTGAGCAGCAAGGCCAAGCGACCGGTGTCAATATGGCTAAGGCTTGGATGCAAGATAGCGTCCTGCGTTATCGCCACGCATGGTTACTCAATGGTGAGCCCAAAACGCTGTCGATGGATGGTTTTGATCTGCTGATGACGGACGAAGGGTTAGTCTCACCTTTTGTCGCTGGCGGAGCGCTCGATTGTGACTATTGGCTGACGGTGCACTATCCACAACGTAGCATTATGTCGAGTGAGTTGTTGGAAATTCGTGGTGTGGTTAAAAGTAATCATTTTCTGTGTGACTATGCTTACGAAAATGGTTATAAAATTGTAGTTAATTCGAGTAATAACTACTTGAAATTGAGCGTCAAAAGGCTGGCGGAGTGAATTTTTTGGCACTTTAGCGCTACAAATGACCAGTAAAGTTAGTATAATCCAAGTATTACCATAAGAAAAAGGTTGTAATAAAAAAGTAAATTTACCATGTTTACTTTTTGTCATGGCTTTGAATGAATAATGACGAATCGTCATTTTGCTCAAGCGGTAGAGAAAGCGCTCATCTTGCCAATTCAACAAAGTAGGGTGAGGCGTTATTCCGTTTTAGCATTATCTAAAAAAATGGTCACGTGACCGATAAAATTTGCAGTCACACTGCATGCTTACATAGAGAGAAAAAACAATGAAAAGACAAGGTGGTTTTACCCTTATCGAGTTGGTAGTGGTTATTGTGATCCTAGGCATTCTAGCGGTGACGGCAGCGCCACGTTTCCTTAACCTGCAAGATGATGCGCGTAACTCGACACTTGAAGGTCTGAAAGGTGCAATGGTTGGCGCGGCTGGCATTACTTATGGTAAAGCAGCTATTGCAGGTCAAGAGGGAGATACTGGTGCAATTTCAATTGGTACTAGCACTTTGAATCTAGTATGGGGTTATCCAGAAGCAACATCTCAAGCTCTTGGCTTGGTAGTTGATGGGTTGAGTGAGGATTGGGTTGTTAAAGGAACTCCTACAGATACAGTTATCCGTTTTGGTATTGATGGTTATTCAAAATCTTGTGTTAAATACACTGAAGGTACAGCGAACGATGCCGCTAAAGTGGAAGTTGTTATTCCAGGTGAGGGTGATACTGAGTGTGACTAACCCTTAGTTAAACTAAATTGGTTGAGGCCAGCCAGTCTGGCCTTTTTTCCCAAGTTCTGGTTAATCTCGGAATACTGAATATGCGTAAACCCTCCGGTTTGAGCTCCGTTGAGTTCGTTGTTGTTTTAATCCTCCTCGGTGTGGTTGGCTATGTGGTATTACCAAGATTTATCAGTTTTGAATCTGAGCAGGTTGAGGCGCAGTGGGAAGTCACTAAGCAAAAAGCACAACATGTTTCGGAATCGCTGAGTAACAAAAAAACTTACGATCGTATTGAGGAAGAGCTTGAACGCGCAAAAGGTGAGCGTCACTAGCAGCGAGCGGTTGCGATTTGCATGCGTGCTCACACTTCATGCTTAAACCTTATAAGCCTATCATTATCCTCAATATTTCATCGTATACTTACTTCGCTTGTCCTAAGCCTAAGCCTAAGGTTGGGTTATGAAAATTCGCAGCTCTGCATTAGGGTTCACGCTGATGGAATTGATCCTCGTGATCGTCCTCCTTTCTATTCTCTCGCTTTACGCGGCCAGTCGCTTTATTGGTACGGCCAGTATTTCCGCCTACGCATTACAAGAGCAAGCCATCTCGGTTATTCGCCAAGTGCAGATTAACCGTATGCAATCCAACATTGACGGTGAGGATGATAACTTTATCCTCCAAGTCTCCAGTTCGTGTATTGGCTCTAAGACCGCATGTGAATTGAGTAGCAGCCAACGTGAATCACGCAGTGATTATGTGGCAGACCCGAAAGCGGTGTTTAGTTTGAGTGGGGCGTTCTCTCCAATTAAATTTGACTTATTAGGTAACCCTCAAGGCGTCAGTGCTGGTGTTTCTATTCTGATAGAAGATAAAAATGGCGGTAGCCGTTGCCGTGTTGATATCAACAGTCAAGGGTATGTGTCAGAGGGAGCCTGTTCATGACGCGTCTAAACATGAAGCGCTTAATCCTGAAACGCTTAAGCAATAAAAGACTGAAGAGCCAAGGCGGCATGACCTTGATTGAAATGGTGATCGCCATCGTGCTGATGGGCATTGCGATGATCGCTTACACCTCCTTCTTGGTACCGCAACTGCGTGATTCTGCGACACCACACTACCAAGCTCGCGCGGCGGCATTGGCACAAGGTGTTATGTCTCAGATCTTAGCGCGTGGCTTTGATAATCATAGCGATTTTGATGGTGGTTTAATTCGTTGTAGTGAAAACGGTGCGCCGAGCTGTACTGCGCCGGATGACTTAGGGCCGGATAGCGGGGAAACGCTGCCAAGCCACTTTAATGATGCGGATGACTATATCGGCTGTTGGAGCACGCCAATCACAGCCAGCCAATGTATTGGCGAGAGTCGCGGTAACATTAGCGATGTCTTAGGTGAAGACAGCAAAGACAGCTATCGTAATTTCCGTGTCGAAGTGGCGGTTGCTTACGATGACCTCACAGGCACTCCGCCTAATGGCGTAACGAACTACAAAAAAGTGACGGTGACGATATTCTCCAGTAACACGCAGCCGCTATCGCTGAGCGGGATTAGAGGAAACTACTGATGAACGCACGTGGTTTTACTTTAATTGAAATGATCGCCACGATTGTGATCGGCAGCTTTATTATGCTCGGCATTGCCGGCTATGTGCAGTTAGGCATGAAAGGCTATGCCGATTCAATAGATCGCCAACGTTTACAAACTCAAGCCCAATTTGTGTTGGAAAAGATGTCGCGTGAGATTCGTCATGCGGTGCCCAACAGTTTTTATGAACCTAACGGTACCACCAACTGTTTAGCGTTTGTCCCTATCGAGTATTCTGGTTTTTACACTCTGAATGGTCAGGACTTGGAATTCTTATTAGGTAATGATACGGCGCGAACGGTAATGCCTAAAGACAGTTGGTTGGTCATTAATCCAAGCCGTTATGACGATCTGTTGCCATCTTCACCGCAGAGCTATTCTGTAAGTCTACTTTCCAAAGACGATGGGGTGTTTAAGGTAAATGGCGCAGCCGATAGCATTGATAGCTCCTCTATCTCGAGCCGTCATTATGTTTACCAGGAGAGCGCACAGATAACCTACTGCTTGGACAACAATCAGGTGACTCGCCAAGATGCGGCGTTTCCAGATCCGGTGATCGTTGCTGAAAATGTCGATACTGCGGCAAGTCGAATGTATTACAAAGAACCAACGCTCCAACGTGGTGGTTTAGTACACATCAATCTCGAGTTTGTCCAAGATGGCGAGCGCAGTGTTTACCAACAAGACGTGCAGGTGCTCAATGTTCCATAGCAGAAAACAACAAGGCAATGTCTTAATCGTTGTGCTGTTCGTCATTATTGTGATGGGCTTCTTGGCTTCGTCATTAATGCGTGTGAATTGGTCGAACCAAAGCACACTCACGCGAGAATTTTTAGGAACCAAAGCGTGGTTTATTGCCCAATCTGCCAATGAGTGGGCACTGACTCAGCTTTACCCATTAAATACCCCAAAGCCCGATGTTGCTAGGTTATGTTTAAGCCAAGTCAGTGGCGCAACGCCGAATGTGACACAGGGAACGGGGTGTCAGCTAAAAACGATAACATGTTCAACGATCGGTACCTTTAATCCAGGTACTTCTGAAGCGGAATCCCTCTTTAAGGTACAAGCGACAGCGATTTGTGGCTCCGGGGTGATACAGGTACAGCGCCAGCAAGAGATATGGGTTAGGGAGTAAAAATAATGAAAAAGTTGTTCAAAGTCGTCACGCTGATGTTGTTAGTTAGTGCATCTAGCTTAACGTATGGGCAGCCATCTTTAGGAATATGTGAAATTCAAACGAATAGTCAGTTTTCAGTTGGCTTTACTGTGACCGGAAGTGATGCGTTCCAAGCCGTGTACTTTGAGCACAGTGGGAACCATGCTGATGAGGTTGTTTGGTATACACAAAGCAAGAAAAGTGACACTGATAGTAAGATATACCACTTTAATGAACAGCACCTGACAAGTGGTCAAGTCTATGAAATAAAAATATTTCATGATGCGAAGAGCAATAACCTATCAAAGTACTATCGACGAATTCAGGGTCAATCTCGCTGGCAATTGATTGGTACGATGAATAAGGCGATGAAGCACGGTAAGTTAAGTGTTTATGCAAATGGTACAGATATCTCTGGGGGACATTGTGACCCTAATGCCACCGAACCTCCTCTAACGGATCTGCCTGATTACGTCTGTGAAGTATTTCCAGAGCCAATCCAAGGATGGAGAGGTTCGACAAGCACTCTAAATATCTCCAACGATAGCGCTCGAGCCTTAGGGTGGTCTGAAGAATATAAGACTTACCCTGATAATATCTATCGTTATCAACAAAGTGGGTCTAGTAGCCGTGCTTGGGACAATATTCGAGTGGGTTTCGATATCGGTACTGAGCCTTGGCCGCTCTACGAGAACCCAGCAGTGGAAATCTGTGATGGCTTAGGATGTTTTCCTAAAAATGGACGTTCAGCTTCTGACCAGACTGCTGGCGATGATGGGCTTACCGAAGCGAGAAAAGTGAAAGCGCCAGCAGAGTTTACCCCAAACTTTGGTCGCTTTGACTTACACGTCAGCTCTGACCTTATAGGGAGCGGCGATCAAGCTCGACCTGAAATAGAGTCGATTTGTGATGATAATCCGGATATTTGTCGTTATGAGTACAATGGTGATAATCGGCTTAAAGTCAACGTTCTGAGCAGTTTAAGTCGTTTGGAGATCAATAACCCAGGTGATAATCCGTTATTTGACGAACTGACGATTGAGCTTGCTAATGGCATACAAATTGGGGAATTAGAAATATCAAATGGTCGTAATGTTGTATTTAAAACATTAGATAATTCAGCGATCACTCTAGGTACATGGAAAGAGAACACGGGAGATACCAAGTACTCATTTGGTCTGAACTCCATAATAAATATCTCGTCATCATTTGTTATGAGCAATCCTATGGATCTTGCGAATAACAATAGTGTTTTGTTTTACGCGCCGACAGCAAGCGTTCGCTTTCAAACCAAAACTAATGAGTTCTATGGCTACATTTTGGCGAAGGAAGTGAAATTTGAGAACCCGATAACGATTTATGGTGCTGTTACGTCTCAAGATTTAACGATGAGAAACCGTGTCGTGATTCAAAAACCGAATTACTCCTGTCCTTTTACCCCAATTGAGGATGGAAATTTTTTTGTAGAGCCTCAATGGCAATATGGTTTGACCTGTGATCGAATTCCTGTCGAATTTAAACTGCTAGATGAGCAAGGTGAATATATTGAATCCAATGCGAGTTTCTATCCTACCGTCAGTGGCGATCAAGGTACTTCATGGTGTGAGTCTGCGGTAGGCGCTGATTGTGGCGTGACGAGTGCAAACTTGAGCAGTGGACGCAAAACCTTGTATCTATCAACCACCGACATTGGCAAGTTGCAAATTGGAGCGACTTATGAGTCAAAGCCGTATTCTGGGGGGGAAGTGGAGTTTGTTCCCTATAAGCTTCATGCTCAACTGAGCCCTGTTGAAATGATTGCTGGGCGAGCTGTCAATGTTGAAGTGAAAGCCTTGGCTTGCCGTGGTGAACAGGCAACGGCAATAAAGGGTTATAACCAAAATATTGTACTGAGTGAGGATAGCTTCAACTTAAAGAGTCCTGCTAGCGGGAAGTTATACGACTTTGATTCTTCAGACTTGCTCTTTAAGAATGGTGTCGCATCGACCGTCGTGTCTTGGAGTGATGTAGGGCATGCGCGTGTCGCGTTTGAAGATAAGGCCTTCGACTGTCGTCAATACCAAGAGGCTGAAGATAGTGGTATTTATTGCCCTATTGATGGTGGCGTGTTGAAAGGTGAGTTCAGTATTAAGTCTCGCCCTTGGAAAATCGCGGCTTGTAATATCATGGCCACAAAAGATGGAAAACACAATCCTGCCAGTCAAGTAGGCGGTGAGGGCTTTATCCCATCATCAGAAAGCTTTAGTGTGACGTATAAGCCTGTTGTTCATAGTGACGGCAAAGGTAATGCAAACACTGTTTGTGATTATCCTGTCACACAAAACTATTTTTCGGATGCAGATGTCAGTGCGCCATTGAATACGGAGTTTTCAGTCGCGTATCCATCAACAGGAGATATCGCCAATTTAGCTGGTGGGCAGCACTTAGCTTTCAGTAAGGAAGAGGCAAAATCAGGAAAGGCGGTTGAATACGTTTGGAATGAAGTGGGGTCGTTGAACTTAAAAACAAAAACGACTTATCTTGAAATGTCGTTAGATGAAGATAATGCCACGATTGGGCGCTTTTACCCGAAATACTTCCAAGTGAAAGGCAGTGCTTGGATTTACCCTGACGGTCAAAACTTTGCTTATATGGGGCAGCCTTTTGATGGCGTTTCGTACTCTGTTGAGGCATTGAACGCTAATGAAGGTTCACTAAAAAACTATGCGCTCTTTGAGTCTGCGAATCAAGCGATGTTTAACATTGATGAGCTAAGTCCATTAAGTGAACGGTTCGATGCGCCGGACTCTACAGCACGCTGGGGGTTGGTAGATAAATCCCAAAGTATTGGTGATTTCACGATAAGTGGTAATTCGCTTTGCGGGGTGGATTCTGCAAATAGAAAGCAAGGTAGCGCATGTTGGATTAAAGACTTCTCTAAGATCCACGAGCCTAAAGGATATGCTGATGGGCCATACAACACGAATACTGGCGGAGACGCCTCCCACATTGGATTGGTGTACGGGAATAATGCCGATCCAGCTTCATATTTGAATGAGGGGGAGATCCGTGATTCGAGGTTAATTAAGCAACCCGATATCCGCTTTGGTCGAGTTAACTTATCTGATGCGGGCGAAAAACAAGGCACAGATACGGTGATTCACATTCCACTTCGAATCGAGTATTGGAATGGTAGTCGATTCACTCTCAATTTAGATGATAGCCAGACTCGTGTTCTCGGCGATAAAGCGAAACAAGTGCACATGTGGCCAACGGGAGACGATGTTAAGCAGGCTGATGTTGAATTAAGCGCGGGTGGTCAGGTTATTTCTGGGCGTTCGCGTTCTATCGAAGCGCAACAGGTGGAGTCAAACCGCCAACAGACTCGTGTGTGGCTTAATCTCGATCTAAGTGGTAACGACTTACCATGGCTCAAATACAACTGGGATAAAGAGCAAGCCGGAGAGGAGAACCCATCGTCAGTGGTTACCTTTGGTATTCACCGTGGCAATGACCGCGTGATTTATCGTGGTGAACCGGGTATAACCGGACAATGACCATCGTCGGTTTCTTGCGTTAAGTAAGGAAACTGCAAGAAATTGAGGCTTTCTGCTCATGTTTATGTACCAATGCCTTGCTGTGACAGCGAGGCATTGGTACATTTAGGGCAATTTTTGTCTTCTAAATTTTTGCAGGATGAGCGAAGCACATGTTTAAAAAACTTCGTGGCATGTTTTCTAACGACCTATCTATCGATTTAGGTACTGCCAACACTCTAATTTACGTAAAAGGACAGGGCATCGTTCTTGATGAACCTTCTGTCGTTGCTATTCGCCAAGATCGTGCAGGTTCTGCAAAAAGCGTTGCTGCAGTTGGTCATGCCGCAAAGCAGATGCTTGGTCGTACACCGGGCAATATCTCCGCTATCCGTCCAATGAAAGATGGCGTAATTGCCGACTTTTACGTGACTGAAAAAATGCTACAGCACTTCATTAAGCAAGTGCATGACAACAGCATTCTTAAACCAAGCCCACGTGTACTCGTTTGTGTTCCTTGTGGTTCGACTCAAGTTGAGCGTCGTGCCATCCGTGAATCGGCATTAGGTGCTGGTGCACGTGAAGTTTACCTTATCGATGAACCAATGGCGGCTGCAATCGGTGCGGGCTTGCGCGTTTCAGAACCAACTGGTTCAATGGTGGTCGATATCGGCGGTGGTACGACTGAAGTTGCGGTTATCTCACTAAACGGTGTGGTTTACTCATCTTCGGTACGTATCGGTGGTGACCGATTCGATGAATCGGTGATCAATTACGTTCGTCGTAACTACGGCAGCTTGATTGGTGAAGCAACCGCTGAAAAGATCAAACATGAGATCGGTTCTGCGTACCCAGGTGATGAAGTGCGTGAAATCGAAGTTCGCGGTCGTAACCTTGCTGAAGGTGTGCCTCGTAGCTTTAGCCTTAACTCAAACGAAATCCTAGAAGCGCTGCAAGAGCCGCTGTCTGGTATCGTTTCGGCGGTAATGGTTGCACTGGAACAGTGCCCGCCAGAGCTAGCGTCTGATATCTCAGAAAACGGTATGGTACTGACCGGTGGTGGTGCACTACTGAAAGACCTTGACCGTCTATTGATGGAAGAAACCGGCATTCCAGTGGTTATTGCTGAAGACCCACTGACGTGTGTGGCTCGTGGTGGCGGTAAAGCGCTAGAAATGATCGACATGCACGGTGGCGATCTATTCTCTGAAGAATAAAGTGTCCGGCGAAGCCTAATTTTGGCTTCGCCTTCATTTCCGCTCTCTGTAATTTCAATCTGCTCCATTCCTGGTTCGGGTTAAGCCGTATCACCAGGTTGCCAAGTAAGGCTCAATAATCATGGAAGCAATCAGGTCAAAAACAAGATGAAACCGATTTTTGGCAGAGGTCTGTCTCTGCAATTGCGTCTGTTTTTTGCTGTCATCGTGTCGGCAAGCTTAATGCTGGCGGATAGTCGTCTAGATACGTTTTCCAACGTCCGATACCTATTGAACAGTATGGTTGCGCCTATTCAGTACGCAGCAAACTTGCCTCGTAGCATGTTTGATGGTCTATTCGAGCGTCTTAATTCTCACCAAGCTTTGATTGAAGACAACCGTAACTTGAAGCGAGAAGTACTTCGCCTCAAAAGTGAGCTCGTCTTGCTTAGCCAATACAAAGAAGAAAACCAACGTCTGCGTAAATTACTTGGTTCTTCGTTTGTCCGCGATGAAAAGAAAGTCGTCACTGAGGTGATGGCGGTTGATACCTCGCCATATCGTCACCAAGTGGTGATTGATAAAGGTCGTATCGATGGCGTTTACGTTGGTCAGCCCGTGATTAACGAGAAAGGCATTGTTGGTCAGGTCACGTTTGTTGCCGCACATAACGCGCGGGTACTGTTGTTAACAGACGCGAAGAATGCGATCCCGGTACAGGTGATCCGCAATGATATCCGCGTTATCGCATCGGGTAACGGCGAAGTGGACGAGATCCAACTTGAGCATATTCCAACCAGTACCGATATCCAAGTCGGTGATTTGTTGGTGACCTCTGGTCTTGGGGGGATTTACCCAGAAGGGTATCCGGTCGCCAATGTCACATCTGTGGCTCATGATCCGCGCCAAGAATTTGCCTCGATCAAAGCTGAGCCGGTGGTGGAGTTTGATCGTTTGAGATATCTACTGTTGATCTGGCCGAATGAAGATCGCCAGCACAAAGTATTGCAGTCCAATGTGGAAGAAGGTTCAGAGCAAGAGGTAACCGATGGCCAATAGTGTATTTCGAAGCCGAATGGTCATCGGCGTCAGCTTCTTTGTTGCGTTAGTTCTACAGACGATTCCATGGCCGGGTGTATTAGACCTACTGCGCCCATCATGGTTATTCCTCGTCACCTGTTACTGGGTATTAGCATTGCCGCACCGCGTCAATGTTGGGACCGCCTTGGTGCTTGGTCTGCTATGGGATATTTTGATTGGCTCGACCTTGGGTATACGAGGGATGATGATGTCGATCGTTATCTACTTGGTTGCGCTCAACTTTTTGGTGATCCGTAACATGGCATTGTGGCAACAGTCGACACTGATTGCCTTTTTAACTGTGCTATTGGAACTTCTGATATTCTGTGGTGAATATTTGAATCAGGACGTAGTATTTAACCCATTATCTCTGTGGACGGCTGCAATAAACTGTATACTTTGGCCATGGATGTTTTTACTAATGCGACGCGTCCGTCGCGCATGGCACGTAAGGTAGCGTTGTGAAAAAGGGCTTTCCCCTCGTTCTCGCCTCGGGTTCTCCGAGAAGAAAAGAGCTGCTTGCTCAACTCGGTTACGAATTTGATATTGTGCTTCCTGATATAGAGGAAGCAAAACAAGACCACGAGCAAGCACAAGACTATGTGTTGCGTCTCTCTCTGGAAAAGGCTCAAACAGGCTTAGCAATGGCTAAGCCTGATTCTGTTGTATTGGGCTCAGATACCATTGTGGTATGCGATAATCAAGTATTAGAAAAACCCAAAAGTTTTGAAGATTCAAAGCGTATGCTCAACAACTTATCTGGTCGTCAGCATCAAGTGATGACCGCTGTGAGCATTGTTTCATCGGAACAACAACACTCAGTGGTCGTTATCACTGACGTGTGGTTCAAACCACTGTCTGAAGAAGAAATCGAACAATATTGGCACTCAGGTGAACCATGCGATAAAGCTGGAAGTTATGGTATTCAAGGGCTCGGAGGACGTTTTGTCACCCGAATAGAAGGCAGTTATCATGCCGTAGTAGGCTTACCTTTGTTCGAAACCGATCAGCTAATTCAAGAATTTTTATAATTGTTTTGAGGTGTGCACATGAGTGCAGAATTGCTGCTAAACGTGACCCCGAGTGAAACTCGCGTGGCCATGATTGAAGGTGGAGTACTACAAGAAGTTCATATTGAACGAGAAGCGCGTCGCGGCATCGTCGGTAATATTTATAAAGGTAAAGTGAGCCGGGTATTGCCAGGCATGCAAGCGGCGTTTATTGATATCGGTCTGGATAAAGCGGCGTTTTTGCACGCGTCAGATATTGTGCCACATACTGAATGTGTGGCAGAAAACGAAAAACAGCAATTTCAGGTACGCGATATTTCTGAATTGGTTCGCCAGGGCCAAGATATTGTGGTGCAAGTGGTGAAAGATCCGCTAGGCACAAAAGGCGCTCGCCTAACAACCGACATCACTCTTCCATCACGTTATCTTGTTTTTATGCCTGGCTCGAGCCATGTGGGCGTATCTCAACGCATTGAAAGTGAGAGTGAACGTGAACGCCTAAAGAAAGTGGTAAACCACTATTGTGATGAGAATGGTGGCTTTATCATTCGTACCGCTGCAGAGGGTGCTGATGAGAAAGAACTCTCTCA
The DNA here is from genome assembly GCF_002608565.1 of Vibrio sp. PID17_43. GTDB lineage: Bacteria > Pseudomonadota > Gammaproteobacteria > Enterobacterales > Vibrionaceae > Vibrio. Next base: position 38,993 of record NZ_LIXM01000018.1, read on the forward strand.
AGACGCGGCATTTTTGAAGCGTTTGTGGCTGAAAGTCATGGAGCGCCGTTCCAAATACAAAACGCGTTCAACGCTGTACGGTGAACTGGGCTTGGCGCAGCGTATTCTGCGCGATTTTGTTGGCACTGAACTGGACAAAATCATGGTCGACTCTCGTCTCGAGTACGAAAACCTCAAAGAGTTTACCTCTGAATATGTTCCAGAGCTGACCGATAAGCTTGAGCTGTACGAGGGTGACAAGCCGATCTTTGACATGTACGACACCGAGAATGAAATCCAACGTTCTCTGGAGCGTAAGGTTGAGCTCAAATCGGGTGGTTACCTGATCATCGATCAGACCGAAGCGATGACCACGGTAGACATTAATACGGGCGCGTTTGTTGGTCGTCGTAACCTTGAAGAGACCATCTTCAACACCAACGTTGAAGCGACTCTGGCGATCGCACGTCAACTGCGTTTGCGTAATCTTGGCGGTATCATCATTATCGACTTTATCGATATGGCATCAGAAGAACATCGTAAGCGTGTACTTACTTCTCTAGAAGGCGCACTGTCAAAAGACCGAGTGAAAACCAACATCAATGGTTTTACTCAGCTAGGGTTAGTCGAGATGACTCGCAAGCGCACACGAGAAAGTATTGAACATATTCTATGTTCTGGCTGCCCTACTTGTGAAGGACGTGGCAGCGTGAAAACGGTCGAAACCGTGTGTTACGAGATCCTACGTGAAATCACCCGAGTGAACCGTGCGTACGATGCGGACAACTTTGTTGTGTATGCATCGCCATTTGTCGCGGAAGCGTTGCTAGGTGATGAATCCCACGCGCTAGCGGAACTCGAAGTATTTATTGGAAAGCAAGTTCGTATTCAAGCTGAACCCCTGTACATTCAGGAGCAGTTTGACGTCGTGATGATGTAATTGGAAAATTTGTGAATTCTGGTTTTAAGCGTTTCGGGCGTTTCTGCACGTGGAGTTTGATCACCATATTGGTTCTACTGGCCATACTGGTAACGACACTGCGCGTCGCATTGCCACAACTTAACCATTTCCAAGATGAGATCAAAACCTGGGTCAAACAAGGCACAGGTTTTGACTTTTCTATCGCCAGCGTTGCTGGTTCTTGGCGTAATAACCATCCTTCAATCTCGTTGCAAGGTTTAGAGGCTAATCTGCCGAATAATCAAGATGCACGGTTTGCTGTCGACGAGATCCATATTGAATTTGATTTAATTCAGTCACTGTTCAGCCTGAAACCTGTGGTGGCCGATCTAACTATTGATGATTTGGCATTGGATATCCGAACACTTGATATTCTTGCCAAACCAAACAAGAGTAACAAGTCTACCAACGTAAATAAAAGCGAAACTAAGCTGATTGATCAACTTGACTCGTTACTCTTACGTCAGTTTGAAGACTTTACCATCACCGACTCACGCATTTGGTATCAGTCTGTTTCTGGTGAAACTCGCCGTTTAGATATCGAGCAACTACGCTGGAGTAATCGAGGTAAGCAGCACTTAGCGGAAGGTACGGTCAGCATCGCTGATGTCAGCCTCAACTCTTTGTTAGTGAGTGCAAACTTTAAAGATTACGGATCGTTGCTTGACGTGTCGGGTGAGTTTTATGTTAGCGCTCAAGACTTGTCTGTGACGCCGTGGTTAACCACCTATATGAAGGACGCTTCTGGCATAGAGTCCGGTCGCGTGAGTTTAAATACCTGGCTGACGTTAAAGCACAGTCAACCAAATTACGCATACGTTGAGCTGCGTCCTTCAGAGTTAGTCTGGAATGAAAATGGCCGTCACGAACTACTGTTAGAGTCAGGTATTTTTATACTTTCTCCGGACAAGCAAGGTTGGAAAGTTAATGGTCACTCACTGCAAATTCGTACGGATGACCGTCCTTGGCCTGAATTGGATGTGGCGTTTGATTGGCAACCTGACGGATGGTTGCTAAACCTCTCTCTGCTTGACATTGAAGCACTGACTCCATTAATCAAGTTAGCGCCACAGTCGGAATCCACTAGCGAACTACTCAATAAATTAGCACCAAAAGGGCGAGTGGAAGATATTCGTTTGTCGATGAACGGCAGTGTAGATACATTACGTTATTCGGTCGAGCTTGACCAGCTAGGCATGGCTCAGTGGGAGCTGCTGCCGGGCTTTCATCATGTGCAGGGGACACTGTTTGGTGACTTAAAGCAGGCCAAGGCCAACATCACAGTGATTGATGATGTCTTCCCGTATGGCGATGTATTCCAAGCGCCATTGAATATCAAACAAGGTGAAGTGGACATCATTTGGCAGCAAGATGAAAACGGTTGGCGTCTATGGTCAGACAAAGTGACCGCCGCGACGCCTGATTTGCAGGTGCTTGGTGCGTTTCGTTTGGATTTTCCGCAAGATCAAAGTCCATTTCTATCGTTTTATGCCGAAGCGGATCTCTACAATGCGGGTGGAACGTGGCGGTATTTACCGACTCCAGCGCTGGGACAAGATCTGACAGACTACCTTTCAACGGCGATTCAAGGTGGCAAAGTTAATACTGCGAAGCTACTTTGGTATGGTGAATTGGGTGACTTTCCGTACAAAGAACATAATGGCATGTTCCAAGCTTGGGTGGGACTGAAAAACGCCAAATTCAGCTTTGATACCGCGTGGCCGACCATTACTGATCTGCAGCTGGACTTGCTGTTCGAAAACGATGCGATGTATTTGGACTCGAAATCTGCAACCCTAAATGGCGTAAAAGCGAAACGCATTACAGGTCGTATTCCTGATCTTGCAGAAGGTGGTCATATTGAAATCGAAGCCAAAGCAAGCGCGCTAGGTAATGAAGTTCGCGATTACATGATGGCGACGCCATTGGTAGACTCTGTTGGTGCTGCGTTGACTGCGCTGCAAGTGAGTGGGCCTGTGTACTCCGAATTCCAGCTTAATATCCCTTTTGATTCAGACAAAGACGCAAGAGTGTGGGGCTATGCGGATTTAAACAACAACCAAGTCTATATCGATGCCCCGCCGATGACGTTAGAAAACGCGACTGGGCGAGTCACCTTCGATAACGATGTCGTGATGGCCTCAGGCCTTTCTGCTGAGCTCCTGAAGCAGCCGATCTCGCTAGACTTTCGTGGTGAAAATGCCGAGCAAGGCTATGACGTGGCGATCAATACCCTTGGAGACTGGGAGGTTGGACCGCTTAAACCTTATTTAGGCGACCGTTGGTTGAGTTTAGTCTCTGGTCATGCACCGTGGCAGATGGATATAGACTTACAGCTTAACGACGTAGGCTTCACTTACCAAGTGGATGTGTTAGCACAGTTGAGCCAACTGACGAGTGATTACCCCTATCCGTTAGGCAGAAAACGTGGTGAGGAAGGCCAAGCCAAGTTACAGGCGTTAGGCAATCAACAAGGCATTTCTGCGCGGCTGCAAATTCCCAATGCGAAGTACCAGACTGAAATAGATATTTCTGGTGATGTGCCAGTATTGACGGCGACAAATCTTGTGATTGGTAATGGGGGATTCAAAGTCAATCCGGTCGTTGGGCATGATGCTTCAATTCGTTTGAATGAGCTCAGCCTTGAACAATGGATTGATCTGATGAATGTGCCGACGAGTAACACAGAATCTGTCCTATCGAGCATGAAGACGCCGACGATTCCGTTGCCAACCCGCGTTGAGATGGATGTAAAAAACCTTCAATTCGGTGGTATTGAGTTTCACGATGTGGATCTGAATGCCCGTAAGAAAAACTTGAGCTGGCAGTTTGACGTCGATAGTCAGGAGATTAAAGGTAAAGCGAACTATCTTAAGCCTTACGACTTGTCGGTTTCTCTTGAGCGGCTGCACTTGTACATCCCTGGCTTTGATCAGATTACCGAAGAGAGGAATTCTCTGTTTGCCAGTGAAGATCAAGCTGCGCCATTGATTTCAGATTTTGACCGCCAGCTCCATAGTGAGATGCCAAATGTCGTCTTGAATATTGATGATTTCTGGTTACAAGGCTACAAGGTTGGTCAGGTGAATGTGGACTTACAGCGTCGAAATAATCGTTTGGAGTGGAAAAATGTCACTTTCAGTAGCGGTCAAAGCCGCGTTGATATGAATGGCTGGTGGGAGTTAACCAAAGCGCGCAGTCACTCAAATCTAACCATCAAACTGCAAGGTGAAAACAACAGCGATTTGATGGAGCGTTTCGGCATTACCTCTGGCATTCAGCGAGCGCCATTTGATATCAATGCGAACTTGGAATGGGATGGTGCACCATGGTCGATGAAAACACAAAGTTTGCAAGGAAACGTATCGACTGAATTTGGCAAAGGGGTGATCAGCGAAGTGAGCGGTGCTGCGCGACTGCTTGGTTTGTTCAGTCTGGACTCCATCATTCGCAAAATGCAGCTCGATTTCACCGATGTGTTCGATAAAGGCATGGCATTTAACTCCATCACTGGTAGTGGCAAGATCCAAGATGGCGTGTTTGTCACCAATGACATTGTCATGGATGCACTGGCTGGAGAGATGCAAATCCGAGGTATGGCCGATATTAATGCTCGTTTGGTGGATGCAGAAGTGAATTTTACGCCAGATATTACCTCTGGTTTACCAATGTTGACGGCATTTGCGGTTGCACCTCAAACCGCGCTGTATGTGTTGGCGATCTCGACCGTGATCTCTCCGGTCGTGGAAGTTTTCACCCAAGTTAACTACGAAGTAAAAGGCCGGCTTGATTCGCCAACGGTAAAAGAGATATCACGTAGTAAAGGTGAATACACATTGCCAGAAAAATTGCGTGATGAAGCGAAATAATCACGCAGTTAGTTTTCTTAGCGTATAAGGAATAGAGAACATGGAACGTGTAGGCATCATACAAATGACGTCAGGTTCAGATCGAGAGGAGAATCTGGACTTCATTGCCAAGCAGTGCGCATTGGCAGCGGCGCAAGGTGTGAAGTTGGTACTCACACCAGAAAACGCAACGCTGTTTGCTAATCGCGAAGCGTATCACCATAACGCAGAAGTGTTGTGTTATGGTCCGATTCAACAGCGTTTATCTGATATAGCAAAACAAAACCAATTGACTTTGGTTTTAGGCAGTATGCCGATTTGTACCGAGCAAGGCGTCACGACCACCACGTTGGTTTTTTCTCCAGTGGGAGAGTGCATTGCTCATTACGACAAGCTACATATGTTCGATGTCGAAGTAGCGGATGGTCATGGTCGCTATCGTGAATCCGATACCTTTCGGGCTGGTGCTCAAATTGTCACAGCAGAAACCAATATTGGCACACTTGGATTGAGTATTTGTTACGATGTGCGCTTTCCTGAGTTGTATAAAGCATTACGCTTAGCGGGAGCAGACATTATTGTCGTACCAGCGGCGTTTACTGCGGTTACGGGGAAAGCACACTGGGAAATACTGCTGAGAGCGCGTGCAATAGAAACCCAATGCTGGATTTTAGCAAGTGGGCAAACTGGCACTCACCCATGTGGACGCCAAACATGGGGACACTCGATGGTTATTGACCCCTGGGGACAGATACATGCGCAACTTCACGAGCAAGTAGGATTGCTGGTGACAGAGATAGATTTGTCACAAAGCCAGCAAGTAAGGCAGAATATGCCGCTGACTCAACACAGTCGCTTTCAAAATGAATTGAAACGGAAACTAAAGAGCTAACTATGAGCATAAATCAAATAGAACAGGCACTCCTTGCCCCAAACGGTCTGACAGAGCAAGACATCGCTGATACGCTCGCGAGAATTGCCACACGCCAGATCGATTATGCGGACATTTACTTTCAGTCCAGCTGGCATGAGTCTCTGGTTCTAGAAGACAGCATCATCAAAGATGGCTCTTTTAACATTGATTGTGGTGTTGGTGTGCGCGCTGTAACGGGTGAAAAAACCGGTTTCGCTTACTCAGACCAAATTAATCTAGAAGGTTTAAAGCAAAGTGCCATTGCCGCACGTGGTATCGCTCAGCAAGGCCAAAATGGCAACGTTCAAGCGTTCAAGCGTTCAGCTAACCAAGCGTATTATGATGCGGTAAACCCGCTAGCAAGCTGGGAAAAGCAGCAAAAAACCGAACTGTTGATGTCGCTTGATGCGTACATTCGTACCAAAGAGCCGCTGATCAAAGAAGTCTCGATCAGTATCAGTGGTGTCCATGAGCAAATGCTTGTGGCAGCAACCGATGGTACTTACGCGGGGGATATCCGTCCTCTTGTTCGTCTGTCGATCAGCGTGCTCGCTGAAAAAGGCGATCGTCGTGAGCGCGGCAGCGCAGGTGGCGGTGGTCGTTTCGGTTATGATTTCTTCCTGTCTGAAACGGACGGCGTGAAACAAGCCTTCCAATTTGCAGATGAAGCCATCCGCATGGCGCTAGTGAATTTAGAAGCGGAAGCTGCGCCTGCGGGTATGATGCCTGTCGTATTAGGCTCTGGCTGGCCAGGTGTTCTTTTGCATGAAGCGGTTGGTCACGGCTTGGAAGGTGACTTCAACCGTAAAGAGTCTTCAGTCTTCTCTGGCAAGCTAGGCCAACAAGTAACATCGCCATTATGCACCATCGTTGATGACGGTACGTTGAAAGACCTACGTGGTTCATTGAATGTGGACGATGAAGGGGTAAATGGTCAGTACAATACGCTCATCGAAAACGGTGTGCTAAAAGGCTACATGCAGGACAAGCTAAACGCGCGATTAATGGGTGAGAACCCAACGGGTAATGGTCGTCGTGAATCTTACGCGCACCTACCAATGCCGCGTATGACCAATACTTACATGCTACCGGGTGAGCACTCGCCGGAAGAGATCATCTCAACCGTGAAGAAAGGTTTGTACGCGCCCAACTTTGGTGGCGGTCAGGTCGATATCACATCAGGTAAGTTCGTATTCTCTACGTCAGAAGCGTACTTGATTGAGAATGGCAAGATCACTCGCCCAGTAAAAGGTGCAACATTGATCGGATCTGGTATCGAAGCGATGCAGCAGGTCTCAATGGTGGGCAATGACCTAAGTATTGACAGAGGTGTTGGTGTTTGTGGCAAAGCCGGGCAAAGTGTGCCGGTTGGTGTAGGCCAGCCTACGTTGAAGCTTGACTCCATCACGGTTGGTGGTACAGAGTAAGTGACTCGATAAGTGGATGAAATAGAGCGCTCATAGAGCGCTCTTTTGTTATGGGAATACGGAGCGCTACAGGTTTTCTTCGGCAAACTCTGCCAAGCGACTACGTACTACGCCATTGAGGTGAATATTGGCGCTGCCTTCAAAGTTCTTGAAGCGTTCAACCATATAAGTCAATCCAGACGTGACTGGTGTGAGGTAATGGGAGTCAATCTGTGCCAAGTTACCCGAACACACAATCTTCGTCCCCTCACCACAGCGGGTGATGATGGTTTTGATTTGTGAAGCGGTGAGGTTCTGACACTCATCGAGCAGGACAAATGCATTCTGGATAGAGCGACCACGCATAAAGTTAATCGACTTAAACTGAATGTTGGCTTTATCGCAGATGTACTTCATCGAGCCTTCAGTACAATGGTCGTGCTTGTGCAGCGCTTCCAGTGTATCTGTTACGGCTGCCAACCACGGCATCATTTTCTCTTCTTCTGATCCGGGTAAGAAACCGATGGATTCGCCAATATCTGGCGTATTACGTGTCACAATGATCTTATCGAACATCCCTTTTTCAATGGTTTGCTCCAGTGCTGCAGCCATCGCCAACAAGGTTTTACCACTACCAGCGGCACCGGTCAGAATCACCAAGTCAATCTCTGGATCGAGTAGGGCATCCATCGCCATGCCTTGATAGATATTTTTGGGTGTGATGTCCCAAGCGCGACGGTGCATCATGCGCTCACGGCTGAGGTCAAGCAGTGTGATCTTCTCTTCATCGATGCTTTCTACGCGACCGACAAAGTCACTATTTTCATCCATCATGTATTGGTTAATGAAAGTCGGCTCAAATGGTTCGCGATTGAGTTTGTGGAACGTTTTTCCGCCCAGAGCATAGCTTTCTACTTCATCAACGCCACTCCAGAAATCCCCTTCACGCTGTTGGAAGCCTTTGGTCAGGTATTGAATATCATCAATCAGTTGATCGGTGCGATAGTCTTCAACAAAGCGAACGCCAGCGCCTTTGGCGCGTAAGCGCATATTGATGTCTTTGGTGACGAGCACGACTTCACGTGGTGCGCGTTTGTTTTGTAGATAAAGCACCGCATTGAGGATGCGATTGTCACCGGCTTTGTCGGCGAAGGCTTTGACGGTTTCCTGCAATTCGAAGTCCGCCAAAATAGAAATGGTTCCTTGAGTTGGTTTTTCTTTGGAGACCGGAATACCCTCTGATATTTCGTCTGGTGTCGTGTCTCTGAATAAGTTTTCTAAAGCACGAATCGCAACGCGCGCATCTCGTGCTACATCGCGTTTGCTGTCTTTAATGCGGTCGAGTTCTTCCAATACCGTCATAGGGATGACGACATCGTGCTCTTGGAAAGAATAGATGGCGAAGGGTTCATGAAGAAGGATATTGGTGTCGAGTACAAACAGTTTCCGATCGGTATCGCCCATAGCGTCTCCTTGCCGCAAGCGCGGCTATGCTGCAGAAAGTTAAGTAGGTAAAAATCTTAACTCTGATTGCTTGCAATAGAGGTCGTCGAGCTATGTCGGTTAGTGCGCAACTGAGTAGCAAGACAACTTATTGCAAACCCGTGTTGATCCTAATCGTGTAGTTGTACACTCAAATCATACGCAATGCTTTTGAGTGCTCCTCACAACAAGTATACGTAATATTTACTTGTTACAACTCAATAATTGCCATGAGTTTTTTACAATTTGATTGCATTCTGAGTTCAGAAAAAAAAGTTTGTGCTTCGGGGCGTTTCAGCGTGACCTATATCACAGCATCAAGTAAGATTACCGACCTTTTTCTGCACATGGGCTAAGTCCAAATTATCATGTTGAGCTGAATTGAATATCTTCAGTTAAAAGTGGCATGGCAAGCATAATTGGTATAGCAGAAGCCAGAATCAGTTCTAAACTATTACCCATGCCACCGGGCATGAGTAGACAAACAAGAATCAACAACGAGGTAGTCAATACATGACATTTGCTTTGGGGCAGCGCTGGATTAGCGATACGGAAAGTGATTTAGGTTTAGGTACCGTAGTAGCAATGGATGCTCGTACTGTGACATTGATGTTTGCCGCATCAGAGGAAAACCGAGTTTACGCACGTAACGAGGCGCCAGTTACCCGAGTAACGTTTAACGTCGGTGATGTCATCGATTGCCAAGAAGGTTGGTCACTGAAAGTTGAAGAAGTACTGGAAGATGAAGGTTTATATACTTATTTTGGTACTCGTGAAGATACACAAGAAACCGCGGTTATTTTACGTGAGATTTTTCTAAGCAATCATATCCGTTTTAACAAGCCTCAAGATAAGTTGTACGCAGGTCAGATTGACCGTATGGACAACTTTGTTTTGCGTTACCGTGCATTGAAAAACCAGTTCGAGCAGCATAAGAGTCCAATGCGTGGCTTGTGTGGCATGCGAGCGGGTTTGATTCCTCATCAGCTTTACATTGCTCACGAAGTCGGTCGCCGTTATGCACCACGTGTACTACTTGCGGATGAAGTAGGTCTTGGTAAAACCATTGAAGCAGGCATGATCATCCACCAGCAAGTGCTGTCTGGCCGTGCCGAGCGCATTCTGATTGTCGTACCTGAGACACTTCAGCACCAATGGCTGGTAGAGATGATGCGTCGTTTCAACCTGCACTTCTCAATCTTTGATGAAGAGCGTTGTATTGAAGCGTTCGCAGAAGCAGAGAACCCATTTGATACGCAGCAATATGTACTGTGTTCTTTAGACTTCCTACGTAAGAGCCGCAAGCGCTTTGAACAAGCACGAGAAGGCGAGTGGGACCTATTGGTGGTCGATGAAGCGCACCACCTTGAGTGGAGCCAAGACAAGCCAAGCCGTGAGTATCAAGTGGTTGAAGGTTTAGCAGAGCGCACTGCAGGCGTGTTACTACTAACAGCAACACCGGAGCAATTAGGTCGTGAGAGCCACTTTGCGCGTCTGCGTCTACTGGATCCAGACCGTTTCTACGATTACGACACCTTTGTCGAAGAAGAAGAGCAATACGCGCCAGTCGCCGACGCAATTACGTCGCTATTCTCTGGTGAGAAACTGCCTGACGAAGCGAAGAACCAAATTACGGAGCTGCTTTCTGAGCAAGATGTTGAGCCGCTATTCCGCATTATCGAAAGCGACAGTGATGAAGACTTAAAAGCCTCAGCACGCCAAGAGCTTATCGACAATCTAATGGATCGTCACGGTACAGGTCGCGTGCTATTCCGTAACACGCGCGCGGCAATTAAAGGCTTCCCGACCCGTAATGTGCATTTAATGCCAATGGACATCCCATCACAGTATACAACGTCAATGCGAGTGTCTGGCATGATTGGTGGCAAGATGTCACCAGAAGCGCGGGCGATGAAAAACCTGTATCCAGAAGAGATCTTCCAAGAGTTTGAAGGTGATGACTCAAGCTGGTGGCAATTTGACTCACGCGTGAACTGGTTGCTTGAGAAAGTAAAAGAAAAACGCAGCGAAAAAGTACTCGTGATTGCGTCTCGTGCAAGTACGGCTTTGCAACTTGAGCAAGCCCTGCGTGAGCGTGAAGGTATCCGCGCCACCGTATTCCACGAAGGCATGTCTATCCTAGAGCGTGATAAAGCGGCCGCTTACTTCGCACAAGAAGAGGGCGGCGCACAGGTTCTGATCTGTAGTGAAATCGGCTCAGAAGGTCGTAACTTCCAATTTGCTAACCAGCTAGTGATGTTCGATTTGCCGTTTAACCCAGACTTGCTTGAGCAGCGTATTGGCCGTCTTGACCGTATTGGTCAAAAGCGTGATATCGATATTCATGTACCGTACCTAAAAGGTACGTCACAAGCAATCCTGGCGCGTTGGTTTGATGAAGGTTTGAATGCGTTCTCTGAAACTTGCCCAACTGGTCGCGCAGTTTACGACAAGTACTCAGATGCATTGATTGAGATGCTAGCGTCTGGTGATACGTCAAATCTTGATGAAGTGATTGAAGAGTCAGCGAAGCTGAACAAAGAGTTGAAATCACAGCTTGAGCAAGGCCGTGACCGTTTGCTAGAGATGCATTCAAACGGTGGCGAGAAAGCACTGCAAATCGTTGAGAAAATATCATCCACAGATGGCGATACGAACCTAGTGACATTCGCACTGTCTCTGTTCGACACTATTGGCCTGAATCAAGACGATAAAGGCGAAAATGCGCTAGTGGTCACCCCATCTGAGCACATGATGGTCCCAAGTTACCCAGGTCTTCCGTACGAAGGGGCGACGATTACCTTTGATCGTGACACGGCACTCTCTCGTGAAGATATGCACTTTATCAGTTGGGAACACCCAATGATCCAAGGCGGTATCGATCTTCTGATGAGTGAAGGGGTGGGTACGTCGGCGGTTTCACTACTGAAGAATAAAGCGCTGCCAGTCGGAACAATTTTACTTGAGCTAATTTATGCAGTGGATGCGCAAGCACCGAAGCGTAGTGGTATTGCTCGTTTCTTACCAAAGACGCCAATTCGTCTGATGATGGATGCTCGTGGTAATGATCTCTCTTCTCAAGTGGAGTTTGAAGGCTTCAACCGTCAACTGAGCCCTGTAAATCGTCACCTAGGTAGCAAGCTAGTGACATCAGTACAGAAAGATATTCACAACCTAATCGAAGCGGGTGATGCGCAGGTTGAAAAGCAAGTGGAAGAAGTGCGTCAGCAAGCGCATCAAGAGATGCAGCACAGCTTGAATGCAGAGCTAGAACGTCTGCAAGCGCTGAAAGCCGTGAACCCGAATATCCGTGATGAAGAAATTGAAGCAATCGAAGCGCAAATTAAAGAGCTTACCGGTTACATTAACCAAGCTCAAGTGCAGCTCGATTCATTGCGTTTAATCGTGGTAAGCCACAACTGATTGGTTTTTATCTAAAAACTTGATAATAAAAAACGGCTCCTTTACGGGAGTCGTTTTCGTATTAAAATAGCCTTCTTTTCTATATTTTGAGAGCACACTGATGGCAATGCTTGAATACAATCCACCGACTGATCCTTGGACCGATATCGTGTTTGAGGACGATCATATCTTAGCTGTGAATAAGCCATCAGGTTTGCTATCTGTGCCGGGACGTCTTGCTGAACACCACGACAGCATGTGGAGTCGTCTTCAGGAGCAGTATCCAGAGATCCAGGTGGTGCATCGTTTGGATATGTCGACTTCTGGCTTGATGGTTCTTGCGAAAAACAAACGTGCTGAGAGCGCATTGAAAAAGCAGTTCCAATTTCGTCTAACCCACAAAATTTATTATGCGCGCGTTTGGGGACACATTGATCAGCAAGAAGGCGAGATCGATCTGCCGCTGATTTGTGATTGGCCGAACCGCCCATTACAAAAGGTGTGCTTTGACGACGGTAAGCCATCGAAAACCCTATTTCAGGTGGCGAAGTTAGAAGAACATGAAGACGGTTCGAAAACGACCATTGTGCGATTATTGCCAATCACGGGCCGTTCACACCAGCTGCGTGTCCATATGCAGGCGCTAGGGCATCCGATTGTCGGTGATGAGTTCTATGCAACGGAAGAGGCGAAAGCGTTCTCAGAGCGTCTTGAATTACACGCCTCAGAACTGAGTTTCTACCACCCAAAGAGCGATTGGCTGCGTAGCATTTTTGTTCCTTGTGATTTTTATCCTGAAGCGGAAGAGATGATCTTTGACTATTTCGACCCAGCGCGTAAATTACCTGATTATAAAACACTGCCTCGCTCATAAATTAATCCTCAGGCAGTGAACAAGGAGCTGTTATGTCACTGCCTAAAGTGGTCTTTCTTGACCGTGCGACCATCCCTGCTCATATTCAGATACCACGCCCTAGCTTTGCTCACCAATGGGTAGAATATGAGTACACCTCACCACAGCAAGTCACTGAACGCCTTACGGATGCACACATCGTTATTAGCAACAAGGTGGTGCTCGATCAAACCATTCTTACCCAATTGCCGAATATCAAAATGATCGCCGTAGCCGCGACAGGATTTAATAACGTCGATGTGCACTATTGTGCGGAGCGTGATATCGCGGTGGCTAACGTACGTGGTTATGCGACTCGATCTGTACCAGAGCATGTTATCGCCATGTTGTTTGCGTTGCGCCGTAATCTATTTGGTTACCACCAAGATATTGCCGCAGGAGAGTGGCAACGCAATAAGCAGTTTTGTTTTTTTACTCATCCTATTGGTGATATCGCAGGCAGCACACTCGGTGTGATTGGCGGTGGTGCATTAGGTCAAGCAACCGCTCAGTTGGCGCAGGCCGTCGGTATGAAGGTATTGTTTGCCGAGCACAAAGGCGTGAGTGAGTGTCGAGAGGGGTACACCGAGTTTGATGAGGTACTCAAGCAGTCCGATGCGATTACGCTGCATTGCCCATTGAATGACGATACTTATCACCTAATCAGCACGGTTGAATTGCAGAAAATGAAGTCGACGGCGATTTTGATCAATACGGGGCGCGGTGGTCTGGTGGATGAGTTAGCGTTGGTGGATGCGCTGAAAGAAGAGGAGATTGCCGCCGCAGGTGTGGACGTATTTACTCAGGAGCCCGCCGATGAAACGAATCCACTGCTCGCCAATATGCACTTGCCGAATTTGTTGCTCACACCACATGTTGCATGGGGGAGCGATTCTTCTCTCCAGCGTTTGGCTGAAATCTTAATCGAGAATATTAATGCGTTTGAGCGGGGCGAAAGGTTCAATCGCTTAACCTGATGTGTGTATCGCTTGGAAGTAATAAAAAGCAGACCTCAAGTGAGGTCTGCTTTTTTTGCTGTTAAACGGAGTAGAATTAAACTTCTTCTTCGTTCAGCGCTTTTAGAATTTGGAAGATTTCACGGTAAGACTTTGCTGGCTTGCCGGCTTTCTTCTCTTTCGCTGCTTGACGCGCAAGTTGACGAAGGCGTTGACGGTCTGCAGTTGGGTACAGATCTACCACATCATCAATTGCCTTATCACCTTCTTCTACTACACGATCTCGTAGCACTTCTAGCTTGTGCAGTACGGCTGTTGCTTGCGAGTGCTTGTTGCGAACTTTGTCCAGAGCCGCTTGGATTGGCTCTGGATCTTCATAGCGCATCAATTTACCGATACGTTGCAATTGACGACGGCGAGCTTCGTTTTTAAAGCGTTGTGCATCCGCAATTGCTTCTCGCAGATCTTCGCTCATTGGGAACTTTTCTAATGTCGATGGCTTAAGACCGACTAGCTCTTCACCAAGCTTTTGCAGCTCTTCCATGTCGCGCTTCATCTCGGATTTACTTACCCAGATGATCTCTTCTTCTGGTTCCCATGGCGCTTTTTGATTCTTACGTGCCATTTCAGTTGCCTGTGTTCTGATTAATATTATGACTATTTTAACAAGAATCGTGGGGAGAAAGCGAAATTCTTGTTATTCTATTGTACATCGAATACATGATGTGAAAGACAATGGATATTAAACAGCAGGTTGCTGAGCAACGAACCGAGCTAGAACAAGCCGTCGCAAGGGCGTTGGAGATCGCTGCAGCGAAGTCTGATGCCGCTGAAGTCGCAATTACAAAAAGCACAGGCTTGAGTGTTTCCACTCGCATGGGCGATGTAGAAAATGTTGAGTTCAACAGCGATGGTGCACTTGGCATCACCGTCTACCGTGGCCAACGCAAGGGCAGTGCTTCCACATCAGACTTGAGCGAAGCCGCAATTAAGCAAACCGTGTTAGCGGCATTAGACATTGCTCAATACACATCAGAAGACCCATTCGCAGGCCCTGCGGCAAAAGAGTTCATGGTCAAAGACATTCCGGACCTAGACCTGTTCCATCCAGACGCTCCCAATCCAGATTATGCAGCAGAAGTAGCGATTGCGGCTGAAAAAGAAGCACTGAACTACAGTGAAGCGATTAAGCAAAGTGATGGTGCCAGTTACGACAGCCACTACGGCGTAAAAGTCTATGGTAACAGCCATGGCTTGCTAGCAAGTTACGCGTCAAGTCGTCACAGCACTAGTTGCTGTGTGATTGGCGTGGGTAAAAATGGCGAGATGGAACGTGATTACAGCTACACCGTAGCACGTCACCGTGATGATCTTTGGACACCAGAGACGGTTGGCCGTAAAGCGGCGGAAAAAACCATCAGCCGCCTCGATGCGCAAAAGCTAAAAACGGGTAAGTACCCTGTGATGTTTGCCGCTGATGTAGCGACGGGCTTGATTGGTCATCTAGTGATGGCGATTAGCGGTGGTAACTTGTACCGTAAATCCTCTTTCCTGCTTGATCACCTTGGCAAGCAAGTGCTGCCGGAGTGGTTCAATATCTCAGAACGTCCGCACGTGCTACGCGGCTTGGCTTCAAGCCCATTTGACAGTGAAGGCGTATACACACAAGACCGTGAAATCATCACTGATGGTGTTTTGGCGACTTACTTACTAACTAGCTACGCTGCTCGCAAGATGAAGATGGACCCAACGGGTCACGCTGGTGGTATTCATAACTGGTATGTGAAGTCTACGGGTCAAAACTTCGAGCAAATGCTGAAAGAGCTGGGCACTGGTCTACTGGTAACAGAAACCATGGGTCAAGGCGTGAACGTGGTGACCGGTGATTATTCACGTGGTGCTGCGGGTTTTTGGGTAGAGAATGGTGTCATCCAATATCCAGTATCCGAGATCACGATTGCTGGCAACCTGAAAGAGATGTTCAACAAGATTGTTGCAGTGGGTAGTGATGTGGAGACCCGCTCACAAATCCAGACGGGGTCTATCTTGCTTGATACCATGAAGGTGGCGGGGGAGTAAGCTTTTCTAGCCAATAGATGTGAAAAAGCCTGATGTGTTCATCAGGCTTTTTTTTGTTTTTAAGCGTCCTAGCCCTGAGTCAGATCGCTAGGGTTGCCAGGCCAAGGAAGACTGAAAGACCAATCACATCGGTGACGGTGGTCAATGCCATTCCACCCGCTAAGGCTGGATCGATGTTCATCTTCTTAAGCAGTATTGGAATACTTACCCCGGCAACACCCGCAACTAACAGGTTGGTTAACATGGCAGCCGAGATGATCCCACCGAGCATCCAGTTCCCTTTCCACACGACAACAATGCCGCCGATGATCAATGCCCACATGATACCATTGAGTAAGCCGATGGCGGCTTCTTTCATCAATAGTTCGCGTTTGTTGGCGTCACCGATATGGCCAAGTGCAAGGCCACGAATGACCAGTGCAACCGTTTGGTTCCCCGCAACACCGCCCATCGATGGCACAATGGTCATTAAGACAGCGATTGCGGCCATTTGATCGAGCGTGGCTTCGAACATGTTCGACACGGATGCCGCTGCCAGTGCGGCAAGCACGTTGGCGCCTAACCAGACACTACGTTTACGTGCCGATTTAAACACTGGGGCGAAGGTATCTTCGTCGTCATCCATACCCGCCATACTCATCATTGAGTGTTCTGCGTCTTCGCGAATAACGTCGACCACGTCATCGATGGTGATACGGCCAACGAGGTGCTGATTTTCATCCACGACTGGCGCTGAAACCCAGTTACGACGTTCAAATAGGCTTGCCACATCAGAGTCACTGGTGTCTACCGTGATGGCGTCGTCTGCATCTTCCATCACATCCCTGACTTTTACATCAGGTTGAGTGGTGATCAGTGTGGTGATTGGCAGTTCACCGATCAGCTTGTTCTCATCGTCAATGACGTAAAGCGCGTCGGTTGCTTCAGGCAGTTCGCCTTTTATGCGCAAGTAACGCAGGACGACGTCGACGTCGACGTCACCACGAATGGTGATGACATCGGTATTCATCAATCCGCCAGCGGAATCCTCAGGGTAGGATAGGGCGGTCTCGACGCGTAGGCGGTCGTCAGAGTCCATTTGTGATAGGACTTCACGCGATAGCGTATCTGGCAAGCTCCGTAGTACGTAAGCCACGTCATCGGTGTCCATGCCTTCTGTCGCTTCTGCCAGCGCTTCAGGGGCCATTTTTGACACCAGACTGTCTTTTACGTCTTCGTTCAGTTCATCGAGGATCTCACCGTAGTCTTCCGGATCGGTCAGCTGCCATAGTACTTCACGACTTTTACGCGGAGATGCTTCTAAAAGGTGCGCGATATCCTCAGGTTCCATGTCCTGTAGTTGACGACGAACATGGACGAAGCGGCCATTCTCTAGTGCTTCTGTGACTTCTTGGAGGGCTTGGTGAGCTTGGTCGAATTCTATTTGCTCTGCCATTCATTCCTCCCAATTCCTGATATTTACAATGCGTTGAATAGTATCTTAATTCTAGGCACCTTTTAATAACAACTTATGAAAGTAGACAAAATTATTTGTTGATGGGAGGCTAGGGATGAGAAGGGATGAGAAGGGATGTGTGCAGATGTGAGCAAAGCGAGTGAATCACTCGCTTTCTTCAAATTTGTCTTCGATCAGGTGACAAACTGCATTGAGGGCTTGCTCTGACTGTTCGCCAGTGGCGTGGATAGTAACATATTGTCCTTGAGCGGATTCGAGCATTAGCAGGCCCATCACGCTGTCTGCGGTCGCCGTTGTATCCTCTTCGTTGTTGATAGTAACGACGGCATCAAAACTTTGTGCCAGTTCAACTAACTTAATGGCTGCGCGAGCATGTAAGCCTAAGCGATTTTGGATCAATACTTTACGACTTAATTCCACCGTTATTCCTTAACGTTTTTTTCCAATGAAGTGTGGCGAATTTGCACTTGATGCCCTTTTTCTGCGAAGTATTCACCAATTTTTTGTGTTAGATATACCGAGCGATGTTTACCCCCTGTACAGCCAATCGCAACCGTTAGGTAGCTGCGGTTGTTTTTCTCTAACATCGGTAACCATGTCTCAATAAAACTTTCAATTTGCTTTTTGAGCTCAAGAACCGGTTGATGTTGTTCTAAAAAGGCAGCAATAGGGGCATCTAATCCTGTAAATGGACGCAGTGCAGGTTCCCAGTGCGGGTTTGGTAAAAAGCGAACGTCAAATACGTAATCCGCATCTGATGGTAGACCAAATTTGAAGCCAAATGACTCAAACACCATGACGAGGTCTTTGCGTTCACGCCCTTCAACACGCATACGCACGGTCTCGCTCAAGTCATGCAGCGATTGACCGCTGCTATTGAGCACGAGATCGGCATGGGCTTTTAGTGGCATCAAAATGTTCTGCTCAAGCTCGATCGCCTGATCCAAAGAGAGGGATTGACCGTCAAGTGAAAGTGGGTGAATCCGGCGTGTTTCGCTGTAGCGTTTGAGTAACGTTTCTTTGTTTGCATCTAAGAACAGCACCGTCACGTCGAGTTCCGCTTTGAGCTTTTCTAACGTTGCGTTTAGTTCTTTGAGTTTCTTAGGGATATTACGGATATCAATACTTACAGCGACGTTTTGTTTACTGCCGGCAGTGGACTGAACAAATGCATCAAGCAAATTAACCGGTAGATTGTCTACGCAGTAATAACCCATATCCTCAAGTACACGCAGGGCAACACTTTTACCAGCACCAGAGTGCCCACTGACTACGATTAATCGCATGATGATCGCCTTGATTACTGATGAATCATAATGTCGTAGAGTTCTTCATCACTCTGAGCATTGCGCAGCATTTTTAACACTTGCTTGTTGCTCAGACGCTCTGCCATGGAGGATAAAGTCTTGAGGTGCTCTTTGCATTGCTCTTCTGGTACGAGAAGAGCGAAAAGAAGATCGACTGGACGGTTGTCGATAGCATCAAATTCAATCGCTTCGTCACATTGTAGTAGCACGGCGATGGCTTTGTCGCTGGATGGCATTCTGGCATGAGGAATAGCGATACCGTTACCGATACCTGTACTGCCCATTTTTTCTCTGTTTAGCATACACTCAAACAGCTCTGTTGAATCTTGACCCGTACTTTCAGCCACGATTTGGCTGATCATTTCCAGGGCACGTTTTTTACTCGTACAATGGACTGCACTTTTCGTGCAGTCCAATGACAGTATCTCGCTAAGTTGCATGATTAATGACTGTTTAATTTTTCTTTGTGCTTGTTAAGTTGGCGAACTAACTTATCCACCAGCGAGTCAATCGCTGCATACATATTTTCGTCATCGGCTGACGCATGGATTTCGCCCTGATTTACGTGGAGCGTAGCTTCCGCGATTTGCTGAAGTTTTTCAACTTTTAGTACAACGTGAACTTGATTGATATGGTCGAAGAACCTTTCGAGCTTCTGAAACTTTGTTTGAACATAGTCTTGCATTGAATCGGTAAGATCAACGTGATGGCCTTGAATATTGATTAGCATAGACTTTCCTTTTCAGTTGGTGCCTTAAAGTAGGCGTTTACGCTGACTTGAAGGGGCAATACCCAAGGATTCGCGATATTTCGCTATGGTTCGTCTTGCGACTTGAATCCCTTGATCAGCCAGAAGAGTAGCAATCTTGCTGTCACTAAGTGGTTTGGCAGTATTCTCCGCTGCGACCAGTTTCTTGATGAGAGCACGAATTGCTGTGGACGAACATTCTCCCCCATTGTCAGTACTGACATGACTGGAGAAGAAGTACTTCAATTCAAATATGCCACGTGGTGTGTGCATGAACTTCTGTGTGGTAACACGAGAAATTGTGGATTCATGCATTTCTACCGCCAAAGCAACATCGTTTAATACCATTGGCTTCATGGCTTCTTCACCATACTCGAAGAAATCTTGCTGATGTTCAACAATACATCGTGCAACTTTGAGAAGTGTCTCGTTTCTGCTTTCTAGACTCTTTATTAACCACTTTGCCTCTTGCAAATTGCTGCGAATATACTGGCTATCTGCGCTACTGCCTTTGCTTAGCTGTGCATATTGTTGATTTACCTTCAATTTTGGCATGCTGTCAGGGTTAATCGAAACTGTCCATTTGCCATGCTCTTTAAAGACAGAGACATCAGGAATGACGTACTCGGTCTCATCAGAGGTAATGCGACTGCCAGGGCGAGGATCAAGTTGCTGAATTAACTTCAACACTTCACGTAACTCGGTTTCTTTCAGCTTACTTTCTTTGATAACGAGTTTGTAATCACGATTGCCTAGCTGGTCGATGTGATCGGCAAGTACCATCTTCGCTTCGGCTAACCATGGGGTATCTTCAGGAAAAGTGGCCAATTGCAGCAATAAGCACTCTTGTAGGTTGCTTGATGCAACACCAAGAGGATCAAATTGTTGAATTCGCTTGCGAACGGCTTCGATTTCATCGAGCTCAATTTCTTCGTTATCAAAGCTCTCGTGAATTTCTTCCGGAGAAAGCGTAAGGTAGCCGTAATCGTCAATAGCATCGATAATGGTAAGAGCAATCGTTCGGTCAGTTTCACTAAAGGGGGTAAGATCCAGTTGCCACATTAAGTAATCGTGTAGAGACTCAGTGGTCTCACCTTGGTAAATCGGCATGTCGTCATCAAGAGCTAGGCCAGTACTGCCAGTGTTCGCACTGTAGACATCATCCCAAGTCGTATCGATTTCCAGCTCTGAGCTGATTTCTGACTTTTCGATGATGTCAGAGCTGTCTGGAAGATCTGTTTCAGAGGTATCGCTCGCACTGTCGTCAGACGTATTCAGTCCGGATTTGTCTTCACCATTGGCTAGAGGTTCTTCTTGACCTTCTTCAACTTCCAGCAGAGGGTTGGAATCCAGTGCATCTTGAATTTCTTGTTGAAGATCGAGTGTAGACAGTTGCAACAAACGAATGGCTTGTTGCAGCTGTGGCGTCATGGCTAACTGTTGACCTAGCTTGAGTTGTAATGAAGGTTTCATTCAGTGTTACTTACCTTGTAATGCTCAGAATCTTACCGTTCCTAATGTAATCATAGACGGAATTGTTCGCCGAGATAAACTTGTTTCACTTGCTCATTATTGAGAACTTCATCCGGAGTTCCTGAAGCAATGAGGTGTCCTTGACTGACAATGTAAGCTTTTTCACAGACGTCTAGGGTTTCACGAACATTGTGGTCGGTGATTAGCACACCAAGGCCACGATCACGCAGGTGTTCGATGATCTTTTTGATATCGTTTACAGAAATCGGGTCTACACCCGCAAACGGTTCATCCAACAGAATGAATTGTGGATTTGCGGCTAGAGCGCGCGCGATTTCGACACGTCGACGCTCACCACCAGATAGTGCCATACCCGCACTGGTTCGTATGTGCTGTATGTGGAACTCTTCCAATAAATCTTCTAGCTTATCTTGGCGTTCTTCATGTGTGAGTTCTTGGCGCGTCTCTAGTACAGCCATGATGTTGTCTTCTACTGAGAGTTTACGGAAGATAGACGCCTCTTGTGGCAGATAGCCGATACCCATACGAGAACGACTGTGCATTGGCAAAATACTAATATCTTGATCATCAATAGTAATAGTGCCTTCGTCACGGGGTACAAGACCTACGATCATATAGAAGGATGTGGTTTTACCTGCCCCGTTAGGGCCTAAAAGTCCTACGATCTGACCGGACTCAACCTCTAAGCTTACATCAGTAACCACTTTGCGCTTTTTGTAGCTTTTTGCCAAGTTTTTTGCGCTTAGTACCGCCATATTACTTCTCGATCTGATTAGGTTGCAAAATGGTGGTCACGCGCTCGTTTTTTGAGCTATCAGCAACCAATTTCTGTTTGCCAATTTGGTAACGGATTGAGGCGCCATTGATGGTGTTACCATCTTGAGCGAGTTGCGCTTGGCCCTTCATTGTCAGTTCGTCAGTAGAGATGCGGTAATCTAACTCTTCGGCTTGACCGCTTAAAGTTTTGCCATCATCCATTAGCTGAGAGAAGGTGGCTGGTTTGCCAAAAGCCTGAATCTGTTTAATTGACTGCGTTTTTGCATCGCGAGTTACGACGATTTTATTCGCATCAATATTAATACTACCTTGCTTAAGAGAGACATTGCCTTCAAAAGTCACCTGATTACTCTTCATGTCCACCAGTTGGGTGTTAGAGTTAATGTAAACCGGTTGTTGAGTGTCCGATTTTAATGCTAACGCTTGCGGCGCAGCTAAAATCAGCGCCAATAGGCTAAGGTGTAACGGTTTCATATCGACCTTGAACTTCATCTGTTAGAGTCGCGATATGCTTTTTCAAGTTACCTTGCATTGCGCCTCCAGTAGTTTCAAATTGAGGTCCAACCAACATCACTTGTTGATCGGCTTTAAAATCACGATTGGTTAGATTGATGACCAGTTTATCCGTTACCATGGTATCAAAACTGGCACCTGGTAATAGATTTTTCATTAAGACCTCGTCATATAGCGTCAAGATCTGGTCTTCATCTAGTACTGCTTTTGTCGCAGTCACCTTCCACTCGATGACATTCCCTTCTCGGTAAACCAACAAGGTTGGTTGGTTGAAAATCGTGTCACCACTTTTGGCATAGTGATCCAAATTCGTGGAGCGAATGATGTAACTGCGGACACCATCTTCACCATAAGTAATATTTTCCAGTCCAGTACCACTGAACATGGGCAGTTCTAAATCGGGTGCTACTTGCATACCTTCATGGCCTTTTGGAGTGAGCAAATAATAGCCACACCAAGCGACAACGAAGAGCAAGAGCAAGTATATAAGGCGAGTAAAACTCATAAAATAAAGGCCTTTATCTTAGCTCAGTACTTCCCTGACCATTGCCTTAATCTGATAAATA
Organism: Vibrio sp. PID17_43; assembly: GCF_002608565.1. GTDB lineage: Bacteria > Pseudomonadota > Gammaproteobacteria > Enterobacterales > Vibrionaceae > Vibrio. The sequence goes on from NZ_LIXM01000018.1 coordinate 61,772, forward strand.
GATCATTTAAGTTTGCTGTATGACGGATATTACATCACGCCAGCTTTCAATAAGTCATGCATATTTAAAGCACCAACAATCTTGTTGTTGTCACACAAAAGCAGTGCGTTGATGTTTTTATCTTGCATTAAATTTAATCCCTCAACGGCCAGCATATCTGGGTGTGCGACGGTTGGGTTTTGTGTCATCACCTCTCCGATCGCCGTTGTGTGGATATCAATTCGTTTGTCCAATGTTCGGCGTAAATCACCATCGGTGAATATACCAAGCATAGCATCGTGTTCATCGACGATTGCGGTCATGCCCAATCCTTTCTCTGAAATCTCAAGAAGCGCATCGCGAATCAGCGCATCGGGAGCCACTTTGGGCAGTTTGTTGCCAAAGTGCATAATATCAGACAGCTTAAGCAGCAGTTTTCTCCCTAAAGTGCCGCCAGGGTGTGACAGTGCGAAGTCTTCAGCTGAGAAACCACGAGCTTGAAGTAGAGCTACAGCTAGCGCATCCCCCATCACTAAGGTAGCGGTGGTACTTGTCGTTGGTGCGAGTCCAAGTGGGCAAGCTTCCTTTGGCACCGTGATTTGCAGGTGCAGATCAGACAGTTTAGCCATGTTGGAATCAGGCTTACCAGTCATGCTAATGATTTTGATATTGAGGCGTTTTAATACGGGAAATAGAGACAAAATCTCATGTGACTCACCAGAATTAGATATCGCGATAACAATATCACCAGCGCTGATCATTCCAAGGTCACCATGAGCGGCTTCGCCTGGATGAACGAAAAACGCCGATGTACCAGTGCTTGCGAGCGTTGCAGCAATTTTGTTGCCAACATGGCCTGACTTGCCCATCCCCATCACAACAACTTTACCGCTGTTGGATAGAATCAATTCGCAGGCTTGTTCAAATTGCGCATTAAAGTACTGGGTCAGCTGTTGTAAACCAGCTATTTCGATATCAAGAACTTGTTTTGCAGCAGCGCGAAAATCAAATTGATTAGACATCTCGGGGCTCCAATTGGTCTTTAATTATTATGTTATTAAGCGGCCATGTTCATTAGTAGATAGCCTTGGTAACCCAAGAAACATACGACTAAAATGCTGCCTTCAATTCGGTTAATGCTACGAGATTTACCCAAGCACATCGCAACCAAAAGCAGAGAAACACCCAACATAACCCAGAAGTCGCGCCCCATAGCGTACTCACTTAGCACCGATGGGTTGATAATGCCTGGAAGTCCCATTACGGCCAAGATATTAAATACGTTTGAGCCGATGATATTGCCGACAGCCATGTCATCTTCGCCTTTTAAAACGCCAGCCAATGACGCTGCAAGTTCAGGTAAGCTCGTACCCACCGCGATGATCGTAAGACCAATCACAAGGTCACTCATGCCGAAAAATTTCGCGATGATAACGGCATTATCAACCAACATGCTAGCAGCGATAGGCAGCAGAATCAGGCCGATAACCACCCACATAATCGCTTTTGGATTGCTCACGCCTTCTGGAATTTCGGCTTCTTGCTCTTCAATTAATACGTCACCCGCTTTTTGTTCTTTACGGCTGATCTGCAACATGGCGTAAAGGAATCCACCAAATAGAACAAACAGCAGCACACCCTCGTAGAAACCTAAGTGGTTATCCCAAAGCAAAATGCCAGCTAAAACGGTAACCGCTATCATGAGAGGAAGCTCACGGCGAATCACTGCCGAGCTGATTGATAGTGGTTTAATAAGTGCGGTGATACCTAGGATTAATGCGATGTTAGCAATGTTCGAGCCTAGTACATTACCGACAGCCGTGTCAGTTTTTCCTTCCCATGCGGCCGTGGCGGACACCATCATTTCAGGTGCAGACGAGCCCATGGCAAGAATAGTCATACCGATGACCAAAGGCGATATACCAACGTTGCGAGCAAGAGCAGCAGAGCCAAAAACAAGTTTATCGGCACTCCAAACAAGTAATACAAGACCGACGATGAGCAACGCTACGGTTTCGAGCATGATGATTCCTAAGTAGTGAATAATTGAAATGAGTAACCGCTAATTTTGACCTTTTGCAGGCAAAAATGGAAGATAAACAACAAATAAATTAAAGGTTGGTAACGAAATTGCATTTAGCCTGTATGTTGTTTATTACCGCAATGAGGTCGTTGCCGAAATTTAGTCGCCTATCGTTGCTTCACTTTGTTTATAAGGGAATAGTGAAGTCTAGCCGATGTGATTTAATTGAACAGTGCTTTTAATTCAAGTTCAATGTGCTTATGATTGCAGCTAAATATACCCAAGTGACGTCAATATACTGTATTCATCGTCTGTCACGGTTTTCAATTCATTCTAAATAACGATGAGCGTGGTGAGCCCCTCAGAGTTATTTAGCTAAGTACTGGGAATCCACAACGGGCTACTGACTGAAAGACGAATTTACCTGGCGATTTTGTAAGTGATTACTTACAAATAGTAGAAGAAGATGATATGTCGCACAACGATTTAGTTACCTTAAATAATCTCACTTTCTCACGTGGAGATCGCACGATCTTTGACGGCATTGATTTGCGCGTACCAGAGGGGAAAGTGACGGCCATTATGGGGCCATCGGGAATCGGTAAAACGACGCTGCTACGCCTGATTGGTGGTCAGTTGTATCCAGAACAAGGAGAGATCTGGTTTGATGGTGACAATATTCCTGCTCTTTCACGGAAGAAGTTGTACCAAGCTCGTAAGAAGATGAGCATGCTATTTCAATCCGGAGCACTATTCACGGATCTCAACGTATTTGATAACGTTGCCTTCCCTTTACGTGAACATACTGAACTGCCAGAAGAGTTGATTCGAACCATGGTGCTACTCAAGCTTGAAGCCGTAGGACTTCGTGGTGCGGCAGAGTTGATGCCGAGCGAATTGTCTGGGGGTATGGCGCGGCGTGCGGCATTGGCACGAGCCATTGCGCTTGACCCGGACTTGATCATGTACGATGAACCGTTTGTTGGTCAGGACCCAATTACCATGGGCGTCTTGGTTGAACTGATCAGTAATTTGAACCGAGCTCTGGGGCTTACGTCAATCGTGGTATCACACGATGTACCAGAGGTGATGAGCATTGCTGATTGGGTCTACTTGCTTGCAGATGGAAAAATCGTGGCATGCGGTACACCACAAGAGCTCAATGACAATCCAGACCCACGTGTACAGCAATTTTTACAAGGCGAAGCTGATGGCCCTGTACCATTCCGCTACCCAGCTCAAAGTATCGAAAAGGATTTATTTGATGGTCGATAGCTTTATTCAATTTGTCGCTTCGCTAGGCAGACGCACATTGGCCATTTGTGAAGCGTTCGGTCGCGCAACGTTGATGCTCGTTGGTGCGTTAGTGGCTCGACCACAGCCAATCAAAAACCTTCCTTTAGTGATCAAACAACTTTACTCGGTAGGGGTACAGTCATTGGCGATCATTGTCGTTTCTGGTCTGTTTATCGGTATGGTGTTGAGCCTGCAAGGGTACGTTGTTCTTGTGGATTATGGTGCAGAGGGCAGTTTGGGGCAAATGGTTGCGCTGTCGTTGCTTCGCGAGCTTGGTCCAGTGGTTACTGCTCTTCTGTTTGCGGGGCGCGCCGGCTCTGCTCTGACTGCTGAAATTGGCCTAATGAAGGCAACTGAGCAGTTATCAAGCTTAGAAATGATGGCCGTGGATCCGCTTAAGCGAGTGATTGCGCCACGTTTCTGGGCTGGTGTTATCTCAATGCCACTGCTTGCTATGATTTTTATGGCGATAGGTATTTGGGGCGCAGAATTAGTTGGGGTTGATTGGAAAGGCGTTGATCACGGCAGCTTTTGGGCAGCGATGCAATCGTCGGTGGAGCTTGGTAAAGATATCGGCAACAGTATGATTAAATGTGTTGTATTTGCCCTTACTGTTACTTGGATTGCTCTTTTTAACGGCTATGACGCGATTCCAACTTCGGAAGGCATCAGTCGAGCTACTACGCGCACAGTTGTGCATTCTTCTTTAGCAGTACTAGGACTAGACTTTGTACTGACTGCATTGATGTTTGGGAATTAGTCATGCAACAAACACGTAAAACTGAATTATGGGTTGGCAGCTTTGTATTAGCAGGAATTTGCGCGATTCTTGTGATGATTTTTCAAGTTGCTGACGTAAAAAGCATGGGCTCTGGCAATACTTATACCCTGAAAGCCGAGTTCGATAATATTGGTAGCTTAAAAGTGCGCTCGCCAGTGAAAGTCGGTGGCGTGGTTATTGGTCGAGTAAGCAGTATTACGCTCAACCCAGATAACCTGCTGCCAGTAGTAAGTTTGTCGATCAACAGCAAATACAATCAGTTCCCAGAAACGTCCAGTGTGCAAATTCTGACTTCTGGCTTGATTGGCGAGCAATACATTGGATTAGTGCCAGGCTTTGTCTTTGATGATGAGGAAATGCTCGTAGATGGCGATACAATTGAAGACACCAAATCAGCATTGGTGCTAGAAGATTTAATTGGCCAGGTGCTATACAGCATTGGCGATTCAGGCGATTCAAATAAGGAATAACCCATGCTATCGAGATTATTGCTTTCTTTCGCAGCGGCTTTCACGGCATTTGGTGCAGCAGCCCAAGAAGTGGATAAAACGCAGCCATACCAGATGATGAAACAAGTCGCGGAAGTGACGTTTGAGCGATTGAAGAATGAGCAACCAAAGATTCAGCAAAACCCTAATTTGTTAAAGGATATTGTTGATCAAGAGCTGATGCCTTATGTAAATGAACGTTATGCTGCGTTGAAACTGCTCGGCCCGAATCTTAAAGGAGCCAAGCGTGAAGATGTTGGGGTGTTCATTAAAGCTTTTCGTGGTTACTTGGTGACATCATATGCACAAGTGCTGACGCAATATACGGATCAACAAGTCGCGTTTGGTCCAGAACCAAAGCTGGACCCGTCGAAACGTATCACTAGTATTAAAGTTGATATTATTGATGCGCCTCGCCCAAACATTACGCTTGAATTCAAACTGCGCAAAGATAACAAAACAGGAGAATGGCTGGCATTCGACATGGTTGCTGAAGGCATCAGTTTACTGTCGAGCAAGCAGTCGGAATGGAGCGGAAAAATTCGTCAAGATGGCATTTTAGCGGTAGCGAAAGATCTTGAGAGTTTGGCAGCGCAACCCATTCGTTTTGAGGCAAAAAACTAATGTCAGCATCTCATTCTCAGTGGCACTTACAGCAAGGCTCACTTAAGCTCAGTGGGGCGTTGGATAGAGATACTGTGCCATCACTATGGACGGTAGCGAAACAATGGCAGCCCTCACAAGTCGCTGTCGAGTGCTCGTTGGAAGAGATCGAGCGTATCGACTCAGCTGGAATGGTGATGTTAATTCACTTAATAGAGCATGCAAAAAAACAAAACTGTCATATAATGCTCAGTTTCGTGCCTGCGCAATTGCGCACTTTGTTTCAGCTGAGTAATGTTGAATCTTTAGTGGCCAAACATATACAGAATTATCAGGGGTAAATTGTGGATAGCGCAAAAGTACAACAGTTACTAGAAGAAGCACTAAACCTTCAAGAAGTGCATGTAAAAGGTGAAGGTAGCCACTATGAAGTGGTTGCTGTTGATGCTTGTTTCGATGGAATGAGCCGCGTTAAGAAGCAGCAGTTAATTTACGGTCCTCTGATGGATTACATTCAGCGTAACGACATTCACGCGCTATCGATTAAAGCGTTCACTCCCGAAGAGTGGGCACGTGATAAAAAGTTAATGTCGCTTTAAGGTTTATTGATGGAAAAGTTTCGAGTAATTGGGTCAGACAAACCACTAGTTGGTGAAGTGACTATTTCTGGTGCAAAAAACGCAGCACTGCCGATTTTATTTGCGTCTATTTTGGCTGAAGAGCCGGTAGAAGTGGCAAATGTGCCACACCTTCGTGATATCGACACGACCATGGAATTGCTAAAGCGTCTAGGCGCAACAGTAAGTCGTAATGGTTCTGTTCATGTCGATCCAAGCAGCATCAATGAATACTGCGCGCCTTACGATTTAGTAAAAACCATGCGTGCCTCAATTTGGGCGCTTGGTCCACTTGTTGCGCGTTTTGGTCAAGGCCAAGTATCACTGCCTGGCGGCTGTGCGATTGGCGCACGTCCAGTTGACCTACACATCACTGGCCTAGAACAGCTTGGTGCAACCATCACACTAGAAGATGGTTACGTAAAAGCAGAGGTTGATGGTCGTCTGAAAGGCGCACACATTGTGATGGACAAAGTCAGCGTTGGTGCAACCATTACTATTATGTGTGCTGCCGCATTAGCGGAAGGCACAACAACACTAGATAACGCAGCTCGTGAGCCTGAAATCATTGATACCGCCGATTTTCTAAACACCTTGGGGGCGAAAATTTCAGGTGCAGGTACAGATACCATCACGATTGAAGGTGTTGAGCGCCTGGGCGGTGGTAAGCACAGCGTCGTCGCAGACCGTATCGAAACCGGTACTTTCCTAGTTGCAGCAGCGGTGTCTGGTGGTAAAGTGGTTTGTCGCAACACCAATGCACACCTATTGGAGTCTGTGCTGGCGAAGTTGGAAGAGGCTGGAGCTCTAGTAGAGACAGGCGAGGATTGGATTTCTGTTGATATGACGGATCGCGAGCTAAAAGCTGTGAGCATCCGCACCGCTCCGCATCCAGGTTTCCCAACCGATATGCAGGCGCAGTTCACGCTATTGAATATGATGGCGAAAGGTGGTGGCGTGATCACGGAAACGATCTTTGAAAACCGTTTTATGCACGTACCAGAACTGATGCGAATGGGCGCGAAAGCGGAGATTGAAGGCAACACTGTGATCTGTGGTGACGTAGAATCATTAAGTGGCGCGCAAGTTATGGCAACGGATCTACGAGCATCGGCAAGTTTGGTGATTGCTGGTTGTATCGCAAGTGGTGAAACGATCGTTGATCGTATTTACCACATTGACCGCGGTTACGACAAAATTGAAAATAAACTGGCGGCACTTGGCGCAAATATTGAGCGAGTGAGCGAGGCAAGTTAAACTGCTTGGCTAGTGACGTGGACATCAAGAGAGCCGAAACTCAGGTTTCGGCTTTTTTATATGTTTTCATTACCATCATGTGATGGAAAGAGAACAAAGACGAGTTGTACTTGGCGTAAAGCCGGTTCCTGGAGAACAATGATGATTGCACTATTACGTGTATTTGCTGTCGCAATTTTCGCAATTGTGATGTTTATTGGCGGTTGTGGTTACTGCCTGCTGAGCCCTAGAAACCCTAAGCATGTTTATACCTTTGGCCGGCTGTTCGGCAAGATGTCTCGGGTATTTGGCATTAAATTAGAGCTACGCATTCCCGAAGATGCTTATTCTCGTGGTCAGCATATGTATATTGCTAACCATCAAAATAATTGGGATCTGTTTACGGTTTCTTCAGCAGTGACACCAAAGGTGGTCACTGTTGGTAAAAAGAGCCTAGTATGGATGCCACTATTTGGTCAGCTTTACTGGCTTACCGGCAATATTTTGATTGACCGTGCGAACCGATCGAAAGCGAAAGGAACTATCGATCAGGTGGTCGATAATATTAAAAAGAGTGATGTGTCGGTATGGATGTTCCCAGAAGGCACACGTTCACGTGGTCGAGGCTTACTGCCATTCAAAACCGGTGCGTTCCATGCTGCAATTGCTGCAGCAGTGCCAATCATTCCAATCGTATGTAGTTCAACGGATCGAATTAAATTCAACCGTTGGAACAACGGCCATGTTATTGTTGAGATGCTTCCACCTATTAGTACAGACGGTTATGGTAAAGAAAGTGTACGTGACCTGGCGAACCTTTGTCGTGAACAGATGAAAGAGAAGTTAGAAGCTCTGGATGAAGAAGTAAAACAGCGCAATGCGGCATGAGTTTGACGGACGATAAATAAAAAAATGGGTAGCTAGGCTACCCATTTTTTTATTTATCCTGAACGCAGGTCACTTAGTAAGTGCGAGCAATTATTTACGAACAGCGATTGCTTCAATCTCGATACCTACATCTTTAGGTAGACGAGCCACTTCCACGCAAGAACGTGCCGGGTAGTTTGCCACTTCGTGTTCGTCAAAGAACTTACCGTACACTTCGTTTACTGTGCCGAAGTCGTTTAGGTCTTTAACGAAAACGGTCATTTTAACGATGTCTGTTACTTTAAGGCCTGATGCTTCCACTACAGCCTTCACATTTTCTAGAGACTGACGTGCTTGCTCTGCGATGTCAGCTGACACTTCACCTGTCGCTGGGTTTACTGGAATTTGGCCAGAAGTTAGAACCATGTTACCTAGATCTACGCCTTGAACGTAAGGACCGATTGCTGCTGGTGCAGATTCAGTGTGAAGTACTTTCGTCATGTGAATTGTTCCATCTGTTTTATAGGGGAATAAAGAATATACCCAAGTATCTTGACGTTACTTGGGTATATTGAGTGTGCCTCTAAACATGAAGCACGTAAAGATCAAAATACCCCGCTAGGGCGGGGCATTAGTCAACTTTCTGTTAGTAATAAAGCGATAGGCGATTAACGCTCTGTCACGATCTCACGTGCAAATACTTTCTCACAGTATTTACATTTCAGACGGATATCGCCTTTCTTTTCGACGACATTGAAGCTACTTGCGACAGGTTCGTTGTGAGTAATACAGTTACTGTTTGGGCACTCGAAGACATTGTTGATTCGCTCTGGAAGCTCTAGTGCCAGTTTCTTCACTACTTCGTAGTTTTCGATTTGGTTGACGGTCGCGTGTGGTGCATAAAGTGCTAGCTTGCTCGCTTGCTCTTCATTGATGAAGATATTTTCAATCTTTAATAGATCTTTGTGGCCCAGTGCCGATGATGGCAAGTTAAGGCCAATGGTTACACGCTGAGACGAATTATGCATGTCGAACAGCTTCAGAACCTTGATACCAATTTGTGCCGGAATGTGGTCGATTACCGTACCGTTTTTGATTGCTTCTACCTGCAATTGAGTTTCTTTAGTCATGTCTTTTCTCCCTCGATTACAGTGTTTCGTTAAGAACCAATGCCAACAACGCTTGGCGCGCGTACACGCCGTTCTCTGCTTGTTGGAAGTAGTATGCGTGTGGTGTTCTGTCTACGTCAGTCGTGATTTCATCTACGCGTGGCAGTGGGTGTAGTACTTTTAGGTTCTCACGTGCACTTTTAAGCAGTGATGCCGTTAGGATGTAAGCTGACTTGATATGGGCGTATTCTGATTCGTCAAAACGTTCTTTCTGTACGCGAGTCATGTACAGAATATCGAGCTCAGGAATTACGCTCTCCATATCAGTATGCAGGCTGTATTGGATCCCAGCTTCGTCGAGCTCTTCACATAGGTAATCAGGCATTGCTAGCGCTTCTGGCGCGACAAAGAAGAAGCGAATGTTATTGAACTTCGCAAGGGCTTGCGTCAATGAGTGCACGGTACGACCGTATTTCAGGTCACCAACAAATGCGACGTTAAGGTTATCCAGACGACCTTGGGTTTCTGCGATGGTGTACAGGTCGAGCAGCGTTTGTGTTGGGTGCTGGTTTGCACCGTCACCGGCGTTGATGACAGGTACGCCGTTTGAGAACTCAGACGCTAGACGAGCAGCGCCCTCTTGTGGATGGCGCATCACGAATGCATCCACGTAAGAAGAGATAACCTGCACAGAGTCAGACAGAGTTTCGCCTTTTTTTGCCAGAGAGGTGTTGCCACCATTATCAAAGCCAATAACATCGCCGCCGATACGCTGAATGGCCGTCTCGAAAGAGAGACGAGTGCGTGTGGATGGCTCAAAGAAACAGCTTGCGACAACCTTGTTGTTAATCAGTTCTGGACGAGGTTCTTTTTTTAACTGACCTGCAGTTTCGACAATCAGTTCCAGCTCTTCACGTGAAAGCTCTGGAATAGAGATGATGTGCTTCTGGTAAAGCGAGTTCGCCATGATCTTCTTCCCTATAACAGTGGTGACTATCCCCAAAATTAACCGTGACGGAATTTTGGACATAAAAAAACCTCCCCAAATGGGGAGGTTTTAAAAATCAATAGAATTAACGAAAATAACAGCACGTAAGCGTAGTCGCTTAGCTAGAGCAAATCGCATTTTTACGTCAGCAATCAGCGTGGTCATTTCGTAATCCTCAGACAAATTGCCGAGCATTATACGCTTAACTTCCTTGAGCGCAAGCGATTACGCTATGCTTTTGGTGACTAAAAGTCGCTAACTTCCGAGTGTCGCCACCATTACCGCTTTGATGGTATGAATGCGGTTCTCGGCTTCGTCAAACACGATAGAGTATTCTGACTCAAATACCTCTTCCGTTACCTCAAGGCCTTTCATACCGTATTTTTCTGCCACTTCTTTACCCAAGGTGGTTTCGTCATTGTGGAAAGCAGGTAGACAGTGCATGAACTTCACGTGCGGATTACCCGTTTTTTTAATCACATTCATGTTGACTTGGTAAGGTGTCATCAGTGCAACACGCTCATCCCAAGCTTGTGCTGATTCGCCCATGGAAACCCACACATCGGTGTAAAGGAAATCACAACCTTTTACGCCCTCTTCGACGTTTTCAGTCAAGGTGATTTTCGCGCCTGTTTGCTGTGCAATCTCTTGGCAACTCGCCACTAACTCTTCTTCTGGCCAGAAAGATTGTGGTGCGACAAGACGAATGTCCATGCCCATTTTCGCCGCGCCAACCATGAGAGAGTTGCCCATGTTGTTGCGTGCATCACCAAGGTAAGCGAACGTAATCTCATGCAGCTGTTTACCGCGTCCATGCTCTTGCATGGTAAGGAAGTCGGCAAGGATTTGTGTTGGGTGGAATTCGTCGGTCAAGCCATTCCATACTGGCACGCCAGCGTAAGTCCCCAGTTCTTCCACGATGGATTGACCAAAGCCGCGATATTCGATGCCGTCATACATTCGACCAAGTACGCGAGCAGTGTCTTTGATTGACTCTTTATGGCCGATTTGTGAGCCAGAAGGACCGATGTAAGAAACTTGTGCGCCTTGGTCAAAGGCCGCGACTTCAAACGCACATCGGGTACGAGTAGAAGATTTCTCAAAGATTAACGCGATGTTTTTGCCTTGAAGTTTCTTCTGCTCTGTTCCTGCATATTTCGCTTTTTTCAGCTCAGCAGACAGTTCGAGCAAAAACTGGATTTCTTTTGTAGAGAAGTCCAATAGCTTCAAAAAGTTGCGATTACGTAGATTGAAAGCCATAGCTCGTCCTTTAGGTCGTTTGGTTGATGAAGGATAAAAGCATTAAAACATATAAATGCTTTTATTGTGAATAATTATTTTTCGCGTGAGTAAAAAAAGGTTGATGTATTCACATCAACCTTAGTCATTATTTATCTCGTTTGCTGAGAGAGGTTTCTCAAATATCGTCGCGTTCTATTGGGCAGCTCATACAACGTGCGCCACCACGACCTCGACCAAGCTCATTACCTGGAATCGTTAGGACTTCGATTCCTGCTTTGTCATATTTCTCATTGGTATAGACGTTACGCTCGTAACCAATCACCACCCCCGGTTTCACCGTGAGGACGTTATTGGCATCATTCCACTGTTCACGCTCGGCTTCGTAGCTGTCGCCACCGGTCGTGATGATTTTTAGTTGGTCCAAACCAAGTGCAGATTCAATCGCATGTAGGTAGTTGTGCGATGCTTCCACATGCATTTCACCATTGCTCTTTGGCGTTAAGCGCCAAGTGTCGAGCTCTTTACGCATGATCTCAGGGTAAACCGAGAAGGTATCAACGTCCATATGCGTCATGACGGTATCTAGGTGCATGCATGAGCGGTGTTTTGGTAAGTCGATAGCAATGACTTCTTTCGCCTGACCGGATTTAAACAGGCTTGCTGCTAGGTTTTCTACCCCCTGTGGCGTGGTGCGCTCAGATATACCAATGAGTACCGCTCCTTTACCTATCACCAGAACATCACCACCTTCGATGTTTGCATTGTCGTAGTGAAGGTCTTCGTTACCAAAGTACTTAATGAAATCTTGCCCTGCAAACGCCGGATGCCAGTGGTAGATGGCTCGCAGATGATTCGTTTCACGTTGACGTGCAGGCATCATCATTGGGTTAAGGGAGACACCGCCATAAACCCAGCAGGAGGTATCTCGAGTAAACAGATGGTTTGGCAGGGGCTCAATAACGAAGTCGAGTGGTTGTTGCATTTTTGGTAGCATCGATGATGACTGAATTGGCAACTCTGAGTAGGCCAAACCGCCAAGTAGGATAGTGGCAAGATGCTCGTTGTCCATCTCGATAAAGTATTGACGCAAATCTCGAGCGAAAGTTGGACCATAGCGGAAGTCCGAAATCTGAGTATTTAATAGCCACTGTTTTGCCTCCGGAACGGCAAGAGTTTCGACCAGTAAATCGTGCAGCAGTAACACTTCGACACCTTGATCTCGAAGCGTGCGAGCAAAGGCGTCGTGTTCTTCTCCTGCGGCTTCCACTGCTAATACATCATCAAACAGTAGATCGTGACAGTTTGATGGTGTGAGGTGGGTTAGGGCACGCTCTGGGCGATGTAGTAGTACTCGTCTAAGTTGACCAACTTCTGATCCAACGTACAGCTTACTCATTTTGCATCCTTACAAATTTTCCAGCCGTTAGTTATGACAAGCTTGCAGCAAAGATGCAAGCTTACACTAATGGTCTATATATCGAATTTTATTGATTTTAAGATTTATATTTTTCTCAGGAGGTCGGTTGTTCTTTTTTTCTATATATAATTCTTTTTTCCAATAAGCTTGAGGAGTGCGTTTTTATTCTCTTCGCTTTTAGAGGAAGTGAATACATCGTTAGAGCATAAAGCGCGCATAATAATTCTAAAATATGCAGGTTAGACGCTGTCTTTATTCGTTCGGTGACAATCAGTGTGTCGTTACTGTATTCACTCCAAGGTCATAAACACGCAATGCTCTTGGAAACCAGCCGTAAACAACCGGAATAGGATCTTCTGAATATTACAGATTGTCTATTTTTGTTGATTTTATGTTTCTGCCTGCAGAGTTTCGATTTTCACGTAGTAATAATCACTAAGAATCGAGGCTGTTTGGTGTTTGTTTGTGGCTTTTCATCGCAATCCGTGCCATATTTCACCGCATCAACATACTCAGTTTTGAGTAAAGTGTTTCCATCAAGTAACTAATCTGGAGCCAAAACATGTCTCACGAAGATGAATATCTATCAGTAGAAGAATTAATTGAGATTCAAAAGGAAGAGACTCGCGATATCATTGCAGCATTGCTAGAAGATGGCAGCGATCCAGATTCATTATACGAAATCGAGCACCACCTATTTGCCGAAGACTTTGACACGCTAGAGAAAGCCGTAGTTGAAGCGTTCAAGATGGGCTTTGAAGTACTTGAAGCTGAAGAAACAGAAGATGAAGATGGCAACAAACTGCTTTGCTGTGATGCAACAATGGAATCTGCGCTGAACGCAGAAGCGATTGATGCACAGGTTGAGAAACTGGTTCATCTTGCAGAGAAATACGACATCATTTACGACGGTTGGGGTACTTACTATGAAGGCGAAGATGCGCTTTACCCTGACGAAGATGATGAAGACGAAGAGTAATTAACTCATTCATACTAGGAAGCCAGCATTTATCGCTGGCTTTTTTGTGCCTTGAAAATGAACCACGCCGATGATGATAAATAACTCTCATTGAGTTAGCTAATAGTCTATAACCCTGTGTCACTTGAGTATATAATGAGTGAAAATTGATCTAGCTCAAGGTGACTATGCAACTCTCACTCGCCGGTTTATGGCAAGTCTCTCCACTGACGGACCTTTCTATCCCACAGGATGACATCACTTTTCCTGCACCTTTGAGTCGGGTATTACCCGCTGAACTGACAGAAGAAGCGATTCGTCAGCAAGAGTGGCATCTGATGCATGACATTGAAGTGGATGAATCCATGATGGCATTCCCAGCGGTAGAAATGGTGTTGGGTGGTGTGGATTACCATGCTGAAGTGCGTTTGAACGGAGTTGCATTATTTGATTGTGACGGCTCACAAAGCTTGTACAAAAAAGACATTCGTCCGTTCATGCAGATGGGACGTAACCGCTTTGAGATCCTGTTCCTTGAGGAAGATGAAGATCTTCTACTGGGTGAGGATAAGCCAGAGTTGTGTTCACTTGCGGATCACGAATACAAAAAGAGTGATGAGCGCTTGGGGGTATGGCAAGAACCGTATCTGCAGTTTATTCGTAATGTGCGTTTAGATCGCGTGGCAACAGAGCAGATTTGGCACTACGGTGGGGGCTGTGAGTTCAAAGTCGATTTGTACTATCAGACGTTTGCGCCAGGACTGGTATCTGCGTCGGTGAAGTTTAATGGCATGACTTACTGCATTCCAATTGATGTTCGCGCCGATCACACCACTGCACTTTTCCAGATCGACGCGCCAAAATATGCCGATCTTAACGCTCCCGATCCAAATGATCTCTACCAATTGTCGGTGGAGCTAGATGGGCAGCGCCAAGCCTTTTCGGTTGCACTCAGCCAAGAGCTCTGCGTTACTCACCTTGTTTTGTAACGGTTTAGCTCTGTAGGTGTCTGAATTTGTAAATGCTTGATGCGTAAGTTACAGCGACTTAAGCATCACCACTTCACATGCATCATGCCCTGTTTGTCCAAGCGGGGCATCTAAATGTTCAAAGCCAAGCTTTTCATACAAGCCCACTGCCTCTCTTAGACATTCTGTTGTTTCTAAATAGCACTGTTGATAACCGAGTTGTTTCGCAAGTTGTAAGCTCAACGCGACGATGCGTTTGGCTAAACCGTGCCCTCGCGTTTGAGGTAAGAAGTACATCTTTTGCAGCTCACACACATTTGGTTCGCCAGCTAAAGGTGCAAAGCCACCACCACCCACAATCTCGCCTTGGTGCTCTACCAACCAGTAAGCAGCGCCTTGTTGGCTGTAAACCGAGTACATGTCATCAAGGGTCGGATCTGCTACGCCATAACCTTTGTCTGTGGTTAAGCCATATTCTGCCGAGACTTTGCGAATGACTTGAGCAATGCCGGGATTATCTTGCGCTGTGATTGGGCGAAGGACGAAGTCAGCAATTTGTTCCATGTTTTGCCTATAAAAAGGGTCACGAGTTAGTGACCCAATATATTTCGATTAAGCATGTTGGTGCAAGCAAAACTGCGGAGCTTTGGCGTGGCTTTCCGATTTACGTATCCATACTTTCTCGTGGAAGTAGTAGGCGACGGTGTTCAAACTAGGTTCTAGCATTGCCATTACACCACCGACAAACGCGTCACCTGTTAGTAAGTAAACCACTGTAAAGGCAACGCTAAAGTGGATAGTGGCAAAGCTTGCGGTTTTTAATTTGGTCATCCATTGACGAGCTTTAAGCGCAGGGACTTTTGCCCATGCCTTTTCATGAAAGTAGAAAGCGACGGTGTTCACGGACGGCTCAATCATGGCAATTAAACTACCAATCAGAATGTCGCCAGTAAGCACGTAAGCGACACTAAACGCGATAGTAAAATGGAGTGCGGCAAAGGTTAGTGTCTTTTTCATGATAATTACTCAATCGTTGTGTTGTTTCGATAGTTCTATTATTGAGAATCATTATCACTAAAGCCAATGGGCAGTTAAGATTATTTTGATAGGTAAAAGCTATTAAATGTGTGGAGAAGTAGAAGAGAAGAGCGGATATTTCTGAAAACTGTCCAAGTCATAAAATGGCAAAAAGGGTTGATGCTTTCACACCAACCCTTTGATTCTTTTATTCTAACTTTTAGCGATTAAAGTGCAGCGATCGTTGTCTTCTGTTCTTCTAACTTAGCTAAAGTCTCTTTGTAGCCTTCAAGCTTCTCACGCTCTTTAGCAACAACTGCCTCAGGTGCTTTCGCTACGAAGCCTTCGTTACCTAGTTTGCCTTCGATACGCTTGATTTCACCGTGAGTCTTTTTGATTTCGCCATCTAGGCGAGCAAGTTCTGCGTCTTTGTCGATCAGACCCGCCATTGGGATCATCAGCTCAGACTTAGCAACCAATGCTGTTGCGCACGCAGGCGTTTCTTCGTCAGCAGCAAGCACGCGTACAGATTCTAGTTTCGCAAGAGACATCAGTACTTGTTTGTTTGCTTCTAGGCGTGCTGCATCTTCCGCATTTGCAGCTTTCAACATAACCTCAAGCGGCTTACCTGGGTTGATGTCGTATTCAGCACGTAGGTTACGGATGCTAGTGATGAACGCTTTCACCCATTCGATATCGTCTAGTGCTTCTTGGTTGAAGTTTGCTTCGTCGAATTGAGGCAGTGCTTGAAGCATGATTGTCTCGCCTTCTACACCTTCAACTAGTGGCTTGATGCTTTGCCAGATAGTTTCAGTGATGTAAGGAATCACTGGGTGAGCTAGACGTAGAGTCTTCTCAAGAACTGTGATTAGTGTACGGCGAGTACCACGCTGTTGCGCTTCAGTACCTTTCCATAGAACGGGTTTGGTTAGCTCTAGGTACCAGTCACAGAATTGGTTCCAGATGAATTCGTAAAGCGTGTTCGACGCCATATCTAGACGGAAGTTGTCGATATGGTTGTTGAACGCTTTCGCTGCGAGTTCAAACTGAGACTCGATCCACTTGTCTGCTAGTGAGTATTCGATCTCACCACCGTTGAAGCCACAATCTTGCTCTTCTGTGTTCATCATTACGTAACGGCTCGCGTTCCATAGTTTGTTACAGAAGTTACGGTAACCTTCTAGACGCTTCATATCCCAGTTGATATCGCGACCGGTTGATGCCATTGCTGCAAGCGTGAAACGTAGCGCGTCAGTACCGTATGCTTCGATACCGTTTTCAAACGTCTTACGTGTGTTCTTCTCGATCTTCGCGGCAAGTTGAGGCTGCATCATGTTGCCACAACGCTTCTCTACTAGAGACTCTAGGTCGATACCATCGATCATGTCGATTGGGTCAAGTACGTTACCTTTCGACTTAGACATCTTGTCGCCGTTTTCGTCACGGATTAGACCAGTAACGTAAACCGTCTTAAATGGTACTTGTGGTTTGCCGTTTTCGTCTTTCACGAAGTGCATGGTCATCATGATCATGCGAGCAACCCAGAAGAAGATGATGTCGAAACCCGTAACGAGTACGTCTGAAGGGTGGAATACTTTCAGATCGTCCGTTTGCTCTGGCCAACCTTGAGTGCCGAACGTCCATAGTGCAGAAGAGAACCATGTATCCAAAACGTCTTCGTCTTGGTGCAGTTCTATTACTGACTCTAGGTTGTTGTTCTTGCGAACTTCTTCTTCGTCACGACCTACGTAAACATTACCTTGGTTGTCGTACCAAGCTGGGATGCGGTGACCCCACCATAGCTGACGAGAGATACACCAGTCTTGAACGTCACGCATCCAAGAGAAGTACATGTTTTCGTATTGCTTAGGCACAAATTGGATGTCGCCATTTTCTACTGCTTCAACCGCTGTTTTCGCTAGAGGCGCAGTACGTACGTACCATTGGTCAGTTAGCATTGGTTCGATAACCACGCCACCACGGTCGCCGTAAGGAACTTGTAGATCGTGATCTTTCACTTCTTCAAGTAGACCTAGCTCGTCGAATTCAGCAACGATAGCTTTACGAGCGGCAAAGCGCTCCATACCGTGGTACTTAGCAGGTAGTTCTGTGCTGTATGCGTCGCTTGCTTCGCCGTTAGTGTTGAATACTTCAGATGCAGCACGGATGTTCGCGTCGAAAGTCAGAATGTTGATCATTGGTAGCTGGTGGCGCTTACCAACTTCATAGTCATTGAAGTCGTGCGCAGGTGTGATTTTCACACAGCCAGTACCTTTTTCCATATCTGCGTGCTCATCGCCCACGATTGGGATGCGACGACCAACGATAGGAAGAATGATGTCTTTACCGATAAGATCTTTGTAGCGTGGATCTTCTGGGTTAACTGCAACACCAGTATCGCCTAGCATGGTTTCTGGACGAGTAGTCGCAACAACGATGTAGTCTTTGCCATCTGCTGTTTTAATGCCGTCTGCTAGCGGGTAGCGGAAGTGCCACATGTGGCCTTTCGTGTCTTTGTTCTCTACTTCTAGATCCGAGATAGCTGTGTGTAGCTTTGGATCCCAGTTAACTAGGCGCTTACCGCGGTAGATTAGGTCGTCTTCGTATAGGCGTACGAACACTTCTTGAACCGCGTTAGACAGACCATCGTCCATCGTGAAACGCTCACGATCCCAGTCTACAGATGCGCCAAGACGACGAAGCTGCTTAGTGATAGTGCCGCCAGATTCGCCTTTCCATTCCCAGATTTTGTCGATGAAAGCTTCACGACCGTAATCGTGTTTTGTTTTGCCTTCTTCAGCTGCGATCTTACGCTCAACAACCATCTGAGTTGCGATACCTGCGTGGTCAGTACCTACTTGCCAAAGGGTATTTTTGCCCTTCATACGTTCACAACGGATAAGTGTATCCATGATCGTATCTTGGAACGCGTGGCCCATGTGTAGGCTACCAGTGACGTTCGGTGGCGGGATCATGATGCTGTAAGCTTCTTTAGTCGTGTCACCGTGTGGCTTGAAGTAGCCTTTCTCTTCCCAAGTCTGATACAGAGCTTGTTCGATTGAAGTTGGGTTGTATGTCTTTTCCATAGCGCTCTTTTAATGGATACGTTGATGGTTGAATCTAAGTCAATCTTTATAAGTGAGGGATCTTAGTAAGATCACCTTAACTATAAGGATTGACCGTTAAGGATAATCAATTTCGATTGTTTGCAGTTGGTATCCTGCTTGACGGTAAATTTTATACCTTCCTCTTGCGAGCTGTTTAGCTTTTTCTTCGCAAGGGACGAAGTCTACCACCTCTGCAAACTTGTTCGCAAAGGTTGTCTCATTTTCCGCCAAATTAATTACCAACTGACGATTCCAAGACGGCTTAACGCCCTCGTAGCCGATTTCAATATTCGTCGTGTATTTAGGCCCTTCACCTACGAGATTATGTGCCATGTACTTATCAGCATCAACTTGCCAGAAAGCTTCAGCAAGCTGCTCCGCTTGCAGTTTATCTTGGCAGTTCAAATATACTTTAGCGCCTTGACGAGCAAAGTGCTGAGTCAAAAACACGATGTATTGTTCAAACCCCGTAACGGTTGCTTGTGGGCTCTCTTCTTTAATGATGTAGAAAGTGGCGTTGTGCATCATTCTCTCGTTTGCTTAAAGTCTCATCCTAAGACCATCTTAACCCTCATTCTTTCTCAAGAATATTGGGATAATAAAAAAGGGCCTTTCGGCCCTTTTAGATTGTGTTCAGAAATTACTCTTCTGTCTCTTGGCCGCTGCGGTTCAAAAGGAATTGGACAAGCATTGAGACAGGACGGCCTGTTGAGCCTTTCGCTGCGCCTGATTTCCAAGCCGTACCTGCGATATCGATGTGTGCCCAGTTGTATTTCTTGGTGAATTTAGACAAGAAACAGCCCGCAGTAATTGTGCCAGCAGGACGGCCACCGATGTTTGCCATATCAGCAAATGGACTCTTCAACTGCTCGTGGTACTCGTCAGCCATTGGTAGACGCCATGCACGGTCACTCGCTTGCTCAGAAGCGTTGATCAGCTCATGAGACAGTGGGTTGTGATTGGAAATAACGCCGCTGATGTGGTGACCTAGTGCAATAACACAAGCCCCCGTTAGCGTTGCCACGTCAACGACGCAATCCGGTTCAAAACGCTCTACGTACGTCAGCGCATCACACAGAACTAAACGGCCTTCCGCGTCGGTATTGAGTACTTCTACCGTTTGGCCTGACATGGTTGTTAGGATGTCACCGGGACGGTATGCGTTGCTGCCAGGCATGTTTTCACAGCCTGCAAGTACACCAACCACGTTGATTGGTAGATTCAGTTTCGCTAGTGCTTTCATAGTGCCGAATACCGATGCAGCACCACACATGTCGTACTTCATCTCATCCATGCCTTCGCCAGGTTTTAGCGAGATACCACCTGAATCGAACGTCAGGCCTTTACCAATCAGTACGATCGGTTTTGCATCTGAATCTGGGTTGCCTTTGTATTCGATGATAGACATCATCGATTCGTTTTTCGAGCCACGACCTACCGCAAGGTAAGAGGTCATGCCTAGTTTTTCCATCTCTTGCTCACCAATGATCTTGGTGGTGACGGTTTCGTAATCGTCAGCTAGGCGACGAGCTTGAGAGGCTAGGTAGGCTGGGTTAGCCACATTTGGCGGCATGTTGCCAAGATCTTTAGACGCTTTTACACCAGACGCAATCGCTAGGCCATGAGTGATCGCTTTTTCACCTAGGTTTAATTCACGACGCGTTGGTACGTTAAATACAAGCTTACGCAGTGGGCGTCGAGTTTCTGGCTTAACGCTCTTGAATTGGTTAAATGTGTAAAGGCCATCTTTTGTTGCTTCAACAGCTTGGCGAACTTTCCAGTAAGTATCGCGGCCTTTAACGTGCAGCTCTGTTAGGAAACATACGGCTTCCATTGAGCCAGTTTCGTTAAGTGTGCTGATCGTCTTTTGAATGATTTCCTTGTACTGGCGCTCGCCTAGTTCACGTTCTTTACCACAACCTACAAGTAGAACGCGCTCTGACAACACTCCCGGTACTTGATGCAGTAGCAGCATCTGACCAGGTTTTCCCTCTAGATCACCACGGCGAAGTAGTGAACTGATGTAGCCATCACTGATTTTATCAAGTTGCTCGGCTACTGGAGAAAGGCGACGTGGTTCAAACACACCAACAACGATACATGCGCTACGTTGTTTCTCTGGACTGCCACTTTTTACACTGAACTCCATGCGTACTCCTACATCCTGAAGACAAATTGCTATAAATGTTAGATAATGATCGCTTACTTGTTGAATTTAAGCTCGGGTCTTACCCTCAGAGCTGATTTAAGCGCTAACATCTAGTTTATAATTTTTAAAAAAATAAATGGTTCAACGGGAAACTATAGTGATTCGACCAAAAAAACAAGTTTTGTATAGGTAATTTCAGCGTGATTATTGTTAGATATTTGATCCGCGAAACACTCAAGAGCCAATTTGCGATTTTCTTTGTGCTTTTTTTGGTGTTTGTGAGCCAGAAGTTTATCAGTGTCCTCGCAGATGCTTCTGACGGAGATATCCCTGCTGGATTGATTTTCTCTATTGTTGGCTTGAATATGCCTGCAATGGGGCTATTGATGCTGCCATTGAGTTTGTATATCGGCATATTGATCACGTTTGGGCGTTTGTATGCCGAAAGTGAGATCGTGGTGATGAATGCCACTGGTATCGGGAATAAGTTCTTGGTTCAGGCGGCGTTGTACTTGGCGCTCATCACTTCTGGCGTGGCGGCATTCAACGCACTGTGGTTATCGCCTTGGTCTCAGGACCGAGTGGAGCAGCTTTATGAGCAAGTCGCCGTAGAAAACAGCGTTGACTTGCTTAAAAAAGGCCAATTCCAAGGTACGCCAGATGGCTCTTCCGTGGTGTTCATTGATGACATCAAAGACAACACTTTGCGTCATGTGTTTGTCGCACAGATGCGTCCGCGAGATTCTATTTTACCAAGCGTGATGTTCTCTTCTTCTGGTGAAGTAAAAGAGCTTTCTGACGGCCGCCAAATCATCACCATGCAAGAAGGTACGCGATATGAAGGTGTACCAACGCGTGTGGAATATATGGTCACTAAGTTTGAACAGTATGAAGGTTTGATTGGTCAGCGTGAAGTGAAGCCAAAAGGTCGTGATTGGGAAGCGTACCCTACGGCTGAGCTGATTGGCCATCCTGCCCCTGAAGCACAAGCGGAGTTACAATGGCGAGTCTCATTATTTGTGTGTATTCCGTTGTTGACCATGCTGGTTATTCCACTTTCTGCGGTTAACCCGCGTCAGGGAAGATTTGCCAAGATGGGGCCTGCCATTTTGATTTACTTGGCGTATTTCCTGGCAATCAGTGCGACTAAGTCAGCACTTGAAGATGGTGCAATCCCTGCAGCCGTTGGTATGTGGCCGATTAACGTCACGTTGTTGCTGGTCGCCATAATGGCAAATATGATGGACAGTGTCCCTATCCGACGTATGAAAGAAAAACTCCGCAAGAAGAGGCGTGCGTAAGCAGTGTTTAAAATATTAGACCTTTACATTGGTAGAACCATCATCTCGACCACGGCTTTGGTGCTGGCAACTTTTGTCGGTTTGTCTGGCATCATTAAATACGTAGAACAGTTACGTAAAGTGGGGCGAGGTGCTTACGATTTGATGCATGCGCTTTACTTTGTGTTGCTGAGTATTCCTCGTGATGTGGAAATGTTTTTCCCAATGGCGGCACTGCTGGGTGCCTTGATCGGCTTGGGCATGTTGGCATCCAGTTCAGAACTCGTTGTGATGCAAGCCGCGGGCTTCTCTAAGCTGGACATAGGCCTTTCGGTATTGAAAACTGCGGTTCCTCTCATGTTAATCGTGATGGCGTTAGGCCAGTGGGGCGCACCAGAAGCTCAAAAAATGGCGCGAGACTTACGGGCATTTGCATTATCTGGTGGTAGCATCGCTTCAGTCAGAGCCGGGGTGTGGGCGCGTGATGCTAATGACTTCATCTTCATTGGAAAAGTGGAAGATGACAAACTCTACGGTTTGAACATGTGGCGCTTCGATGAAGATAAGAACCTAGATAAGGTGATCTTCGCAGAAGAAGTGGACTACCAACAAGACAACAACTGGTTGATGCGTTATGTGCAAGTTACCGATATGGAAAATGAGAGCATCATTACCAAACAAGACCTAGAGCAGATGGAATGGCATACATCGCTGGCTCCAGATAAGCTGGCCGTCGTGACAGTGAAGCCAGAAGAGCTTTCTTTAAGTGGTTTGTATGATTACGTGACCTATTTAAAAGCGTCAGAACAAGATGCTTCTCGCTACGAATTGGCGTTTTGGCGTAAGTTAACTCAGCCACTGTCCATTGCCGTCATGATGCTGATGGCGCTGTCGTTCGTGTTTGGCCCACTGCGGAGTGTGACCATGGGAGCAAGAGTATTATCGGGCGTAGTTGCTGGTTTTACCTTCTATATCTCCAGTGAGTTCTTCGGCCCTCTCACCTTAGTATATGGAATACCGCCAGTTTTCGGTGCGTTGGCTCCGAGTTTAGTATTCTTAGCCATTGCGGTATCACTGCTAAGAAGAAAACTATAGGTTTTCAAAACACGATAAACATAAAAAAGGAAGGCACTGAGCCTTCCTTTTTTTATTCTGTTTTACTGCGTCGCTATTTTGCCTTTGGCAATACCACCACTTCAGTTTTTGCCCAAATATCGTGGAAACCCCGTTTTTGAGGATCAATTGGTACTGTTAAGTTAGCCAAACCGAAGCCTGATGTTGCTAGGCGAATCAACGCTTGAGTCACGGTAATTGGTACGCCATCTTTGCTGTTACGGATTTGCATTTTCCAAGCACGCATGCCTAGTGTTTGACCTGCACGCGTCCAGAAGAAAACAAAGAAGTAAATCCATACCGCCGCCAAGTAGAGCGTAAATAGAGGGCTTAATATTGGATGTTTGCCTAGCATATCTGCAGCATCGACATATTCCCCATAGTTGAGTAGCCCGGCCGCATTGAGGGCAAAAACAATCGCCATTACAACACCAGCCGCCATCATTTCAATCGCTAAGATAATCAGCGTGTCGTAAACCAAAGCGCCGCAACGACGAAAAAATCCCGCAGGTGGAAGAGTTGTAGAAGTAGTCATAGTTCCATCACTTACCTTGAAAATTGTGCGTCAGAATATAGATTCCATTAGCATGTGAAAAGAGAGCTGACGCACAGAGTTTCTCATTTTGGTTAAATCATCCATTCATCTTCTGACTTGTATTCATCGAAGAGGGGGAGGGAAATCACCAGTTTATAAGCGCATTTTTTAATTTGGTGAAACTTAAGCCTCTGCTACCCGTTGACCCAAAGGGAAAATTTTACTGATGAGCGCTGCTTGGTCACACTTTGTGGCGAAATTATCAGCAAACGATAGTTATTTCAGATTTTTCTGCTTGCGTGGGTCAAAAGCTTCCGTATAATGCCAACCATCAAAGGGCAATAGCCTCAAGATGCCGGTATGGTGAAATTGGTATACACGACGGATTCAAAATCCGTTGCCTTCGGGCGTGGCGGTTCAAGTCCGCCTACCGGTACCATATTTAAACAACAAAGCCTCGACTTCGG
This sequence comes from Vibrio sp. PID17_43, assembly GCF_002608565.1. GTDB lineage: Bacteria > Pseudomonadota > Gammaproteobacteria > Enterobacterales > Vibrionaceae > Vibrio. Next base: position 86,012 of record NZ_LIXM01000018.1, read on the forward strand.
TCGAGGCTTTGTTGTTTCTAGCACAATCAATAGCTTTCCTCAGTTTTCCTTGCCTGTTATCAACGAAAATCTCTCCCGATAGACTCCCTTTATCAACCCTGAAATTTTGCCCATGGTGCATCTATGGTTCATCGCATGTCGATTCTGTGCGCAAGGGAATTCCCGTAAATCCAACAAACTCCGGTTACTGCAAACTCGCAAGCCAGTATTGCCAAGAGCGCTGAGCTACCAGAACCATGGTGCGACCATGGTGAATTTACGGTGGTATGCGCTTCTGGTTTGGTTGCTATGTGGTTTCTGATCGTTTTGATGGATTGTCGAAAACCGTTTTGTTATGGGTAGTTTTGCGGTGTGTGTGGTAAGTGCGTTGGGGTATATGGTCATCGTTAAGCACATGCTAATGCACATGTTTCGCCCCTAAAGTTGATATCAATATGCAACTGTGCAATCTTGTTTATAGAGGTAAACAATTGGAGCTTGCCTAACTATGAAGATGATTTTCGTTGATGCTGAAAATGTAGGGTTGAAAGAAGTAGAGAAAATTGGTGCTTCAATCATCGACAAAGTGTTTGTTTTCTCTAAATCGGAAGCCGTTAAACTTGTTTGTGATAAATCATTGTATTTATTCCTTTCCGATTATCCTACCGGACAGAATCAAGCTGATTTCTATATTGTTGCCTACTTATCCAGAGTGCTACTCGCCTTAGATAAAAAGCAGCTAGGCTCGGTTAATTTTGAGCTCTACAGTAACGACGAAAGTTTGATTTCAGCATTCGAATTTCAATGCGGTCAGTTAGGTGCAGCTTATCGCAGTGTCAGAACTAGAGATAACACCGTTGTCCCAATCGTTGAAGCATCACCCGCTAAACACAAATCCCCCGAAGAGAAGCTTCTTCATGCTTTAAATACTCCTCGTGCTTTAGATCCTAGCTTTCAAAAACAACTAGGGTTATCAAAGTCAGACTTTTCCAGAGCCATTCAGGGACTCTCACAGAGCAATCAAATTAAGCGTAGTCGTCAGTCTAAGAAAAAATGGGTTAGGTGTTAAGGGGCTGGTTTAGCTGTACAACTAGGGGGTGATTAGCGGTTGCTTTCCCCATCGTTACTACTAACCATCAGTACGTGAATATCGCTGCTCTAAGCTCGCTGAGTGATGATCTCGGTACTTTCTGGTGATCCGTGTGTGAGATTAGCGTGGCGAGTTGCGTACCGTGGAAAATATGTGGTTTGAACGAGTGTCTATGTGGGTTATGGGCTCTAAACGTGTAGGTGGTGTCGGTAGTTGTAGGATTACGTGGATGTGGCTTGATAGATGAGGGCTAGGTCTTGGTTGAGATTTTTATATTAAATATATAATAACCAGTACAACAGGTTGCCGTAGGCCGCTGTTGTACTGGTTATTATTAATACTATGTTAGTGGCTCTGGTGGCGAAATTTGTAGGTAATACAGTGGTAGTTTCCCTTTTAAGCTATGACATTTTCCACTCATTCGTCCAAAATCACTGAATATCACTAAGAATCACTGAACAATCACCGTCCCATCATCGTCGCTACGAAACCGACTCTCATACAATGTCATCGTTCATTCAACAAAGGAGATAGAACGATGAGCAACGGTAATAAACAGAACGATCATAAAGCAAACCAAGCCAACGGTAACAAAGGAACTTCAGGTCACAATACTGCGTACCAGAAAGTTCTTGATAACAGAGCTAATCAATTGAACCCAAATAACTCACGTTACCAAGGCAAGAAGTAGGAGATTCAATATGGTTGATACTTCGGATATGTCACAAGACGAACTAGACCTATGGTCAGATATCAATAACCCGAATAATGATGCAGATATGGATGATTGGGCGGATGCTCACAACCCTAATAACGATGATTATTTAGGTGATGACTAAGATGAAAGCCGATGATTAAATATCATCGGCTTTCTTTTAAATAACAGTTGGTTGGCATAACGATGAGTGGAACAGACAACAAGTACAAATTAACACGGCAACTACTTAAGTTGGCAATAGAGACTTCTGGCTATAGAAATGAGGATATAGCAGTAAAGGCTGGATTAAGTGGGAAGTCAGTCGCCCTTGTTTCTGCATGGAGGAATGGACGGAAAAACGCAACAGAAAGACAGATGGCATATTTTATTAAAGAATATGGTCATTTGCTCAAAAAGGCGAGAGAACATCTATTTTATGCAGTTCTTCTAGAAAATGGTGAAAACAAGCCTGTATTTCTAAAACTAATTGGCGATCCGATCTTCAGATACCAAATCAAGACTGTTAAAAGTAGTGCTTATCATCGCACCGAGCAGCCATACAATAAAAATCATCAGAGTTTTAGTTGTTTAAGACTTATTATTCTACAGGACAATAATAAGTTTAATATCGTGTGCCAATACAGGGCTGGGTTAGTTGGTTTAATAGAATCCGAAGTTGAAGGTGAAAAGCGTACGCATTTTAACGATGTTAAATTAGCTAATGTCGTTCACTCAGATAATGAAGAAGGTAACTGGTATTGCTACGACATCAAGCGAGATCGAGAGTTAGATGAAGTTGTGCTGTTCATCCAGGACTACTGCCGAAATCTTGTTACAGGTGAAAATATAATTGATGCTGCTTATGGTCGTCGTAGGGAAGAAAGCTCATTCTTTAATTCAGGTACAGCGTACCCACTTGAGTTAGCGTTTTATCAGAAGATGATGACTTTAGGTTTGCATTCTGAGCATTTCCCATTCTAAGATATTTCTGAAAACCCAATAGCCTATGAGGGGCTCAATCCTCAAAGCAGAACTGGATGCCAGTTCAACAACAAATACCTTTCATCATGAACACCACCTTAGCTTTAAAGTTGAGGTCGTGTATAGGTATTCGGATAACCTTGTAATCGGTCACTGACTAGGTGAAAACGCTGAGGCAAGTAGCTGAAACGGTTCAAGGTTTATTAGGGATAGGGGTGGGTAAAGCCGAACCATATAACTTCGTGTTGTATCGTTCGGCTTTTATTTTTACTTCATGCAATTCTTTATTTTGCCTATTAAAAACTCGCCAAATTCTTTAGTTATCTGTACTTTATCGTTACCGAAGTTAAGCGTACCTAGAGTGAAATTTCCTGACTTCGTCACTGGAATAGTGGGATAAAGTTGTCGGAATTCTTCTAATGCTGCGTTACGTTTAATGTCATATTCCCACCATGAGCCACCGAAGTCACAGCTATGGTTTTGTCCTTCCATATACCAAGGCCAGCGTTCTTTCCAAGCCTCCTGTTTTATCTCTTGATCTGTTACATGGAAAAGACTACCCGTGACTTTGAAGTAACTAAGCAAGGAGCCACACCCTACGCCAGTTGTAATGACGATATCGCCTTTGGTTACACCTTTAGGCTTTTTCTTGGAAAAGTGTAAGTTCTGGTGGAGATCTGAGTAATCTCGTCGTTCTTCGAGAAGTACAGGATCATCCTGAGTCCCAATTGGTTTTAGGAAGTAGAGTGGCTCTTTATCTGAGTCGCTCTCAGAGGAATAGACTCGTGGTAGGATATCGATGTCAGCACTTGGCTGCTTTGTTTCCCATGCTTTTTGTGAGCTATACTGCTCAGCGAACATCACGGCTTTTCTGAGTTGAGTTAACGTAAGCTCTCTAAATTCAATGGCTTCGTAAATTTCATCAATAAGATTGTCCAGATGGTCACTGTGTGGGGTTAGTACCCCCCATTCGTGATTGTGGTGTAATCCGTTTTTAGTGAAGTTTGCCGATGTGATGATAGCTTGATGCTCATGGTTTTTGGTTAGGGCATAGATTTTTCCATGAAGGCTATTATCGATGTGAACTTTTGCCTTTACCTTTGGGTATTTGGCATTGAAGTATTCGAGGAAGTCTAATAGTTGTTTTGGCTTTGTTAACTGCTCTGGATCATTGGCTTTGAATGTCGTTACCAGTTCAATGTTCTTGACCGCATTGAAATGAAAGCCATCTAAAAAACTTGTCATATCAGAAGCTAAGAACGGTGATGTAATGAGAAGTCTATCGCCACCTTGATCAACTAACCTTTGCAGATCTTGGTGATGGGAGCCAGTGATATTCGATAATATATACATGTTTTTCTAGCCTTGAATGACGTGTCGATATCTCATCATATTTGGCTGTGCTTGGCAGTGCATCAATATCGTCCTATGACTGTTCAGTTTTGTTAACTAGAGTGGTTTTGTGCCTAAAGTCACTATTAATCAAGGGTGTACCCGTAACTAAAGACCTCTGAAATTTATATTACTGAAGTGTGGGTATATAAATTAACGGAGGTCTAAATGAGCAAATCACAACGACTCACCACCACTTTCCTCAACAACCTTAAACCCAACCCTAGAACTGCAAAGTCCGCTGATTACGAAGTCAATTTATCCGCTATGAAAGACAGTGGTTTACCTACTGGAGTGCGTTGCTTAGTGGGTAAATCTGGAGGGAAACGCTTTTTGCTGAGGTATATTAGTCCTCAGGTTCCGGGTAAAAAATCTGCGATTGGTCTTGGCCGTCACCCTGAGACAGATCTTGTAACCTTGAGAAAGATCGCTAAGGAGTACCGCCAGAAGATCCTTGAAGGCATTGATCCCAAGCTCGAGCGTGACAATCAGGCTACCGAGAAGACGATGACTCTAGAGCGGTTCTTTGATGAAGTGTACCTGCCACTGGCTAAACAGAAACGCAGTTGGAAGGATGATGTAGCGCGATTTCGTTTAGCTAAGTCGATACATCATATCTCGATTCATGACCTAACCGCCGCCGATATCATCAAAGTCCAAATGGAGATGCAAAACGCCGTTACGATTAAGGGTAAACCGTATGCTCCTGCCTCGATAAACCGTGTTCTGGCTCTATTGAAAACGATCAATCGTCAGGCATACAAGTTGATGGACGCGCCGCTTATCGCGGACAAGGTGAGCTTGTTAAAAGAAGATAACGTTCGCACTGGCTACTTATCGGAAGCGCAGCTAAAGGAGTTCATCGGTCACGCTCTGAACCATGAAGATAAGAGCATTGGCGCGTACCTAGTTCTGTTGTTTTTGACTGGCGCGAGGGATAAGGAACTGCGTTTACGCTTGAAATCCGATGTGAATTGGGAGGAGAAAACACTCACTATTCCACATACGAAAAACGGTACTAGTCACGTTTTATTCCTAAGTGATTACATGCTTGATATTTTGAGGTCGGTGCCTCATGTGGCGAATAATCCGTATCTCTTTCCTGGACGCAAAAAGGGTAAACCAGTAGGGCAACCTAGGCATGCTTTCAAGGCTATCAAAGCCAAGATGGGACTGCCCGACATACCCGGAGATAAAGCGAACCTAACCCTGCATTCAGCTCGTCATACGGTTGGAAGTTTGTTAGCTAGCCAAGGAGTCTCGTTACACGACATAGCCAAGCAGCTGAATCACGCTGACCTGTCATCAACAAGGCGCTATTCGAAGCTGACTGTAGGGCGTCGGAGGGAGATTGGCTCTCGTTTATCGGATATGGTGACTGCGAAGCCAGAGATACGTTGGGAATGAAGAAGTTAGGTTTAACCAGTTAATTTAGAAATGACATTAGAAAAGCCCCTGTTTAGCGATGAGCTAAACAGGGGCTTTTTCATTATTAAACGGAGATTAGAAATGAAAACAGTAAACAAGTTTGAAGACATTCAATCACTGCCAATGCCGGATGGTGTGAAAGCAAAACTACTCGAACACCTGATAGAACCATTCGGTGATGAAGAAAGTACCAAAGCGTTCTGGGATGAGGTCGGTACTACCTTGTACTTGATTGAGGAGTCCGATACCGACGAAACCTTGAGTGAAGAATCTGAGAAAAATCAGCATTTTTTAAGGTTCCTTAGTAACTACCCTGAATGGGTGCTTTTGCTAAATGATGATGACTGTCCTTGGCTACTTGCTGTTGCCATAGTGACCATGGAAGGTGGTGGTGTTTACTGCTGCGCTCCAATGAACAGTCCAACGTTCCCTGTCGCCAAACTCGCTGACCAAGCTGAATCTTAAAACCAAGTTAAATCTGAACTATTCCAACTTTAAGGAGGTGTCGTATGGCACGTAAATCAAACCAACAACAAGAAGCGGTTCAACCTGAAATCGGCGAGGTTAATGAACAAGTCACGGTTACTGACGATAAGCCAGTCGATCATTTCACTAATATCGTACTCGATGGTAAAGCTAAAAAGTTATCACCGAAAACAACAAACCATGTGTTCTATGAAATCGTATTACATGACGAGGAAAATGAGCTTTATATCCGTATGACTGGAAATCAGGGCGGTGGTCTGCACAGCAAAGAAAAAATCTTACTAAAGGATATCACCGCAGTTCTAGATGTGCAGGGTGATAAACCGTTCAAGAGCTCTGTGATGAAGTGTGTCTTTTCCGGACAGTCTGCGAACAACGCGGGTTTTATGGCTGCTTGTTGCAGGGGGCTTGGTCTTATCATCCAGTCAGAGAAATCAGTCTTCCTCCACGTACTCTCAGAGGACTACAAGCAGCGTCGAGACGAACTCCTGTCGTTCGTAGAGGGTGAAATCGAAGCTAAATAATCCTAAAAGCACATCAATCCTTACCGACTAAACCTCTTCCCAAATTTCATACCTCGCACTACCCAAGAGTGCATCCCGAACAAACTAAATGAGAATTTATTATGAAACTATGCTTTTCAAAGAATAAGCTGACTTTACCTGTCAGTGTCGATCTTCAAGATACTTTAAGCCGAGTGAACAGCGAATAAGGCAAATGGACACCTATGCTCCAATCGGTCGTGATTAGCTTCCGAGATTCGAGCTATAGCCCTGAGAACGGTGGATATCACCCTATTGAGATTTCTATTGGTAGGGTTGGTGGCCAATGGGTTTTCGACTACATCACTGACTTTAGTTACTGTGGATTAATGCCTGAACTTGAGAAAGAAATCGACTTTGATTTTGGTCATGGTGTGGCTTACATCCGTTACATGGGTGAAGTTCCCATTGCTGAATCCAGTGTCGCTGAGTTCTATTCGATGTGGGAAACCAACTTTCTAAGCTACATCGGAATCGACTGTTTCGATGAGATAAAAGTTACGGTGGATTAGTTCATCGGAAACAAACCAAGTAGAAAGCACCATGTATGTACCATAAAATAGTCGACTCACTTCCTAGTGAAACTAAGGCTTCCCATTGTCCCATGTAACCCATGGTGTGATGGGAAGCCTTTTTCATTTGGGTAACGTTCTGCAACGTTTTACTTAAACGTTGCAGTCGCGATTCAGAGGGGAACAGTTCAATGGAGCTTGAGAAATGGATTTTTAAACCAAGGAGTGGATTTTAATTCTAACCAGTCTGGTTGGTTTGTACCGAGCTTTTGACATTAGTGACGCCCATTGCTTCAACGAGCAATGGGAGTGAGTGCGGTGTTTCCTTTAGGGTGAGTATGGATAGTGGGTCATAAATGCGATTTACTCTGAGTTTACCCATAGTCATCTGTTTTAATATCAGCACCAAGAGTGCACCTTTAAAAATCTGTTTACGATTTGGTGTCGAAAACTGAGCATGATGAAACTTATCTTATTCGGTAAACCCCTTACTATTCTCGTTAGCCATAACTCCAAGCGCCACGAGAGCATTTTTAATCACTATTACTACAGGTGAATAATCTAGTCGGTTTCAGACGAACAGTAAAAATCTGGAACACTAGATTGTGTCGTGGACCCCTCGTCGCTAAAACGCCTCATTTCGAGCGTATCTCACAGCGCTTGTATTTATCCTCATGTCAGCAATATCGCTGAATAATCACTTAACAACGTCAATCTGGGATGCTTGAGCATAGCTGTGGCTCGGCGTTCTATTGTCATTCGCAGCTAAAACAGAGCTACTTGTTAGCTAAGGAAATGTAATGAGTATTTTTAAAAAGTCATCAGGTTCAATGAAGCTTTGGACTTGCCATAAGTGTCGTAAGAAGACAGATGTAATGGGCGGAACCTCTTGCAGTAGATGTGGGCAATGGGTTTGTAACTCGTGTAAACAAGTGACCCAGAACTACTGCAAGAAGTGTTCGTAATAATGGCTAAGTTAAACGCTGACGTAGAGCTGTGCATGAATGAAAACGGTTATACCGAAGAAGAAGCGCTCAATGAGCTAGGTATGAATTGGCATGAGCTGTGGGAAGACGATGATGAAGATAGTGATGATGACGATGCGTACGACGACTAGCTAGATAGTATAGAGGTCACCCGCAACAAAATACATGGGTGATATCAGTGATGGTATCGCCCTTTTTAATAATTCAAATATAGGCACTGAAAAATGAATAAACGAGGAAGCACTTTCTACCCTAAGCCTGCACAATTACCGAAATCTAAAAGGGATCTTGGGCTAAAAGCGGCGCAGCTGGGCGGCACTCTCGGAGCACGCCTTGGCGGGCCGTACGGTTTGATAGCCGGCGCTGTGGCTGGTTTTGCACTCGGCTTGCTCATTGATGAAGTTCTGGATGACTAACATCGATGTGTAAAAAGTAGGGATGGAGCGTCTCTACTTTTTTCGCAAGTAATAAGCTTCAATAGATCCGCATGTTGTCTAGTAGGCAACAAATAGCCCTTTAAGTACATCTGAGTTTTCCATTCTTTTTCTAACAAATTAATAACCCTGCATGGTTTGCAGGGGAACTTACTTGTAGAAATAGATGGAGCAATAAAAATGAAAAACTTCGAGAAAATCATCGAGAAAAATACCGCTAAACTGAAAACTGGTAACATGCAGTCATACCTAGAAGTACTAGATGATAGTATCTGCCAATATGAAAAATCATACGGCCCAATGGCTGAATCGACATACTTGCGGAACTATGTTCGATCCTGCTTTAGGAATGATCTAGCCCAGAAGAATGGTCACAACTCATTTGGACGCAAACAGTTCTCGAAATACATAGCTCGTTGGTTCCGTAAAGTCGGTGCTAACTAAGAAAGTACGATACACGTCATGTGTATCGTACCCTCAAATGTCAGCTAGGTGGACATGGAGCCTTAATAGAAATTCTATATAGGTTTGGCGTCCAGTTTGTCACCTGCTCAGCCACTCAAAGATGCTGGCAGCGCTACCGTCTTTGTTCCAACTGTGGGGCGATGTGATGTTAATATCCGTGCGAATGTTGAGCTGCGGATATTTTTCTTGGATCACCTGAATCATGACTTGAGAGGTTAGTGCAGCCACTTCCTCTAGTTTGTCTAGTGGTGCCTCAAATACAAAGGCGTCATGCAGAGCAACAATCAACTTTGCATCATAGCGTTTGTATAGCTGATGTAGACGGTTGCCTGCCATTTTAAACAGCGCAGCAGCGGTTCCTTGAACTGGCATATTAATCATCCAGTTTTTCTCGCTGCGATTCCGTTCCGCATTTTCGGCGCGCTGTCGTTGCAGTCCGGTAGCGGTGCTTACATAGCCCCGAATTGCTCCGTATTGCGGCGTTGTATGCATGGCTTTTTCCAAAGTAGGGAACATGGCTAGAAACCCGTCCATGAGTTGCCTTGCTTTGAACTCTGATACTTTCAGCTTTTTAGCCAGCCCAAATGCGGTGATGCCATAAATAAGTCCAAGGGTGCATTGCTTCATGACATTGCGCTTATCTGCGTGATGTTCTTTGAACATAACTAGCGAGCAATGCTTATGTTCTTCTGGTAGTTCATCTTGGTAAAACTCTTGGGCTAATGCCGAGTACAAGTCGCCAGCGTTGTACTTCTCAATCAAATTGGCATCGTTGTAGATAACCGCCGTGATAGCTACTTCAATCTGAGCCAAATCCACTTCACCAATGCCATAGCATTCCGGCGCTATGACGATAGGACGCAAATCCGCTGGCAAACCCAAAATGTTGGGTGCCATTGTTGCTTGACGCCCCGTTACGGTGTCTAGATGCTTGTGTACTGGATGGATGCGACCATCAGCACCGACAAGCCCCGGCTGAAAAATGACGTCTTTAGATATTGATGCCACATTTGAGTACTTAGATAACAATCGCACTGCTGGGTGCAAGTCGTAGTTAGCACTTAACATCTCGCGTTCAAAGCTATAACCGTCACCATCCTTAAAGTGGCGCAGTAAACCAAGCGAGTTGAAGAAAGTGATTTTTTCATCAAGGCTGTTTGGGTTGATTAGGCCATAGGCTTTAAGTTCTGCTTGCCATTGAGCGAGCTTTTCTTTCGTTCCAATGAGAACTTTTGCACATTGCTTACGGCAAATAAGAACGCCATTTTTTTCCATTGCGGCATTGGTAACAATCCAAGGCATTTCCACTTCAGTTAAATGGGAGTGAATACCTTGCATAACGGTCGCTTGAAGTTGCAGCATGTATAATTTGGCTACTTCCACGCATAATGCTTCGGTTTGATCTGTCAGTGGGGACTCTAGGCCATAACGGGCAGCAGTCGCTCTTAATCTATAGAAATTATTGCGCTCTGAAGCAAAGCTATCTTTAGCCTCGATTTTGGCAACTAGGCCATTAAACTCTTGGCGTTTATCGAACTGGTGCAGCCCAAGGTACCGAGCCTTTTCTGCAATCAGTATGTCCCAGATTCGGCGTGGTTCAATAAGCTCTATAGCCCAGAGGCAATGCAGCAGCTTGTTAGCATCGTAAGCGACAAAGGCTACTGGTAAATCAAACAACACTTGTAGTTGGCTAGTTTCAATATCTGATGCTAAATCAATGATAAAGGCGTGCAGCTCTATTGAAGTCACATCGCCAGTGCAGAGAGTTAGACACAGTTCAGTTGGCTGAATCGCAGAGATGTCATATTTGTCGTAACCGTTGGGTAAGGTTACGTGTGATGTGCCGTAGATATGTTTGCACTCCATACCAACATGGCAGATAGGCAGTTGTAATGCTAAGTCGATAAAGTCATATAGCCCCTGCTGCGTATTGATCAGCGTAGTTTCTCCACTGGTAAAGCTAGGGTTTTTAGGTAGAACTAGGGCGGATACCTTTTTGTTTTTAGTTGGAGCAAAGTACTGTTCAGTTCCCGGAAGTAAATTCATTGTTCTAATCCTCGGAAAGGGCGAATAATCTCGCCCAAATTAATGGAGTTAAGCGGCGGATTGTTGTAAATAGCGGCGTACTTGTCGGGTGCTGATACCCAACTGCTTCGCTATCTCGGCTTGTTTGAGTTTTTTAGCGCTGAGAGCCCTAACATTATCCGCTTTAGAATTGCTGCTACGTGTGCGTTTGGGTGCTAATCCGAAGTGATTGCGCAATTCCGCCAAGTTAGAGAACTCGTGATCATAGGTCGTCGCTAAAGCATCATTGTTCTGGAACGTAATGATTTCGCGAGTCTTGGTAAATGGACGCACGCGACCAACGGCTTGGACCACTGTGCCCATCTCTAAAGTTTGCAGCATTGGATCTGCGACTTCGGCTACATCAGTGAATCGATGTTGTTCTGATACGACGCCATGGCGACGACGCGGCTTGTTCGAGTGGACAATCGTAACTTCAATACGCTCACTGTCAGCACGTAACCCCTGAATAGAGTCGCTTAGGATTTTCTCGGTGACGTAATAGCTATTGAGGCAGTAACAGCAGTCGAACTCTTCATACTGATTAATGCCGATAACGCCATAGTGAATGACAGGAACTAAAGTTAAATCCGAGCTTTCCGCATAATGCTCCCCATGTACTACACGGATATCATTAACGTTTTGCTCTACCAGCATTTGGTTGAGAGTCTCAATGCAGAAATCAGCGTGATCTTTTTTTGATACCAGTAGAACACGCTTGCCTGACTTGATTCGCTGTACAGTTAGCTGCAAGAACACATCCAGTATTTGTGGGGCATTCTTTTTAAAATGAGTGCTAGCTCCAATCGATGAAGCAAGGTTCAACCATGTTGTTCCCTCACCTTTAAATTCGTAGTTGTCGTATGGCGAATAGAAATCGATACCTAGCCGCATCTTTAAAATGGATAGGTGAGTGGTGCCACTGTAGAGCAACACATTACTCCCAGAAGTAAAGGGAGATGCGGGAAAGCGGATATCGCCATTCGGTAATTTTTCACGAGACTCAGCACTGGAATAACCAAAGGCTTGCAAGTCGTAAATGATGTTGTGGAATGAATCACCAAATAGCTCATCGCCACAGGTCAAGATCTGAGTCATTTCGTTAACACCAAGGCGAGGGAAAGCCCAAGCATGGGCATCTTGTAAGTCCTCGTTTGGCGCACAGATCAAACAGCCTAAGTAATGGGCAATCTCGGCTTTGCGTTTTTTAGATACATCGGAACGTTCCGTTGCATCAATTAACTGATGGATAGAATCCAACGTTATGATGCGACTGTAATCGGCTAGGCTGACATTCGCCTCATCAAAGATAACCAGCACTTTCTCCGCAGAAGTCATCTGCTTTATATGAGCAATAAAGTGTGGGTTATGCTCAAGATGCGCTTGAGCTGCGAACACTACCTGTTTGCCTTGCAGATCTTTACCGTATTGGCTAGGCCAGAAACATTCAGAGCGCTTGGGGCACAACTCACAGCAGTGTCGTTTGCCTAATTGAGCAAGGTTCCGGGCTTCATATTTTTCCCATACTTGATTGCGCTCTTTACCGCATAGTTCGGCCGGGCGAGGGCGGATATTGATGACTTCAATATCTGCTGGTGGGGTTGTTATCAATTTGCGCTCATCGATAATGCTGCGGGTAGGGGGCATGACTATCACAAGATCGTAATAACCCGAACGAATAGCCGTTTCAGTCACTTGATCCATGTTATGGGACTTACCTACGCCAACTTGCAAGTTAACGACGACGTTTTGGTGTTTTAGACAATGCTGAAGATTAACTTCAGCATTATTCTTTGTTCTGAAATTAGCGAGGCAATCAGCCCCGCTAATCCGTTGCTTATCGGCAGTCATTAGGCTGCACGGCCACGTTTTAGAAGGAGGCGCGCCTTGATCTGCGGAATCTCTTCCAGCTCTTCATTGGCCTTGATTTGGTAGATGTCCGCTAGCGAAAACTCGTTGTGATCGTAGGCATTTTTAAACGCCAGTACTTTATCGCCGTCGATACCCATACCATCCATGATCTCGCCAGAATTCACTTCATATTGGTATCCATTTTTAGTGATGCTAATCATCAGACCACCCTTGCCAAATAAAGTCTGTAGCTGTGGAGCTAATGCGGTTGGCTTCATTGATGGTGGAATAGCAAGAACTTCCATGCGTCCTTCTAAGAAGTTATATGCTGGTGTCAAAATGCGATGATCTAGCTTAATACCTGCTTCGCATAGTGAGCAATTGTCGCTGCCGTTGCATTGCACAAACCCTTTCAGTTCCGGTGTATCTAGGTAATGAAAGAACACCTTCTCAAAAGTGTCCATCACGAAAGCGATCGTACAGCCATCCTCATTCAAACGAGTGCTGTGAAGAAAGTCAGGTTGCTTGTAAGAAGGGTGATTAGCTGCAGCGCCAAACATATCTTCATGTGTGCCTTTCTGGTTACGACCGTGTGTGTTTGTAGTGTTTAGTTCGTTTGTCATGTTCATATGTCCTATAAAAATTGTGTTATTTTGCGAATGCCGCTTTTAATTCTTCTTCTAACTGCGCCCACTGTTCTTTGGTCGTGAATTCGTTGCTTACCGATAGTTCAGCATCAAAATAGAATGGTTCCCCATCAGGAAAATCGACATAGTCGAAGCACTCACTGGCTAGAGAAAACGTTGCAGCACAGAAGCTTGTCACTGCTTCTGGGTGATAAAAAGGCAGATCTTTACAGATATGGCCAACAGCCTCATAAACGGAGGCGGGTATGAGGGGTGACTCATTTAAGTGGTATTCACAGCTAAATGTTTCCGTACCGCTACCAGTTGAAACCCTTGTGGTTATGATGAATACGCCTCCACCCATTTCTTCTGAATTAGAAGTAATAGACAGTTTTTTTGTGAAAAAATAATCTAGAGCTTGTTGCTCAGCATCTTGAACGTCGCGAACCTTTTCAACAGGTAGTATGGCGATAGGAGTCCCGCCGCCGTCCCCATAGCTGACAGGAACACTGTCCATGAATTGCTCTTCGTAGTCTTTAGGCAAAATGTCTCGTTTAATAAATAAGGCTAACGTAGTGAGTCCGATTTTCTTGCCGTGTTGTATTGCCTTTTCGCTTTGGTTGTACTGCATAATTTTTCCTAAAAATATAACTGTGAGGTAAACTTTTCATGGTTAAGTTACTTCTTATTGTGCATTTAAGTCAATAAATAATTGAAAAATTTTCCTGTAGCGTTAAAATTTTAGAAAGGTAGAGAGGGAGATGAGAGTGAAAAGTAAAGGTAAAGTTAGTATCTTCACGTTGATAGCAGAGGCAGTGAAAGATCTAAGATTGTATGGAGCTGACTTTGTATTGGCGTTGGGCCAAACAAAGAAGATAAAAACCAGTACCAAACAAGCGGAATATGCAGAGATACTCGGCGTGAAAAATGCCTTTTACTCGCGTCTTGAAAGTGGCAGTTCGGTATTCAACATTGCTCAGCTGCACACGTTATGCGAGGCAACAGGGCTGTCATTTGGGGCGTTGTTTGCCTATGTCGAGAGTATGAAACAAGAGCGCATCAGCAAAGGATATCAAATTGTGACAGACGTTCTGCCTATAGAGCAAGATGCAGTACGCAAAGATAACTGGATTGAAGAAAAGGCTACGGCTTTAAATAACAAATGGACTCGCGAGCAGAAGAGTCTCAAGCAATATAAACATTTAACCACCGAACAGATTGCAGCGAAGAGCCAAGAGTATGTACTTCACGCCGCACTTCTATTTGCAGATAAGTTTGGTCATGTGGAAGATGCAGAACTAGTCGACGGGCAATGGGACGAGGCATTTGCCGAGGATAGGCTTGAAGATTGATCGGCAACAGTATGAAGTGGACGACAACCCTAATTTAAATTCTTTTATAGGGAAAACGTCCACTTTGGGCAGTAAATCACATGTCATGCATGTCATGCATGTCATGCGATTCAACGGCAGATATGGGCCCGAGACTAACCGTGCCAAATTGTTTGTTGCGCTGATCTGTCTGTAACTTTGTCTCGCCTCAGAACAACAATTTAATAACTATTAATCTGATTGTTTTGAGGCCTATATGTTTGAATTAAAAAATGGTGATTTGACGTTCGCCTCACGTGCTGAAGCAGCGCGTCATTTTGGTATCAACCCTAAATTGGTCACGGAACGTATGACCAAGCGTGGCTGGACACTAGAAGTTAGAACCGAGTCCTAGTCGTGTTTACGCGAGAAAAGTCGTTATTAACGGTGTTGAATACTCAAGTATGCGTCAGGCTGCGAAAGATCTTGGCGTGGCGCAAAGTACACTGATGAATCGCATAAACGCAGGCATTAGTGTTGAAGATGCTTTGTCTGGCGCACATTCTGAGCGTGAGAAGTTAAAAGGGCAATCCAAGCCGATGTTCTACCAAGGTAAGCTCTACCCATCGGCTCGTCATTTGTTGCTTGTTAATCCCGAGCTGGTTGCTGGTGGTGATTTAGATTTGGTCGTTGCCAAGCTGAACGATAGGGCTCGTAGGGCTAAGAATCGTGGTGAGATTGAGAACCTGTCGATTGATGAGATTTCGGTTAAGTATGGTTTGCCTAAGGTGAGGTTTGTTGATGAGTTTGATGAGTGGATTGCTATTGATGTTGGCGGTGTGTTATCAAAGCGTTTCCTCAAAGTGGCGTTGAGTTCAATCTCTTAAGCAACTTGTTTAATTATGAGAGTATGTTTGATTGTTCTTCATTGATAAGGCTTATGACAGATAGTTTTGTTTTCTTTTTTTAAGCTAGGTAGAATTCCGTTTTCTCGCTTTTCTAGTGGCTTTAGCCGTTCAGACTTACCAAGGTGTTGCTTCGATGAGTACCATATTTTCTTTTTTTTCAGGGGCTGGTTTTTTAGACTTAGGTTTTGAAAATGCAGGTTTTAACGTTGCTTTTGTTAATGAGTATCATGCTCCTTTCTTAGAGGCATATAAGCACTCTAGAAATGTCATGGGTCATGCAGAACCTCGTTATGGCTACTTTCTAAATAGCATTGAGGATTTTGTAAACGGTGGTGATAAGTCTCAATCATTAACAAATTGTATTGATGATGCTCGTGCTCAGGGAGAACTTGTCGGTTTTATTGGTGGTCCACCGTGCCCTGACTTTTCAGTAGCAGGTAAAAACCGAGGTCATGAGGGCGAAAATGGTAAGTTGACCCGAACCTATATCGACGGAATTATTGAACATCAACCTGACTATTTCTTATTTGAGAACGTAAAAGGGCTTTGGAGAACTGCAAGGCATCGTGCATTTTACGAAGAAATGAAAGAGCGTCTGAGAGGTTCAGGTTATGTTTTGTCTGATAATTTACTGAATAGTATTAGGTATGGTGCAGCTCAAGACCGTGACAGAATCTTACTATTTGGTATTAAAAAGCATTTAGTTAGTTCAATATTGTCATCTGATGAAATGCAATCGGGAGGCATTTCTGCTGCGAATTTTGACTGGGAAGCTCGAACTTCTTTTACACTCGAACAATCGCTGAAACTGAAATCGTGGCCTGAGAGTCATCCTTTCATCGAAAATGGTAATCAAAACCTGCCAGATGGAGTTGTTGAAGAACTAACTGTTGAATATTGGTTTCAGAAAAACAACGTGCTTAATCATCCCAATGCAAAGCACCACTTTGCCCCTAGATCAGCAAAGTTTGGTGAAATAGAAGAGGGTGATGTTAGTAAAAAGTCATTTAAGCGTCTTCATCGCTGGAGATATTCTCCTACGGCAGCGTACGGTAACAATGAGGTTCACTTGCACCCTTACTTTGCGAGACGAATCAGTGCCGCTGAAGCTTTGGCAATCCAATCGCTACCAATTGAGTTTCAGCTTCCTCCATCAATGACTTTAAGTAACATGTTTAAAACGATTGGAAATGGGGTTCCGTACCTAGCAGCATTAGGTGTTGCTAAAACAATAGATGATTTTCTAAAAAAACTAGGTTAAAAGGTTAACGTTAAATAGCGCCTAGACAAAACATCTCCTTAGTTATATAGTTGCATATGCAGCAAGGTTGCATGCCGATTTGCGGCGTTAACCAGTCTTGCTTGTTTGACTTATTCTAAGGAGATGCATAATGCCTCAAAACCTCATCAAAACTGATGTCAATGGTAAACCAACTGTTGATACTAAAAACGCTTTTATTCAGTCTGTTAGCGGTACTTTACCTACAGGTGATTGGAACTATAGAGCGCATCTAGATCAAATTCAAAAGTCAGTTCTTGACGCTAATCACCGTGTTACATCAGGCGCTATATCTAATTGTCGCGGAACATGGTATGAGTGGATGCTTGCCATTGATCTATATAATGAATGGTGTAATTCGGAACATGACTACCTTATGGTGCCACTCCCAAACATCAGTCGATTCGATTGTGCAACTTTGTATGTTCCTGAAGTGAGTAAGTTCATTTTTGATTTAAGAAGAAAGCTTCATGGCTCTCTTGATATCGAACTAATTACGTCAAACCCTGACTTTGTAATGTTCGACACATCCGAGTTAGTTTGTAAGTCTGATTTTGAGCCAATATCGCGTGTTACCCCCTCGACGATAGAGTTTATTGATAACTTTTTTAGACAGTTAGTCGGGAAATGTAAGTTGGATGACATTGTTGCATATATGGCAACGAAAACGTCTTTAAGGCCTGACCGACGTTTGCAAATCGTTCATGAGGGAAGTTTGACTAAAGCGATGTATGTTCATCTTCAAACGCGACTTTGGATAGATAAACCTAGGAAAATAAAGTACTTTGGGGCATCTCTTTCTTTAAATGCGAAAGATAGAATTGCTTTAAAAACGGTGGCAACTCATTCTATAACAACTATTCTTTCTGAGCCTGAAAAAGCTGTGGATGAGTGTTTTGAGTTGTCTTCAAGAGAGCAGCTTTACACTGCTTTGTCAGTAATGCACGAGTCGATTCTACCTCGAACATCACTTGAACTCTAAGTATGCAAGTTGTCTATGCTGTTGGGCTATGTATCGACTTAAGTATTGCGGAAGAAGAAGTAGTAGCTTATACGAGAGCTATTTCTTGTTAAATCTGAGTGCTTTGTTTGAATAACAGATCTACCTTGATCCTAATTTATGGTCCTTAACATGCAACAAGATCCTAGTAAGTCCAACTAGGTAAGAGACCATGTGAGGTATTCAAAATCCGTTGCCTTCGGGCGTGGCGGTTCAAGTCCGCCTACCGGTACCATATTTAAACAACAAAGCCTCGACGAAAGTCGGGGCTTTGTTGTATCTAGCACAATCAATAGCTTTCCTCAGTTTTCCTTGCCTGTTATCAACGAAAATCTCTCCCGATAGACTCCCTTTATCAACCCTGAAATTTTGCCCATGGTGCATCTATGGTTCATCGCATGTCGATTCTGTGCGCAAGGGAATTCCCGTAAATCCAACAAACTCCGGTTACTACAAAGTCTTAAGCCAGTATTGCCAAGAGCGCTGAGCTACCAGAACCATGGTCCTACCATGGTGAATTTACGGTGGTATGGGTTTTCTTATGTGTTAGCTTGGAGGGTAACTTGAAGAGTACCATAACATTCCAAGTTCACTGGTTGGTGAAAGAGTCGGCAAAAAACAATTTATCAATGGTCTTATGACAGCCTCGCGTTTTTTTGGCGTTGAATATGAGGAGCTAGAGTCGGTGATTCCAAAGTCATTGGCTGACGATGAAGAATTGCTCGATATGCCTAAGTTTATCCGTGATGGAAAATTGTTGAGTAAGCTAGGTACTGTTTAGATTTGCTGAGGCTGTCAACGCCAGTTTAAATTTGATCCACTTATCGACGTTATCGCCGAAGTAAAACTGACCCACCCACGTTATTAACTCTTGTTTCCAGATAGACTTTCTAGAACCGCTG
>NZ_LIXM01000019.1 GCF_002608565.1 Vibrio sp. PID17_43
TGCCCATTAAACGAGAAGATCGGATATATCCGAGAGCAATAAAAGCAAAGGCAAAGAAATACCCCAATAAAAAGAAAGCCAGTCAGCTTAACTGACTGGCATTAGGGTAGTGCCTCGCTTTTTAATTGCTTTGAAACTAGTGGAAAGTGTTTAGATGTTTTTCACTTCTAAACCAGCAAGTTGATGCCAGTAACCGTTACATTGGCGATCTTGGATCTTACCTGGATTAGTGCCTTTCTCATTTGAACGGAAATGGTCCAGTTCAGAGAAGGTGCTGATGCCCAGTGGACTTAGACGAACCACATCAACCAACCCTTCCATGCTTGGTAGATCGTTGATTAGGTTGTAGCAGTAACCAGATTGAGTTTGGATGCCGTTCAAGTTAAAGACCTCCTGACCCTCTTGGCTGCTTACTTGGATGCCCGTTGGGTATTTAATACAGCAGGTTTCGCAATCATCTTTGGCTTTGTTTTCTGCACGAGCGGTAAAGCAGCGAGCTGAGTAAGCCAGTGGCAAGTAACCGTGGCTGAACACTTCCACTTCAAACTTACTGCGAATACCTAACTCATCGCATTGTGTTAGCGTGTTGCTCAACCATTCACGTGATAGCTCAACTGGCATGCACCAGCGAGTCATGCCTTGCTTTAAGAACACATTCAGCGTATGCGCATTGTACGTGTTCACCGCAGGGCCAACGATAAAAGGCACTTTGTGCTCAGAAGCCAATTGAACCGCAGAGACGTCATTTGCTTCAATCGCGAAGTCACCGTTGTCGATGTACTTCTTCATGATGTTGACTTCACTTGGTGCTTCTAGCAGAGCCATGGTTGATAGCACCACTTGTTTACCGGAAGCAGACAGCTCCTTCGCGATATCAAACCAGTGTGTAGGTTTCATTTCACGGCGCTTTGAACACACCGTTTCACCAAGGTAGATGATGTCAGCTGAGCTTGATTTCGCTTGCTGGTAAAATGCTTCTACATCTTGTCTTGGCCAAAAGTACAACAGTGGGCCAAGTGCGTATTTCATTGAATTATCCATCTTAACCTCTATTGCCATTTACGGTGGTAAGCACCTAAGGTGGTTTGTGTACCTTCAGACACGTTTGCTAGTGCCGCATCCCAAGCCGCTTCTACTTGATAGGCTTCAGGGTTTGCTTGGTAACGATCAATCGCGGCTCGCCATGTGCGTGTTACTTGCTCTACATAAGCAGGGCTGCGCTGACGACCTTCGATTTTCACCGATGCAACATTGGCCGCAAACAGTTCAGGTAGCATAGAAAGGGTGTTCAAGCTGGTTGGCTCTTCTAGTGCATGATAGCGTTTTTTTTCGCCTTCAATTTCAGCATCAAAACGACCCTTACAAAGAGTAGGGTAGCCGGCATTTTCACCTGCGCTGTAGCGATCAATAAGAATATCATTCAAGCGCGACTCTAGACCTTGTTCTGTTTCTTGCCAGCGAACGTATTTCGCGGGAGAACAAGCGCCAACGGTGTTTGGTGATTCACCTGTCATGTATGACGATAGGTAACAGCGTCCCTCAGACATGATACAAAGGCTGCCAAAAGCGAATACCTCTAGCTCGACGTCACTAGTGATGTTACGCGATAGTTGTTTCACTTGGTGGATCGACAGTACACGAGGCAGTACGACTCGTTTAACGTTGAAGTTCTGTTTGTAGAAATCGATAGCCGCAACGTTGGTTGCTGATGCTTGTACCGAAAGGTGTAGTTCAAGCTCTGGATATTTGCGAGCAGCATACTCAAGTACCGCAATGTCAGCGACAATCAGTGCGTCTACACCAAGGGCTGCAGCGTTATCTACCGCATTTGTCCAACGCTCAAATCCATTTGGGTGAGCAAACGTATTGAGTGCAACATGGATCTTTTTGTTGCGGTCGTGGACGTATTGCACCGCTTTTTCAAGTTTTTTGCCGTTAAAGTTAAGACCAGCAAAGTGACGAGCGTTTGTATCGTCTTTGAAGCCGATGTATACAGCATCTGCACCGCAATCAATCGCGGTTTTTAACGCAGGCAAGTTACCCGCAGGGCACAAGAGTTCCATATGCTCACAATCATAGAGAATAAAAAGATGGTCGCATTTTATGAAGAATTATGAATAGCGAAATTGACCTAAGTTAGGTTTAGCTCAATAAAGTTGAGATTTATCTCTTAAGTAACGTCGAGAGGCTTAGCTTAGGGAGTCAGAGTTGGCATGTATGATAGGCAACACTTCGAATATTTAGTGGTTGTAGTTTTATCGATACGTTTCCCCCATGAGAGTCAGGGGGGAAAGTGCGCATTATTTTTTGTGGCGACGGTTTTGTACGAACAGTTCTTCGACTTCGTGCTTCGGTTGAGGACGATAGAAATGAAAGCCTTGAATCGAGTTACATTGCAAGTTGGATAACAGGGTCGCTTGCTGGTGTGTTTCTACGCCCTCTGCGACGACCGTTAAATCGAGCGATTTACCTAGGTTGATGATGTTTTCAATAACAGTCACCTGTTTTGACAAGATATCAATGTCGCTGATAAAGGCTCGGTCTATTTTTAGCTCATCGATTGGAAAGCGTGCCAAATAAGAGAGGGAAGAGTAGCCTGTACCAAAGTCGTCAATAGAAAGGTTGAAGCCGAGTTTCTTTATTGCGTTTAGCATTTGCAGTGTGTGTTGACTGTCACTCATCACCGCACTTTCGGTTAGCTCGAAAGTAATGCAGCTTGGATCGAGCTCGGTAGTGCGCAGTAGCTTTTCCATGTAGTCAATGAGCTGAGGATTGCCAAATTGTTCAGGAGAAAGGTTAATTGCCACACGTCCTGGCAGGATACCCTGTAGCTTCCAACGCTTGACAGTATTAAATACATCACGCATGACCACTTTACCAAGGTGCTCGATCAAGCCGGCACGTTCGGCTACAGGGATAAACGCCCCTGGACTGATGTAACCCTCGACAGGGTGCTTCCAGCGCACTAAGGCTTCCGCTCCGTTAATGCTGAAGTCGCGAGCATTTACTTTTGGTTGATACCAGACTTCCAATCCGTGTTGTTGCAATGCTTTTTGCAGCTCAATTTCCAACCACAAACGCATGCGCGCTTCTTTATTCATCTGATCGTTAAACTTGATCAGGCGGTTGCGGCCGCGATCCTTGGCTTCATACATTGCCGTATCGGCATTTTGCAGGAGGATTCGTGCGTCTTGGCCATCTTCTGGATAACGCACACTCCCAATTGAACAAGCAAGACGTTTACTGAAGTGGTGTAGATCAAATGGCTGGTTGATCAAAGAGATGATGCGCTCGGAAAGGCTCTCTGCCATACGGGTATTTTCTGGTTCTGGCAAAATAATACCGAATTCGTCTCCCCCAAGGTGGCCAATGATTACTTGGCTTGGTAATGAGTGCTTAAGACGAGCGGATACCTCCTGAATGACTTTATCACCAATGTGATGGCCAAGTGAGTCATTGATGTTTTTGAAGTTATCGATGTCAAGATAAAACACCAATAGTGGCGTGCGCCTGTTAATCAGTTGCTCAAGACGTTTGGTAAACCCAAAGCGGTTGTATAGCTTGGTCAGAGAGTCAATGTGAGCATCTTCAGCGGAGCCTGAAGAAAGCGTTTTAGGTGTGTCGTCGGCATCCTGGATAAGGATTATTTGGGATTCACTGCCAAGAACAGCGGTGGTGTCAGCATGCAGGCGTACCTTTCGCTCAAATCCACATCTTGCACTGGTTAAACAGGCAAACGGTTTTTCAGACAGGAGTGAACTGATGCGATGACTAAAAACTTTCTTGCTGTTTTCATCGATGAATAGACGAGACAGCTCTTCTCCGAGCAATTCATGTGGCGAGTTTAGACCAAGTAAGCGAGACGATGCGGGGTTGGCAGAAATGATGATGTCATTTTCAACCAATAACAAACCATCAGGTAAAAGCTGAGTAAGCTTGGAAAATTTGCTTTCTGACTCTTCTAAAGAACGAACAAGAATGTGTTTTTCAGAAGTATCAATGGCATGAAATACCACGAATCGGGTTTCATTCCCTTCTTTAATCGGAGAAAGACTAAAATGTAAGTTAGTCTCTAAGCCCGTTTCATCTAGGGTTATTTCTGCTTCTACATGATCGCCTTTGAAAGCGCGTTGATAGTAAGGAGCAAGCTTGTTATAGAATACGTCACCTAGAACTTGGCTATCGTTAAGACCAATGATTTCGCTATGGCCTAAGCCCGCAATGTCACAATAGCGCTCACTTACCATTCGATAACTGTGTTTCTTGTCAAGAATGGCAAAAAAGAAAGGACTATTTGAGGTTAGCGTTGCAAACCAATGTTGTAATTGCTGGGAAGGCATTAGGGGGTTACCGATCTCCAATGAGCCAGATTATTCGTCCGTGTAATAAAAACGCTATCGTGATAACTATAACTTTGAAGCTACCGTTATTAAAGAATTTATCAATGTCTTAGCATCGATAATACAGCAAAGGTCAAAAAAATGACGCATTTGTTTGAGACATGGCGGTTTTATGCCCAGATAACCACTTTTCACTTGATTCTGAAAGAATGTTCTTGTGTATATGTGCCATGGTGCGACGATTTGTCTTTTAAAATCAATACTACCCATTAAGCTAGCCAGTTAAGACAACGTTATGCATTTTGGGCTTGAAAGTCACGGAGTATAAACAAACTGTTTTCTTGATAAATGACAGGTACAGGTATTACTCTATTGCGTAAAATAGACAACCTTATGACAAAGTAACGGATAATTAGCGTGTTAAACAAGATTCGCAGTCAACTAGTAAACAACGCAGCATCAATTTTGCGATCTCCAGTCCAGTTATTACCACAAGCTGTTCAGAAAAAAGCCTTGTTAGAAGGGCTGAAAATGGTGTTCAAGGAAGCGTTAGAAGATGGCGACTTTGAATTCCTTGAAGATAAGTGGTTAAAAGTTGCGATTAAAGACTTGAACTTAGCATGGTACATCAGCTACCAGGACGGAAAGTTAGTGGTTGCGGAGAAATCAGTTCAGGAAGACGTTAGCTTTAGTGGTCACCTTAATGATTTGGTGTTGATTGCTGGCCGTAAAGAAGATCCTGACACGCTGTTCTTTCAACGCCGCCTTTCTATTGAAGGCGATACTGAGCTTGGTTTGGAAGTAAAAAACTTAATGGACAGTGTCGATTTAGAGCAGTTGCCAAAAGCGATGCAGGTTGCATTGAGTCAACTAGCGGACTTTGTTCAAAAAGGGGTTCAAGAGCTAGCACAAGAAACCGGAGTGACGAATGCTTATTCGAACTGAAGCGCCCGCAGACATTCTCAAGATTGACGGCCTATTGAAGCACGCATTTCCGACGGAGGCCGAAGCCAATTTGGTGATGCGTTTACGTGAAAATGGCAAGCTTACTCTGTCGCTCGTAGCGTGTACGGATGATGGTGAAGTGATCGGACATGCTCTATTTAGCCCAGTAACTTTGAACGGCGAAGATTTATCATGGCAAGGTCTAGCACCGTTAAGCGTACATGAAGATTACCGTCGCCAAGGCATTGCTTCTGAGTTAATTAAGGAAGGTTTTGAATTTTTGCGTGATTTCGGTTACCCAGTTTGTGTCGTATTGGGGGCGCCGGATTACTACGCGCGTCAAGGTTTTAAAGCCGGTGAAGAGATGGGCTTTGACTGCGCATGGGAAGTGCCCCAAGGAGCATTCCGCGTAGCAGAATTGGTGGAAGGTCAGTGCGATGGACGTTCTGGGCGCATCGATTATGCACCAGAATTTTCTGAGCTATAACCATTGAGATTGAATGACAAAGCCCGCTGTAAAAAGCGGGCTTTGTTTTTATGAAGTGACGAAGAAAAATGATTTAATCTTGTTCTTGGACGCGCTTTTTGCCCCAAATTTCGATTTTTGCTTTTTTACTTACACTGGCCACATGAGTACCATGTTGCCCTAACCATTGTATGCCATACCAAGACGTTTGAGTTTGACATTTTCAGAACCTGGTAGAGTCTAAGCTCGTGTTGACATGCCTTTGGTTAACGTACTCGTCATGGTCTTAAGTTCTTTCTCGCTACCATCGGTCATGGTGATTTTCATGTTTTTGAAGTTCACCTTGCCTGAGTGCACTTAATTTTAATTTTGATTTTGCTAAACTGGCGGTTTTTCAATAAACCGTTCGGTTCTACGGTATCAGTCTCGGGTTTGGAAGTTAACGGTTTTTGATCGATAAGTTGCCAGTTATCATGGCTGCTCTTAGCAAAGGTAACAAAGCTGGTGGCCGAGATTAGCAGTGCAATAGGGATTGATTGGAAAAGCTTCATAACACCTCTGACTTTACCTGCGATTATTTGGTAGCATTGCCTCGTTCAATTAGGTGACAAAAAATGTCAATAAACGAGAAACAGTATTTAAATGAAATGGGGATCAGCACATGGGAGTTGATCCATCCAGATAGGTTGGAAAACTATCAAGTGCCAATGTTACGTTTGCAAAGTTCTTGTAAACTCCTATTGGTTTCACCAATGTGTCCAGAAAATGAGACAGCATTGATGTTTGAGCGGGTGCTAAAAAGCATCAAGCTCACACTTGATGATGCGCTGCATCTAGAGCCAGAGCGTTTATCATCATTGGGTGAACATGAGTTGGATTGGGTGTGGTTTGCTGGCTGTGAAGCCGATACGAGTATTAATGCTAAGCAGCTGACTTCGCCGCTATTAAAAGACATTGATGGTAACAACGAACAGCGCCGCGCCTTATGGCAGCAGATTTGTTCATATTCTTAATGGAGCAAACGCGTGACGATTGAAATTACGCCGATGAGTGCAGAACACTTAGATCAAGTATGGCAAATTGAACAACAAGCCCATTCTCACCCTTGGGCAGAATCGATCGTTCGTGACTTGTCTAGCCGAGGTGCATGTCATCATGTGATGACCAACGCCGACGAGGTTGTGGGTTATTTCTATGGGCAGAACATTGTCGGTGAAGTGACGCTACTTAATATTGCCGTTGCACCGAGCCAGCAAGGCAAAGGATTGGGTCAAAAGTTGCTTGACGCATTTCTAGGTTACTGTGAGCAAGCCAAAGCAGAGAGTGCTTGGCTAGAAGTTCGTGAAAGTAATTTGCCAGCGATTCATATTTATGAGCAAGCCGGTTTTAATGAAGTGGATCGCCGTTACAACTATTACCCAGCTAAAACCGGTAATGGCAAAGAAGATGCAATCATCATGAGCTACCTGTTCTTTTATTAATTACTGTCGCTCAAACCTCAAGGAAAGTTGCCCCTAGCGCAATAATAGGGGACAATACCGCGTAATATTGAATCAAAAAAGCTTGTTCGAGATTCGGGTAAGCAATAGACATCAAAGAAGACGATTTTCATGTCAAATACACCTTTTCTAGGCGAAGTTTCTAAGCGTAGAACGTTCGCTATTATTTCTCACCCGGATGCGGGTAAAACCACCATTACAGAAAAAGTACTGTTATTCGGAAACGCAATCCAAAAAGCCGGCACGGTTAAAGGTCGTGGTAACGCACAACACGCAAAATCAGACTGGATGGAAATGGAAAAGGAACGTGGTATCTCGGTAACCACTTCTGTGATGCAGTTCCCTTACAATGATTGTCTGGTAAACCTACTGGATACGCCAGGACACGAAGATTTCTCGGAAGATACGTACCGTACACTAACGGCGGTTGACTCATGTCTGATGGTGATTGATGCAGCGAAAGGTGTCGAGGATCGTACTCGCAAACTGATGGAAGTGACGCGTCTACGTGATACACCAATCGTCACCTTCATGAACAAACTTGACCGTGATGTTCGTGATCCAATGGAAGTATTGGACGAAGTAGAAAACGAACTGGGCATGATGTGTGCACCAATTACATGGCCAATCGGTTGTGGTAAAGAGTTTAAAGGTGTTTACCACATTCACCGCGATGAGACGATTCTGTACGAATCTGGTCATGGTCATGAGATCCAAGAAGTTCGCATCATCAAAGGTCTGGACAACCCTGAACTTGATGAAAAAGTAGGTGAAAGCCTAGCGGCAAGTGTTCGTGAAGAACTTGAACTTGTGATGGGCGCTTGCCCTGAGTTTGATCACGAAGCATTCCTTGTCGGTGAGTTAACGCCAGTTTACTTCGGTACGGCTTTGGGCAACTTCGGTGTTGATCACATGCTAGATGGCCTGACTGAATGGGCGCCAGCGCCGAAAACTCGTCAAGCGGTTGAGCGTGATGTTGAAGCGACCGAAGAGAAATTCTCTGGTTTCGTATTCAAAATCCAGGCAAACATGGATCCAAAACACCGCGACCGTATTGCCTTCATGCGTATTGTATCAGGCACGTACACGCAAGGTATGAAGATGAACCACGTTCGTCTTGGCAAGCAAGTGAGCATTTCTGACGCGGTAACCTTTATGGCGGGTGACCGCTCACGTGCGGAAAATGCTTACGCGGGTGATATTATCGGTCTACATAACCACGGTACAATCCAAATTGGTGACACTTTCACTCAAGGTGAGTCGCTGAAGTTCTCTGGTATTCCAAACTTTGCTCCAGAGTTGTTCCGTCGTATTCGTCTAAAAGATCCATTGAAGCAGAAACAGCTGCTAAAAGGTCTGGTTCAGTTATCTGAAGAGGGGGCGGTACAGGTATTCCGTCCGCTACAAAATAACGATCTGATCGTTGGTGCGGTCGGTGTACTTCAGTTTGACGTGGTTGTGGCTCGTTTGAAGTCAGAATACAACGTTGAAGCGATCTATGAAGGGGTTAACGTTGCAACTGCGCGTTGGGTTGAGTGTGGTGATGCGAAGAAACTGGATGAGTTCCAACGTAAGAACCAAGCGAACCTAGCGCTAGATGGCGGTGATAACCTAACGTACATTGCCCCAACGATGGTTAACTTGAACCTTGCTCAAGAACGTTTTCCTGATGTCGATTTCCGTGCAACGCGTGAGCACTAATCGCATCTAAGCCGCTCTACATTGAGCACTGGATTATAGGCCGCCGTTAGCTATACACTTAGCTAACGGCGGCTTTTTATTTGGTGTACAGAAAGGTGTGAAATGAATTGGTTTAAGAAAGGACTCAAACGTTACGACGATTGGTGTAAAGAGATGGGACTAACACCAGATCAAAGGCGCAGTTGTGTACCGTATAAACCAGACCCTGCTCATGACGCTTCTTCTAATAAAGAAGAACAAGAGAAGCCGAATAATGAAACTGTTTGATACCCATTGTCACTTCGATTTTGATGTGTTCCAAGACGATTTTGCCCATCAGTTTGAGCTTGCTCGTGAGCAAGGTATAGAACGTATCTTGATCCCTTCAGTAGGACCAAGCAATTGGTCTCGCATTCAAACTATAGCCAGCCAATACCCGGGTCTTTACTACGCTTTGGGTTTTCATCCTTACTTTCTTCAGCCTGATTTTGATCAACACGTCGCTGAATTGGAACGGCAGTTGTCACAAGCGGGTAAGCACTGTGTGGCAATTGGTGAGTGTGGTTTAGATTTTTCCATCAATGTTCCTGTAGCACTTCAAGAACGAGCCCTTGAGTTGCAGTTTGAACTTGCGCGAAAATTCAAACTGCCCGTTATTCTTCACTGTCGTAAAGCGCACAATCGACTCGTTCAAATGGTCAAAACGGCAAAACTGCCTAAAGGTGGCGTGTTACATGCGTTTTCTGGTAGCTATCAACAAGCGATGGAATGGGTTCGATTAGGCTTTTTCATTGGGGTGGGCGGCACAATTACTTACCCAAGAGCGAACAAAACGCGCGACGCGATTCAAAGACTATCTCTTGAACATCTGGTTTTAGAAACGGACGCGCCGGATATGCCCATACTTGGATATCAAGGGAAGCCCAACCACCCAAGTAAACTTATTCATGTGTTGAATGAGCTTGCGCATTTGCATTCACAGCAATGGCAAACGATTGCGTGCCAGATGTGGGAAAATAGCAATTCAGTATTCTCAATATGTGAATAAAATCGAAATATGCTGTTTAAAATAGAAAACGTTTTCCTTCCTATTGTGATGTGTCTCACAAATGAGGGTGAATCCATGATGAATCTTATAGGAAAGTGTGAAGGTGGCATTACTTTAATTGATGCTGCATGAGTATAATTGCCCCCGCTTTATAGCTCCATTTTGTAACACGCCAATAAATAACTTATAAGGAAGTCATAAACTATGAGCCTGTTTATGAGCCTAGTCGGTATGGTAGTGCTTCTTGCTATTGCATTTGCATTTTCTAATAACCGTAAAGCTATCAATCTAAGAACTGTGGGTGGCGCATTTGCTATCCAATTCGCATTAGGTGCATTTGTTCTTTATGTACCTTGGGGCCGTGATCTACTAAACGGTTTCTCTACTGGTGTTTCTAACGTTATCAACTACGGTAACAATGGTTCATCATTCCTATTCGGTGGTCTTGTTTCTGACAAGATGTTCGAAGTGTTCGGTGGCGGCGGTTTCATCTTCGCATTCCGCGTTCTTCCTACTCTGATCTTCTTCTCAGCACTGATTTCTGTTCTTTACTACATTGGCGCAATGCAGTGGGTTATCAAGATTCTTGGTGGTGCACTACAGAAAGCGCTCGGTACTTCTCGTGCGGAATCAATGTCAGCGGCTGCTAACATTTTCGTAGGTCAAACTGAAGCACCGCTAGTTGTTCGCCCATTCGTTCCAAAAATGACTCAATCTGAGCTATTCGCAGTAATGTGTGGTGGTCTAGCCTCTGTTGCTGGTGGTGTACTAGCAGGTTACGCATCAATGGGTGTTCCACTAGAGTACCTAGTAGCAGCATCATTCATGGCAGCACCAGGTGGTCTACTGTTCGCTAAGATTCTTCACCCAGAGACTGACAAGCCTCGCGAAGATTTCGAAGAAGCAATGGACGGTGGCGATGATAAACCAGCTAACGTAATCGACGCAGCAGCAGGCGGTGCGGCTTCTGGTCTACAACTTGCGCTAAACGTAGGTGCAATGCTAATCGCTTTCGTTGGTCTGATTGCTCTTATCAACGGTATGCTAGGTGGCATTGGTGGTTGGTTCGGTATGCCTGAACTCACTCTAGAGCTAATCCTAGGTTACGCGTTCTCTCCACTAGCATTCCTAATCGGTGTTCCATGGGACGAAGCAGTTGTTGCTGGTTCATTCATCGGTCAGAAACTCGTTATCAACGAATTCGTTGCGTACTTGAACTTCACTCCTTACCTAGGTGAAGGCGCTCAAGTGGTTGCGGCAACGGGTGAAGTAATGTCTGAGAAGACAACGGCTATCATCTCATTCGCACTATGTGGCTTCGCGAACCTTTCTTCTATCGCGATCCTACTTGGTGGTCTAGGTAGCCTTGCACCAAACCGTCGCAGCGATATCGCTCGCATGGGTATTAAAGCCGTTCTTGCTGGTACGTTGTCTAACCTAATGGCAGCGACGATTGCAGGCTTCTGCCTTAGCCTTGCAGCACTTTAATTAGAATCGGTTCTTAATATATAGACGCCGTTTTAAATCATGCCCTGTAGCAAGAAATTGCTGCGGGGCATTTTTCGTTTTTGGCCCAAAAAAATTTAACCGCATGTAGGACGACGAGAGTCGCTTACGCAGTCGGTGGAATAGGGGTTGGAAAATTTTGAGATACAAACCGTTTGCGCTCTA
This sequence comes from Vibrio sp. PID17_43, assembly GCF_002608565.1. Classification (GTDB taxonomy): domain Bacteria; phylum Pseudomonadota; class Gammaproteobacteria; order Enterobacterales; family Vibrionaceae; genus Vibrio. The sequence continues at coordinate 11,650 of NZ_LIXM01000019.1, forward strand.
TTTGGTGCTACAGTTTTGCGGTGAAACTCTATAATGTAGTAATTACAAAGTCGTGGTTATGATTATCAAATAATCACTGAGTGAATAGTACATACTCAATGGGCAAATGAATTGCCCTTCATGTTACATCTTACAAGCGTTTTTCTTTGTGATGTGATATTAAAGACACCGCAATCATAGATTGTTGTGCCATAGGCCAAACTGGTACTGTGCGGTGACAAGGATAGCAATTGGCATATGAATTTTTCGCTGACTATGCCGAGTCTTCAGGGAACCAAGTCCGTTCATTAATAGACTGATTAGCCAAATTTTTACACACTGTCTTCTTCTTGATTATAGTTAGATAGTTGATATGAGGTTAAGCAGTGAATTTTTTGAATATTGATCGGAGATAGAAATGAGCGATTTAAAAGCAGCAGCACTACGTGCACTTAAACTAATGGACCTAACGACGCTGAATGATGATGACACTGATGCAAAAGTGATCGCATTATGTCATGATGCGAAATCAGCAGTAGGTAACACAGCTGCAATCTGTATTTACCCTCGCTTTATTCCTATTGCTAAGAAGACACTTCGTGAGCAAGGCACGCCAGACGTTCGCATTGCGACAGTAACCAACTTCCCACACGGTAACGACGATATTGAAATCGCAGTGGCTGAAACAAAAGCGGCAGTTGCTTACGGTGCAGACGAAGTAGACGTGGTTTTCCCATACCGCGCTCTAATGGCTGGTGATGAGAAAGTGGGCTTTGAACTTGTTAAGCAATGTAAAGAAGCTTGTGGTGACATCCTTCTTAAAGTGATCATCGAAACGGGTGAATTAAAAGAAGAAGCGCTAATCAAGAAAGCATCTCAAATCTGTATCGAAGCAGGTGCTGACTTCATTAAAACTTCAACGGGTAAAGTGCCAGTTAACGCAACACCAGAATACGCACGCATGATGCTTGAAGTTATTCGTGACATGGGTGTTGCTGAGACAGTTGGTTTCAAACCAGCAGGTGGTGTGCGTACGGCTGAAGATGCGGCTGCATACCTAGCAATGGCTGATGAAATCCTAGGTGACAATTGGGTTGATGCTCGTCACTACCGTTTTGGTGCGTCTAGCCTGCTAACAAATCTACTAAATACATTAGAAGTATCGGACCAAGTCGCTGATCCATCAGCGTACTAATTCCAAATAAAGCGTCTGAATGGTAGCACCAGTTTCGGTGCTACCAACCTCTTCTACCCTACTATTACCATGGCTCATAAAGAGCTTGGGAGGAACTAATGTATTTACCTCAAGAGATCATTCGTAAAAAACGTGATGGCGAAGTTCTTACTGCTGACGAAATCAATTTCTTTATTCAAGGCGTAGCAGATAACAGCGTATCTGAAGGTCAGATCGCGGCATTTGCTATGGCTATCTTCTTCAATGAAATGACGATGCCAGAGCGTATCGCACTGACTTGTGCAATGCGTGATTCGGGCATGGTCATCGACTGGAGCCACATGAACTTTGGTGGTCCAATTGTCGATAAACACTCAACTGGTGGCGTGGGTGACGTGACTTCTCTGATGCTTGGCCCTATGGTGGCAGCATGTGGCGGTTTCGTACCCATGATTTCTGGCCGTGGCCTTGGCCACACTGGCGGTACACTGGACAAGCTTGAGTCAATTCCTGGCTACAACATCACACCAACCAATGACGTCTTTGGTCAAGTAACCAAAGACGCAGGTGTGGCGATCATTGGTCAAACGGGTGATCTAGCGCCAGCGGATAAGCGCGTTTACGCAACTCGCGATATCACGGCAACGGTCGATAACATTTCACTGATCACGGCGTCGATTTTATCGAAGAAGCTTGCTGCAGGTCTTGAGTCTTTAGTGATGGATGTAAAAGTAGGTTCTGGTGCATTTATGCCAACTTACGAAGCGTCTGAAGAGCTAGCAAAATCTATCGTTGCGGTAGCAAATGGTGCTGGTACAACGACAACCGCTATCCTGACAGACATGAACCAAGTGCTGGCTTCTTCTGCGGGTAATGCAGTAGAGGTACGCGAGGCGGTTCGCTTCCTAACGGGTGAATACCGCAATCCACGTCTACTTGAAGTGACCATGGTATCATGTGCAGAAATGCTGGTACTTGGCAAGCTTGCTGAGAATACGGAAGATGCTCGTGCGAAACTGATGGAAGTACTTGATAACGGTAAAGCGGTTGAATGCTTTGGTAAGATGGTTGCTGGACTTGGCGGACCGGCAGACTTCGTAGAAAACTACGATAACTACCTAGAGAAAGCCGAAATCATCAAGCCTGTTTACGCCACAGAAACGGGCATCGTTTCAGCAATGGATACGCGTGCTATCGGTATGGCTGTGGTTTCTATGGGTGGTGGTCGCCGCGTTGCGACGGACGAAATCGACTATGCGGTTGGTTTCGACAATTTCATTCGTTTGGGTGAAGTCGCAGACGGTGATAAGCCTCTTGCTGTTATCCACGCTCGCACCGAAGTGCAGTGGGAAGAGGCCGCTAAAGCCCTTCGTAACGCCATTAAGGTGGGGGGGGAATACACACCAACGCCAGAGGTTTACCGCCAAATCCGTGCAGAAGACATCTAATCGATTAAGTAATTACGTAGGCCTGCTCAATTATAGCTAAGACACCGAGTGGGCCTAAGGAACGAGCAATGAAAAGAGCATTTATTTTAGTACTAGACTCATTCGGCATTGGTGCAAGCGCAGATGCTGAGCAATTTGGTGATGTAGGTTCAGACACGCTAGGTCATATCGCTGACCAGTGTGAGCAAGGCTTAGCGGATAACGAGCAGCGTCAAGGCGCACTTCGTCTTCCAAACCTATCGAAACTCGGTCTGGCAATGGCACACAAAGAGTCAACTGGTCGCTTCGCACCGGGCTTAGACGCAGAAGCTGAAATCATCGGTGCTTATGGTCATGCGGCTGAGCTTTCATCAGGTAAAGACACGCCTTCAGGCCACTGGGAAATCGCAGGTGTACCTGTTCTTTTTGATTGGGGTTACTTCACTGATAAAGCGAACAGCTTCCCGAAAGAGCTGACTGACCGCATCCTTGAGCGTGCTGGCCTAGACGGTTTCCTAGGTAACTGCCACGCATCTGGTACGCAAGTACTGAATGATCTGGGTGAAGAGCACATGAAGACGGGTAAGCCGATCTTCTACACCTCTGCAGATTCAGTATTCCAAATCGCGTGTCACGAAGAGACATTCGGTCTAGAGCGTCTACTTGAGCTGTGCCAAATTGCGCGTGAAGAGCTGGAAGATTACAACATCGGCCGTGTGATTGCGCGTCCATTTATTGGCCCGGGTAAAGGTCAGTTTGAGCGTACTGGTAACCGTCGTGATTTGTCTGTTGAGCCACCAGCGACAACGGTTCTCCAAAAGCTAGTAGAAGAGAAGCAAGGTAACGTCGTCTCTATCGGTAAGATCGCAGATATTTACGCAAACTGTGGTATCACTAAGAAAGTGAAAGCGACAGGTATTCCAGCATTGTTTGAAGCAACGCTAGAGCAAATCAAAGAGGCGGGTGATAACACCATCGTATTTACGAACTTCGTAGATTTCGACTCAGCTTATGGCCACCGCCGTGACGTGGCTGGTTATGCTGCGGCACTTGAATACTTTGATGGCCGTATCAACGAAGTTCTCGATATAATGGAAGAAGACGACGTACTTATCCTAACGGCGGACCACGGTTGTGACCCAACATGGCCAGGTACTGACCATACACGAGAGCACATTCCAGTGGTCGTTTACGGTAAGAAAGTGCCAGCAGGCTCATTAGGTCGTCGTGATAGCTTTGCAGATATCGGCCAAACATTGGCAACGTACTTCGGTACTTCTCCAATGGAATACGGTAAGAACTTTCTATAATAGATAAACTATTGAAAACAGGGAGCATGATAGCTCCTCGTTTTATGTTCGCAGTGCTAAACCTATCTAAATAATTGGACCATTTACTTATCTAGATAGGCATTAGAATACTGCTTGTCAAAATCATATCAATCTAGTCCATTCCTCCATCAGAGGTGAACGCTAGAGACAGGTTAAGGAATAAAACATGGCAACTCCACATATCAACGCAGAAATGGGTGCTTTCGCAGACGTCGTTCTAATGCCAGGTGACCCGCTACGTGCAAAATACATCGCTGAAACTTTCTTAGATGATGTTGTTCAAGTATGTGATGTTCGTAATATGTTTGGTTACACAGGTACTTACAAAGGCCGTAAGATCTCTGTAATGGGCCACGGTATGGGCATCCCATCATGTTCAATCTACGTGACTGAGCTGATCAAAGATTTCGGCGTGAAGAAAGTAATCCGTGTAGGTAGCTGTGGTGCAGTAAACGAAGACATTAAAGTACGTGATGTTGTGATCGGTATGGGCGCGTGTACGGACTCTAAAGTCAACCGTATCCGCTTCAAAGGTCATGATTTCGCAGCCATCGCTGACTACAAAATGGTTCGCGCAGCAGAAGAAGCAGCAAAAGCGCGCGGCGTAGACGTAAAAGTAGGTAACCTATTCTCAGCTGAACTGTTCTACACGCCAGATCCAGACATGTTCGACGTAATGGACAAGTACGGCATCGTTGGTGTGGAAATGGAAGCGGCGGGCATCTACGGCGTTGCAGCAGAGTACGGTGCAAAAGCACTGACGATCTGTACGGTTTCTGACCATATTAAAACAGGTGAGCAAACCACATCGGAAGAGCGTCAAAATACGTTCAACGACATGATGTTGATCGCACTAGATTCTGTACTGCTTGGTGACGAAGAATAAGCGACGTAGAGTCATCTTTTTAGTTAAAGCAATACGTAAATAAAACAGCCCGCACAAAGCGGGCTGTTTTTTTATTCGAAATAATGACCAGCTCTTTGTTACGATTGCTATTATTTGGTCAAAAGCAGGTTCTCACCTTTCTTACGGCGGATCGACTGTCTACGTAAAATCATAATAAACAACATGCCGCACACAAAGCTCATCAATACCATCATGTACATGTAACGATCGCTTTTGCGATAGTGATGATCGGAGATGGCGGTTACGCGACCAGTTTCAAACGTGACGCGGACAAAACCGATGATCGCGTCATCTGAAAATACTGGTTCAACCAATTGTTGGCGGCCAATTGATGCGGTAGCCAGTGGCGTATCTAGCCCTAAGACTTCTCGCACGGATAGTGCGCCTTCACTCGATGCTAATCTTACGCCCTGTGCATTATAAATGGTCGCATCGAATACTAAGCGATCTTGCGCGAGTTGGTTGGTCAGCTTAAGAAGCCGCTCTTGATCTTTATTCAAAATCATTTCGCTGGCAGACAACGAAGCCTGAGAGATCAACACTCGACTCAGAGTCTCAAGCTGCTGTGCTTGAATCTTTTCGTTGCCTTTACTTATCACTACGCTATTTTTAAATGTGAAAAATAGCATCAAACCCAGCAAGATTAACGCTAAAATTCGTAAGGCATTCTTTACTGAGAACAAAGATTCACTCATGCACTTTACTCGTCCATTCAAAATAAAACAAAGACTTGCCTTTTTAGTTTGTTGAGGTAACGTTTTAGCAAAGTCATAAGGGATTATATACATGGATGCGTCAAAAAGCTTGCCTATCAGAAGGCACACGACTCTTTTAAAACGACTACCTGAAACTCGATTTGCGACTCAGCGGGATAAAGCCAAAGCGAACTGGATTGTTTTTGCACCGTGCCTTACTCCCGGCCTGTTTGAAGATATCGACTTTTTTACAGGCCTTTACACTCCAGTTTTAGATACTTGGAAAGTGGGGCAGTATGAAGTGGCTCTGATGGGGGGAGAACTCACCACGGAGCATCAAACTATTCTGAAAAGCCTCAACCTTGATTATGCCTCGCTGAATGAAGTACCGGATCTCTCTGCTCCCGGGCTTATCGTATTTGATATGGATTCCACGGCGATTCAAATCGAATGTATTGATGAAATTGCCAAGCTAGCCGGTGTCGGAGAGGAAGTGGCTGAGGTGACAGAGCGCGCCATGCTAGGTGAGCTAGATTTTGAACAAAGTTTGCGTCAGCGCGTTGGGAAGTTGAAAGGGGCGGATGAAGTCATTCTCGAACAAGTGCGTAGTCAATTGCCATTCATGCCAGACTTTGAATCTTTGATCGCCACATTGAAAGCGTTAGGCTGGAAAACAGCGATTGCATCAGGTGGTTTTACTTATTTCTCTGACCATATAAAAGAGTGCGTAGGGCTGGATTTTGCGCGTTCGAATCAACTGGATATTGTTAAAGGCAAGCTCACCGGTGAAGTATTAGGCGATGTGGTGAATGCCCAGACTAAAGCGGATATTTTGGTCGAGTTGGCCCAAGAGTACGATATTGAATTGCACAATACCGTCGCTGTTGGCGATGGCGCAAATGACTTGCTGATGATGTCCGTTGCTGGGTTAGGTATTGCCTACCACGCGAAACCAAAGGTGGAGGAGCAGGCTCAAGCTTCGGTGCGATTCGCTGGGTTAGGTGGCGTGTTGTGTATTCTTTCGGGGGCGTTGGTGAAGCAGCAAAAAATCAGCTGGAAGTCGAAGCCATAATGGAATGGACAGTAAGATAATAAAACACCGCCAAGTTGGCGGTGTTTTGCTATTCGGTCAATTCTAATCTCACGATGACTTCTTCGGTGATGTCTTCAAACTCACTATAGCCGACTAATGCGGTTAACTCCTTTTCGAGTTTATTTGCTTGGTGGATACTAAATTGGGATAAGTCCTCTAAATCCTGACGCAACAAGCTAGTGATAGGATCAAAGATTGGTGCGGTTGATATCCTTGTGGCATAAAAATCGCCCATCATACGAGCTTTTTTGATGAAGAGGATACGCTCTTTCAAATTGGCAAACTCTTGCGGTAACTTTGACTCCACGGCGGTGATTGTCGTACCGATTTTTGTCACGCTCGTATAGATATCCTGATGTTTTGCTTCCGCTCCGTCAATACGCTTGATTGGATCTGCAATTAACGTGTTCGAGCGGCCTTTAAACAGAGGTTCCAATGAAAACATTTGGTTGTGACCTAAGCGAGCATAGAGTTCGAGGTGCTTTGGTAACGGAAAATTTACCCCAATGACTGGTGTACTCACGGAAGACGCGGCGCTCTTACCGATAAAGATAGGCGTACTCAACGTGCGTGATAGAAGCAGGCTATGCAACCTCTCTAAAAGATCATGGTTTGGCAGCACTTCTTTTTGTGGAATAAGCTTATCTTGGTTGTGCTCAATGATACTGTTAAGAAACGCAATGATTCGCATGGTTTTGCTATATTCGTCAATCACCAATTGAACATTGAGGCCGTCAGGGCTCACTCGGACTATGCGATAAGGTACAGCGCTTAAAGGTAACTTTTTGTCATAAAGCTGAAGCTCACGAAAGTTAATCAGTACTTCTTGTCCGGAGCGCAATAATGCGGGTTCATCTAACCTGATGTTTAGGCCGCGCTTAGAGATATCAGCAGTAAAACCAGCCGTTTTTATCGTGTCGTATTTGAACACCAATGGAGTTTTAAATCGGTAGCGGGGCTCCTTTCGACGTGACTTTGCGTCAAAATAGATCCCTTTTGGATTTCCGATGATTTTGCGAGGATGACGAAATACATTGAGTGTATTCGCCAGTAAGCGAGGCTTCTCGGTCAATAGGTAATCTTGCCCCGATTCCTGATCGGCTATTTCTTGTAAAATACCGATGTGAGTCAATGAGTGTGAACGGTCTGCCAGCTCTGCCGAGAATGTCGCGAGGTCATGCTTCTCTTGTTCGGATAATTCAAAAATGGAGAGGTAAAATGCCCGCCAACTTGGTCTTTTTGCGCCAAGATGCCAAAACAGCTGGCGTTGCTCTCTGCTTGCTTCAGGCCTCAACATCGAATAGAAATACGTTTTGTTTTCGTGCTCGTGCGTGAAAGAGTAAATGACATTGGTGGTGCCTTTTACACCAGGAGTAATCAGTGATGCCATTCTTTGTTCATGAAATAAGGAACCAAATACCTGTTGGTTACGTTCATCATGCCAGTATTGCCATAACTTTTGGTTATTTTCTGTCAACATGGCCAGCTTCAGCTCGCTGCCTTCAAAGAACAGCGGTAAATTACTGGTGTGTTTTAATGAAATGTTTTCGTAGCCGCGAGTGCGTAATCGAATGATTTTGTCCTGATTATCATGGCGAGCGCGCTTCGTCGCATTATTTAAAGCTTCATCAATGACTTGTGCAACAATGTTCGTTTTGGTTAAACGAATAGTGCGCAGATAACGGACAGCGTTATTTTCATAGCAATCGTCCACTGCGAGTACGTGGTACGCAAGCGCCTTCTCTATGCCGATGACTTGGGATTTATTGGCCAATTCAGTAAAGGTCACCTGAAGCACCTCGCCTAAACTGTAATTGAATGCGCTAGGAACTTTAAATTTGGCACCCGAACAGGAAAGGTCGATGCTTAGGGCATGGAGAGTTTGGCCATTTGAGCGAATAATTTCGACTTGAGACTGAACCTTGAGACGCTTTTCCTGACGCTTTAAATCGTAGCCTAGATGAATAGGCTCTGCCAAAAAGGGACTGTTGGGGTCGGTAAGTGATTTGGCGTCATCTATGTCGCCGTTCTGATTCAATGCGCGAAAGCTATTTCGTGTATTGATTAGCGCTTCCCACATACCTTCAGTGTAACCACCGAACTTCTCGATGTTTCTGTGATAGGCATTAAAGGCAACGTCATCTAGCCAATGCGAGATGCCATCTAAAAGATATTTACGACACTCACCATTCACGCGGCCTCGAAGGTCGATGCTTTTGGTGCACGGCGCCATCACACGATTGAGTTCCATTTTCACCAGTAACTTTGTTGATGGTGGTTCGCCTTCTGTCAGTTGGCTGAGAACGAAATCGAAGTCATCGGCACCGTAAGTGGGAATCAGTCGTTCAGCGAGCGAGAGTATTTCAGATTGCTGCATGATTTCTGTTAGAGTATGTCGTTATTTAATTTGTATCGGCTAAACCTAGCAAAGCTTGAGTATATCAATAGTTATCGTTAGGTAGGCACTGGCGTAACAGTGTTTGGTCACATTTGTTGAAAATATTGAGTGTTTAAAAATCGAGGCATCATGGCGAAAGCAAAACGGGCGTATGTTTGTAATGATTGTGGCGCAGACTTTCCACGTTGGCAGGGGCAATGTAATGCGTGTGGCGCGTGGAACACGATTACTGAAGTTCGAATTGCAGCGTCGCCAACCGTTGCTCGCAATGAGCGCTTGAGTGGTTACGCAGGTTCTGCAACCGAGTCAAAAGTACAGACGCTATCTGAGATTGACTTGCAAGAAGTGCCTAGATTTACCAGCGGCTTTAAAGAGTTAGATCGAGTACTTGGCGGCGGTGTTGTCCCAGGAGCGGCCATTTTGATTGGTGGTAGTCCGGGGGCCGGTAAGTCGACCTTACTATTACAAACCATGTGTTTATTATCGTCACAAATGCCGACGTTATATGTCACGGGTGAGGAATCATTGCAGCAGGTAGCGATGCGAGCGTCTCGTTTAGGGTTGCCAAAAGAGCATTTAAAAATGCTATCGGAAACCAATGTAGATAGCATTTGCCAAATCGCAGAGAAAGAACAGCCTCGCATTATGGTGATTGACTCGATTCAGGTTATGCATGTTTCTGACGTTCAATCCTCTCCAGGGAGTGTCGCGCAGGTCCGTGAATCCGCAACCGCGCTAACTCGTTACGCAAAGCAGAATAACGTTGCCGTCTTTATTGTTGGTCATGTAACGAAAGACGGTACGCTGGCGGGGCCTAAAGTACTTGAACACATCATTGACTGTTCCGTCTTATTAGATGGCGGAACAGACAGTCGATTCCGAACGCTACGCAGCCATAAAAACCGTTTTGGTGCGGTGAATGAGTTAGGCGTGTTTGCCATGACAGGACAAGGGCTAAAAGAAGTCAGTAACCCATCCGCTATTTTCCTATCACGTGGTGAAGAAGAAACGTCAGGCTCTTCGGTTATGGTGGTATGGGAAGGGACTCGCCCTCTACTCGTAGAAATTCAGGCGCTGGTGGATTATTCTCAATTAGCAAACCCACGTCGAGTTGCAGTAGGTCTGGAACAAAACCGCCTCTCTTTATTATTAGCGGTCCTGCATAAGCACGGCGGTTTACAAATGGCAGACCAAGATGTGTTTGTGAATGTGGTTGGTGGTGTGAAGGTGACAGAGACCAGTGCAGACCTTGCGTTGGTCATGGCGCTTTTATCCAGCTTCCGTGATCGCCCATTACCCAAAGATGTAGTGGTATTCGGTGAAGTTGGTTTGGCGGGTGAAATTCGTCCAGTACCAAGCGGTCAAGAACGTTTGAATGAAGCCTTTAAGCACGGTTTCAAGAAAGCCATCGTACCAGCCGCCAATATGCCGAAAGGTGGCATCCTAGGAATGCAAATCCACGGCGTGAAGAAGCTTTCAGAGGCGATAGAAGCGTTTGATGAGTTGTGAGTTGCTATCAAGTTGGGCACTCGTAACCGTTGGATGGCGAAAAACTGGGATTTTTCACCGCAAAATACTACACTTGGCTATTGTTTTGGGGTAGATTCCCCCGCTAAATATTTTTTATCCATAGCCGCACGCAAGGGTATCAGTCTTGACAGAATGTGATATACTCTGCGCGCACTTTATACCTTATTAACAGAGTAAGACAATGACTGATTTATCAAAATACAGAAACATTGGTATTTTTGCTCACGTAGACGCGGGTAAAACTACCTCTACAGAGCGTATCCTTAAGCTAACTGGTAAAATCCACAAGATCGGTGACACTCACGACGGTTCAACTACTACTGACTTCATGGAGCAGGAAGCTGAACGTGGTATCACAATCCAGTCTGCTGCTACTACTTGTTTCTGGAACGATCACCGCCTAAACATCATCGATACTCCTGGACACGTTGACTTCACAATCGAAGTTTACCGTTCTCTAAAAGTACTTGACGGTGGTATCGGTGTATTCTGTGGTTCAGGTGGTGTTGAGCCTCAGTCTGAAACTAACTGGCGTTACGCGGACGAGTCTCACGTATCTCGTCTAATCTTCGTTAACAAACTAGACCGTATGGGTGCTGACTTCTTCAAAGTTGTTGACCAAGTACAAAACGTTCTAGGTGCTACTCCACTAGTTATGACTCTACCAATCGGTATCGAAGATGACTTCTGTGGTGTTGTTGACGTACTAAGCCAAAAAGCTTACATCTGGGATGACTCAGGTCTTCCAGAGAACTACGAAGTTCAAGATATTCCAGCTGATCTAGTAGACCAAGCTGCTGAATACCGTGAAATGCTAATCGAAACTGCTGTTGAGCAAGACGATGACCTAATGATGGCTTACATGGACGGCGAAGAGCCTTCTCTAGAAGACATCAAACGTTGTATCCGTAAAGGTACACGTGACCTAGCATTCTTCCCAACTTACTGTGGTTCAGCGTACAAGAACAAAGGTATCCAACTTATTCTTGACGCAGTAGTTGACTACCTACCTTCTCCAACAGAAGTAGATCCTCAACCACTAACTAACCCAGAAACTGGTGAGCCAACTGGCGAAGTTGCAACAGTATCTGCAGACGAGTCACTAAAAGCGCTTGCGTTCAAGATCATGGACGACCGCTTCGGTGCACTAACGTTCATCCGTATCTACGCTGGTAAGATGAAGAAAGGTGACACGATCCTTAACTCTGCTACTGGTAAGACTGAGCGTATCGGCCGTATGGTTGAGATGCACGCGAACGAGCGTAACGAGATCGATTCAGCACAAGCTGGTGACATCATCGCAGTTGTTGGTATGAAGAACGTGAAGACTGGTCACACTCTATGTGATCCTAAGCACGAATGTACTCTTGAGCCAATGATCTTCCCAGAACCAGTAATCTCTATCGCTGTTAAGCCTAAAGATAAAAACGGTTCTGAGAAAATGGGTATCGCGATCGGTAAAATGGTTGCAGAAGATCCATCATTCCAAGTTGAAACTGACGAAGATTCAGGCGAAACCATCCTTAAAGGTATGGGCGAACTTCACCTAGACATCAAAGTAGACATCCTGAAGCGTACTTACGGCGTTGAGCTAGAAGTAGGTGCTCCACAGGTAGCTTACCGTGAAACTATCACTCAAGCAGTTGAAGATAGCTACACGCATAAGAAACAGTCTGGTGGTTCTGGTCAGTTCGGTAAGATCGACTACCGCATCCGCCCAGGGGAAGCTGGTTCTGGCTTCACGTTCAAATCAACAGTTGTTGGTGGTAACGTACCTAAAGAATTCTGGCCTGCAGTAGAGAAAGGCTTCGCTAGCATGATGGACAACGGTGTTCTAGCTGGCTTCCCAACTCTAGACGTAGAAGTTGAACTATTCGACGGTGGCTTCCACGCAGTTGACTCTTCAGCTATCGCTTACGAAATCGCGGCTAAAGGCGCATTCCGTCAGTCTATGCCTAAAGCTGGCGCGCAACTTCTTGAGCCAATCATGAAAGTTGACGTGTTCACTCCAGAAGACCACGTTGGTGACGTAATCGGTGACCTTAACCGTCGTCGCGGTATGATCAAAGATCAACAAGCGGGTACTACTGGCGTACGTATCAAGGGTGATGTACCTCTATCAGAAATGTTTGGTTACATCGGTACTCTACGTACTATGACTTCTGGCCGTGGTCAATTCTCTATGGAATTCTCTCACTACAACCCATGTCCAAACAACGTGGCAGAACAAGTGATTGCAGAAGTTAAAGAGCGTAACGCTAAGAAGTAATTCTTAAGTTAACTCTAAGACATTAAAGCCCCGCCTAGTGCGGGGCTTTTTAATATTTCGATAAAGAGAAATGGTGCACTAGTTCCAAGCTCTTATTCTGTGCTATTTCTGACCACTTAATCCCAACAATGGGTATCAAAGGAAATAAAAAACGCCCCTAAGTAGGAGCGTTATTTTTATTTTAAACTTTATCAATAATGCGAAAACAGGTCGGTTATAAATCTTCTTCCCACAGTACTAACTTCCCTTTCGGCCAATTGTGGCCAATATCATGGTATTTCTGCTCAAGCACGTGGCGCTTTATCTTCAACGTTGGCGTGAGCACTCCATTTTCAATACTCCAAGGATCTTGGATCATGAGCACTCCTTTGATCTGCTCATGTGATTCTAACTCCTGATTCATTTTTGCAATGACTTTGCTAGTCGTACGTGCATAGCGTTCTTTATCGAAGTTCGGGAAATTATGTGGAACCACCAAGAGAATCGGTGCAGGCAAACCTAAACCAATCAAACACATCATCTCAACACGGCTGTATTCGAAAAGCTTTTTCTCGATAGGTACTGGCGCAACAAATTTACCTTTGGCGGTTTTAAATGTGTCTTTTTTACGACCTTGGATCGTCAGGTAACCTTCTGCATCGATAGCTCCAATGTCGCCAGTATGCAGCCAGCCTTCGGAATCAAATGATTCTTGCGTTGCGATATCATTTTTATAATAGCCAGAGAACAACCCCTTGCCTTTAACCATGATTTCATCGTCGTCGGCGATCTTCAGTTCGATGCCTGGTCCTGCTTTACCAACCGACCCAATTTTTTCAGCGTTAAATGGATAATTGAGCGTGCTGTACGCGAAAGACTCGGTCATTCCCCACGCCTCGGTGATATTTAAGCCGACGGAATGATACCATTTGAGTAAAGCGGGAGAGACAGGGGCAGAACCACAGCCTAAAACACGCGCTTGATCTAAACCAAGTCCTTCTGCCAGTTTTTTCTTGATCAAGGTGTTCACAAATGGAATTTTCAGCAGAATATTGAGCCTTTTCTGTGGCAGTTTATCCTGAATGCGTTGTTGGAATAGGGTCCAAAGGCGAGGAACCGAGATAAACAACGTTGGGCGGTACATTTTTACATCTTCGATAAAGGTATCCAAAGACTCAGGAAATGCCGTCTGCACACCTCCCATGATAGAGGAACCAAAGATGTACACTCGTTCAGTAATGTGAGCGAGTGGGAGGTATGAGAACAGGCGATCACCTTCTTGAATACCGATGTGGTCAATGAGTTGCTGTGCAGACCAACTGAAGGCGCCGTAAGTGAGCATTGCCCCTTTTGGTAAACCGGATGTCCCAGAGGTATAGACAAGGGACATCAACTTGTCATCGTAATGCTGCGGGCGCTCTTCACTAGGTGCGGCGCTCGCAATCAATTGCTTGTATTGATATTGGCACTGTGGAGCGGAGTCATAAGGCAGTGAGATGCTGATAATATCGGCTAGCCCATCAATGACTTTTTGCGTGGCGGTAGGGTCATCTAATTTACCCCCAATCAGGGCCTTACTTTCGCTGTGTGTAATACAGTACTCAATGGTATCGGTACCTGCCGTCGGAAAGATTGGCACGCTGACATAATCACCCAACATCATGGCGAGATCACAGATAAACCATTCTGCACAGTTTTTCGATACCAACGCCACCTTATCGCCGGGTTTAAGCCCCAAACTGCGCAACGCACTGACGAGTCTGAGGGCTTGATCGGCCACCTCAGCAAAGGTGAATTCGACAAACTGTCGGTCGATAATTTGCTTTAAATAAACCTCATTTGGGCGCACTTCGGCCCACTTAAGAATCATTTCATTTGGCGGCGGGAGAGCGCAACCTGCAGTACTATTGATATTCGGCTGATTCATTGTCAGTGACTCCATGTGTTATCTTGCTGTACTTATAGTTGTTAACCTGTTGTAAAACTTAGCATGTTAATCCATTCGGTGTGAATGAATTTTGCACAATTCTGTGGCGAAGATAGCGTTCATGAAACAAATTTCGCACGGCGAGTACGACTTAAACTTGATGCCGATAAGTAGCAGGAGAAATACCGACTTTCTTTTTGAAGATCCGAGAAAAATAGGACACATCTTGATACCCACACTGATACGCGATGTAAGCAATTTTCGATTTCGGTTGCTCTTTGAGTAGACGTTGAGCTTGGGACAGCCGCTTGGATGTCAGATAGTTCCGAAACGATATCCCCATCTCCCGATGAAAGTATTTAGAAAAATAGTTCGGAGAGTAATGGCATAAACTTGCGACCTCTTCTTCTCTTACTTCTTGGTGAAAATTGTCGTCGATAAAGCGAATGACGCTTTTCAACTCGTCGGAAATAGAGGCTGAGGGCGAAGGCATCGTTAATGGGCGAGGAATAATAATCGCCTTGGAACTTGCTTTTGCTGAGATCAAATACCGTAACTTGAGGCGTTCCAGCCAAGCTGGAAAAAAGGATTCATCCAAAAGGCTTAATTCCAAGCTATCGCACGAAGCGGGTAAAGATTCTTGAAGTGGGCTTTGTAGAAGAACGAACAGCTTTTTCCCGAGGTTATCACAAAGCTTGCCCAACGTGCCTAAGTAGCGTGTTTCCCTATTGCCGAGAAATAATACGCACATATCCACATCAGGCTCACTGATAATTGAGATGTCTTCAAAACATTCCTGTACGTCGAATACGTCGGTGAGTTGCTTCGCGCAACTTACAGGCAAATCACTTACAGGCTTTCCTAGCCAAACCATCCTTGTCTTCATGATAATTCTTACCAGATTGCAGCGTTATAAAAGAGAAAGCTACGTCATCAAGCTTATAAGCACACATGTTGATATTTTTATTACTGCTTAGAACTCTAATCTAATAAATGAGTAGCACTTTTAGTTTAGATGACTGGTAAGAAATGAAAAGGAAAGTAACCATTTGATTTGTGAATGTAGTCACTGTTTTGATGATTGTTAATGTTATGTATATCAGTTTGTCAAAAAAGTCTCAATTAAAGGCAAAAAAGTCCTAACGAGTTGGCACTTTACTGACCTAAGTTAAAAAAGGAGCATCACTCTTTCGGGTGATGTAATTGGCATTATTAAACCTTTGTACAGGATTATAGGGGAATTCAAATGGAAAAGTTCACACAAGTACTCAAAGATTTTTGGAATGATGAAGAAGGCTTGACCTTGCTGGAGTACATCTTAGGGGCGTCGCTTATTGTATCTGCACTAATTGCTACAGGCTTTTGGCAGAATATTGCAACGAAATTTAAAGACATTACAGATAAAATTAGTTAAATCAGTAAAGAAACTTAGTTCGTTTATGACATTAGTGATTTGGAGTTTAATAGCGGCTATTGGTGTCTCTGATGCGCAGAAGCACCGTATCCCCAATCCACTCGTTCTCGCGCTGTTGTTGGTCGTGACGGCTGAGTTATTTCAACAACAAGAGGTGATGTGGTGGCTGCACCTAAAAGGCTTTTTAGCCACCTTTGCCATTGGCTTTGTTTTATACCTCACTCGAGCCATGGCAGGAGGAGATGTGAAATTACTTGCGGTGATCGGTTTGTGGCTGGGCGCGGATGTGATGTGGCAAGTGACGCCATATATCATCATCGCAGGTGGTGTGATCGGGGCGTTTTACCTGGCGTTACACTTGGCATCTTCAACGGAGCCCATTAACCAGCAAGTTAAGGCGTATGTGGTGCAAAAAGTGACGCCTGGCTGGAGAAGCCAGCAGCCATTGGTGATCCCTTTTGCTCCTGCGATTGTAATAGGGTTGGCGTATTACTTTTACATTCAATAGGTCGCGCCAACTCATTTTGGGCAAGGAATGCCCACAAAAGAAGTGCCAAATAATAGGAGGGCACCGTCTATGGCTACGGTCTTCAAAGACAATCTAGTGCCGCAAATCGAGCCACCTTCAGTCCCAGCATCAGAAGAGTATTTAGATGTTCCCGCTGCGGTGGTCGAAAGCTTACTGATTAAACATTTGTCAGCCCACCCTAAGTCGGACTTGATCGAACTTTCAAACCGAATGTGTGTGGTCTCTACTATTATTGAAACGGCACTGGCTCATCTGCGCAGTCGCAGCTGGGTGGAGGTCTATCAACCGTTAAATGCCACCAGTACTTATTCAAATGTTCGCTATGGCTTAACCGAATTAGGGTTAGCAGAAGCGGAGTTAGCCTTTCGAAAAGATGCTTATATTGGACCGGTGCCCGTTTCGCTAGAGCAATATTGGGATATTGTTCAGCGGCAGGATTTACGCAACCAACCCATTACGCGAGCGGATGTGGAGCGAGCGCTCTCGGGTGTGTATGGGGCGGAGCGATTAATCCCAGTCTTAGGGCCTGCCATTAATTCCGGCAGGGCATTGCTGCTTTATGGCCATGCAGGGACGGGGAAAAGTTATGTCGCCGCAAGGGTATTGAATGCGCTGAATACCTCAGTGTATATCCCACATGCGGTATTTGCTGATGGCAATATCATCAAAGTCTTTTCCGAGCATCACCACAAGCGAGTAGATAACTCTCATACCAAAGCCTTCGTAAAACTTAATAACCACTATGATAAACGTTGGGTGTTGTGTGAAAGGCCTAATATCCAAGTCGGTGGCGAACTCACCATGGAAATGTTGGAGGTGAACCACAGTGAACACAATCGTGTTTGGAATGCGCCACTTCAGATGATGGCCAATAACGGAATTCTGGTGATTGACGATCTCGGTCGTCAAACCATGCCCGTTGCGGCTTTGCTAAACCGCTGGATTGTCCCCATGGAGTATTTTGTCGATCACCTTGGGCTGCCCAATGGTCAACAAACGTCCGTCCCTTTTCTACTGACTCTGGCGTTTTCATCTAACCTGTCGCCTAGCTCAATTGCCGACCCAGCATTTTTGCGCCGTTTAGGCTACAAGATCGAATTTAAGCCACTTGAATTAGACGATTATTGCCAACTGTGGATGGAACTCGCTACGTCTTATGAGATGACCTTAGCTGAGGATTTCTTCCAACAGTTAGTTCAACTTCATGAAGAAACAAGTACTGGTTATTTCCCATGTTTACCAAAGGATATGTTGGGAATTAGCAGAGACATAATGTTATTTGAGCAAATTGGCAAACGGGTGTCCGCTGAGATTCTCTCGCGCGCTTGGGGGCTTTATTTTACCGTCGATGAGTAAAGGAAGAATACCATGAGCAAAACACAAATTACTTTACTTTTGTTGCTGTCAGTTGCTTTTGGGCTGGGCGCAGTCATGGTAGCAAAGCAGTGGATGGATAATCAAAAGTTGCCGACTGTCGAGTTGGAAAAAGTTGAACGCCATCCCGTACTGATTGCTGCAACAGAGCTAGAGCCAGGAACGATCATTGAAGAAAAGCACCTTGCTACAAAGTTAATGGAAGTGGATTGGATAGAGGAGAGTACTCTAAAGACACAAGCTCAGGCACTTGGTCAGATCGTTGCAACGACGATTTATAAAGGCGAGTTGGTCAACCCAAGTCGAATCACCTTGCCTGGCGAGGGAGCGACGCTGGCGGCAATGATCCCGGAAGACAAACGAGCGCTGACCATACGAGTGAACGATGTCATAGGCGTAGCGGGCTTCCTATTACCAGGTAATAAGGTAGATGTGCTCAATACAAGAAGTGGTTACACCAAAACGGTGTTAAAGAACCTTAAGGTTCTTGCTGTGGATCAAACCGCGCGAACCAAAGATAACAAGCCAGTCATCGTTCGAGCGGTGACATTGGAAGTGACGCCAAGAGAGGCGGAAAAACTACTCACTGAAAATAGTAAAGGTAGTATCCAATTGGCACTGCGTAACCCACATACGATTGATAAACCCTCGGTCGTTCGTTACACGCCAAGACCTAGCGTGACAATAATAAAAGGAACTCAAACGTCTAATGTTCGAGTAAGCAACTAGGTGAGTTATGAAAAAAATAATCCTTATTCTCTGGAGCGTACTGATTGCAAGTACGAGTGTTCCTGTTAGTGCAGCGGCACAGTCTGGACGCATTGTCAGTGTTCCACATCATCAATCGACTCAATTAATCATTTCAGGTAGTGCCAAAAAAGTAACCTTGGGTGACCCTAGTGTGTTAGATATCTTAATGCTCAAATCCAATGAACTATTTTTGATTGGCAAAAAATTGGGAACAACAAATGTCTCAGTCTGGGATAGAAAAGGTCGTATTATTGAGTCATTTAATGTTGAGGTCACTCACGACTTAAATACTCTTAAATCAAAACTTAATGACTTTTTGCCGGATGAAACGATTGAAGTTCATACCTCTCAGGACAAGATTGTTTTGAAAGGTTTAGTCAGTAATCAACAAAACATGGACGTGGCCCTTAAAGTTGCCGAAACCTTTGCCGCAGCGAAATCTGTTGATGAAAGCGAAGAAGAGCAAAATACCAGTCCGATTATAAACTTACTGTCTATTGGTGGCGCTCAACAAGTCACTTTAGAGGTTACCGTAGCAGAAGTTCAACGTTCACTGGTTCGCCGTTTTGATTCAAACTTCCACTTTTTCCAAAAGAGTGGTGATTGGACGTGGGGCGCAACATCCGTCGGCGGTGCGATGGAAAGTGTTAATGATGCGATCTTACCTGTACTTAACGCACCAGGTGTCAATGAATTTGGTTTTTTGGGATCATTTATTGATAGCAATACCTTGTTCACGTTTGCGCTTGATGTCGCTAAGCAAAATGGGGTGGCAAAAGTGCTGGCTGAGCCAAGCTTAACAGCACTGAGTGGGACAAAAGCCAACTTCGTCGCGGGTGGTGAGTTCCCTGTCCCTGTGCCTAACGAAGATGGAATTACCGTGGATTACAAGGAATATGGCGTAGAGTTAGCTTTTGTTCCTTACATCTTGAGCGATAAAAAAATCAACTTACAACTCAATGTGAGTGTGAGCGAGTTAACCGCATCAGGAGCATTAACCTTTAGCCCAGGTGGGACCAATGCTGCGTATTTTGTTCCAACATTATCCACTCGTCGCGCAGGTAGCACATTGGAACTTGCGGATGGGCAGACGATAGGGATAGCTGGCCTGTTGAGTGAAAATGCGCGAAATCTTGACTCTGGCTTACCGGGTGTTTCAGAACTCCCGGTGCTTGGGCGTTTGTTTAAAAGTGAGGAGTTTGTTTCTGGTGAAACAGAATTGGTGATTTTGGTCACTCCCCGATTAGCTAAACCGGTCGACCGACGAAATATCACGCTACCAACAGATGGCTTTATCAGTCCGAATGACGTTGAGTTCTATTTGCTTGGTAAAGGTGCGACGTTGGACTTTGATAAATACCGAGTTAACGGCACTACAGTGACCGATAGCAGTAATCATTCTAGCTACCAATACGCGACAGGCAAAGGTGGCACCGAAGGGCAGTTTGGTCACAGTTTATAGATGGAGAACAAAATGAAAAAGACAATGTATTTCGCTGTTTGTTTCACATCGTTAGGCTTATTGGGTTGTGCAAATGATCCTACTTTGGGCGTGTCGCTTAATCAGTTACAAACAGAGCAGACACTTAACCCTAATGCCTGGTATGAAAATGTCGATTACGTGCCTGAAGGAAGCGGTGAACGTACCCAAACCAGCTTGAAAGTGTACAACCGTAATGGCGCAGCCAAAAAGTAATCAGTGATGAGTCACTTCGGAGGCCGCGATGAGATATGGAAAGTCAATAGCAACTAAGCACTCCCAAAGAGGGATCACGTTAGTCTTAATCAGCTTGATCATGTTAATACTCATTGGTATGGGTGCTTTTGCGATCGATTTAAACCACCAAGTACTGAACAAAACGCGTTTACAAAATGCGGTTGATTCCGCCGCACTGGCGTCTGCGGTGGTGGCCGATGACACCGGTAATGCTCTATTGGCGAAATCTGCAGCCGTGGCGGCATTAACCAGCTTCGCAGCGGCTTCTGGTAATCAGGAGTTGGTGTATGGTGAGGAGAACATTAGCATCACCTTCTCAAATGACTTACAAACGTTTGTTGATGCTGACAGCTTCTCTCTTGGTAGTGATAGTGACATCTATATCCGAGTCGCCGTCAGCGACGTCTCTTTGACTCAATATTTAAGTTACATTTTTGGCGTGGGAAAAGATGTCTCTGCCAGCGCGGTAGCGGGGCCAAGTGCAGCTGCCACAATGTCTTGTAATATCGCCCCAATGGCTGTTTGTGGTGATAAAAATAGCACTGATGATGCGTGGGGCTATAACCCTAATGGGTACGATCCAAGTGTGACGAGAAACCCATCTACAATTCATGCCTTGAAAGTTGGAGATCAGAATAATACCGCGATGGGGCCAGGGAATTTTCAGTTATTAGACTTTAATCAGGGCGAATTTGAAGAGGACGAGGAAGATAATAATGGAAATGGAAATGGAAATGGAAATGATGGTGGAGGCGGCGGTGCTGCGATAGTACGCCAAGCATTAGCTGGTGGCTACAACGGTTGTGCAGCCATCGGGGATACGGTTATCACCAAACCGGGTAATAGCGTAGGACCAGTCGCTCAGGGACTCAACACGCGTTTAAATGATTTTTCCGGTCCAATACAAAATGATGGAACAGTACTTCCTGATGTGTATGTAAAAGAGGCAACACTAACAAAAACTAATGACGTTATTGAAACAAGTGATTTTTATTTTGCAGATTATGTAACCTGCAAAGACGGAGGGTGTGACGGTACTTACCCTACCAACGGGGTCGCTGAACGAAGGATTTTGCGTATACCTATCGTTGATTGCACTGCTGACTCTACGGGCAAAACAGAGTTTGATGTCCTAGGGTTAGGTTGCTTCTTCTTATTACAACGAGTTGATAACTCTGGACAAGCTGACGTTTATGGGCAGTTTTTAGAAGAGTGCATAATTAAGAATGGCTCAACTGGAATTAACCCAACAAACAACGGCCCGTATCGAATACAACTATATAAAGATCCACTAAGCGAGGCGTCTTAATATGAACGCGCTTAAACAAACACATCAGCTTTGTAAAAACAGACACAAACAAACGGGCCTAGCCGCGCTAGAGTTTATTATTTGCTTGCCCGTATTATTGATGTTAGCGGTGTTACTGATTGATGTGAGTCGAGCGTTTATTCAATACACGGAAATTAATAAAGCGCTGCAAAACGGCGTTCGCTATGCGGTGGTCGATACTTACGGCACGCTTGATTTCGGCAATATTGCCGATGGAGAAAAAATTCAGAATATGGTCGTGTATGGTAAGCCAACACCTACTGATCAAGATAAAAAAGTGCTGGGCTACCTAGAGCCAACGGACATTACCATCACTCAACCAACGAATGAAACGAAAGAAGTGATGTTGTCAGCCACTTATACCTATGTGCCTATTTTCAGTAGCCTGCCTTTTTCCGACAGCTCTTTAGCGTTCACGATTGGCGCATCGACCAAAATGAGGACGTCACCATGAGAACCTGGAAGAATCGACAAAAAGGTGTTACGCAAGTTGAATTTACTCTCATTGCTTTGGCAGTGTTGTTGGTGATTTTTTCCATTATTGAATTTGCTCTTTATTTTTATTCGATTCAGATGGCTAATGAAGTGACAAGAAGAACGGCTCGTTTAGCGACGGTGTGTTATATCGCTGATCGAGATGATATTCCGAATTTGCCCGCGGTTAAGGGCTTATACCCACCTGGGTTTTCTAGCGATAATTTATCCATCACTTACCTCGATGCTAATGGTGTCGAGGTGAACGTAAATGAGTTTTTTTCTGAAACGCCAGACACTGGTGTTTTGAATTCGATTTTTGCCAACATTCGTTTTGTTAAAGCAGAAGCCGATTACACATTTCAATTTATGATGTTGTCACTGCTGATAAACGCTGTAGGGGCAAGTCCTGAGTTTCAGACCATTTTGCCCGCAGAGAGCCTCGGTGTATTAAGGCCTGAAGACGGGCTAGGCAGTATAGAAGATTGTTAAGGGAGTATTTATGTTGAAACCAGTAGTGTTTGAAAAGGATCTCGACACACAAAGCGTCAATTCCCTTAAAACGAATGTTAATATTTGGGTGATTAATGCGACGTCTACATTTAAAGCACATATAGAAGCGGAGCTATCAAACTGCATCAATATTAACGTCGAGTGGTTAGATTTGAGTAAAGTTGTGACTACATCGTTGGCTAATATGAAAACGCCAGATGTTATTTATATTGAAGCAGGAGACGGATGGGCACAAAAAATCGCGCATATTTACTCGAGCGAAGGGAGCTTACAGCGAAATCAAACAGCCCTAGTCGTATTTGGTGATGAAAATGACACATCATCGCTTAAGTTAGCATTAAAACTTGGAGCATCAGACTATTTTTCTCGGGAAGTCGGCTTCAGTGAATTATTTCCGATTTTGCAAGATATAGCAGAAGAAAAAGTGTCGACTAAGACCATTGGAGCGTTGTCACTGTTCATCAATACTAAAGGGGGATCTGGCGCGACAACCGTTGCGTTAAATACCGCGATAGCATTGTCGGAATACTCTCAAGGAAAAGTCTTACTTATTGATTTGGATATGCAGTTTAGTGATGCAGCAGATTATCTGAACAGTAAACCGAAATACAGCATTAATGATGTGGTCGATAGCATCAATGATCTTGATGAAATGTCACTAGAGGGGCTGGTTTACCAACATGCTTCTGGCGTCAATTATTTGTGCTTTAACCAAGATAACATTAAGGATAATTATGAGCGTGCCACAGAAGTCAATGCTCTTATTCCACTTCTTCGTCAATATTACCAACATATAATAGTTGATATGTCTCATGGTGTAGAACATGTTTTTCAGCACTTGGTTGCACCTGCCACGTCTGTTTATCTGGTTATGCAGCAAAATGTCACTTCCATTAAGCACGCTGCAAATTACGTTAAGTCACTGCAATTTGACTACGGTTTATCAAGTAATCAAATCAAGTTAATTATTAATCGCTTTGAAAAAAAAGCCCCTATATCGATTAAAGATATTGAGGAAACATTTCCTAAACAAGCACGTTTCTTAGTACCGAATAATTTCGCTATCGCTATTGAATGTGCCAATCTAGGAAAGCCCATTGTTCAAGCCAAGAAGAAAAGTGCCATTAAGTCTTCACTTATTGAAATATCACATCAATTAGAACAACCAGCGAATGAAAAAAAGCAAAGTTGGTTGAGCAAGTTCTTTTCTTAGCAGGGAGTCGCTATGTTTTTTAAAAGAAAGAATGTCGGTAGTGCTTTTCCTGAAGCAGCTAAGATCTCTGTTGCCAAAGACAGTGAAAATAAAGAAACACCTGAACCAAACCGCAATGAAAAAACACTCTCATCAATAGAAGACAAAATTATTGCAATCGAGGCAGAAAGGAAACGGTTAGAGCATGATCAGACGATAAAGCATTATTATCACGGAAAATTACTAGATACACTTGATCTTGGTTTACTGTCTCATCTACAAGAAGACCGAGCAAAAGAAGAGTTACGAGAAGCCGTCGTACATTTGATTGCCGAAGATCAAACGCACCCTTTAAGCTCTGAAGCCAGAAATCGAATGATCCGCCAGATAGAGGATGAAATTTTTGGATTAGGCCCTTTAGAGCCGCTACTCGACGACTCAACGGTCTCGGATATCTTGGTGAATGGGCCCAAAAGTATTTATGTTGAACGTTTCGGCAAGTTAGAAAAGACGCCCCATACATTTCTCGATGATCGACATTTGCGTAGCATTATAGACCGTATCGTTAGCCAAGTAGGGCGACGTATTGATGAATCTTCTCCCATGGTGGATGCTCGCTTAAAAGATGGCTCGCGCTTTAATGCCATTATTCCTCCGCTCGCCATTGATGGTGCGTCTGTTTCTATACGTCGCTTTGCGGTTGAGCGCCTTAATATGAATAACTTATTGGAGCTAGGCTCACTGTCTCCCGAAATGGCTAAGTTTCTTAATGCTGCTGTGGTTGGAGAGATGAACATTCTTATTTCAGGTGGTACGGGTTCAGGTAAAACCACCACTCTGAATATTCTTTCTGGTTTTATTCCTGCCGATCAGCGTATCGTTACTATCGAAGACTCAGCTGAGTTGCAAATGCAACAACCCCACGTAGTTAGGCTTGAGACTAGGCCAGCAAATATCGAAGGAAAAGGGGAGATTTCTCAGCGAGAACTGGTGAAAAACTCTTTACGAATGAGACCCGATCGTATTGTACTTGGTGAGGTGAGGGGCAGCGAAGCCGTTGATATGCTATCTGCAATGAATACAGGCCATGACGGTTCTCTTGCTACCATTCATGCCAATACGCCACGTGATGCTTTAAGCCGAGTTGAAAATATGTTCTCCATGGCCGGATGGAATATTTCCACTAAAAATCTTCGCTCTCAAATTGCTTCAGCGATTCATCTTGTCGTCCAGATGGACAGGCAAGAAGATGGTAAGCGCCGTATGGTTAGCATTCAAGAAATCAACGGCATGGAGGGAGAAGTGATCACTATGTCAGAGATATTTAAGTTTCAAAGGCAAGGAGTGGATTCAGAAGGCAATGTGGTTGGCAGCTATATTGCCACGGGCATCGTACCAGCCTGCCATGATCAACTAGTTAAAAGAGGAATGGATATTCCTTTTGAAATCTTCAACGAGAAGTTACGTTAGGAGGCACTATGGAAGGTCAACTACCACTTTTTTTATTTTTATTGTTCCTCTCGGTATTTTTCATAAGCCAAGCGTTGATCATGCCATCTGCCGGTAAGAAGGTAAAACATCGCCATCTTGTACAACGAATTAGGCAGAGCCATAAGCATATCGATCAAGAAAGTATTTCTTTGCTACGAGAGAACTCAATTAAGAACTTATCTAAAGTTGAGCGGTTCTTAGTTCAGTTTACATTGTTTGAAACAATCAAAAAGAAGCTAGAGCTGGCAGGTATAGAAATGACATTTGGTAAGTTTCTATTGTTCTCGCTTGTGTTAGGGGGAGTCATTGGACTGCTTTTAGCTCTATTTGGGCAAGCTTGGTATATATGTGTTGGTGGTGGGCTTACGTTATGGTTAGTCGGGTACTTTTGTGTACAAAAAAAAATTGGTGATAGGTTAATGAAGTTCGAAGAACAGTTGCCAGAAGCGTTAGATATTATCAAACGTGTATTGCAAGCTGGTCAGCCAATCAACCAAGCATTTGGTGAGGTCGGGAGTGAGATGCCTGCGCCCATCGGACCAGAGTTTAAGCATACATTCAGCCTTCTTAATTATGGTTATGATATGCGTTTGGCGGTGATGCAAATGACTGAGCGAGTGCCAACGGTGTCAATGATGGCGTTTTCGAGTGCCGTTTTACTGCAAAAAGAAACCGGGGGGAACTTAATTGAGAACATCGAAAAGCTATCTCGAGTTCTTAGAGAACGGTTTAAGTTATCCCGTAAGATTAAAACCATTTCTGCTGAGTCTAGAGCATCCGCTTGGGTACTAGTGCTCGCACCCTTCGGCATGTACATCATAATGATGCTACTTAAGCCAGATTATGTTTCTTTGCTGCATACTCACCCAATGGGAGTAAAAATGGTCTTAGGCGGGATGGTGGCGCTATTTCTTGGCACAATGTGGATCCGTAAAATCGTTAATTTTGAGGTGTGATGATGGATACACTGTTATTTAAAATCGATATTAATCAAGAATTACTATTTATTCTGTTTGTTCTCATTACAACGGTGTTATTTGTCATGACTGTCGGTTACGTGATGATCGGTGTGAATTCTCCGCTCAAACGTAAACTTGCACAGATTACAACAGGTGAAAATGAGAAGTTAGCATCAACTAACAATAAAGTTATCAATACGCTTGAATCATTAGCACCTTTCACCTCTTCAGGTAATGAAAAAGAACAACAGTCTACGCGAGCGCTGCTGATGCACGCTGGCTTCCACCAAAGCAATGCTCTTACACTGTTTTATTCAGCGAAATCATTAACCACCATATTTGGAATGCTGGTTGCTGTTGGGTTATATGTGACATTACCTCAATCCAACAAACTGTACATATACATGGCGGGATGTGCATTTATAGGCCTGATTTTTCCTGACATTATTTTGAAAAAAATGGCCAAGAAAAGGCAAGAACGTTTTCGATCAGGCGTAGCAGATATGCTTGATCTTCTAGTTGTGTGTACGGAATCTGGGTTAGGCTTTAATGCATCATTACGCCGCGTTGCCGATGAGATGGTGATATCTCATCCTGATGTGGCAGATGAACTCGATACCGTTTGCATGAAAATACAAGCGGGAAAATCAATGCCTGATAGTTTGAGAGAAATGATTATTCGAACCGGACTTACTGAATTTATGGGATTAGTGAGTATGTTAAGCCATGCCTCTCGAGTCGGTGGCAGTCTTGTCGACTCATTGCGTGAGTATACTGAAGATTATCGAGATAAGAGGCAGCAAGCTGCGGAAGAAATAGCCGCAAAGATACCCGTGAAAATGATGTTCCCCATGGTACTTTTTATCTGGCCTTGCTTTTTCATTGTCGCAATAGGTCCATCATTAATCACGCTTTCAGAGGCATTTTCTAAGTAACAACTAAAATGGACAAAATAAAAGGGAATGATTATGTATAAAGGTCGCGTATTAGTCTTGGCAACCTTACTTTTGGCGGGGTGTGCCTCTAATGATAGTAAACAAAACAGTTTTGATCACAGCCTATATGCGGGTAAACCCGTTGAGTCATTAACGAATGATACCCCTCCGGAGAGTGAAGCAGAAGCGATTGCCAGAGGTGATCGTGCATTAAGTAATAAAAATATAGATCTAGCGCTATATGAGTACTTGAGATCGTTGACATTCGAAGAGACTAAACACAAAGATAAAACACTGTATACGATTGGCCGTATACACCAATCCAGAGGGAATATTGAGTTAGCAGACAAGGCATTCCGTGCGTCATTGGCCGAGAACCCCAATCATATTGGAGTGCTAGAGCAATTGGGTAAGGTGTACGTACAGCAAGGGCGCAAAGACATTGGTCTCGCTTACTACTTGAGGGCCGTGAATGCAGACCAAGTTCGTTTAGGACGAAATGCTGGAGTGACCAAAGAAAGTATTTCATCAGTTAGCGTTCAATCACTGGAATATGACGAGCACTCCCCGAGTCATGCTTATGTGGGTTTAGGGGTTATTTTTGATATAAATGGTAATCATGAGTTAGCTCAGCAATTGTTGCGCAAGGCATTAGATATCAAGCCATACAGTGAAAATGCATTGGTGAGCCTTGGGTATTCATATTACATGAGTGAAGACTTTGGAAAAGCAAGGCACTTTACGAATGCAGCGCTGCGCATAAATGGTGACAACAAAAAGGCGATAAACAATCTGGGTTTAATTGCTGTTGCCGATGGTCAGCCACGCCAAGCATTGAATATATTTGCTCAGCACATGACTCAATCAGAGGCACTAAATAGTGTCGGATACTTTCTCATTATTAAAGAAAAGCCTGATGAAGCCATCCCTTTCCTTCAACAAGCAATAGATAAAAGCCCATCATATTATGCGAAAGCTAATGAAAACTTAGAGAGAGCTCTGGCTATGGTGAGAAAGGGAAGAGATACCTCAGAACTGACGATTTCTGAACTTAATTTGAAGTAGTAGAAAACGGATATTAGTGGTCAGCAAGCCAACGTTAATAACATTTTTCAGAACTCAAGCATGCATTGCAGATAGATAATTTGCTTTACATGCTTGTTTTTTTGTCAAGTGCCATTACATTTTTCATTGTTAGTTACTTTGAAAATGAAATAACATAGACATATCAATTCAATAGTTACTTATCAATGGTTTTTGATTGTCTTTATGCGACATTTTATTACTACTTCAAGTTGTTTAATATTCGAGAAAGAAAACCGACTAAACAGTTCTTGGCAGCAATTAAAGGCTTGTTTACGCCATTTGATGAATTTCTAGTGTTCATCTTTTTAAATTTTATAACGAATAAATCATGGTGTTTTTTATGATGGTGTACCTGTTTAATATTAATTAATTTATTTGCAATGTACTATCATTGCTTTATCTGTTGGTGGGAGATATTGCAACTATCAGAGTTTTGTGTGTTTTTTGATATTATGTAAGAACTAATTAAGCAAAAAATAAATACAGGTGGCGAGTAATATAATGTCCCCGACACGAGAGCGTTAGAGAGTAACCCAGATAGGGCGACAATAGGGAAAATGTTTTCAAGTTTTTTTTCTTTAGTGGCACAGTTATACCCAGAAATAAAAATATAGATAATAAATGAAAGAAATAATAATGTACCTACCAAGCCAAAGTGAAGCAGCCATTGAAATATAAAGTTGTGTGGGTGCCTAAAAATAGTTCCCGAATATAATATAAATCCTTCTGCGCCATAACCAAATATTGGTTTTTCCTTTATTAATTCAAAAGTATCATGCCATATTTTAATTCTATTGCTTGATAAGGTATTTATGTCTTGGGTTTTATATTGCTGAGTTTCCGATAACCTGTTTAGTCCATTCCAAGAATAGATGTTTAATGGTGATGATACCATTAAGGATATAATGATTAAGGAGATTAGCCTAGTAACGCATTTTATATCTGGGTGATGATGTTTGAAGATTAGAAAAAGAGCAAGGAGTAAACTTATTGAATACGATAAAATCGCTCCTCTTCCACCAAGCCAAAATAGTAATGATATACTAACTAAAGAGGTGAAAAAGAAAAGTGGATTGTTTAATTTTTTACCAAGTAGTATTTTCATTGATACTAGCAAAGAGCTAATAATGACAATGTGCCCCAAGTGCCTGATGTTGCTTGATACAATAATCCGTAATCCTTCATTGTAATTAATTCCGGTTAAATTTAAGTTGATATCAACAAAAATGAAAAGTGCAGCAATTGAGATGGAATAAGGAAGAAGTTCAAATGGTAGTTTACTTCTGCGGTTAAAGTAACTAACCAGGCTCAATATAAAAAAGCAATTAGATAGCATAATAAGATATCTAAAGAATGAAATAATAGCCTCTGGGCTCCAGCCAAACGTTTTTGTAAGTAAAATATTTGACACGGAAATTGATATAATATACGCAATAAAAAAAAAGTATAACGGCTTAAATTTCTGCTGGTAACCTTCGCCTTTCATATTGTGAAGGATAGAGATTATAGATATCTGAAATGCAAGGATAACTACTTCACCAACAAATGGTAAATAAAAGTGCATAAAAGGGGTGAGGAATACAGCTAAGTTTAACCTGCTATTAATTAGATCTAGGTTTTCTTGCTTCTCTGCTGTGACTTCCATGTCTACTTCCAAGTAATGTTTATAATGATATCAAAGTAAATGCATAATTATTATTTTATTGTTTTGTTTTCTATTTTTCCATTTTTGGTTCTAGTAATTTCAATCTAATGTTTGTAACTGTGTGCTATGTCAAGTTTATATATAGCTTGCTTTCGGTATTTCATTTTTATAAAAAATAATGAGCAAAAAGCTATCCAGAATAAAAAAGCGCACAAGGGAATGCCCGTGTGCGCTTTTTTTGCTGCAAATCCTTTTACATCATGCCTTGAGCAATGCCTGCACCAACAAAGAAAACAATCATCCACAGCACAGACAAGTTGAGCTTCTTATGCAGATAGAAACCCGCAATGACTAGGGCGATGTCGATGGGGGCGATAACCGCGCTGCTGAATACGGGTTGGTAAAGTGCTGCTAGTAGCAGGCCCACCACCGATGCGTTGACGCCATTAATTGCGCCCGAGATGACCGGTTTACCCGCCAGTGCTTGCCAGTTCTTTAGTACGCCAAGCAGTAACAAGAAGCCTGGCAGGAAAACCCCTAACGTTGCCACTAATGCACCTAGAATTGGCGCATCGGAGAGTTCGTAACCAATGTAAGTGGCGAAGGTAAACATCGGCCCTGGTACCGCCTGCGCCGCTGCGTACCCCGTTAGAAAGGCATCTTGGCTGAGTTGGTCACCAACGATATTCTGCAGCAGCGGAAGCACCACATGACCGCCACCAAATACCAAACTGCCTGCCTGGAAGAAATCACTGAACAAACCGAGCATCGGCATGGTGTGCGCCACAAACGGCAGACCAATCAATAGGGCAGCGAACAGAGCGAGTGGGGCGATGGTTGGTTTAAACGGTTCAACTGGTGCTGCTGATTCATTCTTTAGGTATTGAGTACCAATCAAACCGGCCACAACCAACACGAGCATTTGCGTCATGATGCTTGGTGCCAGCAACAGGGCAATGGCGGTTGCCACACATAAACCAGCGGTCAGCTTGCTTTGGCAGAAGTTTTTGTACATCCCCCAAGTGGCATCAGCCACAACCACAACCGCAAGCAATTTCAAGCCGTGAACGATGTTTTGGAACA
Source organism: Vibrio sp. PID17_43 (assembly GCF_002608565.1). Classification (GTDB taxonomy): domain Bacteria; phylum Pseudomonadota; class Gammaproteobacteria; order Enterobacterales; family Vibrionaceae; genus Vibrio. The sequence goes on from NZ_LIXM01000019.1 coordinate 42,851, forward strand.
GTGCGGTATCGGTAATTTGGCTACTCACCATCGCAAGCGCCAGCATAATCATCACTGAAGGCAGCGTGAAACCAAGAAACGCCATGCACGCGCCACCCAGACCACCACGCTTGTAGCCTAGCGCAAAGCCAACTTGGCTTGAGCCAGGGCCTGGTAGAAATTGACTTAACGCCACGATTTGAGCGTATTCGCTGTCTTCGATCCATTTGAGTTTTTCAACGAACGTTTGGCGGAAGTAACCGATGTGCGCCGCAGGGCCACCGAAACTGATCCAACCAAGCCAAAAAAAGGTTTTAAAAATGGTAAACATGTTGAGCCTGATTATCTAAAAGCATTGTTGCTAATTTATCGAATGCTCTAAAATGATTCAAATTAATAGTTTTAATTTCATCTATGAATGAAATGGGATTAGGTGTGTTGAGTGAAAGATGATATCCAGTGGCGCAATATCGATTTAAATTTGTTGGTGACGTTCTCTTATCTTTATCGTTATCGCAGCGTCAGTTTAGCGGCAGAAAAGAGTTTCGTGAGTCAGTCGGCAATGAGCCATAGTTTATCGCGTTTGAGATTGTTGTTTGATGATCCGTTGTTTGAGCGCAAGGGCCACAAGATGGATCCGACCGAGCATGCGCATCACATTGCTCCGACCGTGCATCATTTGCTCGACTCGATTGCCAAAGACTTACTGACTAAGTCGGTATTTCAGCCAGAAAACTACACTGGAGTGTGTCGGGTTGGTCTGACGGATTACGCCGAGTTCATCTTCGCCCCACAGCTTTATGATGAGATCCGCAAACGCGCACCAGAAGCGCAAATCAGTTTTATCAATGTCAACCGCAGTAACTATGTCGCGATTACTGAGAACGATAAGTTGGACGTCATCATTGGCAGCATGCCAGTGCTTGATGACAACTTTGATAGCCAGTACCTGTACACAGAAAAGCATGTCTGCTTGTGTGACAAGCGGGTATTGAAAGGAGAAAGCGAGTTGTCGATTTCGGCTTTTGCCAATATTGAACAAGCCTTAGTGAGCCCTGACGGCAGTTTAAGTACACAAGTAGACAAAAAGCTCGCCGAACATGGTTTGAGCCGCAAGGTAACGGTTGCCTCGCGCAATTTTCTTACTATTCGAAATTTACTCAAACAGCGTGAACTGATTGCGATTGTTCCAGAGAAAATGGCGTTGTCGGATGGTTTTTCTGACGATTTAGTTACTGTGAAACCACCTATTGCTGTCGCTGATTTTGACATTGCGATGTTGTGGCACACCAGTCGAAATAATGAAGATAAAGGATTATGGCTGCGGGAATTAGTCGCAGAAATTGTGACCTCCAAATAGTTCGGATCGTAAATGCTTCTCTCATACAAATGTTGTGAAAACGTTTAACTTAAGCGTTTTCAAATTGTATATCGAGATAGCTGCGCGGAATAAATGAGACGTTGAAAATGAAATATTAAAAAGCACTGAAATTACAGTGCGTTAAAGAAATGAGTATTCCAGTCTTTATTGTGACTTGGTCGTGCCTCTCAGCTTTAATTTACTTGATACGTAAACTTTAAGTGGTACTTCTCTTTTGTCTCGATACTTTTCGACCAATAAGTTCACGCCCTGTGCGCCCATCATTTCAGAGTGAATACGGACCGTGGAAAGAGGAGGGAAAGTAAAGCGTGCTGTTGGAATGTCATTGAGACTGATCAACGCAATATCTTGTGGGATGTTTAAACCAAATTCATGAATAGCGCGCAACACGCCAATCGCGATTGGATCAGAAGCAATGAATAGCGCTTTCGGGAAATCACCTTTGGCGAGCATTGCTTTTGTTAAGTTGTAACCCGATAAACTGGATAAGTCACCACGATAAATATCGGTTTCAGATACCACACCTTTTAGTTTGCCATATTCAACAAATGCGTTTTCACGCATGTCTGTTGTGCCAGTCTCACGTTGACCACCGATAAAACCAATCCGTTCATAGCCTTGCTGGATATAAAATGTGATCACTTGCTTACTGATATGGTCAAGATCGACATCAATGCAGTCGTAAGTGCTGTTATCATCCGAGAAGTCGATGTAGCAAATGCTGTCAGCAAGACGCTTTGGCAGTTTGCTGATGATGGCATTTTCGATTTTGCCGACTAATAGGACCCCGGTGATCTTTTGTGTTTCAACGTCAATGTCACTGTTGTAGCAATTCGTTAGCGTGATCCCCAGTTTGTCACATTGGGTTTCAATTCCGTGGCGAATTGATAAGTAGTATGGGTCATTCACTTCCGCTTCTTGCTTGTAGTTGTACAAGGCCAAAAAGTGGTGGTTTTGCTTCGCCTCTTTGGTGGCTTTCTTGGAACTGCTGGTACGGTATTCGAGCTTTCTAGCAATTTCTAAGATTCGGTGTTTCGTTGCATCTTTTACGCTTAGCGTCGGGTCGTCATTCAACACGCGTGATACGGTTGCAAGGGAAACGCCCGCTTCGGTAGCGATATCTTTTAATGTTGCCATGTGTACTTCCCGTAGGCAGGCCTCACTGTCCCAGTGAGAAATTCAACTATTTTAAACAGCTAGTTACGAATGCACAAACGTTTAGTAAAACGGTTTACTCTGGTCCTTCGTCGAAATCTCATCGCCTTTCAAGAGCCGAGTTTGGTCTAACAGAAGGGGGTTTTACTAAACTCATTCCTTCTTGCTACGTTTCTTTATTATTTGGTGGAAACGTTTACACTATTTGAAACTGATCACGGAATTAGATCGGATTTGATTGGTAGACTTCTAGCCAGTTAAGAAATGGACGGTTTTGCTAGTGGTTGGTTAATTAGGCTTTGCTAACCATGGGCATCTAACTGAGCATAAGCAGCAATCGTGGAGAAGCAATAGTGAAAGTTCTTGTCACAGGCGGTATGGGGTACATCGGCAGTCACACATGTGTACAGATGATTGAAGCGGGTATGGAGCCAATCATTGTCGACAATTTGTGTAATGCCAAAGTGGAAGTGTTAAGCCGCATTGAAGCGCTAACCGGTAAGCAACCAACTTTCTACCAAGGCGACATTCGTGATGAAGCCTTTTTGGACTCAGTATTTGCCAAACATGACATTCAAGCTGTGATTCACTTTGCTGGCCTGAAAGCGGTGGGCGAATCCGTCGCGAAACCATTGGAGTACTACGACAACAACGTTAATGGATCACTGGTGTTGGCACGCAGCATGCGTAAAGCGGGCGTGAAAAGCATGGTATTCAGCTCATCGGCAACGGTTTACGGCGATCCTGACATTGTGCCTATCACTGAAGATTCTCCAACGGGCGAAACCACCAACCCATATGGTCGTAGCAAGTACATGGTGGAAGAGTGCTTGAGTGATCTGTTCTATGCCGAAAACGACTGGAGTATCACCTTGCTTCGCTACTTTAACCCAGTTGGCGCGCATCCATCGGGCACCATGGGTGAAGACCCTCAAGGTATTCCAAACAATTTAATGCCATTCATCGCCCAAGTCGCGGTGGGGCGTCGTGAAAAGCTGTCGGTATTCGGTAATGACTACCCAACGCCGGACGGCACAGGTGTGCGTGATTACATCCACGTGATGGACTTGGCTGATGGCCATATCGCAGCGCTGAAATCAGTGGGCGAGAAAGCGGGTCTGCACATTTACAACCTCGGTACTGGCCAAGGTTCTAGCGTGCTTGAGATGGTCGATGCCTTCGCAACGGCTTGCGGCCACCCAGTGCCTTACGAGCAGTGTCCTCGCCGTCCTGGTGATATCGCAGAATGCTGGGCAAGCACAGAGAAAGCGGAGCGAGACCTTGGTTGGAAAGCCACTCGCAGTGTCGCAGAAATGACGGCCGATACGTGGAGATGGCAATCGAATAACCCGCAAGGCTATTCTCCTTCGTAAACAAAGCCCCCCTGCGTAATTGAAGTTGTCGCGTTGTTGATTGGCCACCTAGCTGTAACTCCAATTTTATTGGGGAACGCAGAGACAAGAATGTTAAGAAGTTGAGTAAGTAAGATGTCGAAAGTTGAATTTAACCCAGTGGATCACCCACACCGTCGTTACAACCCACTAACGGGTCAGTGGATTTTGGTGTCGCCGCATCGTGCAAAACGCCCTTGGAGCGGTGCCGATGAAAAACCGGCTATTGATGAACTACCAAGTTACGACGAGAAGTGTTTTCTTTGCCCAACGAACGAGCGTATTTCTGGTGATGTAAACCCAGATTACCAAGGCACGTATGTGTTCCAAAATGACTTTGCAGCACTGATGGTGGACTCTCCAGATGCCCCGGAGTCAGACAATCCACTATTCAAAACCCAAGGTGTGCGCGGGTTGAGCCGAGTAATTTGTTTCTCGCCAGATCACAGCAAAACCTTGCCAGAACTGCCAGTCGACAAAATTCGTGGCGTGATTGATACCTGGAATGATCAAATCGAAGAGCTAGGTCAAGACTACGTTTGGGTTCAGGCGTTTGAGAACAAAGGTGAAACCATGGGCTGTTCTCAGCCTCACCCACACGGTCAAATCTGGGCGAATAGCTTCTTACCAAACGAAATCGAGCGCAAAGAGCACAACTTAAAAGCGTACTACCAAGAAAATGGCACCAACCTACTGGTGGACTACGTACAAGCTGAACGTAAAGACGGTTCTCGCATTGTGGTAGAAACCGAACATTGGCTAGCAGTCGTGCCTTACTGGGCGGCGTGGCCATTTGAAACCATGTTGCTTCCTAAAACGCACATTCGCCGCATGAGTGAGCTCAGCGAAGAGCAGCGAGACGATCTTGCTGTTGCAATCAAAAAGCTGACGAGCCGCTACGACAACCTATTCCAATGTTCTTTCCCTTACTCAATGGGTTGGCATTACGCCCCGTTCTTTGAAGAGGGGACAGACATAGACCACTGGCAACTGCATGCGCTGTTCTACCCGCCACTACTGCGTAGTGCATCGGTTCGCAAGTTCATGGTGGGTTATGAAATGCTGGCAGAAAGCCAACGTGATCTCACCGCAGAGCAAGCGGCCCAGCGTCTGCGTGATTTAAGCGATGTGCATTACAAAGAGCAGTAACTAACGATAAATACGAAATATGTCATTCCGTACAGCGAGGAACGAGCGTGATGCGGAATCTACCATCAGAGTGCGCTGAACGTAGATTCCAGATGCTCGCTAGGGCTCGTCCGGAATGACAAATGTTAGACAATCAAATAGGTCGTTTCTGATTGCGAGATATGAAAGCAGTCGAGAATTCAAACAAAAATTTTATGCTGAGATTCTACTATGCCTGATTTAATCCAAAACGTGAAAACTTCTTTTGAACAAGTGCTGGGCTACGTACCAAGCCACATTATCCAAGCACCAGGCCGTGTAAACCTGATTGGTGAGCACACGGACTACAACGATGGTTTTGTATTGCCATGTGCGATCAACTACCAAACAGTGGTGGCAGCAGCGAAGCGTGAAGACAACCTAGTGCGCGTGGTTTCGGTGGATTACGGCAATGCGGTTGATGAGTTCGATATCACTCAAGAAATCACTTTCCAACAAGATAAAATGTGGGCGAACTACATTCGCGGTGTGGTGAAGTGTCTTCTTGCTCGTGGCTACCAATTTTCTGGTGCGGACATTTCAGTCAGCGGTAACGTACCTCAAGGTGCGGGTTTGAGTTCATCAGCGGCATTGGAAGTGGTGATCGGGCAAACGTTCAAAGTGCTTTTCAATCTAGAAATCAGCCAAGCGGAAATCGCGCTAAATGGGCAGCAAGCAGAGAACGAATTCGTAGGCTGTAACTGCGGCATTATGGACCAGATGATTTCGGCGGAAGGGCAAGCGAATCATGCGATGCTTTTAGATTGCCGCAGTTTGGAAACGACGGCGGTATCCATGCCTGAAGATATGGCCGTTGTTATCATTAACTCGAACAAAAAACGCGGCTTGGTAGACAGTGAATACAACACGCGCCGTGAGCAGTGTGAAGAAGCGGCGCGCATCTTCGGTGTGAAAGCGCTGCGTGATGTGACCATTGAGCAGTTTAACGAGAAAGTTTCTGAACTAGATGAAATGGTGGCAAAACGCGCTCGTCACGTGATCACAGAAAACGATCGCACGGTAGAAGCCGCGCAAGCACTTCGTGCACATGACATGAAGCGTATGGGTGAACTGATGGCGGAGTCTCATGCTTCCATGCGTGACGATTTCGAAATCACAGTCAAAGAAATCGATACCTTGGTTGAGATGGTGAAAGAGGTGATCGGTGAGCAAGGCGGCGTGCGTATGACGGGCGGCGGCTTCGGTGGTTGTATCGTTGCACTTGTGCCACCAGCACTAGTGGATAAAGTGAAAGCAACGGTTGAAGCGAAATACCAAGCGGCAACGGGTTTGAAAGAGTCCATCTACGTGTGCCAAGCGAAAAACGGCGCAGGTTTAGTCGAAGTGCTTTAACCCAAGACTCTAGCAACAAAGACGTTAAGCCGCAGTAGGAGCAAGAGATGACTGAGCCATTAACTATCACGATGACGCAGCAGGCCGCCTTTGATGGTCGGCCTGCCAATGTGGTCGAACTGAAAAATAACACCGGCATGCGCGTGACCTTTATGGATATCGGTGCGACATGGTTGAGTTGTCGTTTACCTTTGGCGTGCGGGGAATTGCGCGAAGTACTGCTCGGGGTGGGGTCGATGGAAAGCTTTATGCGGCAGCAGAGCTACATGGGGGTCACGGTAGGACGTTACGCAAATCGCATCGCCAATGGTCTTTTTGATGTGAATGGCGAAACATTTCACGTTTCCACCAACCAAGCTGGTAACTGTTTGCATGGTGGGCAAGCCGGTTTCGATAAGCGTCGTTGGAAGATTGAAGCACAATCGGAGCAACAGGTGACGTTTGCTTTGTTGTCTGAAGATGGCGACCAAGGTTTCCCGGGGAACCTTGAAGTGCAAGTGACGTACACACTGACTGACGATAATCAGGTGAGCATTGCGTATGTCGCTAGAACAGATAAAGCAACACCGGTGAATCTGACTAACCATGCTTACTTTAATTTGTTGGGCGCTGAAGCGGACTTAGATTGTCGCTCTCACCGTTTAAGTATCGCGGCAAGCCAATATCTGCCAACCAACGAGGTCGGTATTCCGCTTGGTGCGCTGCAAGATGTGCAAGGTACAGGGTTTGACTTTAGAGGTGAAAAACCAGTTTCAGAGCACTTCTTACAAGATGAACAACAAATTATGGCAAAAGGCTACGATCACAGCTACCTGTTTGATGTAGTGCGTGACCAGTCTAAACCGGTTGCGTGGGTGATCTCTCCTGATGAAAAAGTAAAAATGTCAGTGGTGACGGATAAACCTGCGATGCAGCTTTATACAGGCAACTGGCTAGCGGGATCGCCGAATCGTCGCGGTGGTGAATACCAAGATTACGCGGGTTTAGCATTAGAAACGCAGTTCTTACCTGATTCACCAAACCATCCTGAGTGGGCGCAGCCAAGCTGTATTCTTGAGCCTGAACAAGAATACCGCTTCTGCACCACTTATCAGTTTGCTTTCTAGGCGACCAGTACCTTTTAGTGCTTTTGGGTTGCTGTGATTTTTTTGATCAAAGTAGGTCAAAAGCTCATCTAAAGGTCGCAAAAACAAGGCTCACTCAAAATACCCCAAAATGAAAAAGCTCTGCCACTTCGGTGGTAGAGCTTTTTCTTTATGTTCCGTCTGGTTTTTTGTTAGAACAGCACCTTAAAGGCGATCCACCGAGTTACGACGCACTAATGTTGGGCTAAAGATGATAGTGTCATCTTCCACTCGCTCATTACGCGATAATGCCAACGCTAAGCGTGCAGCGTGTTCTGCCATCATCTCTATTGGGTAGCGAATTGTGGTTAAACTTGGATTCACGAAGCGAGCAATTAAGCCGTCATCAAAGCCAACCATAGAGACTTGTTCTGGTACGTCAATGCCGTTTTGGTCTAATGCGGCCAGTGCACCTGCTGCCATGTAATCGTTGTAAGCCACCACACCAGTTATTTCGAGCGATTTAGTCAGAAGGTTAGTCATTGCCGTTTCGCCGCCATCACTGTTTGGCTCGCCATATTCGATATAGTTTTTTGCCAGTTCGATATCATGATCTTTCAGCGCGGCTTGGTAGCCTTGCAAACGCTCGTCGGTATCTTCGATGTCATGCGATGATGCGATACATGCGATTTTGGTGTGACCATGGCGAATCAGATATTCCGTGGCTAAGTAAGCACCTTTGCGGTTATCAAGAGAAATGCAACGCTCTGCCAACTCTGGGATATGGCGGTTGATCAGCACCATGCCTTTCACTTCTTTGGCGTAACCAATCAGCTCGTCATCAGACAGACCTTTAGAGTGAATCACAATCGCTTCACAGCGGCTATTGATCAGAAGCTCTAACGCTTGGCGCTCGTCATCTGGGCTGTGGTAACCATTCCCGATCAGAATGTGTTTGCCATTCTCACGCGCTACGTTATCAATGGATTTGACCATAGTGCCGAAGAAAGGATCGGATACATCACCCACAAGTACGCCCATGGTATTGGTGCTTTGGCTTACCAGTGCACGCGCAGCGGCATTCGGTCGGTATCCTAGCTTGCCCATTGCTAGTGTGACGGCATCAATAGAAGATTGGCTCGCTTTCGGCGATTTGTTGATCACGCGTGATACGGTTGCGACCGATACGCCTGCTTCTTTCGCGACATCCTTAATTGTTGCCATGAGGGACCTTTGTGTGGGCTAAAAATGATAACAAGAGTATTAAACACCCTTTGTGTAATAAGTGCAATTGGATGTGGGAATCACTTTCTAAAATGAGACCTTTACCGATTGTAACTATTAGGTTCACTGCTAGTGTAAACGTTATCTTTTTAGTAAAGCTTTACTGAAATTTTAATGATGGAAACTATCGCTTACTTCCGTACCGGAAACATCATCGAGGTTGCTCGCCATGAAAGCGCAGACACGTTGTACATTGTGCAGATTGATGTGGGTGAGAAAACGCTGAAAACCGTGACTAGCCTAGTACCGTACTACACAGAAGTAGAGTTAATGGGCAAACAAGTGGTGGTGCTGTGTAACCTAGCGAAAGCAAAAATGCGTGCTGAAACGTCAGAATGCATGTTGCTTTGTGCGGAAACGGATGACGAATCAGAAAGCGCATTGCGAACTCCGGAGCGTGCGATGCCTGAAGGGGTGAGAATCGTTTAGTCACTTGAGTATATAAGGCGACGATGAAAGAAGACAGCTCTCAACACTTTGAGAGCTGTTCTCGTCTTGGGGCAGAATACGTTAGGAATGTTCTGAAATCAGGTTATCTATCAATTCATAATGATGATCTTGCACCCCAGCGAGATTGCCATATTTCGGCTGATGGCGATCGTTCTCTTTAGTGTGATGCCAACCTACCGTGTGACGTACAAAGTGTTCAGCAAAGGCATGAGAAATCTCTAAGCAACCTGCTAAGACGGTATCTACATAGCTCTGCATGATCGGGCTAAGCGAGCAAGGTGGCTGGGGGTCGTCTTTCACATAGACCCAGATTGCCTTATTTGAGGTAAACTCAGCTTCGGCTTCAATCTGTTCTGGGCGAATTTGAATGCGGTAATAACCCCGTTCGCGCCGATCAAATTCTGCGAGTGCTTGCTTGTCCACTTTTAGTAAAACACCATTCACTTGGCCTTGGCCTTCATTGACCACCAAGGGAGACAAAACATAATTGTCATCGACTTTTCCCCAATAACGGACTAGTCCGTGGGCGACCACAGGGATGGCATTGCCAGTCTGCCCCGTTAACTGACGTGAGGCGGAGTTAATTAAGCTGCCATAGCCGAAAATATACATCTTTTTACTCCCTTTACTGATTTATTCAGTTATACCTAAACATAGATAGCCAATCAACGCGCAAACCACGGCTTTACCTCTAAAGGATAGTCTGAGTTTATAACATGTATTTTTTTTACATGTTTATGGTAAGATCGCTTTAGTTGAATTTTGGAACGGTATCTATTGGGTACTTAAGGGCATCGCAATGCTGAATATCACCGATAAAAAAGTGGAAGAAAAAATCCCCGCATGGCTGCGTTTAGGGTTTAGACCGTTTTTCTTGTTTGGCTCTATTTACGCCATCATCGCGATTGCGGTATGGGTATGGATGTTCCAAACCGGACAGCCAAGTGCGCTTGATGTACCTGCGTTGTGGTGGCATGTGCATGAAATGCTGTTTGGCTTTGCGATGGCGATCGTGGCGGGTTTTGTGTTGACGGCGGTACAAAACTGGACGGGCATTAACGGCACCAAGCATGACACCTTGTTGGCGTTGTTTGGTTTGTGGCTTGCACCTCGTATTTTGTTGTGGACGCCAGCGCCATTGTGGCTGATAAGCAGCATTGAAGCGTTGTTCCTGTTGTTTGTGGCATACGAAGTCGGTATACGTGTTTATCGTGCTAAAGGATGGAAAAATCTGTTTTTCGTTCCTCTATTCCTTCTGGCTATCTTTGCCAACTTCGCAAGTTACGCCACCATCAAAGGGCTGCCTCCGTTTAGTTCGTCAGCGGTATGGCAAGCCATGTTATGGTGGTTCACTTTATTACTGTCTGTGATGGGGGGGCGAGTTATTCCATTCTTCACTGCTCGCCGTTTTAACTTTGAAAAAGCGCAGCCGTTAGTATGGCTAGATTGGTTAGCGAATTTACCTTTGGTGATGTTGTTTGTTTTGAGTTTCTTCCCTGTGACCTTTGCTGAGATAGGCAAGCCTCTCATGCTATTTGCTGGTGTGGCTCAGTTGTTTCGATTCCTGCGTTGGAAGCCATGGCTGACGTTGAGCGAGCCACTGGTTTGGTCTTTACATGCGGCATACTTCTGTTTGCCATTAAGCTTGATTCTGCGTGGTGCTTGGGATAACGCCTTTGCCAGCCATAATCTCATTCACCTGTTTGCGATTGGAGGGTTAGGCGGTTTGATTTTGGCAATGATTGCACGCGTTACCATGGGGCATACTGGGCGCATGATTTACCAAGGACCGAATATGAGCGTCGCATTTTCTGCCATTATTTTGGCAGCCTTAGTACGTAGCTTGGGGGTCATCTTTGACCCGGCAAACTTGTTAATTTGGATTGATATCAGTGGTGCATTGTGGATTTTTGCCTTCGGAATGTTTGTGTGGCGATTTGGCGCGATGCTCATCAACCCACGAGCAGACGGGCATCCAGGTTAGCAGCGCGCGATTGATGGTGTGATGCCATGCATATCATCGCGATACTCAGCTATCGCGATCTTTGTTTTTATTGATGAAACCAAAGTGTTTGATTACCAGCCATTCAATGATGAAAATAATGATCAAAATGATGCTGAATAAGGCGAATGATAGACCGGATTTTAGCCCAGGCATCCCGCCAAGATTGACGCCAAATAGCCCGGTTAAAAATGTAGTCGGTAAAAATATCGCCGCTAGAATAGTAAACAAGTAGCTATTTTGATTAAGTTTCTGTTCCCTCAGATTTTTGTTTTCCTCTTGGTGTAAGCTGATTTCTTCTAAAAAATAGTCAATTTCCTCATTAAGACGAATAAGCGTATTTAAAGAGTAACGATATTGATGAGAGCGGAGTTTGATGAGTGATGGTTTCGCGGTCACCATGTCGTGAATAGCGTGCAGCTGAGGCTTAAGAAAGTGCCTGACAGACAGTAGACTATTTTTCGTCATTCTTAACTTATTATCGGAGTGCGGCAGATTGTCTTGTTGCTCCAAACTTGCCTCTATTGCGTCATTATAATCATCCGTTTTTTGGTTTAAATTATCAATGATTTGATTGACGAGTCCTGCTAGGTTCTCCGGCTCTCTATGCTTATTCAGGGAGTGGAGAAGCCTCTGCACAGCATCGTTTGAACCAGTTTGAGTGGTGATAAGCGCACCGTGATAAAACAGGATTCGAATACTGTTCACCTCTTTCGCGACCACACTATGATTGCGATTTATTCCACGTAGTAGTAAGAGAAAGTTATCGTCTCCAAGTGGATGAAAAGAAGGCCTGTTTTCGTTGGTAATGAACTGCTCGAGTGTCGCTTTAGGGACATGGTTTTTACGTAACCAAGCCTTGGTATCTGGATCGTTACGCTCGCAATGGTACCAATGATGGGCTTGAAGTTGCTCGGGGTAGGCGTCTATTCGTTTTGGTTGGCTTGAGGTAAATTGCCAGTGTTCAATTAAAAAACTCATTGCTGTGCGCGACCTTCTCATTCGTCATTCACTTATATCATGCTGCTCATTGTTAACTCGATTAACACGGTTTTGATTGTGGTGAGTAAAATGAGCAGCGGATGTTATTAGCTTAAACCAGTATTGCACTAAGAGAAGGATTAGTTTGAGGGAAGGGTTTGAATTTGAAGTGTTAATATGCCCCAACATGATGACATGTAGGGCATACACTCTTAGATATTGCCTTCGCTAAAGTCTTTTTGGAAGTAGAGCACTTTTTGTAGATAGCGTCTTGCTTCTCCTTTCGGATGCTGTGTTGTTAGCGCATCATAAACTTGAGTTGGATTGAGACTGTTTAGTTCATTCATCGCGCGCTTTCGGTCATTGTCAAAGGTTGAAAGGACACCACCAGTACCACCGTTATAAGCCGAAATCATACTGAAATGCTTAGAGGTTGGATGCTTCACATCGCGCAAGTAGCGGTTTTTCAGAATATAAAAATACGCGGCACCAGTATCGATGTTGTTAGCTGGATCAAATAGGTACTCTTTAGTTGGAATGCCAGGCTTGTTCTTCACCAAGTTAAACACATCAGCCCCTGCGGTTTTAGGGATCACTTGCATCAAACCGTATGCCCCTGCGTGGGATACCGCATAAGGGTTAAAGCTACTTTCCGTCTTAATCACCGCAAAGATGAGATCTTCTGATAAGCCATATCGCTTGGCGGCGTCGCGAACGAGTCCGGCGTAAAGGTATTCACGTTGCTCTAAGTGATCTTTCACCATAGTGATTTCGACATAGTAGGCGTTGCCACGTTTGATGGTTTTTGTTTGCAGCTTTTTGTCGATAAGGTAATTGGCATAACGGTTAGCACGCCACTCCCACTCAATTGGCTTACCATCATGATCCAATACTTGGCCTAATAAGAACGGCTTTCCTCGCAGTACCGCCTCTTTATCACTGAACAATTCAGCATGCGCTGGGTCGGCAGGCATGAGTAGGGTTTGTACGATGGCTTTTTGCAGCTTCTCTGTTGGTTGGTATTGAGAAATTGTCGAAACATAAATCTTGCCGGCTTCAAAATCGATATGTGCGCGAGTGGTGTAGCCATCAAGGTATTTTACGTAGCGGTGTTTGCCTGCTTCAACGAATTCATCTTCTCCCCAGCGATCTTTGGCTTTATCAGTAATATAAGCCAATAGCTGTTTGATATTATCGGCATCGGATGAGGTCGGTGGTTTAACATAGGGCGGGATATAACCATCACACGCACACGGTGCTGCAGGCTCTTCAGGCGCGAGGGAACATCCGCCAAGCAATAGCAGGCTGAGTAAAAGAGATTTCTTCATCGGATACCGATTTGGGTTGTGAATGACGGGCAAGGCCCAAGTAAGAAAAATAATAAGTAAGAGTGCTAACGGTCTGAAATAAAAACTTTTTATTATGACGATAGATGATGATGGTAGATGGGGGGCTTACCGCTCAATAACGCCCATTTAACTGACCTGTGAAAGGCGAATGACCCGCTGTTGCAACTTCTTCTGGAGGTATTGTGCCAACGCTTTTTTTTCATCTTTATTCAGGTAAAGGCCGAGTTTGGTACGGCGCCACAGGATGTCTTCTTCAGTGATTGCCATTTCTACGCCAATTAAATAGTCGATTTCTCGTTGGTATACGCCACCAGCCTGAGTGGAGAAAACACGGCCAAGTTCAGCTTCATTAGAAGTGCCTTCCAATAAATCCCAAGTATGCGTACCAAATTGGGTGACATATCGCAGGAGCAGCTCGATAGGAAGCCACGCGTGTTTAGCATGAATGTCTTGGGCTAATTGTTCACGACTGCCGTTGAAGTCACCACCTGGAAGCGCTTGGTTTGCTGTCGAGCCTTCGCCCATCTGTGGCAGAAACGGTGCGAGCTTTTTCATGGCAGCCTCGCCCAGTTTACGGTAAGTGGTCAGTTTGCCACCGAATACCGATAACAGTGGAGCATGGTTAGGTTTTGCATCAAGTTCTAAGGTGTAATCACGAGTGATTGCTTGGGGCGAGTCTGATTCATCATCACAGAGAGGGCGCACACCGCTGTATGTCCATACGATGTCTTCACGGTTGAGTTGGTGGACAAAGTGTTGGTTGACGATGTCGATGAGGTAGTCGATTTCATCATTAGAGATTGAGACGTCACGCGGTTCACCTGTGTATTCAACATCGGTGGTACCAATGATCGAGAACTTATCGAGATAAGGGATCATAAATACGATGCGATAGTCTTGGTTTTGCAGAATGTAGGCATGTGGTTCATCGTGAATCCGAGGAACCACAATGTGTGACCCTTTGATCAAACGGATGTTACGAGGAGAGGTTTGAGCTAACCCTTCATCAAAAAACTGTTTCACCCATGGTCCAGCTGCATTGACTAGCGCTTTCGATTTGCGCTCGAAGCGTTGTCCTGTGATGATATCATGAATCGTGACATGCCAAAGATCCCCTTTTCGGTGTGCTTTTTCCACTCGGCAGTAGTTACGCACCTCTGCATTGTTCTGTTTGGCTGCTAGCACATTGACAAGCACTAAACGGGCATCATCGACCCAGCAATCTGAGTATTCAAACCCTGTTCTTATTTCGGGTTTTAGTAAACCTGATTTAGCCAAATTAATGGTCTTGCAGCCAGGCAATGTGGTACGTTTTCCTAAGTGGTCGTAAAGAAATAAGCCACAGCGGATCATCCAAGCCGGACGTAAGAAGGGCCGATGAGGTAAACGGAATCGCATTGGTAGTGTAAGGTGTGGGGCTTTATGTAAGATCACTTCACGCTCAGCAAGCGCTTCCGATACCAAGCGAAATTCGTAGTGTTCAAGGTAACGTAATCCGCCGTGAATGAGTTTAGAGCTGGCAGAAGAGGTGGCAGAGGCAAAGTCGTTGGCCTCATACAAACCGACGCTTAAACCGCGCCCTGCCGCGTCAGAAGCAATCCCTGCACCGTTGATGCCCCCTCCAACTACAATGAGGTCAAACACACTGTCTTTAGAATGTAATGCCATCATATGCCGCTACCTTTCCGTGGTTTATTGTGCTTAACCTTATCAAGCTTATACTAACTTTAAATGATAGGTGGTCACGAAATCGACGGATTTTTAAGACCACGGCCTTGTTACGGGAGAAGTGGTCTTTGCTATTTATGCTTTTTATAAGTCTTCGTCGTCGTGCATTTCTGCCCACACTTGAACGCATTTCACCGCACGTTTCCAACCTTTGTAGCGACGCTGACGTTTTGCATCGTCCTGATTCGGCTCAAATTGACGATCGAGTTCCGCTTTGTTTTTGACTTCGTCAATGCTTCCCCAATAACCAACAGCGAGGCCGGCAAGATAAGCCGCGCCTAGTGCGGTAACTTCCGTGACTTTTGGACGCAGTACATCAGTGTCCAATACATCTGCCTGAAATTGCATCAAGAAGTTGTTTGCCACCGCGCCACCATCGACTCGTAAGCTCGCTAGCTTAATACCGGAGTCGGCTTGCATGGCATCCAGTACATCGCGAGTTTGGTAGGCGATGCTTTCTAAGGTGGCACGCACAATATGATTTGAGTTAACGCCACGAGTCAGGCCCACAATGGTGCCACGTGCATACGCATCCCAATAGGGAGCCCCAAGACCGGTAAATGCAGGCACGACGTACACACCGTGTGACGATTCAACCTGTGTCGCGACGTGCTCAGACTCTTTTGCGCTGTGGATCAGTTTTAATTCATCGCGTAGCCATTGTATCGAGGCCCCGCCCATAAACACTGCACCCTCAAGTGCGTATGTCGGTTCTCCTTGAGGGCCACAAGCAAGTGTGGTTAACAACCCATTATGAGAGGTAACTTTCTCCTGCCCGGTGTTCATGAGTAAGAAACAACCTGTACCGTATGTGTTTTTTGCTTGGCCTGCTTCGACACACATTTGACCAAATAGAGCCGCTTGTTGATCACCCGCAATGCCCGCTATTGGTATGTGAATGCCGTTTTGGCCGCCAATTTTCGTGTCGGCGTAAATTTCAGAGGAGCGTTTCACCTCTGGCATCATTGAGCGAGGAATGTCGAGTTCATGCAGTAGCTTTTCGTCCCAATCAAGCGTATTGATATTGAACAGCATCGTGCGAGACGCATTAGTGTAATCCGTGACGTGGGCCTGGCCTTGGGTCATTTTCCATACCAACCAAGTATCTACAGTGCCGAACAAGAGGTTACCTGCTTCTGCTTCTTCTTTGGCTCCTGGTACATTGTCTAGAATCCATTTTACTTTGGTTCCTGAGAAGTAAGGGTCAAGCACTAAACCCGTATTGTCTTGGATATAGCCCTCTAAACCTTTTGCTTTGAGCTCTTCACAGATAGATGCGGTTCGACGGCATTGCCATACAATGGCGTTGTAAACAGGTATGCCGGTTTCTTTGTTCCAGACAATAGTGGTTTCACGTTGGTTCGTGATGCCGATTGCGGCGACTTGATCACTACGGATACCCGTTTTCCCTAACGCCTCAATCAACGTGGCGCTTTGAGTCGCAAATATCTCCATTGGGTCATGCTCTACCCAACCAGCTTGCGGATAAATTTGTGCGAACTCGCGTTGGGAGATATTCACGATGTTTGCATCATGATCAAGAATGACAGCGCGAGAACTGGTGGTGCCTTGATCGAGAGCAATGATGTATTTTTGCTCAGTCATAGTTGTACCTAGTTGTTTTTGTTGTTTCTCCTTAGTTTATATCGCGAACTCTTTCACTGCATGTTTCATATTGAATCATGGGATAAAAATGAAAATTTCTTCACAAACAAGAGCTGGAGGGGCGCAGTCAGTCGCTTGGAAACAGAAGAAATACAGGACTATAGATCGTTTACTCCCAGAAGTGATGCTCGATGAATGGTTTCATGTTGTTCCAAAATGAAAAACAATAATGCATGCTGTGGGAGCGTATGGCGAATCACTCGATCCGTGGTTAGTGGCGGTACCGTCAGCTTTGTTGATATTGGATGATAATGGGTCAGAGGTGTCTGACCCTTTTGAAGGTGAAACTATGAAAGTGATAATCGCCCCAGACTCTTTTAAAGAGTGTTTGTCTGCGAAAGAAGTCGCCAACGTGATTGCTGAAGGGATCATGGCCGAAATACCAGATGCGGAGTGCGTTTGTGTGCCGGTAGCCGATGGCGGTGAGGGGACGATGGAGGCATTGGTTGATGCAACCCATGGTCGAGTGATCCCCGTTACGGTGACAGGTCCGCTTGGTGAGCAAGTTAATGCGCAGTTTGGTCTCTTGGGCGATCAGCAAACCGCAGTGGTAGAAATGGCGTCAGCGTCAGGGATCGAGCTTGTTTCTCCTCAAGAGCGAGACCCATTGAAAGCAACAAGCTATGGAACGGGTGAGCTGATCAAGCGCGCGCTCGAAGAAAACATCAGCAAAATCATCGTTGCCATCGGTGGAAGTGCGACAAACGATGGTGGTGCCGGCATGCTTCAGGCGCTTGGTGTAAGGTTTACCCGAGAGGATGGTAGTGAGATTGGTTTCGGTGGCGGGGAACTTGGTGATATTGCACGCATCGATATTTCAAATCTCGATCCTCGATTGCAACACGTTGAAGTATTAACCGCTTGTGATGTTGATAATCCCTTGACTGGGGAGCGTGGCGCCTCGGTCGTATTTGGTCCGCAAAAAGGGGCGACGCCAGAAATGGTCAAGAGGCTAGATGCAAACCTGCACCACTATGCGAATTGTGTCAAAGCCGCGACGGATTGCGATATTGAGTTTGAAAAAGGCGCAGGTGCGGCAGGGGGAATGGGGGCGGCTTTGCTGGCGTTTCTTGATGCGACGCTGATGCCTGGGATTGATATTGTCTTGAATACCGTGGAGTTTGAGAAAACGCTAGTGGGTGCCGATCTTGTTATTACAGGGGAGGGGCGTATTGATAGTCAAACCATTCATGGTAAAACCCCAGTTGGCGTTTCTCGAGTAGCGCAAAAGTACGATATCAAAACGATTGCATTGGCAGGCAGCGTTGGCGATGGCGTTGAAGTTCTAAAGAGTGCCGGTATTATCGCTTGTTTTTCGGTGGTGTCTTCACCGTGTGAGTTGAAAGATGCGATCGCACAGGGACGAGAGAATCTATTGAAAACAGCCAAACAACTTGCGAGTGTGATTGCTCACTTTAACTGATCCCAGCGATAGTCGTGCGTACTTGTCGACTTTCTGGCTCATTGCGTGGTTGAGTGATATTGGAAAAACAAAAATCCCCTCGACTCATTGAGCCGAGGCGATTTTTAAAGAGAGATTAATTAGCGCTTAGTTGTTTTTGTGTAGCTCTGCATTCAGTTCAACCGCGCTCTTGTTTGCAAGACACTCGATTTGGCCAGTCACAGAGTTACGACGGAACAGTAGGTCAGAAACACCAGCAAGATCACGCGCCTTCGCGATTTCGACTTCTTTACCTTCAGAGTCTAGCATGCGTACTTTAGAGCCAGCGGTTACGTACAGTCCTGATTCGATGGTACAACGATCGCCCATTGGGAAGCCTAGACCTGCGTTTGCGCCTAGTAGTGAGTTTTCACCGATAGAAACCACCACTTTACCGCCGCCAGATAGCGTACCCATGATAGATGCGCCGCCACCGATGTCAGAACCGTTACCAACCACTACACCAGCAGAGATACGGCCTTCAACCATGCTCACGCCAGTGGTACCTGCGTTGAAGTTGATGAAACCTTCGTGCATTACCGTTGTGCCTTCGCCAACGTGTGCGCCAAGACGTACGCGAGAAGTGTCAGCGATACGAACGCCCGTTGGTACCACGTAGTCGACCATTTTAGGGAACTTGTCGACACAATCGACGCTTAGTGCACGACCCGCTAAGCGAGCTTCAATTTGACGCTCTGCCAGTTCAGGTAGGTCGATTGGGCCTTCGTTTGTCCATGCGATGTTGTGCAGTAGACCGAAGATGCCGTCTAGTACCGTGCCGTGTGGTTTAACGAGACGGTTAGAGATAAGTTGCAGTTTTAGGAAGCCTTCAGCAACGCTTTGTGGCTGCTCGTCAGTTGCAAGGATAACCAGTACAAGTGGTTGTGCTGATTCTGCTGCTTTTGCTGCGAAAGATGCGTTTGCAGTATCGCCGTTTGCTTCAAATGCTACTGCCAGTTCTGCGCTTTGTGCTGCAGAGATCTCGATAGCTTGGTTGCCTTGCTCGTAACCTGCAACTGTCGCTAGTGCGTTCACTAGCTCTTCGCTTGGGTTAAGAACTGGGTTTGGGAAAAACGCTTCGATAATTTTGCCGTCGCGGTTTTTAGTTGCCGTACCAAAGGCTAAAGAAAAGAAAGCCATAGTTGATCTCCATGTGTTGAGTCTTGTATCTCGTCTGTTCACTGACAAGAAATAATTAAGTTGTCACTCATCATAAAGAGAGTCCTGGAGAGTTTAAAGAGGGGAAATGGAGAAAGTCTGTAGATGAATACGTTTTGTCTTTTTGAAGATATATTTGTCTGATGAGAAATGTGTCGCAAAAGCCTATCGACTCAGCTTGTCCATACAAAAAACGCCACATTATGCGGCGTTTTTTTAAACAAGAGGAAAGTATTTATGCTGCGTCTTCTTGCTTCTCTTCTTCAACAGCAGCAAGCTTCTTCGCTTTTTTAGGGGCAGGTCTACGTTTTGCCCCTAGTGCATAAAGCACTTCTTCTTTGTTTTGCGCAAGGAACATCGCAAGATCTTCTTGCTTACCTTCGTCTTCTAGAAGGTCACTTTTACCGAGCAGTCCGAACAGTTCGTCTGCCATATCCAGCATTTTGTCATATGCATCAGCGTCCGCTTTAGAGGTAAAAGTCATTTTCTCTTCTCCATTGCGTTCTACCACGTACTTGACGATTACAGCCATGGTTGGTCCTCTAATTTAATGAGTTTATACTGGCTTTTTATACAGTTTTTAACCAATTAAGTCTAGCGGCAGGCCTAAGAATGAGAGCCGTGTACAACTAAGTGACCAGCATTTGAACTATTCACCTTTAAGGTGCGGATTCTCTCGGCGCTCCCAATCTTGGCAAAACTCAATAAACGAGCGTAGAAGTGGGTTTTGATACTTCTCTTTGTGGATCAAAAGCCAGAAACGGCGCTGCATATCCAATGGGATTTCCACCTGTTTCACTCGACCGTCTCGAATAGCTGGCTCAGCCGATAAGCGTGATAAACAGCCTAACCCTAGCCCTGCAGAAACTGAGTTGATCAGCGCTTCGGTTGTATTAAGCTGGAAAGCCTCATGCCAGTGCTCTATGCGTGGTGCAATCACGCGTGTGAAAAATTCACGAGAACCAGACCCCTCTTCACGCAAAATCCACTCGCTATTTTCTAGCTCACTCAGACGTGTTAATCCTTCGTGACCAAAAGAAGAATCGGGTGCACATATCACGCACATTTCATCTTGGCTGAATGACGTTGATTGGAGATCTGGATGCCGTGTTTTACCTTCAATTAGCGCGATGTCGAGTTCGTAGTCAATTAACATGTCACAGATTTGCGCAGAATTTGAAATGAATAGACTTTGTGATACATGCCCTGTGTGGCGACGGAAATCACTCAGCAGATAAGGGGCGACTTGATTGCCGAGGGTGTCACTGGCCCCGATGCGTAGTTGTCCAGATAACGTTGGGTCACCGTCAAAGATACTTTCGATATCATTGGCGCGGTTGAGCAACTCATCCGCCAGTGGTAGAAGCTTGAGCCCTTCTTGGTTGAGAATTAAGCGGTTGTTTACGCGATCAAAGAGATGATGACCAATCTGTTTTTCTAGTTCAGATAACGCCATACTTACTGCTGCTTTCGAAAGAAATAAGCTTTCGGACGCGGCGGTTAACGTTTTGTGTTGCGTGATGCTGGTGAAAACTTTTAACTGTTTAAGAGAAATATGATTAGCCATATTCGCGCGTTTAGTAAAATTGAACATCTGTTCTAAATAATTAGATATATTGGAACGAAGTGCAAGTGTAAGATGCGTTTCAGAGAAAGCTAGCCTGATTTGAGGTTGTCATGATTAAAAGAACAAAAGCAAAAGTAATGGGCGCACCAACCCCAATGGCGGGATTAGCGCTTGGCATTGCAAGCTTAGGCTGGAGTTGGGAAAACTTCGCTGAATTATATGGCTATGGACAGTGGATTAGCGCAGGCATTGCGAGTGTGCTTTTAATTATCTTAGCGGTTAAGTTTTTTTTCCATAATCATTTGCTAAGACAAGATCTTGCACACCCAGTGGTGGGCAGCGTCGTGCCAACCTTCGCGATGGCTACTATGGTGGTATCGAATTCACTTGGGCACTTTTTTCCTGTCGCAGGGAATGCCTTATGGTTATTCGCGGTTGGATTGCACGTTGTGTTCTTAGTGACATTTATTTATCACCGAGCGAAAGACTTTGAACTTCACCATATGGTGCCAAGTTGGTTTGTGCCACCTGTCGGTATTATCGTGGCAGATGTCTCGTTTTCTGGTAACCCAACGTTGGCGCCAATTGCCTATGGTGCCTTGATGTTCGGTATGGTGGCTTACGCGGTCATGCTCCCTATTATGATTTACCGTTTCATGTTTACCCATGAAATCCCAGATGCAGCAAAACCAACCATGGCGATTTTAGCCGCGCCAGCAAGCCTTTCGTTGGCTGGGTATCTCAACGTAACGAGCGATCCATCGCCGGTAATTATTGCTTTGCTTTTTGGTATTGCAGTATTAATGACATCCATCATCTATTTAGCATTCTTTAAATTACTAAGACTGCCATTTAGTCCAGGTTATGCTGCGTTTACTTTCCCAATGGTGATTGGCGCAACAGCACTATTTAAAGTCGCGCATTGGATGGAAGCGCAAGGTCTTGCGACACACTATGTCAATCAGGTACGTGGTTTAGCCACGGTTGAGTTAATTGTCGCTACCGTCGTAGTGGTGTATGTATCGATTCAGTATGCGCGTAACTTACTAATGCAACCAAAAGCAAATTAGTTTGTTGTCACATTGACATGAATGTTTCGGCCTCTTGATCCTTTGATCAAGAGGCTTTTTTATTTAGCTTAAAAGAGGAGACGAATATGGAGAGTTTGAGCGACTTCTAACCTTTTGTTATTTGGGCTATCGAGATCGCTGCGGTATAAAACGAGGCTGTGCTAAGCTAGCGGTTAGTTTCCATTGGCGTTCGGTGCTTCCATTTTGTTTACTGTTTATCATTCCAATCAGGTCGATGTTCTCAAATCACTTCTTGTTGAACTGATTCGCATCAATCCATTAGAAAATCCATTCGAAAAAGAGCAGATCTTGGTACAGAGCCCAGGTATGTCTCAATGGTTGAAAATGGCATTAGCGAAAGAGTTCGGTGTTGCCGCCAATTTGGAGTTTCCGCTGCCAGCGACCTTCATTTGGGAGATGTTTACTCAAGTTTTGCCAGACGTGCCGAAACGAAGTGCGTTTAACAAAGAGGCAATGACGTGGAAGTTGATGCATCTATTACCGGGTTTGCTAGGGGAGGAACCTTTTGCTCCGCTGGCGAGCTACTTACGAGACGACAGTGACCACTCCAAGTTGTATCAATTGGCAGAGAAAATCGCCGATATTTTCGATGGCTACTTGGTGTACCGACCAGAATGGATAGCGAGTTGGGAAGCTGGGCAAACGGTACCTGAATTAGAAAACGAACACCCGTGGCAGCCGATTTTATGGCAAGCGCTGTACGATCACACCGTCACTCTGGGGCAATCGCCTTATCATCGTGCTAACTTGTATGAACACTTCATTGATACGTTAGAAAACTTCAACGGTAGTTTTGACCACCTGCCGAAGCGTCTGTTTGTGTTTGGTATTTCTTCACTGCCACCGCGTTATATGGATGCGCTTAAAGCCATCGGCGAACATATTGATGTCCATTTGATGTTCACCAACCCATGCCGTTACTACTGGGGGGAAGTGCGTGACCGTAAATTCCTTGCACGTTTGGCGGCGAAGCACCGTCAGCACGTGGTGTGGCAGGAAGATCATTCTGAAGTGCAAGGTGAAAGTGAGCAACTCAAAGGTTCGCTTGAAGATAACGTGATAGATGAACTGCACACTGATGTGGTGGGGAACAGTTTATTAGCTTCGATGGGGAAACTGGGACGTGACAACATGTATCTGTTGTCGCAACTCGAATCCCATGAAATTGAGGCTTTTGTTGAGATCGAACGCGACAGTCTGCTCCATCAACTGCAAGCGGATATTCTTAATCTAGAAGAGCATCAAGACGACCAAAAAATCGATAGTAGCAGCCACAAACAAGTGGTGAGCTTGGGTGACAAGTCTCTGAGCTTGCACTCTTGCCACAGTCCGATGCGAGAAGTCGAAGTGCTACACGACCAGTTATTGGCGATGTTTGACGCTGATCCAAACCTAAAGCCGCGTGATATCATCGTGATGGTGGCGGACATCAATGCTTACAGCCCTGCGATTCAAGCCGTATTTGGCAATGCGCCGGGTGAGCGATTTATTCCGTATTCGATTTCTGACCGAACCGCTGACCAAGAGAGCCCAATCTTGGCGGCCTTCATGCAACTGGTTAATTTACCCAATACGCGCTGCTTGGCTTCCGAACTATTAGAGTTGCTAGAAACGCCGGCCATTTTGACGCGTTTTGGCTTAAGTGAAGACGACTTTCTACAAGCGAAGCAATGGGTGGAAGAATCGGGTATTCGCTGGGGACTCGATGCCAACACGGGCAGCGAATTTGAACTGCCTGAAACGCGTCAAAACACGTGGCAGTTTGGTATTCAACGCATGCTACTGGGTTATGCGATGCCGGAATCGGCGGGCTTATTTAAAGCGCAAGAAGGCAGTTTATCGCCATACAATGAAGTGCAAGGTATGGGGGCTGAACTCGCTGGCAAACTGGCGCACTTTATCCAACAAATCAGTCAATATCGCCGCAAACTGTCGCATGTTCAGTCGATTGATGCTTGGCGTGAAACCTTGATCGCAATGCTGGATGACTTCTTCTCAGTGGAGTTAGAAGGCGAAATGGCATTGAAGTCGATTCGCGATACCTTAAGCCAGCTAAAAGAACAGCTTGCTGATGCCGCCTTTAATGACGCTTTGTCACCATCCATCATTAACCAATACCTGAAAAATAAACTGTCTGGCACCCGTGTTAGCCAGCGTTTCCTCGCTGGCCAAGTGAACTTCTGTACCCTGATGCCAATGCGCTCGATTCCATTTCGAGCGGTGTGTTTATTAGGCATGAATGATGGCGTATACCCGCGTTCTATGCCGCCAGAAGGTTTTGACTTAATGACGGGGCGAACCAAGCCAGGCGATCGTTCACGCCGAGACGATGACCGTTATCTGTTCCTCGAAGCAATGCTTTCTGCTCAGCAAACACTGTACATCAGTTACGTAGGGCGTTCGATTCAAGACAACACGGAACGAGTGCCATCGGTACTGGTTTCTGAGTTAATGGAGTACTGTCAGCAGAATTACTGTTTGGCAGGCGATGAAAATCAGCCCGTTGATGAGTCCGGCGATAAGCTGTTAAAAGAGTTAGTGAATGTGCATGCCATGGTGCCATTCAGCCCAAGCGCATTTCAAGGTTCTCACTCAAGCTATGCCAAAGAGTGGATTCCTGCGGCATTGACCCAAAGCAGTCAATCGCAAGGTCATGCGCGCCGTGAGTTTAACCGTGCATTGGATGATTACTTGTTGGGCGCGACATTTCCCATCGAATTGGATTTGGTCGAGCTTCAACGTTTCTGGCGTTTGCCGGTTCAGTATTTCTTTAATCGTCGTTTGAAAGTGATGTTTGAGCCGCCTTTACCAGTGATGGAAGACGATGAGCCGTTTGTATTAGGCGGGTTAGAAAGTTATCAGATGCGCGGTGAACTGCTGACAACCCTGCTCGAAACCGCGCTTACTCAACCAGCGGCCAAAGCGGATGTGCTGAAGCATTTTATGAGTGAGCAACGTGCTCAGGGCAAATTGCCAGTAGGAGCGTTTGGTGATATCGAGTTTGAAACCAACCGCGTGCAAGCGGAAGAGCTGGTGGATAAGTTGGCGTTTCTCTCTGGCGCGCCACAAGACGATTTAGAGATCGACCTTATCTTTGATGCGCTTTTTGATGAAAGTAGGGGGGAGGGTAAGAATATCCGCCTAACAGGTTGGCTCACTCAATGCTATCAGTCCGGTTTGATTCGTTATCGAAGCGGGAAAATTCGTGCGCAAGATTACCTTGCGGCGTGGATTGATCACCTCGCGATGTCGGCTTCTGGCCATGTGAAGAAGACTCATATTATTGGTTACGACCGCAAGGAAGGTGCAGTTCATCTGATCTTCCCTGAAATGGCGGACGCTGCGCAAGCGAAACAACGTCTTGCCGAATTGGTGCGTTTGTTTTTTGAAGGCATGACCAAGCCATTACCATACTTCCCGAAAACAGCACTGGCGTGTGTTGAAGCGGGCTTTAGTCGTGGCCATTGGGCGGACGATGAAGAGAAGTCACTCAAGAAAATGGCGGACGCTTTCAATGACAGCTACCTGAGCCCAGGTGAAGGCAATAACGCGTACATCTCGCGTATTTGGCCTGCTTGGAACGATGAACTCGCAGCCGAAGTTCGCATGTTGACGGCGTTGGTTTTGCAAGGTGCAAGATTGGCGACAAAAGATGCTTCAGATGATAACTAAGTTGGAATGCTTGGGGATGGGAAAGAGTAGAGTGGCCGCCAGAAAATCATTATTTTGTGTAGGGCGTTCGCTGTACGGCCACAAGGTCAGAGGGACCATGATTCTTTTGAGTATCACCGCCAGAAAGGCTTGGCTTATCTCGTGAGGCGAATATTAACGGTACTCCATCATGATAACCGTGAGTGAGATCGCACAAAAGTCTAAATATTCCAAACTGTTAGACATATAAATAGAAAAATTAACGATAGATCACAATATAGGACGAGTTGATCTTTAGAGATGACTTAACCTCTGAAGCTCAAGACGTCCTTGTCAAAAATCCGGAGAGATTCAGCGTTATGGCGCAAATGTCAGTAGCAGCACCACTGCAAACCATGACTTTTCCATTGCATGGGGCAAGGTTAATCGAAGCATCCGCAGGTACAGGGAAAACCTTTACTATTGCGGGTTTGTACCTGCGTCTCTTATTGGGACATGGCAGTATAGAAACCAAGCACCGCGTTCCATTAACGGTGGACCAAATTCTGGTGGTGACCTTTACCGAAGCGGCGACAGCCGAGCTACGCGATCGTATTCGTGCTCGAATTCACGATGCGAGGATCGCATTCGCTCGAGGTCAAAGCAGTGATCCGGTGATCAAACCACTGCTAGAAGCCATTGATGATCACAAGCAAGCGACAGCGATCTTGTTGCAAGCGGAGCGTCAAATGGATGAAGCCGCGGTCTACACCATCCACGGTTTCTGCCAACGCATGCTAACGCAAAACGCTTTTGAATCGGGCAGCCGCTTTGAGAATGAATTTGTGACGGACGAGAGCCACCTAAAAGCTCAAGTGGTGGCGGACTACTGGCGTCGTAATTTTTACCCATTACCATTTGCTTTGGCTGGCGAAGTGCGTCAACTATGGGGTTCGCCATCGGAGTTGCTTTATGACATCGGTAACTACTTAACAGGCGCACCATTGAGCTTGTCTGTGCCTGCAATGCAGGGCAGTCTCGCAGATTTGCACGAGCAAAACTTAAAACAAATAGATGCATTGAAAACCCAATGGCGTGATAGCCAAGAGGATTTCTTAGCGTTGATCTCAGGTTCAGATGTCAATAAACGCAGTTACACCAAGAAATCGCTGCCAACTTGGTTAGAGGCCGTTAACGTTTGGGCGGCAACAGAAACGACGGGGTATGACTATCCAGACAAACTGGAAAAATTTGCGCAGAATGTGCTGCTTGAGAAAACCCCGAAAGGCACCGCGCCGCAGCATCCGGTGTTTGAGGACATTGAAGCCTTTCTAGCTACCCCAATTAGCCTTAAAGCACCACTATTAGCGCATGCGATTGAGCATTGTCGTGAGATGCTGGCGAAGGCAAAAAATCAGAAGCAATGGCTGTCGTTTGATGACTTGCTGACCCAGTTATCGGCGTCGATTGATACCGATGAAACCGCACTGCTGAAAGAGCGCATTCGTACGCTTTACCCTGTTGCGATGATCGATGAATTCCAAGATACCGACCCACTGCAATACAGTATTTTTAGCCGTATTTACCTAGATAACCCAGAGTGCGGTCTGTTTATGATCGGTGACCCGAAACAGGCGATTTATGGTTTCCGTGGTGCAGACATCTTTACCTACATCAAGGCGCGCAATCAAGTTAGTGCTCACTACACGTTAGGCACTAACTGGCGCTCGAGTGCGGAGATGGTGTCGGCGGTAAACCAGATTTTTGAGTTGCCAGATAGCCCGTTTATTTACGATTCGGACATTCCATTTCTACCAGTGAGTTACAGCCCTAGTGCGGATAAACGCATTTGGACCATGGGTGGGCAAAAGCAACCTGCGCTGACGTATTGGCTGCAAGAAGCCGAAGATAAACCACTGGCAAAAGGTGAATACCTGACTGCGATGGCAGAGGCGACAGCAAGCCAAATTCAAACCATTTTGACCTCGGCGCAACAAGGCCAAGCGTGTCTTGTTAATGGCGAGAAGCAAAAGCCTGTTAAAGCGGGTGACATTGCGGTTTTGGTGCGAACCGGTAGCGAAGGTCGCATGGTCAAACAAGCGTTGGCAGACCAAGGCATTGCCAGCGTTTACTTATCTAACCGAGATAGCGTATTTACCAGTACAGTCGCGCAAGATTTACAACGCTTGTTGCAAGCAGTGCTGGCGGCAGAAAACGATAGAGCATTGCGTGCCAGCTTAGCGTCAGAGTTGTTTGCGCTGGATGCAGCAAGTTTAGATGCCCTCAACAACGATGAAACCGTGTGGGAAAACGCGGTCAATGAGTTTAAAGAATACCGCAAGCTTTGGGTGCAACGCGGTGTATTGCCAATGCTGCGAGCGGTGATCAGCAAACGTCATATAGCAGAACGTTTGCTGGAAGAAGGTTCGAGTTCACAAGGTGAAAATGGTGAGCGAGTACTTACCGATTTGATGCACATCGGTGAACTACTACAGCAGGCGAGTAACGAACTAGACAGCGACCACGGCTTGCTGCGTTGGTTGGCACAATCCATCAGCGATGCACAGCATGGTCTTGGTGGCAGCGATGACCAAATTCAGCGCTTGGAATCGGAACGTAACTTGGTGCAAATCGTCACCATTCACAAATCCAAAGGCTTGGAATATGACTTGGTATTTCTGCCATTTGTGTTTGGCTACCGCGAGGCGAGCGAAGCTAAATACTACGATGCTGAGAACGATCGGACGGTCCTGGATATCACGAGCAATGATGCGTCGTTAAAACAGGCAGATAAAGAACGCCTTGCTGAAGATTTGCGTCTTATCTATGTCGCGTTAACGCGCGCCGTGTATGCCTGTTTCATTGGAGCTTCGCCACTGCGTAATGGTCGCTCAACCAAAGAACCAACCGGTGTGCATCAAAGTGCGATTGGTTACTTGGTGCAAAATGGCCAAGAGGGGGGCATCAACGACTTATTTCTTGGCCTTAAAAAGCAGCAAGAGAGCCTCGACAGCGTGGTGATTTGCGATCCTCCGAAACAGCATGACGAAATGTATGTGGCGGAACAAGCGGAGTTGGCAGAACTCACCGCCAAAGAGCTGCAAAATTCAATTGATAGAAATTGGCGTATCACCAGTTACTCGGGCTTGGTCAAGCAAGGCTCTCACCATGCTGAACATGACGCAATGATTGAAATCACCGGCTTTGATATCGATTCTTCAGAAGAGCAAGATGAAGCGGAATTGGTTGAGCCAGAACGTTCTATCTTCAACTTCCCTCGTGGCGCACGTCCGGGTACTTTCCTGCACAGCTTATTTGAGGAAATTGAGTTCACTCAGTCAGCGACGACGGAAGAGAACACCCAAATCATTCTCGGCTTGATGGAAAGCGAACAGCTTGATGAAGAATGGCTGCCAATCCTGCAACAGTTGATTGATACCGTGCTGGCGACGCCACTGGATAGCAAAACGCTGCTGCTCAATCAAAAAGGTCCGGCGCAACGTTTGGTCGAGATGGAGTTCTTACTGCCGATTGAAGTGCTGTCTGCGCCAGCATTGAACCGCGTGATTCAACGCCATGATCCGCTGTCTGCTAAAGCGGGCGATCTGGGTTTCCAAACTGTGCAAGGCATGCTGAAAGGCTTTATTGATTTGGTGTTCGAGCACCAAGGAAAATACTACGTTCTCGACTGGAAATCGAACCATTTGGGGGACGATGTGCTCAACTATCATGGTGATGCGTTAAAGTCGGCTATGGCGGATCATCGCTACGATCTGCAATACCAAATCTACGCCTTGGCGCTGCATCGTTTCTTACGCAGTAGGCTACCAAATTATGATTACCAACAGCACTTTGGCGGCGTTTATTACCTGTTCTTACGTGGTATGGATGGGCAAAGTGAACACGGCATTTTTTCTGCTAAACCAAGCTTCGAATTTTTACAAGAGATGGATCATTTGATTGATGGTCAAGTACTGGATACGCGATCGAGTGAATCGGGTCAGATGGAGTTAATTTGATGAAAACCAATGATCTTCTTTCTGAGCAAAACAGCGTAATGGCAACGTTAGAGCTAGTGGCAACCTTAGAGTCACTAGCAAGTAAGGGAGCGATTCGCCAATTGGACTACCAGTTCGCGCGCTTTATTTATTCGCAAGCAAACAGCCAAGAGTTGGCGTTTATTACTGGCGTGGTCAGCAGTGAGTTAGGCAAAGGACACATCTGTTTGCCCCTTTTTGATCATCAAGGCCAGCCGGTTGATCTTGCTAGCAAACTCGGTTTGTTTGGTGAATCGGCTTTAGTGCTAAATGCCCAGTTACAAGGCATTGATTGGGTTAAGCTTCTACAGAACTCACCATTGGTTGGTGCACATGGTGAGGCGCTGCCAATGATGTTTGATGGCGAACGTTTGTATCTACACCGTTACTGGCATTACGAAGTGACGCTAGCAGGCAAACTCCATCAATTAAGTGCGATAGTGAATCTGCAACCGCAAGAATTTGCACGTTTGTCTGAGCTGTTAAATCACTTGTTCGCTCGTCAGTATCATTTCCTGTTCAATGCATTAGCGAAAGCTGCGGAGACGGGAACCAGCAACCAAGTGCTACGTCAGCAGTTAGTGTGTGACCATTTGGATGTGGTCACCATGGATAGTTTAGATTGGGCTGCCATTGATGCGGCGGTCAGCCAAACGAAGCAAGTTCACGACCTGCAAGTGTTGGATGCGCTCGTACCATTATCGGCTTGTGTCAACTGGCAGAAGGTCGCTGCGGCTGTGGCACTCACGCGTCGCTTTGCGGTGATCTCGGGTGGTCCGGGCACGGGTAAAACTACCACAGTAACCAAACTGCTTGCTGCGTTGATTGAACAAGCAGGGCAGGAGAAGAACCTCACCATCAAGCTGGTGGCACCGACAGGTAAAGCCGCGGCACGTTTGACCGAATCCATCGGTAAAGCGATACAAGAACTACCGGTTGGGACTGAGCTCAAAGCAAAAATTCCAACCGAGTCGAGTACATTGCATCGTCTGTTAGGCGCAATCCCGAACAGCGTTGAGTTTCGTCACAACAAGCAAAATCCATTACATCTCGATATTTTAGTCGTGGACGAAGCCTCCATGGTCGACTTGCCGATGATGTATAAAGTCGTGGATGCGCTGCCAAAGCACGCTCGCTTGATTCTGCTCGGTGATAAAGATCAGTTGGCATCGGTAGAAGCCGGCGCGGTTCTGGGGGATATTTGCTCGTTCCATGCTTTCGGTTTTGGTAAAGAACAAGCGTCAGCGGTCTCCAAACTGACGGGGTTCGACACCTTAGCGTACAGCACCAACAACAATGCTTCGATTGCGGATAGCTTGTGTATGCTGCAAAAGAGTTACCGATTTGATGCCCGTTCTGGTATCGGTCAGTTAGCGAAAGCGGTTAACGCCGGCTCAGCGGCAAAAGTGGATGATGTTTGGAATCGCGATTTTGCTGATATCGAACATTTCGCGCTGAGTAGTCAAAACTACAACCAGATGTTGCAAACCTTGGTTGCAGAATACGGTCGTTATTTGAAGCGTATCGGGCAGCAAGAGGTGAACTCGCAAACGGGTGAGCCAGAAACCCAGACGCACAAAGCCAAAGCAGTACTAGATACCTTTAATCAATGCCGATTGCTGTGTGCGATTCGTGAAGGTGATTTTGGTGTGACAGGTTTAAATCAACGCATCGAAAAAGCACTAGCCGCGCGTAAGTTAATCCAAACTCAAGATGAGCTTTGGTATCACGGTAGGCCAGTTATGGTCACGCGTAACGACCACGGCTTAGGGTTGTATAACGGTGATATCGGCATTTGTATGCGAGATGACAGCGAAAGTGAACCACGCTTGAAAGTGTTCTTTGAGTTGCCCGATGGCAGCGTTAAGTCTGTGCTACCGAGCCGAGTCCCTGAACATGAAACTGCGTACGCGATGACCATCCACAAATCACAGGGCAGTGAGTTCGAGTATACGCTGATGATCTTACCGCCGGATTTCAGTCCAATCCTTACTCGTGAGCTGATCTACACAGGTATAACCCGTGCTAAGAAGCGTCTCGCGATGTATGCGGAGATGAATGTACTCAAGCGTGGCATCAAAGTGAAAACCACTCGAGCCAGTGGGTTAGTGTCACGCTTAACCAGTTAATCAAAAAGACCGAGCGCAATGCTCGGTCTTTCTTTAATCATTCTGAGTAAACGCGTTGGTAAAAGACACGCGATGAATTTTATATTGATGTTGGTAAGTGAGAATAAAATCTTTAATGGCATCGTTGACTGGAAATACACAGTGAACGTGCAGCCCTTCTAGAAAGTGGTTATCTGCCATATCCCAGAAGCTTTGCAGTGAATTGCAAACAATAGTTCTCATAACAGTGCTCATCATATTCATTGTAAGAGTAACAACTGTCCTTGATGTGTTATGCCGAGCAAGTTTCAGTGTTCGGCACTTTAGGGTGAGAGTTATTCACCTAGATCCATTTTTGGATTGATTAAAAGTCAACCGTTGAAGCGCGAAGTGTAGCCAATAGCATGCATATTGAAAAGGTTGGTTTGCGACCAATTTTAATGTAAAGCATTGCATAATTATTTCTAAGCTAAATGGCTAGGTTTTATGCATAACGTCAAAGGTCCAGTGCTAAGATTTTTGACTTACGTTGAAAGTTATATAGTCCTTGTTTCGCTCCAGGTAGGTAATCGACACTCACCTCATAAAAGCCTTGTTCTCTAAACCAGTGCAAACTACGTGTTGTCAAAACGAAGATTTGATGAATGTTGTCTGACTTGGTACGCTGCTTCATGTGATTAAGGAGCATTTGCCCTCGATTTCCATCACGATAATCGGGATGAATCGCCACACAGGCCATTTCTGCTTTGCGCTCTTCAACATATGGGTACAGCGCAGCACAGCCAATGATCAAACCATCTTTTTCAATAATGGTAAATTGACCAATCTCTTGTTCTAACTGTTCGCGAGAGCGTCTAACCAACACGCCTTGTTCTTCAAGTGGGCGGATCAAATCTAGAATGCCACCAATATCATTGATGCTTGCTTGGCGAACTTGCTCAGCACTGGCCATCACCACTTGCGTGCCGATACCGTCAAAAGAAAACAGTTCCTGAATCAATGCACCGTCGACTTTGTAGCTAATAAGATGGCTGCGTGGGACACCAGCACGACAAGCAGAGATAGAGCCTTTGAGAAAGCGTAATGTTCCGGAGTTATCGTCGGTGTCTGGTGAATGGGTTTCGGTAAGCCGTTTAATCACATGCTCAGCTTCGATTGGGAACAGTTCTGCGATGGCATTACCGCTATCATCAATGACCCCTTGCTCGGAGCAGAAACCAATCAACTTATCAGCGCCTAGTTTTATCGCAAGCTGAGTGGCAACCTCTTCAGAAAGCAGGTTAAAGCACTCTCCCGTAACAGAGCTGGCGATTGGACCGAGAAGAACAATCGAGCCTTGATCAAGAGTACGGTGAATGGCATCGGTATCGATTCGGCGAATGCGACCGCTGTGGCAGTAGTCGACACCATCATCCACCCCAAGTGGTTGCGCTATCACAAAGTTGCCGCTAACAACGTTGAGTTGTGTGCCAGCCATTGGTGTGTTGTTGAGGCTCATGGATAGACGAGCGGTAATCGCGAGTTGGAGTTGCCCTGCTGCTTGCATAACTATTGAAAGTGCGCTTTCATCAGTGATGCGTGTATTTTTGTGGTATGGTGTTGTCAGTGTATGTTTATCTAGTAACTGGTTAATTTGAGGACGTGCACCGTAAACCACGACAACCTTAATTCCAAGGCTATGCATTAATGCTATATCATTAATAATGTTACCAAAGTTTTTATCAGCAATGGCTTCGCCGCCTAACATTATTACCATGGTTTTGCCTCGGTGAGCGTTCACATATGGCGTTGATTGGCGGAATCCTTTAACGAGAGCGGTACTGCGAATTTTCACGACTGCCAGTCCTTATGGTTATTTATGTTTTATTATTGCCTATTTATTCATGAGTTCGCAAGAGTAATTTTGGAATGAAACACAAACATCCTTGATCCCCCCCTTCCTCCGATGAAGGGCGAAAGATTATAATGAGTTATCTATTATTACGTGGACACGTGGGCACTATGGTGTTATCCGCAAATAAGGGGGTTGAAAACTCAGCCCAAATCGACGCTGAAAAATCGATGCCTCGCAAATGGTTAGAGCGCTCGATAATGCTTATAGCCGTTGTGGGGACGATAGTTGCTTTTATGATGTATGGTGACGTGTTCATTCGTTACATCAACCCTCCGATTGCCAAGTCGAAGGTATATGGAAAGTGGGTAGAACAGGAGGTTGCCCCATACGTGCGTGAAGAGTTTGTCCTTAGTGAACGTGGTGTAACAGTGAATGGCGCTTTCGTGACGACAGGCTTTGAATTTGATGGCGATTCTCTACGTTACAAAGTGGGGTCAACCGTTCGCAGGTTTAACTTTGTCGATCAACAGCATACGGAAATGAAGCTTGATGCTAATGCACATTATTTGCCCGTATTTCATCTAGAAGGTCGTTCTGACTTAACTATCCGCTAGTCACCATACCGTATTGAGACACGGTTTACTGCGCCAATAAGGATAAACCGTGTGCTCACCATCCCTTAAAGCTAAGCACGTTTTCAAACATTGTCTGGACAATACCTTGATTGTTCTTTTGCTATTATGTCCGAATAACTTCTAGATCCTTGCTTAAGGGCGAGTTGCCTTGGTTTGCATACATTGTTAACGATTTTTAATTTAGAAACACTAGATCTTCAAATCGTTGCCTCGTCTACAAGTCAAAGTATTCTCGCTGAACCTAGCATCTCGAGGTTACTTGGGTATAAACTTTGTCGCAGCTTTTCAATTGCGTCGTATACATTTGTTTGTCATCCTTTCGCTATCTTCTATTACGGAAAAAAGACGTGTTAAAAAAACTTCTTCCAATTGTTTCTTTGGGTCTACTGTTTGGCTGTGCTCAGCAAAATGATCGTGCTCAGCAATACCTTGATGGTGAATTTCCTAGTATTTTGAATAAGGTTGATGTGGTTGAATCGAATAAACCGCGCGACTTTACGGAGTTCAATAAACAAGCTGAACAAGTTGTAACGAAATCAACTCGCATGGCAAAGATGTATCAGCCATTGTATGAAAAATTGAGTGAATGGGCTTTGCAAAGTGGGGAAACCAGCGACTTGAGCGCATATGGCATTCAAGCGGCGCAACTTGGCGGTGGTGATAAGAAGGGCAATGTGTTGTTCACGGGGTATTTCTCACCAGTGATGGAGCTGCGTCACGAACCGAACGAAACCTATAAATATCCGGTGTATGGTCTGCCTAACTGCAGTTCAGATTGCCCGACACGTGCTGAGATTTACAATGGTGCATTAGAGGGTAAAGGCTTGGAGCTTGGCTATGCGCCAAACATGATCGACCCGTTTATGATGGAAGTGCAGGGCAGCGGCTTTGTTCATTTTGAAGATGATGACACGTTGGAATATTTTGCTTATGCGGGTAAAAACAACAAAGCATACGTGAGTATTGGCCGTATTCTGATTGAGCGTGGTGAAGTGCCACGTGAAGAGATGTCACTCAAAGCGATCAAAGAGTGGGTAATGGCAAATGACGAAGCGACGGTTCGTGAGTTGCTAGAGCAAAACCCATCTTACGTTTTCTTTGCACCACAAGCTGACGCCCCAGTAACGGGCTCTGCAGGTATCCCACTATTACCAATGGCGTCAGTCGCTGGCGATCGTTCTATTTTGCCTATGGGGACACCAATCTTAGCAGAAGTGCCGTTACTTAATGCTGATGGCACATGGAGTGGTGCACACCAGCTTCGCCTGCTTATTGTGTTAGACACGGGCGGCGCGGTGAAACAAAACCACCTCGATCTTTATCACGGTATGGGCCCACGTGCGGGTACCGAGGCGGGTCATTACAAGCACTTTGGCCGTGTGTGGAAGCTTGGCTTGGAAAATACACCAACGCAAGCACCTTGGGCTTTACCGCCAGAGAAGTTACAATAACTGCCTAGCGAGACGAATCGCCTCTCATCATCTAGACATTTCCTCAAAGAGTGCGTATAAATCGCACTCTTTGTTTTTCTATCGATCATCTGGACTTTCAATATGCGTGAACTCGATACTCCGGCATCTGACAGCTACAACCAACGTTTTGGTGGTACTCGTCGTCTCTACGGCAACAGCGAAGTAGACATTCTGCGAGCTGCACACGTGTGTGTGATTGGTATTGGTGGCGTAGGTTCATGGGCGGTAGAAGCGCTGGCACGAACGGGTATTGGTGAGTTGACGCTTATTGATATGGATGACGTGTGCGTGACCAACATTAACCGCCAAATCCATGCGATGACAGGCACGGTTGGCCAAAGCAAAATCGAAGTGATGGCTGAACGCGTTAAACTGATTAATCCAGAATGTAAGGTGAATCTGATTGACGATTTTATTACGCCAGATAACCAACATGAGTATTTGAGCAAAGATTTCGATTACGTGTTGGATGCGATCGACAGTGTGAAAGCAAAAGCGTCGCTATTGGCTTATTGCCGCAGCAACAAGATCAAAGTAATCACCACTGGTGGTGCTGGAGGTCAAACCGATCCAACCCAAATTATGGTGGCGGATCTGACCAAGACTATCCAAGATCCACTGGCTAAGAAGATCAAAGACACCTTGCGTCGTCATCATAACTTCCCGAAAAATCCTGCACGTAAGTTTGGCATCGATTGTGTGTTCTCTACGGAGCAATTAAAGTACCCACAAGCAGATGGTTCTGTATGTGGTGTGAAATCGACAGCAGAAGGTCCAAAACGCATGGACTGTGCCAGTGGCTTTGGTGCTGCAACGGTAGTGACAGCAACGTTCGGCTTTGTTGCGGTTTCACGCATCGTTGAAAAGCTGATTCAAAAGCACAAGAAGTAACGCAAAGAAGAAGAGTGCATCATGACTGATTTTCCTGTTTCTCCATTTGGCACCGACATCACCAGTGAAGACATTGCTGCCACCATGCAGCAATTTAAAGGTTGGGAAGACCGTTATCGTCAGGTGATTCAATGGGGGAAAAAGCTGCCTCAAATGCCTGAAGAGCTCAAATCCGAGCAAGTAACGGTGTCGGGCTGCGAAAGCTTAGTGTGGTTGGTAAGCAAAGAGCAAAATGGCGTTTGGCATTTTTGTGCCGATTCTGACGCGCGTATTGTACGCGGCCTGATTGCCTTGGTGATGGCGGCTTACGACGGTAAAAGCGCAGAGCAAATCCAAGCGTTTGATATTGATGCTTACTTTGAACAACTTGGCTTAATCGCCCATCTAAGCCCATCGCGCGGCAATGGTTTGAAAGCGATTGTTGAGAAAATCAAAGAAACGGCTCAGTAAGAAAGGAAATAGGGCCTAGGATCCGAGCTCCTAGAGAAGTGCGTTGTTAGCTTTGTGCATTTCATCGAGTATTGAGAGATGTCTGGAATACGGAGCGCTTCGCTTCTCGATAATAAGAAAATTGCCTTACGCAATAACGTCATTCCAGCGAGCCTTAGCGAGACAAGGAATCTATTACTCACACGCGATTTAGCCTCGATTCATCACCTTTGCGCCCTCAAATTCGACCCGTAGATTCTGAATCATGTTCGTTCCTCACTGTTCAGAATGACCGCTGTTTTTTTCCAACTAAAAAGACGACGTAATCCGTAACTCAAAATGTTAGGCCCTAGGATCCTAGGCCCTTTCTTTATCCTAGAGCCTACCTTCCTAAAGCATATCAACCGCTTTCTCGACGGCGGCAATCAGCTTTTCAACGTCTTCTAACGTGTTGTAGATACCAAAAGAAACGCGCACCGTGCCTTTGACGTTAAGCGCATCCATCAGAGGATGAGCACAGTGATGCCCTGCACGAACCGCAATACCTTGCTGGTCTAGCAGCGTCGCAATATCTTGGTGGTGAACGCCATCCATAACAAAAGTCAGAACAGAAGCTTTCGGTTGGTAGCCAAGAATGCGAATGTCATCCAATTGGCTTAATGCTTGGTACGCTCTTTCTTGTAGAGTGTGCAGATGAGCCTCGACAGCTTGCCGATCGAAACCTTGATACCAGTCGATGGCTTTTGCCAACGCAATGGCACCCGCAACGTTTGGTGTACCCGCTTCAAATTTGCCTGGTAGCGCAGAAAACGTGGTTTTCTCAAACGAGACCTTATCTACCATTTTTCCGCCACCGTGCCATGGAGGCATCGCCTCTAACAGTTCTAGCTTGCCATAGAGTACACCGATACCTGCAGGGGCATAGAGTTTGTGACCTGAGAACACATAAAAATCGACATCTAACTCTGCCAAGTTCAACTGCTCATGCACGATACCTTGAGCACCATCTACTACGACAACAGCGCCTACCGCATGCGCCATGGCAATGATTCTTTCGATAGGTTGACGAGAACCTGTCACGTTAGTGATCTGTGCACAGGCGACGATTTTACAGCGCTCCGACAGTAGCGTTTCAAACGCATCGATATCGAACTGACAATCGGAGGTCATCGGAACCTTAACGATTTTCGCTCCTGTCTGCTCTGCGACTATTTGCCATGGAACGATATTGGCGTGATGCTCCATCTCGCTGATTAATATCTCATCGCCTGCGTTTAGTGTACTACGGGCATAAGTTTGCGCGATCAAGTTCAGCGCTTCGGTTGCACCACGTGTCCAAATGATCTCTTTTGAACTGGCTGCACCAATGAATTCCGCCACTGTGTCACGTGCCGCTTCAAATTGGCTGGTGGCATTGGCCGTTAAGCTGTGGCTACCACGATGTACATTGGCGTTCTGTGCGCTGTAATAATGGCTGATTACGTCAATGACGCATTGCGGCTTCTGTGTTGTCGCTGCACTATCTAGGTACACCAGAGGTGTTTGATTTACCGTCTGATTAAGGGCTGGGAACTGCTTACGTACTGCATTAACGTCAAACATTATTCGTCACCGAACTCGTGATAGTGGAGGGTAGGCAGTGTCACCATAGGCTCTGCAACAGTCCATGCATGCTCTTTGCCTGAAAGTTGGATGATAATCTCCATCGCAAACTCCAGCGCAGTACCAGGCCCCTGGCTAGTGATGAGATTGTGGTTCACATCCATGGTCACGCGTTTGACTCGCCATTTGTCGTCTGGGATATGAGATTGAAAGCTCGGGTGGCAAGTCATGAGCGCTTCTGGATACAAATTGTGGTGTTGAAGCACTAACGCTGGCGCGGCACAAATTGCAGCAACGAGTTTACCTTCGTACATATGCTGTTTCAGGATCTCAATCATGATAGTACTATCACGGAAGGTTTCCGCGCCGCCGACACCGCCAGAGAGTACAATCGCATCAAACTCGTCATCGGCAATATCGACCAATTTACAGTCCGCGGTCAGCGTGACGCCACGAGAGGCTTTCATCGTCAGTGCACCATCAAAGTCGGCACTTGCGACCGTCACTTCATAACCTGCACGAACCATGATATCGATGACGGTGACCGCTTCCATTTCTTCTGTGCCCGGTGCGATAGGTACTAAGATCTTTTTCTTCATTATTCAGTCCAGCTTTGTTCAATCTGTTTGATGCGTTGATAGAGCTTGGTGTTCTCTGGCGTACTGATTTGATGCTTTTCGGTGGTTTGCAGTAGATAACCAGTAATAAAGTCTATCTCGGTACGACGTCGGTGAAAAACATCTTGCCTCATAGAAGAGTAGTTTGCCGCAGTTGCGTTAACCACTTGCATTATGGTGGCGTGAAGTGCGTCAAAATCCACCTTTATCTCTTCTTTATTCATGACTTCTACCAACTCATGAGTGATGTTAGCCAACTCGATCGCAAACTCATTAGCGGCAAGCTCACCATTCTTACATTGATGGATAGCGGTCAGTGGGTTGATAGCGCAATTGATCGCAAGCTTGGTCCACAAGGCTCCGTTGATGTTAGGGTTCCAGTGCACCTCAGGCAGGGCGTGATTCATCACTTCGGCAAGGAAGTCACATTGAGCGCCTTTAGCATTAAAACCACCTAACTGTGTGTATCCATGACCAGTATGCAATACTTGCTGTTTGCTTGGCTTGTATGCGCCGTGCGTTGTCGTGGCAATCACGATAGGGTTATTGGCCAGCTTTGCCTCGATGAGTGGCGCGGTTCCCATCCCGTTGTGCATTAACATCACGATGGTGTCTTCGCTGATGTAGGGAAGAAGAGGTTCAATGGCGGATTCAACTTGCCAAGCTTTTACCGTGATTAAAATCAAATCAGCCTCTTGTACAGAGGTAATGCTTTGATTGGAATAAGTGGTAAGCGGAGCATCATCCAGTTGAAGCGACAACTCGCTCTCAGAGGTACGTCCCCACAATGAAACATGGTGTCCAACAAGTTTGAATTTAGTCGCCCAGAGTGAACCGACGGCTCCTGGACCAAGGATGAGAATATTCACCAAACGCGCTCATTAAAAAGATTTGCTGCAAGGATAATGAGGGAGAAAAGGAAAGCAAATAAAAATGGCGCCAGAGGCGCCATTTTTGGGGAAAACTTATTGGTTCAATTAGAACTTGTAAGTGACAGCTACGTAGTGAGCAAAACCAGTCGTTTTGAAGCCGTCAGAGTCTTTGATGCCGTAAACATCTTTATAACCTTTTAGGCCGTAACCAACAGCATAACGATCTGAGTGCCAGTAGATACCGTTGTACATTGCACCGCCGTTGCTAGCAGAAGAATATTCTTCTTTCATGCCGAATTGGTAATCAATGTAACCTTGGTAAGAGACGAATGAACCGTTCTCGAAGAAGTAGAAAGGTTTGAACCAGTTAGTCGAGAATTGGTAACCGTTCCAGTCTTTTAGGTTTGAATCGTAAGTAGCGTATAGGTTCATGCCTACTTTACCAAACCATGGTAGTTCTACATTTGAACCTAGACCAACTTTCTGCTGGTTTACACCGAAAGTGCCCGAATCAACACATGCTTTTACGCTACCATCAGGGTTTTTGCCACAGTTTGAATCTTTAATTTTTTTGTCAGGTGTCGTGTTTACGCCATCCCAAGTAATTTCAGATGCAACGAATAGTTCTTGAACTGGACCGAAAGATAGGTCTTGACCAGTTAGAGCATCAATAGACATGCGAGGCGCAAATTTCATGAACATTTTTGCTTGGCTGTCTGCTTTGTCGCTACTTGGGTTAGATAGTAGGTTGAACACATCAACATAGCCGTAAAGTTCAAAAATACCAGAGCGACCGCCAAATTCCATCTCTAGGTAATCGTGTGAAGACTCGCCAGGAAGTTCGTCAAATGCACCCATTAGGTTGAATTGCATCCACTT
Source organism: Vibrio sp. PID17_43 (assembly GCF_002608565.1). Lineage (GTDB taxonomy): Bacteria > Pseudomonadota > Gammaproteobacteria > Enterobacterales > Vibrionaceae > Vibrio. The sequence continues at coordinate 84,063 of NZ_LIXM01000019.1, forward strand.
GTAATCGTTCTTGTGGATATCGCCGTCAGAGTAATCTGCCGCCATAACAGGAGCTGATGTAGCTGCTAGTAGGCTAAGAGCTAAAAGTGATTTACGCATAAGTGGACTCTCTATGTTTGTAATGATTCAGAACACGCAATCTTCGCTGCGCTTTCCAATTGGCGGGAATAATAGCGATAAAAATCTCAAATGAAAGTGATAAACGGTGCAAAAGTAAATATTTTTAGTGATGATCGTCACGTAATTGGTCAATGCCATGGAACTTTTTATTTGTTGCATCGATTTGCAGTGTTTGTGTGACTTGGATCGTTTGCGCAAGCGGTTTTATGAATTTTTAAGCCAGTCGATTAACCAACAAAAATCGTTAGTGATCCTATTTGTGTCCTCTTCGTAACACTTTATGAATCAAAGAGGACGCTTGAATGAAAGAAGTCATGTTATTCCCACTGACCTCCGTCGTATTACCTGAAGGCAAGATGAATCTGCGTATTTTTGAACCAAGATACAAACGCATGGTGAAAGAATGCTGCCTCCAAAACGTAGGGTTTGGGGTCTGTCTTGTGGGCAATGGAACCGACGCCAAGGCGGTTGGGAATGTTTCATCGATCGGAACTTTGGTCACCATCGTTGATTTTGAAACACTCAGTGATGGGCTTCTTGGTATTACTGTTGTTGGTGAGAAACGATTCATCGTTAAACGCGTTAGAGCGGACTCAGATGGCCTTCGCCATGCGGAAGTTGAGTGGATGGGCAACTGGCAAGCGCCAGAGCCCGCCCCGGCGTTTGTTTATTTGAGTCAACAGTTGAATCATGTTTATAAACAGTTTCCCCAACTCGGAAATCTCTATCAACACCGTTTCTATGATGATCCATCATGGGTTGCTCAACGTTGGTTAGAGCTGTTACCTCTCGATAGTACGTTGTTTGAAAAGTTGGTAGGAGCAGAGGATTGTTTACCTGCACTGCAATTTCTTAATGATGCCATTGAAGCCCCTCCCAAAAAAGAGACTAAGATATGAATGGATTTTCAAAACTAGCAGTGACCGTTGTCGCTGTGCTCGGTATCAGTGCTTGTGGTTCTGACAGCGACAGCAAAGACTACACGTATTTGCAGGCTGTTCATGCGTCCCCGGATGCGCCTCGTGCCAATGTTCTGCTTAACGGCAATGAGGCGTTGTCAGACCTTGATTATGGCTCTGGATCTGGTTATGTACGACTTGAAGAAGGGACGTATGATGTTGCTGTCGACGTTCAGTTGCCTGGTGGCCAAACGGCGGAAGTCATCAACGCGCCGCTCTACCTTGATGATGATATTCTTTACACCGCATTTGTTGTCGGTAGTGCGGCTGATGGGTCGGTAGAACCTCTTATTGTGACACGTTCAGAAGATTCGATGGCCAATAACCAGAGTCTGGATGTGCAAGTTGTCCACGCCGCGACTGGTGTTACCCAAGTCAATGTATTTGTTACGACTCCTGATGCAGACCTTACCAATGAGAACCCTGTCGCGACCCTTGCCTATACCCAATTTACTAACGTTCTCAATATCCCAGATGGCGAATACCAGATTCGTTTGACCGATTCTTCTGATGCGGCGAACACGCCGGTCTTTGATTCAGGCCCATTGACTCTAGCGCCAAACAGCAATTTAACCGTCGCTGCGATAAATAAAGGCGGCTCGGTATCTGAGTCACCCGTAAAATTGCTTGTTCTCGATGGCGAGGGTTCGACTATAGTTCAAAATGTGTCTAATGACTCTATGCGTGATTTCCCGTCCGCAGAATCAGACGTTCGGGTCGGACACCTAGTTAATGGCGCCCCGAACGTTGATGTGTCTCTAGATGGTACAACAGTGCTTTCAGACGTAGCCTTTAAAACCATCTCAACTTATCAAACATTGGCTTCAGACTCTTACCAAGTTCAGGTTGATGCGCAAGGTATAGCAACCCCAATTATTAGCGCAGATTTAGCCTTTGCTCCAGGCAACTCATATAGCGTATATGCGATTGGCTTAGTGTCTGATATTGAAGCGCTAGTCGTTGAAGACAACAGAAGATCGATTGCAACGAGTGCCGTCCTGAATGTGACACATGCGGCTGCAAACCCAGCCGCTGCAACTGTTGATGTTTACCTCACGCAGTCACAGGATATTTCGAGCATTGATCCAGCGATAGCCAATTTTGCGTATAAAGATAGTGTTCAAAATATTTATGTAGCAGCGGGCGATTATTATGTGACGGTTACCGCACCTGGTGACAAAACGCCTGTTATAGGTCCAGCACCTTTACCTACGCTAGAAAATGGTATGGTATATCAAGCTATTGCCATTGACGATAATGGTGGCTTTAACCTTTTGGTTAATGACATCACGAATTAGGATGAAGAGGGAGGAGGCGACTCCTCCCGACTATTAAGGTTGATTATGATGAGTGATAACTCTCAGAAACTAGGGCGAAGCGAGTGGAACGCATACATGGACAGGGTAAAAGCGAGAGACACCGACGCGTTTGCCTTTGTATTTCGTTTCTATGCACCGAAACTGAAGCAGTTCGCTTATAAGCATGTTGGTAACGATCAAGTGGCGATGGAGATGGTGCAAGAGGCCATGGCGACGGTGTGGCAAAAAGCCCATTTATATGACGGGTCGAAAAGCGCGTTATCAACCTGGATCTACACGATTATTCGAAATCAGTGCTTTGACTTACTGAGAAAACAGAAAGGCAAAGATCTGCATATTCATTCTGATGACATCTGGCCATCGGAATACTACCCCCCTGATTTGGTTGACCATTATTCGCCGGAGCAGGACATGCTCAAAGAGCAGGTGGTTAAGTTTTTAGACATACTGCCCAAAAATCAGAGAGATGTTCTGCGGGCAGTGTATTTAGAGGAAATGCCCCATCAACAAGTTGCGGAGCTTTTCGATATTCCTCTTGGCACCGTTAAATCGCGCTTAAGATTGGCGGTAGAAAAATTAAGGCATTCGATGCATACGGAGCAACTATGAACAAACACCCAGATAACAACTTGTTAGAGGCCTATGCTTCAGGAAGTATCGATGCGGTTTCTGGTTTAGTGGTCGCAACCCATTTGGAAACATGTTCCTATTGCCGTGCATGTGTCAATCAAATGGAAGCGGCCCAAGCCTGTGATGTCGCCAATGATATTCCGGCTGACTATGACCCTACTTTTGACCTCATGTTTCGTGACATTATTAATTCAAAGCCAACCTGTGATGATATTATTATCAGAGAAGTCGCTTCGGTAAGCGTTGCGGGTAAAACTTTTCAGCTTCCAAAAACGTTGAGTCGGTACACTGACTTAGTCGGAGATTGGAAGAGTTATGGCGGTAAGGTCTTTAGTGCTCAAATCGATTTTGGGGAAGACGCAAGAGTAAACCTGATGTACATCAGTGAAGATGTAAGGATTCCACAGCATACCCATAAGGGGTTGGAGTCAACTTTAGTTTTACATGGTGGATTCAGTGATGAAGATGGCCACTATGAGCAAGGCGATCTGCTGGTAAGAGATGCATCGAATAAGCACAGTCCATTTACCAAAACCGGGGAAGACTGTTTGTGTTTGACGGTGCTGACAGAACCGATGATTTTCACTCAAGGTGTCGCCCGAATCTTTAATCTATTTGGTAACGGCATGTACCCTTAACATCACGAATTCAAAGTAAAAACCACCGTTTTTCGGTGGTTTTTTTTATTAATCTCACGTGGTTAGTGTCGTTGCTTCGCTTTCTCTAGCAAATCTGTAAAGTAGTGTCTTAACGAATAAAGCATGATTAAGCTTGGAATTACCATGACTGCGGTAAGGATAAAGAAAGCCGTCCAATTGTCTAGGTAGTCGACCAATTCCCCACTAAAAGAAGCGAGTGTTGTTCGCCCAAAATTACCTAAAGAGGCGAGCAAAGCGTATTGTGTCGCGGAAAATGCCTGTCCTGTCAATATTGTTAAGAAAGACACGAAAGCAACCGTTGAGAAGGCGGTTGTAAAGTTATCAACGATGATGGTCGCTAAGTACAAATGCTCACTCGGGCCGACTTTCGCAATCCATGCGAACATCAGGTTGCTGGCTGCCATGGCAATACCACCAATCATCAGGCCGCGGACGATACCAAACTTCACATTGAACATACTGCCAACAAACGTAAACAGCATGGTTGCACCCCAGCCAATTAATTTGGAGTAGTAACCGATTTGCTCGTTGCTAAAGCCAATATCTTTATAGAACGCGATCGACATTCTACCTAAGAACGCTTCACCAATCTTAAACAAGAAAACGAAGAGCAGCAAAGTAATAGCAACACGCACTCCGTTTCGGTTAAAGAAATCAAGGAACGGTTCTACAACGGTCACGGTAAACCAAGCAACCAGCTTAGAACCAACCACTTCTTTATGACGTTGTTCGGCTTGATGTTGCAGTTGTTCACGCTGAGTTTGCGGTTCACCAACTAACAACGTGAATATCATCAATAACACCACAATGATAGCCATACCATAATAAACGCCATTCCAGCCCACGCTGTCTGCATTGATGAAAGCGAGGTAACCCGGAAGTGAGTATCCTGTCCACCAGCCGATCACCGCCATCGCCGAAGCTTGTGGTAACTTGGATGATTCTGATTTAGGAAACGTATCAATACGGAAAGCATCGATAGCAATATCTTGGGTAGCAGAAGCGGTTGCAATACAGAGTGCGAGCATAGAGGTGAAAATCAAATTTTCTGCCGGGTTTACTTCTGCAATATAAAGCGTCGCGACTAAGATGATAGACTGGCAAAGGAGAATCCAACTACGGCGTTGTCCCAATAATCGATGTAGCACGGGTAATTTGACGCGATCGACCAGTGGAGCCCACATAAAGTTGATTGCGTATACGGCAAACACACTACCGAAATAACCGATAGCAGACAGCGTCAAACCGGCGTCTTTGAGCCAGCCAGACATGTTTGAACCAATAAGTACCCAAGGGAAACCGCTCGAACAACCGAGCATGAAGACCCACATTAGGCGTTTGTCGAGGTAACTTTTTACTGTTTCCAGCCAAGTAATGGAAGGCAGTGAAGACATAAATGGATCCGTTAATATCGAGCGACGAAAAGAGAAAGCCCTTCGACTATTCAAAGGGCTTATTGGCTTGCTACTTAATGAGAGTGGCCTTGGTTATGACAATTTGCGTCTCAGGGACATCTTGCATTCGACCGACGGATTTGGTTGGCTGTTTCGCCATTTTTTGAATCACATCGAAACCTTCGGTCACTTCTCCAAATACCGCATAGCCTGGTGGACGAGAGCCGTAGTTTAAGAAGTCATTATCAGTTAGGTTAATAAAAAACTGGCGCGTCGCAGAGTCAGGAAGATTGGTTCGAGCCATAGCAATGGTTGCACGGTCGTTGTTTAAACCGTTGTTTCCTTCGTTTTTAATTGGCGCGTACGTTTTTACCATTTGCATGTCTTGGTTGAACCCTCCCCCCTGAGCCATAAAACCCGGGATCACGCGATGAAAAATAGTGCCTTCATAGCTGCCGTCTTCCACATATTTAAGAAAGTTCGCGACTGTGATTGGTGCTTTTTCTTGATTCAATTCAACGGTGAAGTTACCTAACGTTGTTTCAAACGCAACTTTTGGACCAGCAAAAACACTGCAGCTAAGCAAGGCAAGAGAAAGAATAGCTTTACGCAACATTAGAATCGCTCCTGCATGTATTGACGCAACTCTGCATCATTGGCCATTTCTTTTAGGGTAAGTGCGATAACATCATTAAGCGCTTGTTCTATATCTGCGTCAGACGCGCTTAGTGTACCAGAACGTTTCGCTGTGCCTGTAAAGGTTTTTACGAGCTTACCTTGAGGTGTTTCAGCGGTGATCTCAAGCACTGCCTTGGCATCCATTTCGTTTTCCATAACAGAGTGCTTCACATTGACTAATACTTCTTGTATTTCTAATTCAATCGCGTTGTTGCTATTTAGATCAGAGTGAAACCCCTGAGAAGATAATTGCTGTTCGAGCGCCCCTTCCAGTGAGATACGCAGGCTTTGCTTGGCATGAAGAGGAAGAATGTTCGAACGTCCGTTATCGACCAATGCGACATACTGTGCAGCGCGAAGATCTTTACTGGTTAGACTGTATGTTTTGCCCTGAACGATAGGGTTAGTGCTTAGGGTCGTCTCCGGCATTAGATTAAGTTGTGGTTGTTGAGGTGCTGAACATGCGGCCAGCAAAGCAACCGAAGCCGCGAGTACCAGTTTTTTCATTATATTATTCCTTTTAACCATTTTTCTGAATTCAGACCCTAGTTTGCGCCTAATTTAGCAGGATCTTTTGTTGCCTGTAAAATGACAAACTTATTGTTAGAGGCGACCAATTTTACATTACTGTCGCCAAAAAGACGCTTTAGTTTGGCGTCATAACCGAGATGGCGATTGCCGATGACCAGCAGCTTGCCACCTTTGTTTAAGATTCGTTTTGCATCACAGAACATTTGCCAAGCGATATGGTCTGTAATGGCCTGCTGTTGGTGAAACGGTGGATTACACATGATCAGGTCGCTACTACCAGGTTTAAAGCCGTCCAAGCAGTTATTTGCGATACATTGGTAATCTCTTCCTTCACCTAAATTATCAATTAAATTTTGTTTCGCTGACTCGACAGCCATAAAACTTTCATCGACACAGGTAAGGCGCGTTTGGGGATTCAATTGACCCGCTTTCACGGAGAGTACACCGTTACCGCAGCCTAGGTCGACAATATGCTTAAGGGTTGGATCTTGTGGGATATGCTGTAGCATAAAGCGAGCGCCCAAATCTAAGCTTTCACCTGAATACACGTTGGGCCAATTTTTCAGTTGAATGTCTTCGCCTTCCACATCCCAAATCGTCATTGGATCGACTTCAATAGCGGGCTCTACATTCGCGCGAGAAAACACTAAGCGATGTTTTTTCCAAGCAAGAGATGTTTTTGTTTCGCCCAAGTATTTCTCAAACAGCTTGAGGGTCGACGTGTGGATTTCTTTTGCTTTGTTGACGGCAATAATCGGGCAAGCAGCAGGTAGCGCTTTGCGTAGTTGGCTCAATAACCAAATAAGGTGGCGATTACTCTTTGGTAGTTGGATCAAAACCATGTCGGCATTGGCAGGGATATCATCCATCGTGGTGAGAAACGCGACCTTATTACAATGATTCTGCTCTAAGTTTTGCTGAACGCCTTTATGAGAAATAAAAGAGTCACTCATCAACGTGACGTTATGCTTCTTAGAAAACCAGCAAGCCAATGCACCGAAGTTATCGTTAATAACAACGATGTTTTGATGGTCAGGCAATGCTAGGTCTTCCACGTGATTGATGAGGTATTCATCACCCGCATCCCAAGCTTGAAGTGTTTCATTGGATCGCTTTGGGAAACGATGAAGCGTCAGGCTTCGATCGTGAAGATTCAATTCGGTTTTCATAGGTAAACATAGATTAAGTTGGAAACTAGAGATTATTGTCGCAAATGATGGCGGGCCAAGATACAAAAAGCTGTCAAATTTGCAGTTTTTCACCGCGCATTTTACAAACTCTAATGCGAAAAAGGGACCGAGAATGCGAGGCGGAGCATTTAATTTACGAAGCGAAAGTATATACTTGTCAAGTTGGCATCAATGAGGGCTGAATATGATCCAAGAAATCATAGAAAAAAAATTGCATATTAACTTGCAACCTGACTACCTAAAAGTGATTAATGAAAGCTATATGCACAATGTTCCCCCTGGTTCGGAGAGTCATTTTAAGGTGATTGTGGTAAGTGGTGCATTTGCCGGGCAGCGTCTTATCGGCCGTCACCGTCAAGTGCATTTGGTGCTTGCAGATGAGTTAGATAACCACATTCACGCGCTTGCCATCCACACTTATACACCAGAAGAATGGAAGTTCGAGCAAGACGGTGCACCTGACAGCCCTATGTGCTTGGGTGGTGGTCGATAAACTAAACATAACATGCTGATTTTTTAAAAGATGGCTTTGGCCATCTTTTTTATATTTTGCCCATTTTTGAAGGGGGAGATAGACGCTCTGTGAGTAAACGAGTATTAACAGTATTTCAACAAATGAATGGAAGTTAATGCTTATTTCAAAGCGTGAATGCATTATTAATACACCCAATAAAAGTGAGTTGGCGTTTGTGCGATGGTTCAAACTTATGACTAATATTTAGCCTTTTAGCGTTATTTCGTACGAAATAAAACCACTATTGCTGTGATTGGTCATGGCATCAAGTTCCTAAAAAATGCTAAACTACTGCACCTGATAAATCCATCCCAAAAACAGTGATGAGATTTTTAATAGGATGTTGCGATTTTGGTGCTTTAAACAGCATCAGAACCGGACACTGATGTCGTGTCTAAAAGTTACGCAATCAAAAGAATCTTTTTCCCGATAAAAGTAGTGCAAGTGCGTATGATTACAATAAAGAAGGGCTTGGATCTTCCTATCGCAGGAACTCCATCCCAGGTGATTAATGATGGTAAGACCATCAAAAAAGTCGCCTTGCTTGGCGAAGAGTACGTTGGCATGCGTCCTACCATGCATGTCCGCGTTGGTGATGAAGTGAAAAAAGCGCAAGTTCTTTTTGAAGACAAAAAGAACCCTGGCGTGAAGTTCACTGCTCCAGCAGCTGGTAAAGTGATCGAAGTGAACCGTGGCGCGAAGCGTGTTCTTCAATCTGTAGTGATTGAAGTGGCAGGTGAAGAGCAGGTGACATTCGACAAGTTTGAAGCAGCTCAACTAGTTGGTTTAGATCGTGAAGTGATCAAGACTCAACTAATTGAATCTGGCCTTTGGACCGCTTTACGTACTCGTCCGTTCAGCAAGGTTCCAGCAATTGAGTCTTCTACTAAGGCTATCTTCGTAACTGCAATGGATACTAATCCACTTGCGGCTCAGCCTGAGTTGATCATCAATGAACAAAAAGAAGCATTCGTTGCAGGTCTAGACATTCTTTCAGCTCTGACAGAAGACAAGGTTTACGTTTGTAAATCTGGCACGAGTTTGCCACGCTCTTCTCAGTCTAACGTAGAAGAACATGTCTTCGATGGCCCTCACCCAGCAGGTCTTGCTGGCACCCACATGCATTTCCTATACCCAGTAAATGCACAAAACGTGGCTTGGAGCATCAACTACCAAGACGTTATCGCGTTCGGTAAGTTATTCCTAACAGGTGAGCTATACACGGATCGTGTAGTGTCTTTAGCTGGCCCAGTAGTGAATAACCCTCGTCTAGTTCGCACTGTAGTCGGCGCTAGCCTAGATGACTTAACAGATAATGAATTGATGCCTGGCGAAGTTCGTGTGATCTCTGGTTCTGTACTTTCAGGTACACAAGCTGTTGGTCCACACGCGTACCTTGGCCGTTACCATCAACAGGTTTCTGTATTACGCGAAGGCCGTGACAAAGAGCTATTTGGCTGGGCAATGCCTGGTAAAAACAAGTTCTCTGTAACGAAATCTTTCCTTGGTCACTTATTTAAAGGTCAGTTGTTCAACATGACGACGTCGACTAACGGTAGTGATCGTTCAATGGTTCCAATCGGCAACTACGAACGCGTAATGCCTCTAGACATGGAGCCTACTCTGCTACTTCGTGATCTATGTGCTGGCGATACAGACAGTGCTCAAGCACTAGGTGCGCTTGAACTGGATGAAGAAGATCTAGCATTGTGTACCTTTGTATGTCCTGGTAAGTACGAGTACGGTTTGTTACTTCGTGAATGCCTAGATACGATCGAGAAGGAAGGGTAATTTTCATGGCTCTTAAAAAGTTTCTTGAAGACATCGAGCATCATTTTGAACCGGGCGGCAAACACGAAAAGTGGTTTGCTCTGTACGAAGCTGCAGCAACTGTTTTCTACACGCCTGGTCTAGTGACTAAAAAAAGCTCACACGTTCGTGATAGCGTTGACCTAAAACGTATCATGATCATGGTTTGGTTCGCGGTATTCCCAGCAATGTTTTGGGGTATGTACAACGCAGGTGGCCAAGCTATCGCAGCTCTAAACCACATGTACGCTGGTGAACAACTAGCGACAATCATCGGTGGTAACTGGCACTACTGGCTAACCGAAATGCTTGGCGGCACTCTTGGCGCTGATGCAGGGGTTGGCAGTAAAATGCTACTAGGTGCGACTTACTTCCTACCTATCTACGCAACGGTATTTATCGTTGGTGGTTTCTGGGAAGTGCTGTTTTGTATGGTGCGTAAGCACGAAGTTAACGAAGGTTTCTTTGTTACTTCTATTCTGTTCGCACTTATCGTTCCACCAACGCTACCTTTGTGGCAAGCGGCACTAGGTATTACCTTTGGTGTTGTTGTTGCTAAAGAGATTTTCGGTGGTACAGGTCGTAACTTCCTTAACCCTGCACTTGCAGGCCGTGCGTTCCTATTTTTCGCTTACCCTGCTCAAATCTCGGGTGACGTCGTTTGGACTGCAGCTGACGGCTTCTCTGGTGCAACGGCGCTTAGCCAATGGGCTAACGGCGGTAGCGGCGCGTTGATCAACAACATCACTGGCGCTCCTGTGACTTGGATGGATGCTTTCATTGGTAACATCCCAGGCTCAATCGGTGAAGTATCGACGCTAGCACTAATGATTGGCGCAGCGATGATCGTTTACATGCGAATCGCTTCATGGCGCATCATTGCGGGTGTAATGATCGGTATGATTGCAGTAGCGACACTATTTAACGTGATCGGTTCTGACACCAACCCAATGTTCAACATGCCATGGCACTGGCACCTAGTTCTAGGTGGTTTTGCGTTCGGTATGTTCTTCATGGCAACAGACCCAGTATCCGCTTCATTTACCAATGGCGGTAAGTGGTGGTACGGCATCCTTATCGGTGCAATGTGTGTGATGATCCGTGTAGTTAACCCAGCGTACCCAGAAGGTATGATGCTGGCGATTCTATTCGCGAACCTATTTGCACCTCTGTTCGACCATGTAGTGATTGAGAAGAACATCAAGCGGAGACTAGCACGCTATGGCAAGTAATAACGACAGCATTAAAAAGACGCTGGGTGTTGTTGTCGGGTTGAGCCTCGTTTGTTCAATCATCGTATCAACAGCCGCAGTAGGTTTACGCAGCAAACAGCAAGAAAATGCTGTGCTAGATAAGCAAACTAAAATCCTTGAAGTCGCTGGCATTGAAGCGTCAAATTCAGCACAAGTGAAAGAGCTGTACGGTGAGTACATTGAGCCACGTTTGGTGGATTTCAAAACAGGTAACTTTGTTGAAGGCAATGCTGGTGCTTATGATCAGCGCTCGGCAGCAAAAGATCCTGCACAATCTATCAAACTAACCGCTGAACAAGACAAAGCGAAAATCATCCGTCGTGCAAACGTGGGTACGGTTTACCTTGTTAAGCAAGATGGCAAAGTTGACCAAGTGATTCTGCCGGTTCACGGTAACGGTCTATGGTCAATGATGTATGCGTTCGTGGCAGTACAAACTGATGGTAACACCGTTAACGGTATTACTTACTACGAACAAGGTGAAACTCCGGGATTGGGTGGTGAAGTTGAGAACCCAACTTGGCGTGCACAATTCGTAGGCAAAGAGCTGTTTGACGAAAACCACAAACCAGCGATCAAGATCGTGAAGGGTGGTGCGCCACAAGGTTCTAAGCATGCAGTAGATGGTCTATCAGGTGCAACGCTTACTGCAGTAGGTGTACAGCACACGTTTGACTTTTGGCTAGGCAACAACGGTTTTGGACCGTTCCTAGAGAAAGTGCGTGACGGAGGTCTAAACTAATGTCCAGTACCCAAAATGTTAAAAAGAGCATCCTAGCGCCAGTATTGGATAACAACCCAATCGCGCTTCAGGTTCTTGGTGTATGTTCTGCGCTTGCAGTAACAACAAAACTAGAGACAGCGTTTGTTATGACTCTAGCGGTTATTTTCGTAACGGCTCTGTCTAACTTCTGTGTATCTCTTATCCGTAACCACATTCCTAACAGCGTACGTATCATCGTTCAGATGGCGATCATCGCATCGTTAGTTATCGTGGTAGACCAAGTGCTAAAAGCCTACCTATACGATATCTCTAAGCAGCTATCGGTATTCGTAGGTCTTATCATCACGAACTGTATCGTAATGGGTCGTGCTGAAGCATTCGCAATGAAGTCTGCGCCAATTCCATCTCTAATCGACGGTATTGGTAACGGTCTTGGTTACGGTTTCGTTCTTATCACTGTCGGTTTCTTCCGTGAGCTATTTGGCTCAGGTAAACTGTTCGGTATGGAAGTGCTTCCGCTAGTGAGCAATGGTGGTTGGTACCAACCAAACGGCCTGATGCTACTAGCACCATCTGCATTCTTCCTAATCGGCTTCCTGATCTGGGTAATCCGTATTCTGAAACCAGAACAAGTAGAAGCGAAGGAGTAAGGGCGTCATGGAACATTACATCAGTCTGCTAGTTAAATCGATTTTCATCGAAAACATGGCACTGTCTTTCTTCCTAGGTATGTGTACTTTCCTTGCCGTATCTAAGAAAGTTAAGACCTCTTTCGGCCTAGGCGTTGCAGTAGTGGTAGTACTTACTATCGCGGTTCCTGTGAACAACCTAGTATACAACCTAGTTCTGAAAGAGAACGCGTTAGTTGAGGGCGTAGACCTTAGCTTCCTAAACTTCATCACCTTCATCGGTGTAATTGCAGCACTTGTACAGATCTTAGAGATGGTTCTTGACCGTTTCTTCCCACCTTTGTACAACGCGCTAGGCATCTTCCTACCGCTGATCACTGTAAACTGTGCGATCTTCGGTGGTGTATCTTTCATGGTACAACGTGACTACAACTTTGCTGAATCTATTGTTTATGGTTTCGGTTCAGGTGTGGGCTGGATGCTAGCCATCGTCGCTCTTGCAGGTATCCGTGAGAAAATGAAGTACTCAGACGTACCTCCTGGTCTACGTGGTCTAGGTATCACGTTCATCACTGTAGGTTTGATGGCGTTAGGCTTTATGTCTTTCTCTGGTGTTCAACTGTAAGTCGGGTAAACCGCAACAATTAAGGAATAGTCAATGGACATTATTCTTGGTGTAGTGATGTTTACTCTGATCGTACTTGCGCTAGTACTAGTGATTCTTTTCGCTAAGTCTAAGCTTGTACCAACAGGTGACATTACAATTTCTGTGAACGATAACCCTGAGTTGGCGATCGTTACACAGCCAGGTGGTAAGCTACTAACTGCGTTAGCGGGTGCTGGCGTATTCGTATCTTCTGCTTGTGGTGGCGGTGGCTCATGTGGCCAGTGTCGCGTAAAAGTTAAATCAGGTGGTGGCGACATCCTACCGACCGAGCTTGACCATATTACGAAAGGTGAAGCGCGTGAAGGTGAGCGTCTAGCGTGTCAGGTTGCAATGAAAACTGACATGGACATCGAACTTCCTGAAGAAATCTTCGGCGTTAAGAAGTGGGAATGTACGGTTATCTCTAACGATAACAAAGCAACATTCATCAAAGAGCTTAAGCTACAAATTCCAGATGGCGAATCAGTACCTTTCCGTGCTGGTGGTTACATCCAGATCGAAGCGCCAGCTCACCACGTGAAATACGCAGATTACGACATTCCTGAGGAATATCGTGAAGATTGGGATAAGTTCAACCTGTTCCGTTACGAGTCGAAAGTAACAGAAGAGACGATTCGTGCGTACTCAATGGCGAACTACCCAGAAGAGCACGGCATCATCATGTTGAACGTTCGTATCGCGACTCCGCCGCCGAACAATCCAGACGTACCACCTGGCATCATGTCATCGTTCATTTGGTCTCTAAAAGAAGGCGACAAGTGTACGATCTCTGGTCCATTCGGTGAGTTCTTCGCAAAAGACACTGACGCAGAAATGGTATTCGTTGGTGGTGGCGCAGGTATGGCTCCAATGCGTTCTCATATCTTCGACCAGCTAAAACGTCTGCACTCTAAGCGTAAGATGTCATTCTGGTACGGTGCACGTTCTAAGCGTGAAATGTTCTACGTAGAAGACTTCGACGGCCTAGCTGCTGAGAACGACAACTTCGTATGGCACTGCGCACTGTCTGATCCACTTCCAGAAGATAACTGGGATGGTTACACTGGCTTCATTCACAACGTTCTTTACGAGAACTACCTACGTGATCATGAAGCGCCAGAAGACTGTGAATACTACATGTGTGGTCCACCTATGATGAACGCGGCTGTTATCGGCATGCTGAAAGATCTAGGTGTAGAGGATGAGAACATCCTACTAGATGACTTCGGTGGTTAAATTTCAGCGTATTTGAAGCTGTAGCGTTGTTGGTTTCATAAACCCACCGGTTCGCCGGCCGTCCTAATCACATAGTTGAACTATGCTCATAGGCTTGGGTTTATTTACCGCCTAGCTACAACTCCAACTCCTTGAAATTATATATGTTATGGCTGACTACCTTTAGTCAGCCATTATTTTTTGTAGAAATAAAAACAATATTCAACAGTTGATATAGGAAATCGGTTTAGTTGCAAAGAACCCATTTTCCATATCAATTTATGCCAATACAGCCAATACTGCCAATCAGATGATTAGGGGAATTGGTATTAACAACACTAGGAGTAAACAAGTGAAAAAGTGGCTTGTTGCATTCGCTTCTCTATTGGTTTTGGCGGGCTGTGAGCAGCCTGCAGATCAAATCCATTTAAGTGGCCCAACAATGGGTACCACTTACAATATCAAATACATCGAGCAAGGTAGCCTACCATCGCCTGAAGTGCTTCAGACAGAAATCGATCGACTACTTGAAGAAGTAAACGATCAAATGTCGACTTACCGTGAAGATTCAGAGCTTAGCCGTTTCAACCAACATCAAACCAGTGAGCAATTTGAAGTATCACCACAAACCGCTACGGTAGTGAAAGAAGCGATTCGTTTAAACGGTCTTACTCTAGGCGCATTGGACGTGACGGTTGGCCCTCTAGTGAATCTTTGGGGGTTTGGCCCAGAAGCGCGTCCAGAAGAGGTTCCAACGGATGAAGAGTTGGCGGCTCGAAAAGCAAATACGGGCATTCACCACCTTTCGGTTGAAGGTAATAAAATATCAAAAGACATTCCAAACCTATATGTCGATCTATCGACTATCGCGAAAGGCTGGGGCGTAGATGTGGTCGCTGATTACCTACAGTCAGAAGGTATTCATAATTACATGGTGGAAATCGGTGGCGAAATGCGTTTGAAAGGCATTAACCGTGAAGGCGTGCCATGGCGCATTGCGATCGAAAAACCAACCGTAGATGAACGCTCAATTCAGGACATTATTGAGCCGGGTGATATGGCAATTGCAACAAGTGGTGACTATCGTAATTACTTTGAGAGCAATGGTGTGCGATACTCTCATATTATTAACCCGCAAACAGGCAAACCGATCCATCATAAAGTGGTGTCTGTAACGGTATTGGATAAATCGTCGATGACGGCTGACGGTCTTGCAACTGGCATCATGGTGCTAGGTGAAGATAAAGGCATGGCTATCGCGAATGAAAATAACATTCCGGTTTTCATGATTGTGAAAACGGATGATGGTTTTAAAGAGCTGGCTTCGGAAGCATACAAGCCGTTCATGAAGAAATAACAACAGAAGTGAGTATGTCCTTATGAGTACATTTCTAATTACTTTTGCTGTCTTTGTTGCGGTAATTGCAGCGATGGCGGTAGGTTACATCTTCCAAAAGAAGGTGGTAAAAGGCAGCTGTGGCGGTCTTGGTGCGGTTGGTATCGAGAAAGTATGTAACTGTCCCGAACCATGTGATGCACGTAAGAAGCGTGAAGCTCGTGAAGCGGCAAGAGCTGAAAAGCTCGCTGCTTGGGAAAAAGATCGCATCGCATAACGTGATTTAAGTTAAAGAAACCCGGTTTTTGCCGGGTTTTTATTTATCTGTCGTCAACACTGAAAAAGAGGGCAATACGATTAATGGTAATATTTTTAGTCGGTTCATAGCGCGCCCTCCATTAGTGTTTTTGCATCAAACGAACACGACTTGTAGAACTCACTATA
>NZ_LIXM01000002.1 GCF_002608565.1 Vibrio sp. PID17_43
GCTAGTGAACTCAGGGCAAGAGCTGCCACCGTTTACCTTGACGCCAAACGACGGCCAAGTGGATGGGGCGCCTGCGAGTGCCGATCCAAACGTAACCCCAGCGAACGACCAACCAACGGTCCTCATAACTGATAGCACGACAGAAAACCCTCAGAATGATGACAAAGTAACGGGTGAAGAAACGGCGAACATCACCGTTGATTTTGGGGGAAATGTTACTTCAGGTACCGCGACTGTACGTATAACCGATACAGAAGCGCAGAATGGCGAATTCCCCGCAGGAGATAACGACATTATATTGGAGGTGACGTTATCTGAAGGAAAGGCGACAGTACCTGGTTATACGGTTATCACTAATGATGATGGTACATTCACCATTACAGGCGTGGATGTAAGTGCTTTAAAGGATGGCATTTTAACCGCTGATTCAACGTTCAAATATCCAAATGGTCATGAGGTCAACGTTAATGATATTGTCGCTAAAGATAGTGAGTACGGTACCGATGGCAACAAAGATGGAGAGATTGACGGCCCAACGCTAACTATTACAGACAGTACCGTTGATGACGGCGATGACAATATCACCGGCTCGGAGAGAGCAACAATCACTTTCAACCATGGTGAAGGGGTTAATACGGGCTTATCGGGTGTGAGCGATCTAAAAGTTGTGAATGGAAGTTCTATTATTACTTTGACTCTAGCACTTGGCTCTGACGGCACTTGGACCGCATCTGACGGTACAGGCAACGTTTATTCAGTGACCGGTGACGGCCCATACCAGATTGAAGGGGTGGATGTTAGTTCATTGGATGATGGTCAGCTGACTGCATCGGCTACCTTTACTGATCAAGATAACAATACAGCCAGCGCGAATGATGATGTTCAGAAAGCGTCAAACAATCCGCCAACTGCTGATGACTTCTCTGTGAGTGGTGATTACTTATCTGACGATCCATCCATTGACTTCGCACCTCACGCTAAGGATGTGGAGGACGACCAAGACGACACTAAAGTTACCGACATCGAAATCACATCGTTGCCTGAACATGGCTATCTCTACTACTTAGACGGAGACACAGAAGTCAAACTCTCTGTTGGAGATGTGATTCCGGAAACAACGGACGTGAAATACAGCCTGACGACGGAACGGTTTGGTTTTGACTCATCGGATGTGTCAAACATCGCAGATGGTACGATTAGCGATTCAATAACGATGAACGGGTTGACTTTTTACGCGGGGACGCTAGATAAATCGGCAAATGAACCAATATATAATCGTTTTATCAAAGTTGATCATGCAAATGACCAAGTCGGTTTGGCTGTTGTAGAGCAAGGTGAATCGGGTAACGGAGATGAGATTAGTACTTCTGAGTTTATTGCGATAAAACTCAACGAAGGGGTTGAAGCCGATCAGGCTGATTTAAGCTTCGCTAGCTTGAACAATAAGTTTAATAGTGGGGAGGCTTGGATTACAGTTGGCTTCTATAAAGACGGTGTCTTGATTTCAACTCAGCAAATCACAATAGATGATATTACCAAGACCGGGAATCATTCTGGTACCGCTACGGTTTCTCTTGATGGCTTCTTTGATGAGCTAAGAGTATTCCCAGAAACCAATAGTAATAGTGATAAAGCAAGCTTTACCATGGTTGGAGCCGATGTCACGAGCTTCAATGATATTGATGACTCATTCACTTATAAAGCGATAGATTCTGATGGAACCTACAGTGAAGAAGCAAAAGTAGACATCAGTATGGAAAATGTGATTGATGCGGAGCAGTTCCTCGGCAGTGGTGGTGTTGATACGTTTACGTTGTCAAGCGGACATGGTCAATTGCAATATGCTGGTGCTGGCTATGATAATAATCCTGCTTCCGTGTGGCAGGAGAACGTTTCGATGTCAGACGACCTTTTCATTTCTTCTGGCCATAGTAATGACCGTATTGAACTCGGCGCTGGAGAGGGGAACTATCGTGTTGATACAGGAACCTCAATTCCAAACCTCAATGGACTAGTTGATAGAGAAACCTTCGAGAGCTTTGAGTTCATGACTGCTTCAGAGGATAATATTCGGGATCCTGATGGCGCGCTTAAAAGCTCTATTGAAAGCCCAGTACAACCTTTAACCGACACAGTGAACTTAGGTTCTGGTCACGATAGGGTTGTTAGTCAAGGAGGAAATTTGGCCGCCTTCGGTGGTGCGGGCAACGATATTCTCCGTGGCTCTGATGATGGCTCTGATGGTCTTCGAGGAGGGGCCGATGACGATGTTCTTTACGGCCGTGGTGGCGATGATTACCTACGAGGCGACTCGGGCAACGACATCTTGATTGGTGGGTTAGGTAATGACTTACTGAGTGGTGATGATGGCGCTGATACCTTTAAGTGGGGCGTTTCTGACCTTGATGGTTCAACAGACACCGTTGCCGATTTTGATAGTTCTGAAGGTGACATTCTCGATTTTTCTGAATTGTTTGAAGATTTAGAAAGTGTTGAACTTGATGCTATTTTGGATTCGCTAGAAGGAAATAGTTCGACAACAGACGAGCGTGGAGGGTTTGATGTTTCGGTATCTGATGATAGCGAGCTGACGATAACAAAAGGTAGTGATAGCTTGACTATCGACTTTTCTGGTGCGTCAGACGTTACGTCAAGTCTAATCGATAGCCTAAACACGTTAAAACACGATTAAAGGTATGTGTTGTGTTGAGGGCTGAGACTGGCCCTCAAATAAAGCCTATCCTGAATAGAAACAAAAACGCCACTAGATTGATGTCTAGTGGCGTTTTAATTTAACGAGTAAAGGGAGACTTATAGTACCTTACAAGCAAAACCTTTCAGGTAGAAGCCCTCTGGATAAGCGCTATCGGTAGGGTGATCCGCAGCTTGCTCAAAGCGCTCGACGAACTTCACTTGACGGCCAGAATCGACCGCTGCGTCGGCAATGATCTTTTGAAATAAATCTGAGCTCATTAGGCCTGAACAAGAGTAGGTCAGTAGAGTGCCACCTGGTTTTAGGATTTGCATTGCCAACATGTTGATGTCTTTATAGCCGTTCGCACCAGAAGTCAGGTTATTCTTGCTCGACACAAACTTCGGCGGATCCATAATCACAACATCAAACTGAGTGCCTTGATCACGGTATTCACGTAGTAATTTAAATACGTCCGCATTCAGGAATACAGCGCGCTTTTTCGAAATGTCGAACTCGTTGAGTTCTGCGTTAAATTTAGCCGTGTCAAGTGCAGGTTGAGATACGTCTGCGTTAATAACGCGCTTAGCGCCGCCCTTTAATGCGTAGAGGCCAAATCCACCCGTGTACGAGAAACAGTTTAAGACTTCTTTATCTTTGACGTATTTCATCGCTTGTTGGCGGCTGTCACGTTGGTCGAGGTAGAAACCGGTTTTGTGTCCACCAACGATATCGACGCTGATTTTCACGCCGTTCTCTTCAATCACGACAGATTTTGGTGGCTCTTCACCGTGGAGTACGCCAGTTTTCTCTTGTAAGCCTTCTTTCTTACGTACCGCGACATCAGAACGTTCGTATACATTACAACTAGGGAAACACTCTACTAGTGCATCGACAATCGCTTGCTTGTTGTATTCTGCTCCCGCACTTAAAAGCTGACATACAAAGAAGTCTTGGTAGCGGTCAATGGTGATGCCTGGTAAGCCATCAGACTCGGCGGCGATTAGGCGGTATCCGGTGAGACCATCACGTTCAATCACATCTTCACGAAGAAGCTGAGCATCTTTGAAGCGCTTAACGAAGAATGCCTTGTTGATGTCTTCCTTTTCAAAACTCCAGATACGTGCGCGGATCTGAGATGCTGGAGAATATGCAGCTTTAGCTAGCCACTTTCCATCGTGAGTGAATACATCAACGGTTTCGCCAAGAGAAGGTTCACCCTCAACTTTGTTGATGCCTCGAGAGAAAATCCAAGGGTGCTTACGCTTAACCGATTTCTCACGACCTTTTACTAGATAGATAGCAGCTGTCATTTCTTTAGCTCTTATTAAATTTTGAAGGGGCGTATTGTCCGGGATGTTGTCTTCAAAAGCAATATCCGTTGGTAAACCAATCATTTGCTGAAGTGTTAATTATTGCATGGTAAGAGAGATATTAAAAAGGGCCACCGAAGTGACCCTTGCTATTTGTTCAACGTTATTAGGCTCTTAAACCCGTTAACAACGATTCCATCGTATCGCTTTGTGCACGAAGTTTCTCTACATTCTGTGTCGTTGTGCTGATCATGGTGCACACGTTATTTGCTTGTACACGGATTTCTTCAACGCTTGATGCAATGTTATCTGCGACCACTCCTTGCTCTTCAGCTGCCGTTGCAATTTGGATACTGCTGTCGGAGATGTTTTGGTTTTTATCCGCAAGAGAACCAATCTCGAGATCGACTTCCGCCATTAACGTTTGGCCTTTGTTTGCATTTTGAACCGTCACGTCCATCAACTTAGTCAGTGATTGGCTGTTACGCTGTAATGCTTCAATCATGGTTTGGATTTCAACCGTTGCTTGCTGAGTGCGACCCGCAAGAGCGCGAACTTCATCAGCAACCACCGCAAAGCCACGACCTTGCTCACCCGCGCGGGCAGCTTCGATCGCAGCATTGAGCGCAAGTAGGTTGGTTTGCTCTGAGATGCCATTGATCGTCGTGACTACCTCATCAATTTGTGCAGCATTGGCGTCTAGCTCTTCCACTGCCTGAGAAGCGGATTGGATCTCGGTTGAGAGATTAGAGATAGAGTGAAGGGTATTCTCGACCTTAATTTGACCAGATTGAGCAACACTTCGTGCGTCATCTGTTTGTGCACTCGATTCATGGGCTAACGTCGCGACTTCACGAATCGTAGAAGCCATTTGTTCTGTCGCACTTGCTAGCGAGTTTAAGTGCTCTTGCTGCGTGTTGGATATTTCTGAACTGTTGTGAATGGATTGATTAAGGTCTGAGCTAATTTGTTGCATTAGCGCGACAGATTCTTGAATCGACTGAACCATCTTTTGTTCGCGTTCGGCGACTTTGTCGATAGTAATTGCGATTTCGCTGAACTCATCACGAACAGGGAAAAAATTCATACGAGCGGTTAAATCACCATCAGCAAGTGTGTTTAATGCTTTGTTCATCGTAAACATCGCGCCACCGATGAACGTCATGATGTAATAAACGCTTAACGCAATAAAGAAAAGGGTAACAAGGACGATGCTAACTTGAGTGCTTGTTAGCGCTGTCCATAACGTTTGGTCGTGATTGATCTCGAGACTAAATGCGCCGTTCATTACAGATACGGAGCCAGTGCCTGTACCAAAAGAAATGGTATCAGAATTTGCAATTAGGTTTGCAACTTGTGTTTGCGAAAGGTTGCCGGCTTCAATGAGCCCTTTCATTAACACCAACTCTTCTTGATTCATATCAGAAATGAGAGTGCCTGCGGCACTGTTCATAACGAATGTTAGAATGATTAATGCGAGAACGGGGAGGAAGAAGAGTAAGTAGAACTTCTCTTGTATCTTTAAATGGATGAGATATTTATCAATCCAACGGAAAGCAATTTCTTTCATAATTATTATAACCACATAAAACCCCACTATCCTTAGTGGGAGAAATAGAATGTAATAATATATCACCCAATATAATGGAGCGGTATAAAGATGAACCTAAAGTGTGAGAAGTTTACAGTAAAAGGTCATGTTCAAGGAGTAGGTTTTAGATACCACACTTCACACCAAGGATTGAAGCTTGGTCTAACGGGTTATGCTAAGAACTTGAACAATGGTGATGTAGAAGTGATGGCTTGCGGCACGGAGTCACAAATTGCTGAGTTTTCGATTTGGCTGGAAGAAGGCCCACGGACGGCAAGCGTCGAAAGCGTCACTAAGGAGAACGCCTCCTTTAAACCTTTCCGTGGGTTCAAAATCCTATGATATTACAAACACTTAGCTGGTTTTGGTAGACCTGCCAGTTTTGTGGCCTGTTTAGCTGGCCCCTTCTTGAACAGCTTGAATAAGTACTTACTGTTGCCTTTTTCTGGGCCGTGTGCTTTTTCCATCGCTTTTACAAGCATTCTTACCGCAGGAGAGGTATTGAACTCTTCATAAAATACACGTACGAAATGAATCACTTCTAAGTGGGCTTCTGTTAGCTCAATTTCTTCTTCTTTTGCCAAAAGCTCAATCATGCCTTCTTCCCACTGTGTGTAGTCGAGTAGATAGCCTTGAGCATCGGTTTCAATTTCTTTACCGTTGTAAACGAACATCGCCTTTGTATCCGCTTATTAATGACTGATAGTTATAGGGTAGCTTAGAGAAAAGGTGATTCTCAACAAAAGAATCTCAATCTCATGCTGAGCGCAGTAAAATCGTACAAGCTAAGTGGAGTGCTTTGATTAGGGATATTCAACAATTTGCCATTTTATTCAGGTTGTTAGAAAAATATCGGGGTGAACACTTTAAATAATGCATAGGTATTCTACATATCGATTAGCGTAGGTTTGGTTAAACGAAAAAGCCCGAAGGAAGTACCTTCGGGCTTTTGTGTTTAAGTTCAATCCAACGAATTAGTCGTCGTTCATGATGCCTAAAATGCTTAGTAGGCTGATGAAGATGTTGTAGATTGATACATATAGCGTGATTGTCGCTGAAATGTAGTTTGATTCACCACCACGGATGATACCTTGAGTTGTCATAAGAATCGCCATGGTCGAGAACACAATAAACAAGCTGCTCAGTGCTAGGTGTAGGATCGTTGATTGGATGAAGAAGCTCGCAACCATACCGACGACTAGAACTACAAACAATGACAGCATTAGGCCACCCATCATTGATAGGTCACGTTTCGTTGTTAGCGCGTATGCGGACGCTGCCATGAATGACAGAGCAGTACCGCCAAGCGCGGTTAGAACGATGTCTCCCATGCCAGCACCGATGTACATGTTTAGGATTGGACCGACGGTGTAGCCAAGGAAACCTGTAAATAGGAACGTAAATACCAGGCCAAGGCTATTATTGCGGTTTTTCTCAGTCAAGAACAGCAAGCCATAGAAACCAACCAGCATTAGGATGATACCTGGATGCGGTAGATTAAACGCCATCGATACGCCAGCCACAACGGCGGACCAAAGTAGAGTCATAGAAAGTAGTGCATATGTGTTACGCAATACTTTATTGGTTTGTAGAGCACTTTCTTGAGTAGTAGTGCGAGTAAACATAGGACTGTTCATAATCTTCCTCTATAAGGGATTTCTGGTCTTTGATATATAGACATATATGGGCATGAAAGTTCAAAAAATCAAGCTTAACTTGCCTATATCTGGTACAAAATGATAATAGAAATAATGTGTTATGTATGTGGCAACTTGTAACACAATATTACTGCGTTGCATAGCGAAGCGTCGCTTGGTACCTAACGCGATGTAAGCCAGTTCACGACGTTCATTGTGAGATGACTCAATTTACAACGTCTTGAACCAACTGCAGTTTCGTAACAATAAACTTGAGAGCATGGTTGAATAATGAAAAGCACTGATTTAATGTCAGCGCTTTTCATTTTATCTAAATTCTCAAGCTACTGTTAGTGATGAAGAATCTGAGCCAAAAAGTTTTGAGTTCGGTCTGACTGAGGATTTTCAAAGAAATCAATTGGGTTGTTCTCTTCAATGATTTCTCCGGCATCCATGAAAATAACACGGTCAGCGACTTCTTTAGCAAAGCCCATTTCGTGTGTTACACAAAGCATCGTCATGCCTTCTTCTGCCAATTCTACCATTACGTCTAGCACCTCTCGAACCATTTCTGGATCAAGTGCGGACGTCGGTTCATCAAACAACATCACTTTCGGGTTCATACACAGAGAGCGCGCTATCGCTACACGCTGCTGTTGACCACCAGATAATTGTCCTGGGTACTTGTCAGCTTGATCTGGGATCTTAACGCGCTCAAGGTATTGCATTGCGACCGCTTCCGCTTCTTCTTTGGGCATTTTCTTTACCCAGATAGGCGCAAGCGTGCAGTTCTCTAAGACCGTTAGGTGAGGGAATAGATTGAAGTGTTGGAAACACATACCAACTTCGCGGCGAACCGCTTCGATGTTTTTCAAATCTTCGGTGAGCTCTGTACCTGAGACATAAATGCTGCCCGCTTGATGTTCTTCTAGGCGGTTGATACAGCGAATCATGGTTGATTTTCCTGATCCCGATGGTCCGCAGATGACAATTTTTTCGCCTTGCTTGACTTCAAGGTTGATGTTCTTCAGTACGTGAAACTCACCATACCATTTATTCATGTCCTTTAACTGGATCATGTAATCTTGATGTTGCGTCATAATACGTCCTTGATCTTAATGAGTTATCGTTTGTGACCGGTATGAAGTTTGTTTTCAAGCCATATTGAGTAACGCGACATGCCAAAACAAAATACCCAAAACACTAACGCGACAAATACATAACTTTCCGTTGCGAATCCAAGCCACTCCGGGTCGGTATTCGCAGCTTGTCCAATACCAAGTACGTCGAACATACCAATGATAAGTACAAGACTGGTATCTTTAAACAGACCGATAAAGGTGTTCACAATGGATGGAATGGTGATCTTAAGCGCTTGGGGCAGAATGATCAGTCCCATCTTCTTCCAGTACGTTAAACCGAGTGCATCGGCGGCTTCATATTGGCCTTTAGGAATCGCTTGCAGACCGCCACGAACCACTTCGGCCATGTAAGCGGCACTAAACATCACCACGCCGATCAGAGCGCGAATGAGTTTATCGGTTTCTGAGCCTTCGGCTAAGAACAGCGGCAGCATGACCGATGCCATGAACAATACAGTGATTAGTGGGACGCCACGCCAAACTTCAATGTATACGGTACAAATACTGCGAATAATTGGCATTTCTGAACGTCGGCCCAATGCTAATGCAACGCCGATTGGCAGTGATACAACGATACCCACGAGCGCAATGATCAGAGTAACGAGCAAGCCACCCCATTTGTGTGTATCTACCACCTCAAGCCCAAACACGCCACCATATAACAGTGCCGCAACTAGAAATGGATAGACGTTGACGAAAAATAGCCAGATCCAAACTCGTTTAGGTGTTTTTTCATAGGCCAGCAACGCCGTGAAGATCGCTAACGTAATGTAAAACAGGCGAGGGCGCCATAGCTCCGCTTCTGGATAGAAGCCGTACATAAACTGCTCCCATCGCACACTGATGAACACCCAACATGCGCCATCACGACTACAATCGTCGCGCGTTGAACCAATCCAATCTGCATTGATAAACGCCCAATCAATAATGGACCAAAGTGCAGCAATTACGAAGTACGCAAGAATAAGCGTAATGACAGAATTTAGTGGGCTAGTAAATAAGTTTTTGCGTAGCCAACCAACCACACCGACAGTATTTGAAGGTGGTGGGAGATCAGGCTGAAACTGATGTGTGCTCATATTATCTCTCCACCAATGCTACTTTACGGTTGTACACGTTCATTAACGCAGACGTAATCAAACTTAACGTTAAATATACCCCCATAGTCATGGCGATGATCTCAATCGCTTGGCCCGTTTGGTTAAGTGTTGTTCCTGCAAAAACGGACACGAGATCTGGGTAACCAATTGCCATCGCCAATGAAGAGTTCTTAGTCAAATTTAAGTACTGGCTAGTGAGTGGAGGAATGATAATGCGCATAGCCTGAGGAATGACAACAAGTTTAAGCGTTTTGGCACGAGGTAGACCGAGAGACATCGCCGCTTCGGTTTGACCATGACTTACTGCATTTATCCCTGAACGGACAATCTCTGCGATGAATGAGGCGGTGTAAACGCTCAGAGCCAGAAGCAGTGCTGCTAATTCCGGAATGATGCTAATACCGCCACGAAAGTTGAAGCCTTTTAGTTCAGGGTAATCGAGAGAGATAGGCATGCCAGCTAAGAAATATACCAAAAGTGGAAGACCAACGACTAAGCCTAGCACAATCCGGACCATTGGTGTTTGTTGTCCAGTCAAGCGTTGTTTGTTTTTAGCCCAGCGTCCAATCAGTAGGCTTGCGAGCACGCCCAAAATAAATGCGGCAATAACAAAACCACTGCCATGTCCCATTACAGGAGATGGTAAGAAGAGACCACGAACATTTAAGAATATGACTTCACCTAGGCTGATACTTTGTCTAGGCGAGGGTAGAGCTTGTAGAACTGCGAAATACCAGAAGAAGATTTGCAAAAGAAGAGGGATATTACGAAAGGTCTCGATATAAACCGCTGCAAGTCGACTGATGAGCCAGTTGGAAGAAAGTCGTGCGATACCCATAACAAAACCAATAATGGTTGCGAGGATAATCCCCAAAACAGAGACTAACGCGGTGTTAAGAAGGCCGATGAAAAAAGTTCTCCCGTAAGAGAATGTTTCATCATATTCGATAAGAGTGAGCCCAATCCCAAAGCCCGCCTCTTGGTTTAAAAAATCAAACCCAGTTGCAATACCACGAGCGTTAAGATTGGTAAGTGCGTTATTAATGATGGTGTAAAAGAAAAAAACCAGAGCAGCAATCGCAATGATTTGAAAAAGCGCAGAACGGAAGACTGGATTATAAATCAAGCTTTTCTTTTCGTTTGGCTTGGACATCGTAGTTAGTAATGCATTATTCGTCGGTTTCATACAGCGATAACCTCAAACCTATATCTATAGATATCTATGAAACCAGCAGCCATTCGTAAGTTATTCGCTGAAAACAGGATGACAGTTTTAGTTGCTGAGGTGGCAAACTATAATAATCAGGTGCTGTTTTAAGAGATTGTGCCCTCGTGCTGGCTGATGGCTAACTGATCGAGACGGATATGATCAAGAAAAGGGCGGCACTAACCGCCCTATATCGCTTCTCTTATCGGATAGGTGGTGCGTACATGAAACCGCCCGCATTCCAAAGCGCATTGACGCCACGAGAAATTTGTAGAGGAGAGTTTGTACCCACCGTACGCTCGAAGCTTTCACCATAGTTACCGACTTGCTTAATAACTTGGTAGCCCCAATCGTCACGAATGCCAAGACCTTTGCCTTTCGGGCCATCTACACCAAGAATGCGTTTGATGTTTGGATCGGTTGATTTCAACATTTTGTCGGCATTCTTTGAGGTAACGCCGTATTCTTCGGCATTAATCATTGCAAATAGTGTCCATTTTGCAATATTGAACCATTGGTCATCACCTTGACGAACAACCGGACCTAGAGGCTCTTTAGACACGATTTCAGGAAGCACGGTTGCTGAAGATGGGTCTTGTAGGTTTAAACGAAGGGCATAAAGACCAGATTGGTCTGTAGTGAGTACGTCACAGCGACCAGCATCGAAACCTTTGGATGTTTGTGCTGCAGTATCAAATACGACCGGTTTGTAAGACATGCCTTGATTACGGAAGTAGTCTGCTAGGTTAAGCTCTGTCGTTGTTCCCGACTGTACACAGACTGAAGCACCATCAAGTTCTTTGGCACTTGAAATACCAAGATCCTTTTTAACCATAAAACCTTGGCCATCGTAGTAGTTCACACCAACAAAATTGAGACCAAGAGCAGTATCACGATGAAGTGTCCAAGTGGTATTACGAGGAAGCACATCGATTTCGCCTGATTGTAATGCTGTGAAACGTTCTTTCGCGGTAAGAGGAACATATTTCACTTTGCTTTTATCCCCAAGCACAGCGGCAGCTATTGCTTGGCAATATTCTACGTCGATACCTTCCCACTCACCTTTTGAGTTAGGGTTGGAGAACCCAGGTAGACCAGTACTGACACCACATGTAAGAAAACCTTGCTTTGTGACTTTGTCCAAAGTAGTGCCTGCTGCTTGAGCTGACATTGACATCATGGCAGTGGAAGCCACTACTACGGAAGCAAGAACTGTTAATTTATTTGCCATTTGTATCCTTCCTGTATGATCCATGTTTAATCAGGAGCGACCTGATACAACGTGACCAATTTATTAGTGTTATCGTCCTAGATGGTTGTTTTACGAATAAACGACAATCGATAAATCAACCAGTTATAAGCGTAGAAAAGGATCTGATAATTCTCAAATATATAATTTAAAAAGGGTTTTTAAGAGAATCACAAAATGCCTACAAATTAG
Organism: Vibrio sp. PID17_43; assembly: GCF_002608565.1. Classification (GTDB taxonomy): domain Bacteria; phylum Pseudomonadota; class Gammaproteobacteria; order Enterobacterales; family Vibrionaceae; genus Vibrio. Next base: position 12,124 of record NZ_LIXM01000002.1, read on the forward strand.
AATGACGAAATGTAAAACAGTTGTAAATAGTGCAACAAGTGGTTAATTCAGTGCGTCAGAACAATCGATAGTCTGGTTGAGTAAACTGTAGAATAATTGTTTGTTCTTAAAAGTGTCAGCAGTTGTGCGAAACTGAGTTAGCATGAAATTCGAACAAAAATTATTTTTGATATCGAAACTTGGTGAAGTGGTTGCCCAGTTTTTGGTAGCATGAGTCTAGACAGTTAATTGAAATCATCATGGATTGAAATGCGATACTTTCCCCTGTTCTTAGATTTAGTATGCAAGCCAGTGCTTATTATCGGTGGTGGTGAGGTTGCGAGCCGTAAGGTTGAAGCGTTGCTTAAAGCAGGAGCTGACGTCACGATTGTATCTCCAACACTTGTTGACTTCCTCGCCCAATTGGTCGATTCGCATCAAGTGAGTTGGATTCAACGCTTTTATTCTAGTGACATTGTCACAAAAACATTTGTCCAAGTATGGGCGACGACTGATAACCCAGAGATTAATCACCAAGTTTATAAAGATGCAAAGGAACTAGGAATCCTAGTTAATGTTGTAGACGACAAACCATATTGTGACTTTATTACACCTTCGATGATAAATCGCGGGCGCATTCAAATTGCTATCTCAAGTGGTGGCGCATCCCCTGTACTGATTCGTAATATTCGGGAAAAGCTTGAATCAATCCTCCCACAGAATATGGGATTAATTGCAGAATTTGCTAACTCCAAACGAAACTCGATCAAAGAAGCGTTACCGAGTGTCGATCTGCGTCGAAAGTTCTGGGAGAACTATTTTTCTAATCCAGAGGTAGAAAATGCGCGTGATAATCGAGAGTTGGAAGCCATCTATCAGCACACAATGGCAAAACCGTTGGATGAGAAAGGCAGTTGTACTTGGATTCAGGTAGGTGCTGACGTCGAAATGCTGCCGATTAAAGCGGTGCGATATATGCAACAAGCTGAATCTGTTCTGTATTCGACGAAGTGTGCTGCTGATGTGATGGAGCTGGTTAGGCGAGATGCAGAACGAGAAGCGTTCACATGTGCAGCAGAGTTATCCGATAGACTGGCGAAGGCAAAAGAACAAAACTTGCGTATATGTGTATTTATACGTCAGGGCACGAGTGAGTTCTCGTTACTTCAAGGGCAAGACTTAGTTATCTGATTGAACCGCCTACACCGATGCAAACAAAAACGCCAACAAGTTACTTGTCGGCGTTTTCAATTTGACGTCAAACAACTAATGACGTGGAGAATAGTGCTTAATCACGGAAATTGTTGAACTGGAATGGTTGACCCAGTTCCGCTTCACGGATAGCCGCCATCGTTGCTTGTAGATCATCACGCTTCTTACCAGTAACGCGAACTTTATCGCCTTGAATAGAAGCTTGAACTTTTAACTTCGCGTCTTTGATGAGCTTAACCACTTTTTTCGCTGTTGGTGTATCAATACCTTGACGGAAAACGATGTTTTGTTGCCAGTTCTTGCCTGTAATATCAGGCTTTTGTGCGTCCATTGCATTCGCATCAATATTACGTTTTGCTAAATGACCACGCAAGATGTCACGCATTTGCTTTAGTTGGAAGTCACCTTCCGCTAACATTTTTACGTTTTCTTCTACTAGCTCAAAGCTCGCATTCACATTGCGGAAATCAAAACGAGTAGACAGTTCACGGTTAGCGTTATCAACCGCATTACGAAGTTCAACGGTATCGATTTCTGAAACAATATCAAACGATGGCATGGAGATTCCTTGATTATCTTGTTATAGGGAAATTATTTACTGGATTTTACCGCATCTGACAGCATATCCAGTATAGTCACGGTATCATCCCAACCTAAACATGGATCAGTAATCGATTGACCATAAGTTAGGTTGTTAATATCCGTCATTGGCTGGTTGCCTTCAATGATGAAACTCTCTGCCATGATACCAGCTATGCGAGTGCTGCCTGATTTAATCTGATCACAGATATCTGCGGCAACATCGATTTGTTTTCTGTGCTGCTTCTGACAGTTCGCATGGCTGAAGTCTACAATCAAACGCTCTGGCAGACCAAACTCAGCGAGTGCATCACACGCTTGCTTTATCGATGCCTCATCGAAATTAGGGCCTTTCTCACCACCACGTAAAATGATGTGACCATAAGGGTTACCACTGGTGCGGTATACGGTCATACGGCCATTCTTATCTGGAGAATAGAAATAATGTGACGCTTGGGCTGCACGAATCGCATCAATAGCAATTTTCACATTACCGTTCGTTCCGTTCTTGAAACCAACTGGGCAAGATAGCGCTGATGCCATTTCACGGTGGATTTGAGATTCTGTCGTGCGCGCGCCAATCGCGCCCCAAGAGATCAAATCAGCAATGTATTGGCCTGTGACCATATCAAGAAACTCAGTAGCGGTTGCAAGACCAAGCTTGTTGATATCCAGTAGTAGTTTACGAGCTTTGTGCAGACCTGCCTCAAGCGCGTAAGAACCGTCTAGGTTAGGGTCGGTAATGAGACCTTTCCAACCAACTACTGTACGAGGCTTTTCAAAGTAAGTACGCATCACAATAAACAGTTCGTCTTTGTAATTATCTTGAATTTGACTTAGGCGCGTAGCGTAATCTAGCGCTGCATCTGTGTCATGTACTGAGCATGGGCCCACAATAGCAAGAATACGATCATCCTCACCGGATAAAATGCGTTCAATTTGGCGGCGAGATTGAGCTATACGTTCTGCGACATCGTCAGTGATAGGGTGCACGCTTCCAAGTTCAGCGGGGGTAGGCATCGGACCCAAAGGTTGGGTTCTCAATTCATCTGTTTTAATAGGCATGTTATAGCTTTATTCTCTATTGCGAAGCGGTAAAGATAACGGAATTACACTTAGGAATAAACCGTTTAACGGGATTCTTCTCTAGTTAATATCGAATTGTATACAAAGGCGTTGATATTCATTGAATACACTTATATATAAATTGTAAGAATCGCTTACGATATCAATACATGGTTGTTTGGATGTATAACAATTTTTTCGAAATACTAACAGTGTGAATAGATTGATTGTTCCAAACTAAAGGGAATAGTGCGAGTTAATCATCAGTGACACTGTCGCTAAAGAAGTTTTTTTTTAATCAATGACAACTAATCATCAACATTACTTTGACATTTTTTATCTTCATTGATTAACTGGTCAGACTAGCTTGGTAAGGAGACCAAAATGTTATCAGCAGTCCGCCGTGCGAATCTTTATCTCAATCTTTTCGGTTTTTCTAAAGTCCCACTTATCTGGCTTTGTCGACCAAAGATACTCGCCATTGATGACAAGCATGTAGAAGTGAGGATCCCGCTTAGAAGAAGAACTAAGAACCATCTCAATAGTATGTATTTCGGCGCGTTAGCGGTGGGAGCTGATGTGGCTGGCGGCTTTCTCGCCATGAGTAAAGCGCAAGAGCAGGGAGAAAAAATTTCGCTGGCATTTAAAGGAGTGAATGCCGATTTCTTAAAACGCCCTGAAGGTGATGTGCATTTTGTGTGTCACGATGGTCCAGTAATTGATGAGATGTTGCGTACCGCGCTAGAAACGGGTGAGCGGGTAAATCAGGATGTTAAGATCACCGCGTTATGCCCAAGTATTCATGGTGATGAACCAATGGCTGAATTCACTCTGACATTATCGATTAAAAAAGCAGCCCAACGTTAGGCTGCTTAATTGATGTTGAATGGGCCAATTAACTCAATTCGATTTTCTCGATAGAGACGATTTTTGAACGATTCAAAACGACTTTCCATCGATAGAATACGGGGGCATCGGTGTGGTTGTCTTCTTTGACAATCACATTGAGCAAATGCCTTTTCTCGACGGATTCTTTACTGACTTGCCCATCATGTAAGCGGTAAACTCGGTTTGTGCTTTTATCCATTAAACGGATGATAGGGCGTAAACTGAAGTTCAATATTTCTCGTGTTTGCTCATAACCACTTAAAAACATCGATGTCGTCATTTCAGTCTTAGCGTGATAATGAAGAATCTGTTCTTCGCGTTGTACAACTCGCTTCTTGCGGATATTTTGAATACGATCTGGCAGGCTCGATAACGAACGATAATCGAGCCATTCTAATTTACGGCCAACGACTTTTTTGGTTGTTGGATCCATGTATTTCTTACGCCATTTGGGCTTGCCTTTACGAATCCAACGCCACATGGCATCGCGCAGATCGTCTTTGAATATTTCACGTAGTGCGTAAATAAACGACATGGCAATAATGAACGACGCGGAAATCTCACCAAGATAATCGCGAGCAAGAATCACGGTTGAAGTCACCACGACCATCACTAAGCCTGTCGCTATTCCTTTGATCGCACGCTTGATGTTATTACCCATTGATGTCGTCTTTTCGCTAAGTACGATTGGGTGTTCAATCAAACGTCGTAACAACCGCATTTTATTAGACAATCGAGTGACGTCTTCAACTACGCTTGCTGAATTGTAGTTATTCAGCTTTCGGTGCGCTTGTTCTTTCTCACAGAGTATGATGAGGCGTTCTTTAATCGTACTATAGTCACCTTCACGAGGGAGGTGTGCGACAAGGGATAAGAACTTTTGTTCGGTATACCATGACAAATAGTTATCGATATTGACATAGTAACGTTTTAGGTTTTCTTCGTAAGGAATTGAACGTCGAAGTCGTTTCAAGATATCGATGGTCAGCTCAATCACGTCATCTACTTCCTCGCCTGTTACGCTGTCACTCTCATGTTTATTCAACGCCGCCACTGCTTTATCTAAAGCGATGACGTATTGATAAGCAAAAAGGCTTAAACTGACTCGGTATTGCTGATTGGATAAGCGGCCTCGTTTTGCTAATCGGCTGTGAACAAGTGGGAGCAGCGCTTCTGTACTGTAGTAAGCACGTTTTTGCGTGATGGAGGTGTAATAGAATTCAGACTCACTGATGATATCGGCATTTAAACCAAGTTCGCCAGGGACAAAAATGTAGATATCTAGGTCGAGTGTTTTACTCTTTGCCAAAGCATGGCTAATTTTTAGGGTGATCGAATCCTGTTTGTCGACGGTGACCAAGGAAAGCTCCTGATTTTGCTAACGCGTTCTATACCGATATGCGTCCTTGGGACGTGGCAACTTAAGGTCAGCTAGGATAAATTGTTGAACCATGACAGCATAACAGAGAGGTGTGTATTTCTCTCTGATTTTCTTGTTAGTTTGGGTATAATTCCAATTAAATTTAAAAAGAGACAAACTCAATGATTAAAATTGGTCAAATTAACAGCTTAGAAGTCACTAAAAAGGCTGATTTTGGTGTATTTCTGGATGGTGATGAGTACGGCTCGGTATTGCTGCCTAATAAGCATGTACCTGAAGGTACCGAAATTGGCGTTCACCTCGACGTTTTTCTTTACTTCGATTCGGAAAGCCAGCTAGCTGCGACCATTGAAAAGCCAATCGCTCAAGTAGGCGAATGGGGCTTAATGACCGTTGAAGGCATCAACCAAACGGGTGCGTTTGTTAACTGGGGAATCAAAGAGAAAGATCTTCTGGTCCCATTTAGTGAGCAACGTGCTCGCTTTGCTCCAGGTCAAAACATCTTAGTTTACGTGTATACGGACAAAGCGTCTGGTCGCATCGTCGGTACAACAAAGTTCAACAAGTTGCTAGATAAAACACCTGCGAATTACGAAATTAACGAGCAAGTTGATTTGATTATCGCAGAGCGTAGCCAGTTAGGTTATAAGGCGATTGTGAACGGTAAACACTGGGGTATGATCTTCCCATCAGATGTATTCGGCAAGTTGTTTATTGGCAAGCAACTAAAAGGCTACATTAAGCAAATTCGTGAAGATGGTAAAATCGACTTAGCGCTACAAAAAGTCGGTGTAGCAAAGATGGATGACCTGTCGAGCAAGATCCTTGAGTTATTAGAGAAGAAGGGGGGATTCCTTCCTTTGAATGATAAATCAGCGCCAGAAGCGATTTTTGACGCCTTCCGTACCAGTAAAGGTACTTTTAAGAAGACTATCGGTGGTTTGTACAAACAGGGCAAGATCGTGATTGAGAAAGACGGAATTCGTCTTGCTTAAGCTCGTTTTATAGAGAGCCTTTCAACCAAAAAAATGGCCCAAATTCGTCCTTATTTTGGGCCTAGGGGAAACGGCTCTTTAGAGCCCGCGCTAAACTCGTTGACCAACGTGGTAAGTTGGTGAACATAGAGAGAAATGCCTATCAAAGCTTACCTTTGATACATTCAGTTTAGTACAGGGCACTCGGATCGCTAGTGAGCCCATTCCTAATCATGCTATAGAGCCCAAAAGCCACCGTAAATACGATGGCTTTTCATTTGCTTATAAAGTCTTAAGCACAATCAAAATAGATTTTTATCTCTAACCAATTCTCTTGGTAAACCATTTTTAATGCGATTGCTGACCCATTTCCCAAGGCCAATGATTGCACCTTCGTATTTTACAAACACTTCGCCTTTGCTTGTTTTTGTATCAACAGACATATTCTGTGGACGAACATCACGGCCCATATACCATTCACGCGCTTCTTCGATGGTCAGCTCAATCGCGTTGGATTCTGACCCCGTCGTTAAAGCAGTGGCTACCTGATGCTGCCAACGGTAACCATTTTTGTGAGCTTCTGCGATTTTAATGCCCATACGAGAGAAGCGCAGTTCCCCGATCATTGGCTCTAGAGCATCTGGGAATAGCCACACATCGTTGTCACGAAGCCAAACGGCGCTGTCTTTAGGTAGTGTGATATCTAGCGCAGTGAGAAGCTGTTTTGAAATCTCTGCAAATTCTTTGTTGGAAGCTTTTGTGAATGGGAATTTACCCATACGCTTTTTCACCTTAGGAGCTTCAGCGCTAGCAAGTTTGCGAATACGAGCGACAAAGAAACCTTCACAGTCATAAACCTGAGGAAAAATGTGTAAAAAGCCTTCTTCGGTCAGGGATGCGCTAGCGTTTTCAAACAAACCTTCAAGGCTTTCGAATTCGACGGCGTCCCCGAACGTCTCTTTGAGGTGATAACAGACTTGTTGGTTTTCTTCGGTACTTAATGTACAAGTTGAATAAACCATCACGCCGCCAGGTTTTAGGGCGTGAAATGCACTTTCAATCAAATCTTTCTGGGTGCCTGCAATGTCAAGCACTGACTCTTGTGTCCAGTTTTTCATGGCATCTTCGTCTTTGCGAACGGTGCCTTCACCTGAGCATGGCGCGTCTAACAATACCGCGTCAAACCTTTCAGGTAACCAACCACCAAATACGCGTCCATCAAAGTTACTTAGAGCGGCATTGCGGATGCCACAACGTTCAATATTGGCGTGCAGCACTTTAACGCGGCTCGCAGCATATTCATTAGCAACTAAGATACCCTGATTGTTCATTAAAGCGGCAATTTGAGTGGTTTTTGAGCCTGGTGCTGCCGCTGTATCTAGCACTGCATCATAAGATTCATCGTTCATGAATAGAGCCGATACGGGCATCATTGAGCTTGCTTCTTGAATGTAAAACAAACCAGACATGTGTTCTGCGGTATTGCCTAACGGTACAACAGACTCATCCGCTTCAATCCAGAAACCTGTCTCACACCAAGGTACGGGTGATAGTTTCCAACCTTTTGCTTCTGCACGTTGCAGGAATGCTTCAACCTCAATTTTCAGTGTATTAACACGAATGCTCTTACGTAGAGGTTTTTGGCATGCAGCGACAAAGTCTTCCATATTGAGGTGGGCTGGAAGGATAGTTTGGATTTTTTCCAGAAACGCGTCTGGGATGTAAACGTTAGAATGCAAAGTAAAATCTCGATTGCAGAATTTGCCGCAAATGATATACGAAAGCGACACAGAAACGAATAGTTCGCATGGTGTGGGAAATAAAAAAAGAGCAACGTTTGTTTGCTGCTCTTTACTCAATCACGTGATGGTAAACCCATTATGGTTTTGGAATGGCAGTCCGCCAGTGGGCCCAATCGTCTTCAGCCTTAGGGTAGAGATAGAAAGAGTGATCTGGTTTAGCTGCAGGTAAAATTTGGGATTGCTCTGGTGTAGAGAAGGCAATCCCGCCTCTCATTAAGCTATCAATCGTGCCTGCTTTAATATTTGCGCCTGTAATACCGATAGAAACGTCGACACCGGAAACATTCCAGAACACACTGTTTTGACGAACGAGATAAGCATACTTAGGTTGAATTTCAATCTGTGTAATAATCCGGTCTGCGAAGTCACCCAAGCGTACACTCGTTACTTGACCGACTTCCATTTGACGGTAAAGAACAGGAGTGCCGACTTGAATTGAACCTCTTTGTTCACTCTGTAAGGTAAACGAGGTGCCTTGCTCGTGATGGCGCATCGGTTCAAGTTTGAATTTAAATTTCGCAGTACCTTGACCAGGCTCGACACTGATGGATTTAGAGATTATCGCATCAAGATTCTTCACGCCGTCTAGACCAATCTTGGGCTCTGTAAGCCAAAAATGCGTCCCTGATACGGCAATGTTTTCTACATATTCAGGTAATATTCGAGCAGTGACCTCTACGATTTTTCGACGGAAATTGGGTACAACAAGCGTCACTTCGCCTACCTTCACACCTTGATATTTAATAGGTGTACCTTTAGTGACTTCTTGGGTGCCGTCCGTTTCTAATGCGATCTCGCGGCCAAATTTTCTCGCATGGCTTTGATCTTGATAGAGCTTCCAACGTGACCCGATTTTATTCTCGATCCCTGGTATAGAGTCAAAAGCAATGCCTCCTTTAATTAAAGACTTTAACGGGTGCGCCTTGACACTTACGCCAGCAAGTGAGGCATCAATCTCTACGCCTGAACGATTCCAAAATACGGTTTGTGTCGTCAAAAGGTGAGCGTAACGATTTTCAATGGTGGCTTTCACCATGACGCCACCATCCACCAAGTTAAAATTAGAAATGCTACCAACAGGCAGGTTACGATAGAGTAGAGGGCTGCCTTTTGAAATTGGCGGCAGTTCAGTGGCGAACAAGGTTAAGGTTTTCGAGCCACTTTGGTTGTATTGGGCTAACTCTGCCAGTGATGCGCTCTGGAAGAGCTGATACTCTTTTTGAATACCTTTGTCGCCTTGGCTAACAAAACTGATCGAACCGCTTAAAAGCTGTTTTGCTGGTGGAACGGTAACACTCAAGCCGGATTCGGTTAGCTCAGCAGACGCACTACCAGTGACATAGAAACGGTTGTCTGACTTGATGAGATGCTTGTATTCGTGGTCGATAAGTACATCCATAAAGACCTCATGCTGCGCTTTTTTAGCTTGGACTTTATCAAGCAGGCCAACCTTGATGATAGAGCCAACAACAATGCCTTTGTAAAGTACATTCGCACCACTGCTTAGGCCGAAAGAGTTATCAGAAACCAAGCGAATCGCGACGGTTCTTTCTTGCTGCTGGTTATAAACGTTTTTACGAATGGCGGTGAAACGACGAGAACGGTCTCCCTCACCAGGCACGATAGTTAAGAAGTTACCGCGAACTAAATTGCTAATGTTTTCCACACCGTATAGAGAAACTTTTGCTTCTTCCAAAATGAAACGTGTGCCTGAAGTGAGCATGTCGCTAAACGCTGGTTGAATCGCTGCAGAGGCTAAAATGACTTCACGTCCCTCAGACAAGCCTAAATCCGTGATTTGACCAACTTCAATGCCGCGATACATGATCGGGGCTCCTTCAGCACTGATTTTGTTGTCATCAGGTAAGGTGATTTTGATAGGAATACCACGACCAGCGGTTTTTAGATCTTTGTACAGTCGGAATTGAGTATTTTCATTAACGGGTTCGCCATCATCCGGGGAGTCCACCGCAATAGCGCCACTGAGCAGCGCACTTATACTCTCTAGTCGAACATCAACGCCTTCAAAACCAATGCTTGCGCCCACACCGCTCACATTCCAGAAACGGCTACGGCTGTTTATAAGGTGGCTGTATTGGTCTTGGATATTTGCCTGAATGGTGATCGACTTTGCATCATCATTGAGTTGATAACTGTACACCTCACCAATTGGGATTTTTTTATACACAATCTGTGAACCGATTGAGATTCCGCCTAGGTCAAGACTTTTCAGTTTAATATTTAAACCTTGAGTAACATGCAGATCGGTTGGTGCGGATTCAAGGGCGTGGAACTTAGTTTCAAATTCTTTACTGTCGCCAGGTTGAATCGAAATATAGTTACCAGAAACTAGCGCATCTAACCCAGTTACACCGGTCAAGCTCGCCGTTGGTTTCACTAACCAAAATCGTGTTTTTTCGTTAAGCAGTTTTGTCGCCTCTGGGTAGATATCGGCATCCACATAAATGCTGCCTAGATCTTTCGACAAATTGATGTCTCTTACCATGCCGACTTCTAAACCTTGATAACGGATAGTCGTACGCCCCGCGACTAAGCCCGCGGCATCTGAAAAGTATATTTGTACACGTTGACCGGCATCATGAAGTGATTTGACGACTAACCATCCGGCGAGCACTATGGTTAGAATTGGTAAAAGCCAAAGGGGAGAGATGCCTTTGCTCCTCCTTACATCGGGTACGTAGGACGTTTGAGAATTATTCTGATCACTCATTAATTGACTCTTTTTGTGATTGTTTTGGGACTTGGTCCCAGATAAGCCTAGGGTCAATGCTATCAGCGGCAAGCATTGTGAATACGACAACTAAACCAAAAGCGACGGCGCCATATCCAGGTGTAAAATCGAGAATTTGACCACGATCGACTAAGGTCATCATGATGGAGATAACAAACAAATCCATGACCGACCATTTGCCAATCCACTTGATAGCAAAGTAGACCATCATTCGTTGTCTTTTGAACACGGAACGTTTGAACTTGATGCATAACAATATGTAAGCAAGTCCGAGTATCTTCACGACTGGTACGACAATACTGGCAACAAAGATGATAAACGCGATACCGTACATCCCATTTTTTATGAGTGCTGCAACTCCGGAGAAAATCGTGTCTTCTAAGCGCTGACCATTGGTAATTAAAATGGAAATGGGTATCAAGTTGGCAGGGAAAATAGCGATGCCTGCCGTAATCAAATACGCCCATGTTTTTTGAATAGAATGTGGTTTACGATGGTGCAGCGTATGATGGCAACGTTGGCACTGATCACCTTCGGGTTGAGACAAATGACATTCATGACAGTGGACATCTTTATGTTTAAAAACATAAGAGGTTTCCGCTTTCCATGCTTCCCAGTAGCGCCGAGCACTGAATCGAGAGATGAGTAATACTGTTGATATTTGGAGTAAAACCAACCCGATAAGGCCTGGGCCTACATAAATATCCGAGTAGTCTTGTAATTTAAAGCATGAGATAGCGATGCTGACAAGAAACACGTCAATCATCGCCCAGTGTTTGAAGTGCTGAGTGAGCCAAAGTGAAACCTGTAGTCCTCTGAACCAACGCTGGTATAGAGATAAATGTGCGACAACAACGGAAGTGCAGACGATCAAAGGGGCTAAAGAACTACAAAATAAAATCAGTAAGGAGAGAAGAACAAAGCCCTCTTGCATTAGCGCAATAATACCGGACGGTAATGTTGCAGGGATCATGACACCAAATAGTCGGATGCTGATGAAATCGAAAAAGTGAGAGGGTACGAAAAGAAGAAGGCAAGTAATCGCGATTGCGAGGTTACCAGATAAACTTGGATTGCCGCCACGATATAACTCGTGCCCACAGCGAGGGCAGTGTGCAAGCTTACCATCGGGTAATGGAATTATATCGACAGGCAGCTCGCAACCTTGGCAGAGACGGATTTTTTTTGGTTGCATCGCATGCTTATGCAGAGAGGTCATGCCGACCTCTCAACAAATAGCGCTTTATGCGTGGGACTGAATGCCCCCATATAAGGTTTGATATAAGCCTTCTTGCTCGACGAGCTCACCATGAGTACCTGTTTGTGTCACTCTTCCATCTTCAAGCACATAAATCAAATCTGCTTGCTTAACGGCGGATAAACGGTGCGCGACAATCAGAGTCGTTCTACCGTGTAAGAATTCGGTTAATGCTTTATGGAGTGCCGCTTCAGTAGCGGTGTCCAGCGCTGATGTTGCTTCATCTAAGATAACAAACTGTGGATTACTCAATATCATACGAGCAATCGCGAGTCGTTGACGCTGTCCGCCTGACAAGCGAATACCGTTACGTCCAATTTGTGTATCTAAGCCGTGGTTTAACTGAGCGATCACATCTTGTAACTGAGCAACTTCAAGTGCGTGCCACAACGACAGTTCATCAAAATGACCACCTAGAGTCAGATTATGCCTTAAGGTGTCATTAAATAGTATAGGTTGTTGTAATACCACAGCAATTTTATCTCGAATTACTTCGAAACTAATGTCTTCGGTTAGCTCATCATTATAACGAATCGTTCCCGTATTCTGTCGATAAACGCCAATCAGCAATTGGATTAGCGTTGATTTACCCCCACCACTTGCGCCGACCAGCGCCACTTTATTTCCCGCGGGGATGTGCATTGAAAGAAGGTTTAATACCTTATTCTCATTGTTGTAAGAAAAGCTGACGTTTTCAATTTTCACATCAACTTCTCGATGATCACTGAAAGGATTTACCTTTGAAACGGGTCTATCTTCTTCCTCCAGTTGTAATAAGTCATTAATGCGTGTTAAAGCTGCCTTAGCGCTGTACCAGGAAAATTGAATACCAAGTAACTCTTGAACAGGAGAGAGCATGAACCACAAATAGCCAAATACAGCAAAAATTTGCCCAATGGTGAGATCGCTAAATACAACCATTAACATGGCGACGGCGCGGAATAATTCAAAGCCAATTAGAAACAGCAGGAATGAAACGCGACCAGCTGCTTCGGATTGCCAGGCATATTTATCCGCATCAACTCGTACTTGGTCTGCACTGGTTTTTAACTGTTGGAGAAACTCACGCTCTTTATTGGCCGCACGTAATTGGTAAATCCCATCGAGAGTCTCGACCAATCGGTTTTGAAATAATTCGAACGAGTGGTTTTCTTTACGCTTGAGATGTTTGACCATGCTACCTAATTTTCGAGAAAAATAGATAACGATAGGGTTAACCAACAAAATGAACAGACCTAGGCGCCAATCAAGCCAAAGCAAGACAATCGCAGTCCCAAGCACAGTAAGCAAACCAATAACGAATTTTGCGAGCGTCGAACCGATAAACTGATCAATCGTTTCAATATCCGTAATGAGATGAGCGTTAATACCTCCGCTACCTTTCGTTTCATACTGGCGAATGCTGATGCGACCGAGTTTATCGATCATTTTGCTGCGCATTTCGTAAGTGATCGTTTTGGAAACGAGAGTAAATTGACGGCTCTGAAGGATGTTAAGCGCTTGCCCGCTAGCTCGCATAAGGACAACTAAAAAGAGTGTAAAAAAGATATAGCCCGTAGGCGTGTGCCACGTATCGGGTAATATGGCGTTCATCGCAGCAACACCAGATGCGGGTGTTTCCAATAAGACTTCATCGACCATCAAAGGCATAAGAAGCGGGATTGGAACACTAACCAAGGTCGCAAGAACGGCTATCAAGTTCGCAACAATCAGCTTGGACTTGTGCTTTTTCACTTGTGTTATCAACCAAGAACGGCTAATAGTGTCGTTTCGAGAATTCATTATAATTGAGAATAAGTCCTATTAAAGATGGGCTGCATTTTAGCGCCATACTAAGAGAATGGAAGCTTAAATAAAAAGTAGGAAGTTAATATGAATATAGAACAATACCAAAGACTTACCAAGCAGGCAGTTGCACTGATCGAGTCAGAAACAGACTACATTGCGAATCTCGCAAACTTAAGTGCTCTGCTTTTTATGGAGTTAGAAGACCTCAATTGGGCTGGATTTTACCTCTTGAAAGGAGATGAGTTAGTTCTTGGCCCCTTCCAAGGTAAGCCAGCTTGCGTACGCATCGCAATGGGACGAGGTGTCTGTGGTACTGCTGCACAAGCAAATAGTGTACAAAGAGTGTACGATGTTCATGCGTTTGAGGGGCATATTGCTTGTGATGCGGCGAGTAACTCAGAAATTGTGATTCCGTTTTCGATTAATGGTGAAGTCGCCGGAGTGCTAGATATTGACAGTCCAAGCGTTGGTCGATTCAATGAAATAGACGAAGAAGGTCTCACATATTTCATGGTTGAAGTAGAAAAGCTGCTTAATTCACACGCGAACAACGCATAAATTCGTCCGCGAGTGTGGTTTTTCCTTGGCATCTCACTATAATACGAGAATATTTTTCTTAATGCTTCGCGGAAATCCGCTCAAACCAGGAACCCTCATGACTGAAAAGTTAAAAAACAGCAAAGAAGTTATCGCATATATTGCTGAATGTTTCCCTAAGTGCTTTACTTTAGAAGGTGAAGCAAAGCCTTTGAAAATTGGTATTTTTCAAGATCTAGCGGAACGTCTAAATGACGACGAAAAAGTTAGCAAAACTCAACTTCGTGCAGCGTTAAGACAGTACACTTCATCATGGCGTTACCTGCACGGTGTAAAACCAGGTGCGGTACGTGTTGATTTAGATGGCAACCCATGTGGTGAGCTAGAAGAAGAACACGTAGAACACGCGAAAGCAACGCTTGCAGAGAGCAAAGCGAAGGTTCAAGCTCGTCGTAAAGACCAAGCACAGAAAGCTCGCGAAGAAGGCAAGGCAAAAGCAAAACCTGCGGCTAAAAAGCCACAACAGCCTCGTCGTCCAAGCAAGCCAAAGACACAGAAACAAGAAAAGCCTGTAGAAACACGTGCACTAAACGCTGATGAAGTTACCGTTGGCAATGAAGTTAACGTGAACATGGGCAAAGGAAACATGGCTGCGACCATTGTTGAGATCAATAAGGATGATGTACGTGTTCAACTTGCTAACGGCCTACAAATGGTTGTAAAAGCGGAGCACTTGCGCGCATAAAGGAGATACTCCTACGCATGAATTGCCGTTCAAAAATGACACTGATTGCTGCTAGCTTTTTGCTAGCAGCTTCAGCTCAGGCTCTCGAGGCCAAATTAAACAGAGATGATCTGCCAGTTCTTTCTCCTGAAGTTCAACATGAAACTGCCAGCAAACGTGTGACATCTCGCTTTACTCGCTCTCATTATAAGCATTTCAATCTTAATGATGATTTCTCCAAAGCGATTTTCGAACGCTATGTGGAAATGCTTGATTATAACAAGAATATCTTCACTCAAGATGACATCAACGCTTTTAACGATTGGTCAATCAGCCTTGATGACCAGCTAAAAGCGGGCAACAACAAGATTGCGTTTGATGTGTATAACCTTTCGATGCAGAAGCGTTTTGATCGTTTCGCCTACGCTCTGACTCTATTAGATAACGAGATTAAGTTTAATACCGAAGACTTTATCGAATTGGATCGTTCTGAAGCCGCATGGCCGAAGGATGAAGCAGAGTTAAATGAGTTATGGCGCCAGCGTGTTAAATACGATGCACTCAACCTTAAACTGACTGGCAAAGAGTGGCCAGAAATTAAAGAGGTTTTAGAGAAGCGTTATAACAATGCGATGAAACGTATTACTCAAACCCGAAACGAAGATGCGTTCCAACTATACATGAATGCGTTTGCGCGTGAGGTGGATCCGCATACGAGTTATCTTTCTCCGCGTAATGCTGAGCAATTCCAGTCAGAGATGAACTTGTCCCTTGAAGGTATTGGTGCAGTTTTACAAATGACGGATGATTATACTGTCATTCGCTCTTTGGTTGCTGGTGGACCTGCGTCTAAGAGTAAGCAGCTTGGAGAAGGTGACCGAATTATCGGTGTTGGCCAAGATGGTGAAGACGTCGTCGATGTCATTGGCTGGCGTTTAGATGATGTAGTTCAACTTATAAAAGGTCCGAAAGGAACGAAAGTGAACTTACAGATTCTACCTGAGGGCAAAGAAGCGAAGAGTTACGTTGTCACCATTATGCGTGACAAAGTGCGTTTGGAAGATCGCGCAGTTAAATCTGAAATCATCGAGAAAGATGGGAAAAAAATTGGTGTTCTAGAAGTACCAAGTTTCTATGTTGGATTGTCGAAAGATACTGATAAGCTGATATCAGAGCTCAAAACGAAAAATGTGGACGGTATCATTGTTGATTTACGTAACAACGGTGGTGGTGCGTTAACAGAAGCGACCGCATTGACGGGACTTTTCATCAAAGAAGGTCCAGTAGTGCAAGTTCGTGATAGTTACGGTCGTATCAAAGTGAATGCTGATACTGATGGTAAAGTCAGTTACGATGGCCCTCTAACGGTATTGATTAATCGTTACAGTGCTTCGGCTTCTGAAATCTTTGCCGCAGCAATGCAGGATTACAACCGCGCAGTCATTCTTGGCGAAAATTCTTTCGGTAAGGGTACCGTACAGCAGCACCGTTCATTGAATCATATCTATGATTTGTTTGATAAAGAACTGGGTTATGTTCAATACACGATTCAAAAGTTCTACCGTATTGATGGTGGCAGTACTCAGAACCGTGGTGTCGCGCCAGATATCGCCTATCCAACGGCGATTGAAGCGAGCGAAACCGGAGAAAGTGTTGAAGACAACGCACTCCCTTGGGATAGCATTGATAAAGCTCAATATCAAATGTTCCCTAGCAATGACACATTGATTACTTCTTTAACTGAACGTCACGCTAAGCGTGTGGCTGATGAGATGGAATTTCGCTTCATCAATGAAGACATTGAAAAGTATCGTAAAGAAAAAGACGATAATTATCTGTCGCTCAATGAAAAAGTTCGTGAAGAAGAATCAGATAAAGCAGACACGCTTCGTTTGAATCGTATCAACAAACGTCAGACGGCTCTTGGGAAAGAAACGTTCAAGTCATTGGATGATGTACCCAAAGACTATGAAGCACCGGACGTTTATTTAGATGAATCCATCGCTATTACAGTTGACATGATCAAAAGCTAAAAACAGTCATAACGGCTAATATTAGTGAGATAGAAGAGTGAGTTATCGTGACTCACTCTTTTTTTATGCTTTTTTCTCGATAAGTATCGTGTGTAAAAGAGTGCTTCATACGCTTAATTTGCCCCAATAAATTACGTGATATAGATCAAATTTATCGCATAATTGAGTTCTAAAGCCTAAGCTGAAAGAAAAGCATAAGGGGGCCGATATGAAATGGACCACTATTTTACTTAGCTTTTGTTGCTTCGCTGCCTTTGGAGCCCAAGACACGAAAGAAGACAAATTGAGCCAATTTGATACACCTTTTCTCATTGGAGATTGGTATTTAATGAATCCCAATCCAAAGGATTCCGAAGAGAATTTTCGTGCGATCAAGCTGACTTTGGGGTCGGACTATACCTTCACTATCGATATTCAAAAAACGGATTACTCCATCGATCACTGGGAAGGGCTTTATAATGCCAATGAAGACACCATAATACTTGGCTTAAATACAGACGCACCTCAAATCTATGCTTACCGAAACAATCACAACACGCTCGATCTAAATGGTGTGACCTTTACCAAAGGTTTGCCCAACGCGCTTGCTGGTATTTGGTCGAGTTCGCATTTGGCTGGAGATGTGATGTTAGCAAATAACATCAACCAAATGGATCTGATACTGCAACCAGATTTTGTCTTCATGTTTCGTGTCTCCAACGAAGCGGGTGAAGAGTCAGTGAAGCAGGGGGTCTATTACACTGAAGGTGACCATTTGGTTCTCTTGTATGAAAATGGTGAGCAAGGCACAACCTATAAACTCAAGAAAAATGAGCTGACGATAGAAGATTCTAGCGGTGAGATGTACGCGGTGCTTAACCGAGTAAGCCCCTAAATGATCTAACGTCACTATTTCACGGTAGTTAATTAATAGTGAAATATTCTATTGTTGCTTAAATGTTAAACAGAAAGCGGAGCTAAGCTACTAAAAGCTCCGTTTTTTTATAGAAAGACTTGTATTCTGATACCACAAACTCTACAAATAGCTTATATCGTGATACCAGTAAGAGGTGTTTGATCCTCTGGTCTTGGTATTTTTGTGATTCTATATACAAGGATTTATGGACATGTCTCAAGCCCCTCAAGCGAAATATCGCAAAGATTATACCGCGCCAACTTATACGATTACTGATATCGATTTGACGTTTGATCTCCATGACAACGACACCATCGTATCCGCAGTATCCAAAGTAGTACAAAAAGGTGAGTCAACCACGTTAGTGCTAGACGGCGAAGGGTTAGAGTTACGCTCTGTCCAAGTGAATGGTGAAGACTGGTCACACCATGAAGTAAAAGAAACGTCATTAGTTCTTACCGATCTGCCTGCAGAGTTTGAGTTAGCGATCATCACTAAGATTGACCCAGAAGCTAATACAGCACTTGAAGGTTTGTACAAATCTGGTGGTGCATTCTGCACGCAATGTGAAGCGGAAGGTTTCCGTCGCATTACATATTCCCTAGATCGTCCAGACGTTCTCGCGAAATACACAACAAAAGTGATTGCAGACAAAGGCGTTTACCCATACTTATTAAGTAATGGTAACCGTATTGCAGAAGGTGACGCAGAAAACGGTCGTCATTGGGTGCAGTGGCAAGACCCACATCCAAAACCAGCGTACCTATTTGCTCTAGTTGCCGGTGACTTTGACGTTCTGCGTGATAAATACACTACAACCTCAGGTCGTAAAGTTGATTTAGAAATCTTTGTCGACAAGGGCAACCTTGACCGTGCAGGTCACGCAATGACCTCGCTTATCAACTCAATGAAGTGGGACGAAGACAGATTTGGTTTAGAGTACGATCTTGATATCTACATGATCGTGGCGGTTGATTTCTTCAACATGGGCGCGATGGAAAACAAAGGACTAAACATCTTCAACTCGAAATTCGTTCTTGCTAATGAAAAAACAGCAACAGACCGTGAGTACCTGGGTATTGAAGCGGTGATCGGTCATGAATATTTCCATAACTGGACTGGCAACCGCGTGACTTGTCGCGATTGGTTCCAATTGAGCTTGAAAGAAGGTCTAACGGTATTTCGTGATCAAGAGTTCTCATCGGATCTTGGTTCACGTGCAGTCAATCGTATAGACAACGTTCGTATTATCCGTGGCCCACAATTTGCGGAAGATTCAAGCCCAATGTCACACCCAATTCGTCCAGATAAAGTTATTGAAATGAATAACTTCTACACGCTAACTGTGTACGAAAAGGGCAGCGAAGTGATCCGCATGTACCACACACTTCTTGGTGAAGAAGGTTTCCAAAAAGGCATGAAGCTATACTTCGAACGTCATGATGGTACAGCCGCAACGTGTGAAGACTTCGTTTCAGCAATGGAAGATGCTACGGGCGTTGACCTTAAGCAGTTCCGTTTGTGGTACAGCCAATCTGGTACGCCAACACTCCGTGTAAATAGTGAATACAACGCCGACGCAAAAACTTACACGTTAACGGTTGAGCAGTTTACTGAAGCGACTCACGACCAATCAGAAAAACAAGCGTTACACATTCCGTTTGATATCGAACTCTACGCACAAAACGGCAACGTGATCCCATTGGTGATCAATGGTGACTCGGTTCATAATGTGTTGGATGTGAAGCAAGATAAACAAACCTTCGTATTCGAAAATGTAGCTGAACAACCAGTACCATCGTTACTTCGTGAGTTCTCTGCACCAGTGAAACTGGAGTATGACTACAGCGATGAAGAGCTGTTCTTCTTGATGAAGCATGCAACGAACGATTTTGCTCGTTGGGATGCAAGCCAAATGCTACTCGCTAAGTACATTCGTCAAAACGTAACCAACGTTCAAACGGGTGGTGAGGTGCAACTTTCTGAAGAGCTAATCGACGCGTTTCGTGGTGTGCTTCTGGATGAGAAGCTAGAACCTGCGTTTATCGCACAAGTTCTGTCTCTGCCTTCGATCAACGAAATCACTGGCTGGTACAAGCAGATTGATATTGATGCAGTAGATACCGTACTGAATAGAATTACAGTGTCACTTTCTAACGCGCTAGAAGATGAATTTAGTGCGACATATCACGCATTGAACCAAGCTGATTACAGTATCGAGCATGCAGCAATCGGCAAACGCGCACTGCGTAACCAATGTCTACAATTCTTGGCTCATACTGAAAAAGGTAACGAGCTAGCAAAAGCGCAATACGTGTCAGCAAATAATATGACTGACACAATTGCAGCAATGAACGCAGCAAACAATGCTCAACTGGAATGTCGTGAAGCGTTAATGGCGGACTACAGTGACAAGTGGAAACATGATGGCTTGGTGATGGACAAATGGTTTGCTCTTCAGGGTAGCAACCCGGTAGAAAATGCACTTGAGAAAGTGAAAGAGACCATGAACCACGAAGCGTTTAGCTTAAAGAACCCGAACCGTACACGTAGTTTGATTGGTTCGTTCCTAAATGCAAACCCAGTTCGATTCCATGACAAATCAGGTTCTGGCTATCAGTTTGCAGGTGAGATCCTTCGTCAACTGAACGACACTAACCCACAAGTGGCTTCTCGTTTGATTGATCCACTGCTTAAGTTCCGCAAATACGATGAAGGTCGCCAAGCGCTGATTCGTGCCGAGCTAGAGAAACTGAAAGCGATGGACAATCTAGCCAACGATCTATTCGAGAAAGTGACTAAAGCACTAGACGAATAATCGACAAAAGAATAGGGTGGTCGTTATGATCACCCGCATTCCCTAACTATTTGTTTCGATCAAAATCCGCGTCCATGAACCAGTATTACTTCTCTCTCAACATCTCTTATCAAACATTTCTGTCACACTATTCTGGTGCTGCCAGTTCGGTACAAGTCATTACCGATAATGGCTTAAGGCTGCAACTCGCCACATCAAAATTCCGACCATTTCTTAGTCAATTAGGCATTAAAGGTCGTTTTAGACTAACAACTGACCAAAATAATAAGTTTCTAAAGTTAGAAACTCTGTGATGGCTGATATTACTAGAGAGTTAAATAGGAATCTTAGTCACATAATCGGACATTTCACCTCTTACCACTGTGTTTTTTGTTAACCATTTGTAATTATGCTTTTACAATAACTGCATGCATTACCTATGATTGGTTTCTGGGCAGATGCCAGTTACTGATTCCCCCTACAAAACAACAATTCTAATGTGGAGTGTGAATATGACCGCGCGTGAAAATGTAGTGCCGGTTCTGCTTGAAAAGGTATACCAACTGATTCAAGACAAACTCGAGCTTTCTCACCAACCGCTTGTAACTAAACTTGCTCAACACTTATTTAGTAACATTGCTGATGATGATTTGATTCAGCGAAATGAATCCGACCTTTATGGTGCTGTTGTTAGCCTCTGGCACCATATTAATGAAAAGAAACCTGAAGAGATTTCTGTCAGAGTATTCAATCCAATGGTCAGCCGTCAAGGTTGGCAATCGACTCACACTATCGTTGAAATTGTTGTACCAGATAGTCCATTTCTTGTTGACTCGATTAAGATGGCGTTGACGAGACTTGATCTTGCTTGTCACTTGATGCTGAATAACCCAACTCAGTTAGAGCGTGATAAGAAAGGCCAAGTAATTGAAGTAAACGGCGAGGATGGTGTTCTTCAATCACTATTCCATATCGAAGTGGACCGTTTGACCAGTAAAGACAAGATGCAAGCATTGAAAGCAGAGCTGCTTGCAATCTTGTCTGATACTCGTCTTGTCGTCGATGACTGGAAACAGATGGTTGAAAAACTCAAGATCGTCACTAACGAACTGGATCAAAATAAAGATCGAGTGTCAATGAATACGGATCGTTTAGATGAAACGATCGAGTATCTACGCTGGTTAGGCGATCATAACTTCACCTTCATGGCTTACAAAGAATATGATCTTGTTAGTGTTAACGGGGATAGTGAACTTAAGCCAACACACGAAAGCGGTTTAGGTCTCTTCGCCGATGAAAAACGCGTCCGCAGTATAAAATTGTCGGAGCTCTCTGATTCTGCTCGTCTAGAAGCAAAAAAACCTTACGCACTCATTATTACTAAGGGTAATCAAGCGTCCCGTATCCACCGTCCAGCATATACGGACTACATTGGCGTTAAGAAATTTGATGAAAATGGAAAAGTCATCGGTGAACATCGCTTCACTGGGCTCTATACGTCAGCCGTGTACAACCAAGCAGTACACAGTATTCCATTGATCCGAGAGAAAGTGGGGCGGATCCTTGAAGCAAGTGGCTACCGCCATGGTTCGTATTCTTATAAAGCGCTTCACAATATCCTCGAAAACTACCCACGGGATGAATTGCTTCAAGCTCGTGAAGAAGAGCTATTAGAAGTGGGAATGGGCGTCGTTCAAATGCAAGATCGTGACTTGTTACGTCTTTTTGTGCGCAAAGACCCATTTGGTCGTTTCTTCAGCTGTATGGTTTATGTCACTAAAGATCGTTACAACACAGAACTTCGTCGCCAGACTCAACGCATTCTTAAACAATACTTTACCTGCGAGCAAGAGGTTGAATTTACAACATTTTTCTCGGAAAGTCCGTTAGCAAGAACCCATTACATTGTTCGTGTAGACAATAATAATATTGATGTAGACGTGAAAAAGATTGAACAGAACTTAATGGAAGTTTCCACTTCTTGGGATGATCGCCTAAAAGAATCCATCATCGCTAACTTCGGTGAAAGTAAAGGCCTACCTCTTTCTAAAGAATACATGAGCGCATTCCCACGTTCTTACAAAGAAGATATGATGCCAGGTTCAGCGGTTGCCGATATTGAACGTCTAGAAGCGCTTAGCGACGATAACAAACTTGGCATGTTATTCTATCGCCCCCAAGAAGAGTCCGTCGATTCCAAAGCGGTTCGCTTGAAACTTTATCATCGCGATGAACCAATTCACCTTTCTGATGTCATGCCGATGTTGGAAAATCTTGGCCTACGCGTGATCGGTGAGTCACCGTACGAAATTGAAAAAACGAATGGACAAACGTGCTGGATTCTTGATTTTTCGATGCTTCATAAGAGTGAAAAAACCGTGGATCTTCGCGAAGCACGTGACCGTTTCCAGCAAGCTTTTGCCGCAATTTGGAATGGTAGCCTAGAAAGTGATGGCTTCAACCGTTTGGTGCTAGGTGCCTCTCTATCTGGCCGTGAAATATCCATTCTTCGTGCTTACGCTCGCTACATGCGCCAAGTCGGCTTCCCATTCAGTCAACAATACATTGAAGACACATTAAGTCATTATCCAGATTTGGCAACTGGCCTTGTAAATCTATTTACTAAACGATTTGACCCGAAGCACAAGGGAAGTGAAAAAGGTCAAAATGATCTGATTAAGAAAATTACGGAACAGTTAGATCGTGTAGAAAGCTTGGATGATGATCGTATTATTCGTCGCTACATGGAAATGATCACGGCAACACTTCGTACCAACTACTATCAGTTAGACGAAACTAAACAGCCTAAACCTTGGCTATCATTGAAGATGAAGCCGAGTGAGATTCCAGAGATTCCTCAGCCAGTTCCTGCATTTGAGATTTTCGTTTATGCACCGGATATTGAAGGTGTTCACCTACGTGGTGGTAAAGTAGCACGTGGTGGTTTACGTTGGTCAGACCGCCAAGAAGATTTCCGTACCGAGATTCTTGGGCTAGTAAAAGCGCAACAAGTTAAGAACACCGTTATTGTTCCTGTGGGTGCGAAAGGTGGCTTCGTTTGCAAACGTCAACACACGTTAAGCAACCGTGATGAGATCTTTGCTGAAGGCCAACGTTGTTACAAACGCTTCATTCGTGCACTACTGGATGTATCGGACAATATCATCGAAGGTAAAGTGGTTCCCCCTAAGAGCGTTGTGCGTCATGACGAAGACGATCCATACTTAGTTGTCGCAGCAGACAAAGGTACAGCAACGTTCTCAGATTTAGCAAACTCGGTTTCTGACGAGTACAACTTCTGGTTAGGTGATGCGTTTGCATCAGGCGGCTCTAATGGTTACGACCACAAAGCAATGGGGATCACTGCTAAAGGTGGTTGGGAGTCGGTGAAACGCCACTTCCGCGAAATGGGCATCAACTGTCAGACGACTGACTTCACTGCGATTGGTGTTGGTGATATGGCTGGTGACGTATTTGGTAACGGTATGCTGTTATCTAAGCATATCCGGCTACAAGCGGCCTTCAACCACATGCACATCTTCCTTGATCCTAATCCTGATTCAGCCACCAGCTGGGAAGAGCGTAATCGCTTGTTTAATCTGCCTCGATCAAGTTGGGAAGATTACAACTCCGCGTTGATCTCGCAAGGTGGTGGTATTTTTTCTCGTCGCGCTAAGTCGATCTCATTGACACCGGAAGTTCAGAAGATGTTAGGTACAAAGAAAGCGTCTTTGGCACCAAACGATCTGATTAAGATGATTCTGCAAATGGAAGTGGATCTGCTTTGGAATGGCGGGATCGGAACCTATGTGAAAGCATCCACAGAAAGCCATACGGAAGTTGGTGACCGTGCGAACGATGTGTTACGAATTGACGGCCGTGACCTAAAAGCCAAAGTCGTGGGCGAAGGCGGAAACTTAGGTATGACACAACTTGGTCGTATCGAATATGCGACTAAAGGCGGCCGTGTAAATACCGACTTTGTTGATAATGTTGGTGGGGTTGACTGCTCAGATAACGAAGTAAACATCAAGATCTTCTTGAACAGCCTCGTTTCTAATGGTGACCTGACTATCAAGCAGCGAAACCAGATCTTAGAATCGATGGAAGACGAAGTTGGTGTCATCGTATTGGATGATGCCTATCGCCAAGCGGAGTCAATCTCTGTAACTGAACAGCAAGGCGTGAGTATCGTAAAAGAGCAAATACGTTTCATTCATACCATGGAAAAAGCAGGCTACTTGGATCGAGGATTAGAGTACATTCCAGACGATGAAACTTTGCTTGAGCGTGAAAAGCAAGGACTTGGTTTGACCAGGCCTGAGCTATCCGTCTTGGTTGCGTACGGTAAGATGGTTCTTAAAGAGCAACTTGCGGTAGCTGAAATTGCTGACGATGAATTCCATGCTAAACAGCTTGTCGAATACTTCCCAAGCGAGTTACACCGTAACTATAAACAGCAAATGACTAACCATCCACTACGTGCTGAAATCATAGCTACCGCACTTGCGAACCAAATGGTCAATGAGATGGGCTGTAACTTCGTCACTCGTTTGCAAGAAGAAACGGGGGCAAGTGTTGTCGACATTGCAAACGCATACAGTGCAAGCCGTGAAATCTTCGAATTGGCGGATGTACTCCAGCAGACACGCGCATTAGATAATATTGCGACGGCTGCGGCGCAGTATGAAATCATGTTTTATGTTCGTCGTGCATTGCGTCGGATCTCCCGTTGGCTATTACGCAATCGTAGTGCGAAGAGTACAGTGACGGAGTTGGTTGCCATGTACAAAGGTGATGTACATGCCATCACTAAAACATTAGACGATATGCTGGTCGCATCAGAAGTTGAGGAGCATAACGAACTTGCACAGAAATGGATGGCGTGTGGAGTAGAAGAGAAGCTTGCAAATCATGTTGCTCGTCTATCTAGCCTTCAGTCTGCACTTGATATATCAGCTGTCGCTAACGAGACTGGCAAAACGGTTGAGCAGGCGTCGAAACTTTACTTTAACTTAGGTGATCGTTTGTCACTCCACTGGTTCTTGAAACAAATCAATAGCCAAGCGGTGGATAACAACTGGCAAGCATTAGCAAGAGCCGCATTTAGAGAAGATCTCGATTGGCAGCAACGCCAGTTAACTGCGCAAGTGTTAAATTGTGGATGTTCGACGCCAGATCTTGATGTGATGCAAGCTCTCGATGATTGGATCATGAGTAATGAATCCTCATTACATCGCTGGGAGAGTATTCTTAATGAATTTAAGGTGGGTTCCGTACACGAGTTTGCCAAATTCTCTGTTGCGCTACGTGAGCTTGTTCTCCTTAACTTAAATTGCTCAGCAAGCGAGTAGGAGAGTAAATTAAAATTACAAGAGCCTCGTCAACACGAGGCTTTTTTGTTTTCCAAATAAACAAAATAAGCGACAGTGTCACGTTTGTTGTGTTTAAAATTGGATGAAACCGTTTGCTTTTTGAATATAAGTTGCCAATTTTGATGGGGAGTTTGATAGTTAATCTATTGATTTTATGTAAAATCGTTAAAGTAAAGATACTATTTTTCTTAATTCATTCATTTTCATTGAATTACTTGCAAAAAGAGTAAATAATATTGTCCCGTTTACACGGGGCTTTTTTCTTTCGGAGGCACAATGCTTTACCGTCTAGCCAGAACTGGCTTTTTCCAACTTGATGCCGAAAAGGCACATGATCTTGCAATTCAAAATTTCCAGCGTTTTAACGGAACACCTCTCGATCTTTTCTATCGACAACAGTTACCAAACCGTCCAGTAGAATGTATGGGACTGACATTTCGTAACCCAGTCGGTCTAGCTGCTGGTTTAGACAAAAATGGCGAATGCATCGAGGCATTTGATGCGATGGGCTTTGGCTTTGTCGAAGTGGGCACCGTAACGCCTCGCCCACAGCCAGGTAATGATAAGCCTCGCTTGTTCCGTCTAGTTGAAGCGGAAGGTATCATCAACCGAATGGGTTTCAACAATATGGGTGTAGATCATCTTGTTGAGAATGTAAAGAAGGCAAAGTTCAACTGTGTACTTGGTATCAATATCGGCAAGAATAAAGATACACCGATTGAGAAAGGAGCAGAGGACTACCTGATTTGTATGGAGAAAGTGTATGAGTATGCTGGCTACATTGCAGTGAATATCTCATCACCAAATACGCCAGGATTACGCTCTCTTCAATATGGTGAAGCGTTAGACGAATTGCTATCAGAATTAAAAGCAAAACAATCTGAACTTGCAGAAAAATATGGTAAGTATGTACCGCTAGCACTGAAAATTGCGCCAGATCTGACTGATGACGAAATTAGTCAGATTTGTGAATCTTTGTTGAAGAATGAGATTGATGGTGTCATCGCGACGAACACCACGTTGGATCGTACGATCGTTGAAGGTATGAAGCATGCGAATGAAGCGGGTGGCTTAAGTGGCCGTCCAGTACAATCACGTTCTACCGAAGTGGTTCGCAAACTTCATGAAGAGTTAGGTGATAAACTTCCGATCATCGGCGTGGGTGGCATTGACTCATATGTCGCAGCGAAAGAAAAAATGATGGCAGGTGCTCAACTAGTTCAAGTTTACACCGGCTTTATATATCATGGCCCTGGTCTGGTACGTGATATCGTTAAGAATCTATAAAACTCGCAGTTAACTTGTTGAGAAGTAGATAGTTATAACATAAAAAAGGGGAATGCGTTTCCTCTTTTTTTTTATCCGTTCATTTGTAAAATTTGAAATCATGAGTAGGTAATTAAGCGTCTTACCTCTTACCACTGATTAACGAGTCACGAGAGAACGGAATAATGCTTAAACCTAGCGACAAATGGAATTGGTATTTTGACGAGCAAAAAGCGTGTCTAATGCTGGACTTAGGGGAGGAGATGATTTTCCAAACCAATCTGTGCCGTAAACTGCTGGTCAACTGCGCCTTCTCAAACAATGAGTTTACTGTCGATGACGCAAGCGCGTTTCAAACCTACAGCGAAAAGATTCGTTGTCTCGACATCAGTGAATACCGTCAAGCTGAGCTCACTCTCTACTGCGTTGCAGCAAACCGTTTTCATAAGCCTGTCCAACCTAAGAGCTGGTTTTTTGATGCGCAATCCTGTGGTCATGAGCCGGAAGAAGGGGATATGGTCTTCCTTACTAATCAATATTCTGAAGGTGTGTTCATCGTTCTTGATCCCGGCGAGACATCCAGTCTTTGCATTTATGTTGGGCAAGAAGATTTCCTTCTTAGCAACAATAAGACACTACACTTTGGACAACCAATCAAAGTGATGCATGATCGAATGGCCAGTGCCAACCACCTGTTTGTATTAGCCCCTATGGCGATGGTGGGATAATTTCCCTTTTGATTTACTTCATTTCGTTCCTTTGTTTGCATTAATCGACCAGTCCGGTCGATTTTTTTTTACTTTTCCCATGCCGTCCTCTGCTTTTTTGAAGCGTCATCACACAGATTACTGGTTAATTAATGCTCATGTAATCATGAACTAAGTCACTATTACGCAAAATATTTCCTACAAAATCTGTGAACATAACCCAGAGCTGAACTGAATTTTGCGTCATTTATTCCTCTATATCGCAATTATGTAAGTAATTTTCAGTGTGAATTTATGATTGGTATAGACCAGAATCTATGTAAATAAGTATTCACTTCGCATTTGAGTACGATAAATATTAATTGGGGAAAAACGGTAGCACCGGAGGATAAATGATGGTTTGGTGGAAGTTACTGATCAGAGATTTGGTGGCAATTTGTACTAGCAGAGTCAAAATACCTTTAAAAACGAGGCATTGATCGTAAAGTCAGGTATAATTAAAGCTATTTTTTATCAGCGAAAGAACACTATGAATCAATATCTCGCGGTAACTTCAAACGGCATGGAAAACTTGCTTGTTGAAGAACTGACAAATCTAGGCATTGAAAACGCAAAACCAGTACAGGCAGGCGTTAAATTTAAAGCAACGAATGAGCAAATTTATCGCTGCTGTTTGTGGAGCCGCTTGGCGTCTCGATTTGTACGTGTTTTATCGGAATTTACCTGTAATGACGATATGGATCTTTATCTGTCTACGTCTTCAATTAACTGGGTAAACCAATTTCACAGTTCTAAGCGCTTTGTGGTGGACTTTAACGGTACAAACAAAGAAATCCGCAACAGTCAATATGGTGCAATGAAGGTAAAAGATGGCATCGTAGATTGCTTTGAAAAGAAGGGCTTACCTCGTCCGAACATCAGTAAAGAGTCTCCAGATCTCCGTGTTCACGTACGCCTTCACAAAGACAAAGCAATTCTAGGTGTTGATATGGTGGGTAGCGGCCTGCACCAACGTGGCTACCGCCCAGAGTCTGGCCGTGCGCCACTGCGTGAAACTTTAGCGGCAGCTATCATCCTACGCTGTGGTTGGGATGGTCATCAACCTTTACTCGACCCTATGTGTGGTTCAGGTACGCTCCTTATCGAAGCGGCGATGATGGCAGCAAATATGGCGCCTGGCGTTAAGCGTAAGCAATGGGGTTTTGAATCCCTTGAAGATTTTGAACCAGAGACGTGGGCAGAGATTAAGTCTGAAGCAAATGTTCAAGCGCGACGCGGCGTCAAAAAAGTTGACGCTAAGTTTTTTGGCTTCGATAACGACCCTAGAGTTCTGAAAGTGGCGCAAGACAATGCCCGCAGAGCTGGTGTTGAAGAGCTAATCGAATTTGCGCAAGGTGATGCGGCGACAATTACTCGTCCGGCAGGCTTTGAAGCTGGCGTTATCGTATCAAACCCACCTTACGGTGAGCGCCTTGGTACTGAACCTGGTTTGATCGCCTTATACACGGCTTTCGGTGGTCAGTTAAAAGCAGAGTTCGGTGGGTGCAAGGCATCTATTTTCTCTAGCTCAGATGAATTGCTTAGCTGCTTACGTATGCGTGCAGACAAACAGTTTAAACTGAATAACGGTGCGTTACCGTGTCACCAAAAAAACTACAGCATTGCAGAACGTAACGCTGATGAAGTGAAGGGCGTAGATACGAGTACTCAAATTGCACCAGACTTTTCAAACCGTCTTAA
The DNA here is from genome assembly GCF_002608565.1 of Vibrio sp. PID17_43. Lineage (GTDB taxonomy): Bacteria > Pseudomonadota > Gammaproteobacteria > Enterobacterales > Vibrionaceae > Vibrio. The sequence continues at coordinate 41,876 of NZ_LIXM01000002.1, forward strand.
GAAAAATATCGGTAAGATTGGTAAATGGGCACGTAAAGAGAAGTTAGACTGCTACCGAATCTATGATGCAGACTTGCCTGAGTACAATGTCGCTATTGACGTATACGCGGATCAAATCGTGATTCAAGAATATGCGGCACCTAAAAATATTCCGGAAGAGAAAGCGAAACGCCGTCTCACCGATATTATCCGCGCCACGATTCAGGTGACCGGCGTTGAAGCGAACAAAGTAGTACTTAAAGTTCGTGAAAAGCAAAAAGGTCGCAGCCAATATCAAAAACTTGGTCAAGTGTCACAAACGCTGGAAGTGAATGAATATGGCGTGAAGTTGATCGTAAACCTTCACGATTATCTTGATACAGGACTTTTCCTTGATCATAAAATCACGCGTCGTCGTCTTGGTGAAATGGCGCAAGGAAAAGATTTCTTGAACTTGTTTGCTTACACTGGCAGTGCGACAGTGCATGCTGCAGTGGGTGGGGCCTGTTCTACGACGACCGTCGATATGTCAAACACCTACCTTAACTGGGCAAAAGACAACATGAAGCTCAATGGCTGCGTTGGTCGCCAGCATCATTATGAACAAGCTGACTGTCTCCAATGGCTAGAGAATGCGGCCGGTGAATACGATCTTATCTTTATCGATCCGCCAACGTTCTCTAACTCAAAACGTATGGATACATCGTTCGACGTTCAACGTGACCATATTAAGTTAATGACGAACTTAAAGCGTCTATTGCGTTCTGGCGGCACGATTGTTTTCTCAAACAACAAACGTCACTTTAAGATGGACGAAGCAGGGTTGGCAGAGCTAGGTTTGAAAGCTCAAAATATCTCGTCTCAAACACTGCCGCTAGACTTCTCTCGCAATAAGCACATTCATAACTGTTGGATCGTGACTCACGCTGAATAAAGGATGAACAAGTAAAAGGATGTTAAACGTGCTTACATTATACAGCACTGAAGGATGCCATCTCTGTGAGATGGCGTTTGACCTCGTAGGCCAGGTTGGTCTCGCCGAACAAACAGACGTCGTCGACATTGCGTTTGACGACGCACTCTTCTCCCGTTACGGCGTCACAATTCCTGTTTTAAAATATCAAGATTCTGAGTTGAACTGGCCGTTTGACTTGGAACAGCTCACACATTGGTTGGAAAATAATGGCATTACTTACCATTCATAACGCGCAACTGGCATTTGGTGATCATCCACTGCTTGATAAAGCAGAGTTTGCACTACAAGAAAACGAACGAGTTTGTTTAGTAGGGCGAAATGGTGCTGGTAAGTCGACTTTAATGAAAGTGCTCGCCGGCGATATACTGTTGGATGACGGCAAGATTCAAATTACGCAAGACGTCGTTGTTTCTCGTCTGGAGCAAGATCCTCCTCGTAATCAAGAAGGCACGGTTTACGACTACGTTTCTGGTGGTTTAGCCGAAGTCGGAGAACAATTAAAGATCTACCACGATCTTCTCGATCTTGTTGCTCATGACCCAAGTGAGAAGAACATTAATCGTTTAGCGAAGATTCAAGAACAACTTGATCATCTCAATGCGTGGCGCTTTGATGACCGAGTAAAGAACGTACTCGCCGCACTAAAACTCAGTGCAGAGACTAAACTAACGGATTTATCCGGAGGTTGGCAGCGTAAAGCGGCATTAGCGCGTGCGCTGGTATGCGATCCTGACGTACTTCTACTTGACGAGCCTACCAACCACCTAGACGTCACGACTATCGAGTGGCTAGAGAACTTTCTCAAGGATTTCAAAGGTTCTATCATTTTTATTTCCCACGACCGTGCTTTCATTAAGTCAATGGCAACTCGCATTGTTGACCTAGACCGTGGGCAGTTAGCTTCTTTCCCTGGTGATTACGACCAGTACTTGAATGACAAAGAAGAGATGCTTCGTGTTGAAGAGATGCAAAATGCAGAATTCGATAAGAAGCTGGCTCAAGAAGAAGTCTGGATTCGTCAAGGCATCAAAGCTCGTCGTACTCGTAACGAAGGGCGTGTTCGCGCACTTAAAAAGCTCCGTGAAGAGCGTCGCGATCGTCGCGATGTACAAGGCAAGGTTAACTTGAACATTGATGACGCATCACGCTCTGGCAAAATTGTATTTGAAGCAGAAAACGTCTCTTTTGCTTTTGAAGGTAAGAAGATCGTTGATAACTTCAGTTTCAACATCATGCGTGGTGACCGTATTGCGCTTATTGGCCCGAACGGCTGCGGTAAGAGTACCGTACTAAAGCTCCTGCTAGGCCAACTCGAAGCCCAGTCAGGTCGCTTACACTGTGGCACTAAACTCGAAGTGGCGTACTTCGACCAATACCGTGAAATTCTCGATCCAGAAAAAACAGTGATTGATAACCTTGCCGATGGTAAGCAAGAAGTGATGGTCGGCGGTCGTCAGCGTCACGCATTGAGTTATTTACAAGATTTCTTATTCGCACCAAAACGTGCTCGTACTCCAGTCAAAGCGCTGTCCGGCGGTGAAAAAAACCGTTTGTTACTTGCTCGTATCTTATTGAAACCAAATAATTTGCTTATTCTCGATGAACCAACCAACGATTTAGATATCGAAACGTTGGAACTTTTAGAAGAAATGCTTGCCAATTATCAGGGCACGTTGCTTCTTGTGAGTCACGACCGTGAGTTTGTTGATAATACAGTAACCACGAGTTGGATTTTTGAAGGTAACGGCGTAATCGAAGAGTTCGTTGGTGGCTACCACGATGCGAAGCAGCAGCGTGAACAAGTTCTAGCATCACGCTCGGTGATGGAAAAAGCAGCGAAGATAGAGAAAGTGGTTGAGGAAACTCCCAAAACAACGCAGCCTAAGAACAATTCGAAGAAGTTATCGTATAAGCTGCAAAGAGAATTAGAAGCTCTTCCAGCTAAACTAGAACAATTAGAATCGGACATTGAGACTCTACAAGAACAGGTGAATGACCCAGAGTTCTTCACCAAACCTGTAGAACAGACTCAACCGGTATTGGAACAACTTGCTGCCGTAGAGCAGGAGTTGGAAATCGCGTTCGAGAGATGGGAAGAACTCGAAGCAATGCAACAGGATAGTTAAGAATTCCATGAATTGTAGTAACAAATTCAAATTAACCGCTGTCGCTATGATGGTGGGTACAGCGATGAACGCTAATGCAGCATTGTATCAAGTTGTTGAGGTTCAGCCTGATGCAATAGATACAACGGATAAAGCCGTGTTTGGCGTTGCCATTCAAGCCGGTAACGTGTTTGAAGATACCGATCAAACAATGCCTTATAAACTAGGCTGTTTCGATAACGGTGCAGGTTGTAACGAAGATACGTTCGCTTTGGCTGGTGAAACGCGCCCAACAAAACTGTCTGATGGACGCACTCTTCCTTCACTATTAGCTGGTAAATCCATTGACGGCGTGAATTTTAGAGAGGAAGCTCCGTTTGCCTCCGATCCACGTTTCCGCTCATTAGAAGATTATGACGAACTTGAATCGTATTGTTTTTTCAATTTGGGTTATGAGACCTGTGAAAGTTGGGCTTCGAGTGTTTGGGCGCCATTAAATCAAGTTCGTTACACGCTCAATACAGATTCCGTCGCGCTGGCATTTGTTGAAGGTCAGACATTTGATAACCAGTATAATAATGTCATTAACGCTTTAGACGAGAATGTGGTTCCCATCGGTAATCAGAGCGTACTAAATACTGAGGCGAATACTCTCTCTGAGAAGTTGAAAACCGGTAATCAAGCGATTGCCCCAGGTGAACAGCCTAAGTTTGAAAAGTTAAATCCTGAAGATACCAGAACCGCTTATGCTCAAGTACGGGCTTGGAGCAGTGATAGTAAAACTGGCTTGATCTCAGGCAGCGTTTCTTACGCACAAAGTAACGATTACGGGAATAATTACGCGTCAAAAGCTGCGATTTGGGATCAAAATGGTAACGTATCTCAGATTAATTGGCCTTCAGGTAAAATTATTGAAGATGATCGTCTAGCACAAGGTAGCCTTCGTGATTTTGTCGTTTCAGAGGCGGGGGATTCAATCTATGCGGTCGGTTTCAATACGTGGGATTCGGATCGTAACTACCTTGATGCTACTGTGTATAAAGGCAAGTTTAGCACTCCCGGTGTTATCGAAACTTTAACATGGGAACCGCCTAAACAAGTTTTGGGCGCAAGATCTGACGATGGTTCTGATTACATATTTACCAACACAGTCATTGAAGCGATCAACAAAAACAAACTTGCTGTAGGCGAATCAAAACTGAATACGCCAGAAAATGGTGCTCAAGCGAACCGTTTATTCGTTATTAAAGATATTGAGTCACCATCAGCGACATATCTTTCTGGTGATATTTTCTTCCCTGGAGCAGGTGGTGAAATCGGTGGGCTAAATAACTACAACGAGATCGTGGGTCAAATAGACGCGGAAAATACCCGTGAAGATGGCGGTAAGGCACGACGTAAGCGTGGCTTCATCAACCCATATGATTTCACAGGCACAGATCCAGATCGTCGAGCTATTTTTGATAACCAAGCATGGCTTCTCGACAACCTGACCAACGATGGTGATGCTACTGGCAACAACAACCAGTTCCGAATTGTCGATGCAACGGATATCAATGACGCAGGCGTTATTTCTGCGACTGCAACGATGTGTGAAGGAGGCTATGACACCACGGCTCACAATTCACTTTGCAAAGGCGGAGAGGCTAATGCAGAGAAAGTGGTGGCAGTTAAGCTAATACCATTAGCAAATAAAACAGCAGAAGACATCGTTAAGCGACCTGTTGAACAAACTGCGGCTGAGCGTCAAGGTGCTAGCCTTGGTCTTTGGGCTTTGACACTAATGGGACTGTTTGGGTTCCGTAGAAAATAGTCAGTAATTTTCAAATCAAGCAGAGGTTCACAGAAATGGACCTCTGCTTTTTTTATACCTTGAGAAAAGCAAAAATCTGATCGATCCTTGTAGTTGGAGTCATAAAAACTCCATTAAAGTTTCACAAAACAGATGTACGTTAGTAAATGGACCTGTATGAGGAATTAACTATGAAGAGACAAAAGCGTGATCGCCTAGAACGAGCTCAATCTCAAGGATACAAGGCTGGTTTGAATGGTAGGTCTCAAGAGGCCTGTCCTTATCAGCAAGTTGACGCTCGGTCGTATTGGTTAGGTGGTTGGCGTGATGCCAGAGATGAAATACAGTCTGGTCTCTACAAATAACTCTCCACATACAATAGAAGGATTCGAAAGGGCTCGTTAAGAGCCTTTTCTGCGTTTATACCCAAGCCACTTCAAGACGAAGGTATGCAGTGACTAGATCTAAAATCATAGTCTTCTCTGCAAGTTAAGCATGGTAATTAGACCAAGTATTTACACGTTCATAACGTATACACAAATGCAAAATAGCAAAAAGGCTCCAATGGAGCCTTTTATAAGTATTGACCAACGTAGGGCAATTAGAAGCTAGATGTATCTTGGAACAAACCCACTTTCAGATCTTTCGCGACGTAAATTTCTTTACCGTCAACACATACGCGACCGTCTGCCAAACCCATAACCAACTTACGATTTACGACGCGCTTCATGTGGATCTCATAAGTGACTTTCTTCGCCGTTGGCAGGATTTGACCCGTAAATTTCACTTCACCAACACCTAGAGCACGGCCTTTACCTTTGCCGCCAACCCAACCAAGGAAGAAACCAACAAGTTGCCACATTGCATCCAGGCCAAGGCAACCAGGCATTACAGGGTCACCAGGGAAGTGGCAGTCAAAGAACCAAAGATCCGGAGTAATATCCAATTCCGCAAGGATCAAGCCTTTACCAAAATCACCTTCCGTTTCTGACATTTTGGTAATACGATCCATCATCAGCATATTTGGCGCAGGCAACTGCGGGTAACCCGGACCAAAAAGCTCGCCTTGGCTAGAGGCTAGAAGATCATCACGGTTATAAGAATCACGTTTGTTTTGCATTATCAATTACTCCAATTTTTGATAGATGCATGTTAGTGAACACGTGTACGCTAAACAACTCCGATCAGTACTAGACAAACCAGTTTTTGATGCGCTCCACAATTCCTTCCGGATGTTCATGTCTTTCAAAGTTTTCAATACGTTCCGCAATCTTACTGATGATGCTGTCGTCTTCACCTCGGAATGGTTTGCTCATCAACAATGGGATAGCTTCATCAACCGTGGATACTGACCAAATATGGAACTCACCATTTTTGATGCTATCGATCACTTCTTTGTGCAGTGCAAGGTGCTTTAGGTTTGTTTTTGGCATAATGACGCCTTGCTCACCCGTAAAGCCTTGATGCTTACAAACTTGGTAAAAACCTTCAATCTTCTCATTCAATCCACCAACGGCTTGAACACGGCCAAATTGGTCAACGGCACCGGTTACGGCTATTTGCTGATTAACCGGGGTTTCCGATAATGCACTAACTAAACAACAAAGTTCGGCAAGAGAGGCACTGTCGCCATCGACTTCGCTGTACGACTGCTCAAAAACAATAGAGGCAGCATAGGGTAGCGGCGCATCAAGATCGAGTGCCGAGCTAACAAACGCTTGCATGATCATCATGCCCTTAGCGTGTAGATTACCACCCAGTTCAGCTTTGCGCTCAACGTCAGACACGTCACCATCACCAAAGTGAATAACACAAGAAATTCGAGCAGGCTCACCATAAGAGACAGGGTGTCCAGCCATATCAATCACAGTTAAGCCATTGATTTGACCAATTTGTTCGCCTGTCGTTTCGATGATCACCTGACCATCACGGATATCATCCACAGCGCGCTGCGGTAGATAAGATTCGCGATAATATTTGTCATCTATCGCTTTATCGATAGCATCAAAATCAATGGCGTCATTTTGTGTATATTGACTTGCCAGCCCAAGAAGTTGGTTATGCCACAACACGCCAAGAGGCAGGTAATGTTGGTCTTCAGTAAAACGCATACCCGCCAACATCAACCTTTTGAACGCAGTATCATCCAACGGTGGTAGTTGATATTGATTACAAATCCAATGAACGAAACCAATATACTGTTCAAGGTTGTTCTCAGACAGGTGGATATCTTCTTCTACCTCGGTATACATGGTTAAACCGGCAGAAAAATCGTCGTCAACATATTCGATTTCCGCTAGTTGATTGCGGTCGCCGGTAATGATGAGTTTAATATCGTACTGTTTTGCTTCAACTTGTGAGCTAGGAAGGCGACTAGGGGTAATATTTTGTGGATGGAATGGCGCCCCCTGAATTGCAGACTTTATACTTGGCCAATGTGCGGCATTTGCTAAAATCAAATTGGCAGGCACAATCAAATAGCCGCCATCCGCTTGTGAAAGTAGACCAGACTCAATCGATACTTGCCCATCTTTGTTCACGCAAAAGCGGTCGAATAGCGCCTTAGCATCTAAAGACTCGGTGATAATAACTGGCCCAACAGATCCACTTTTGACGGTATCTCGAATAAAGCCTCTATACACAGAGTTGTCAGTACAGTTCACTAATAAAATGCGAGTTAAGCCTTTAATGTTGATAAAACGCGTTATCGTCGCAACCAATCGAGGTTGAAGATCACAGAATGTTTTCGTTGCGATTGATGACGTGGAGCTTAAGAGTGCTTCATACGGTTCAAAAGAGGGGGTGACGTCTTGCCAGTTAAGTTGGTTCATTAAAGTTCATCGTAATTCAATATTGACGCCATTATAGCGAAATGACGAATAACTCCCTAGTCCGAATTTACGTAATGAAAATGGGGCGAATATGACATAGGTTGAAATATCGACAAATCAGTGATCCATATCGATACTTTAATGACTTTTAATTGCTGAATCTGACCAGTTGGGTTACGCTGTCACCAGAAGAGATTTAAGGGTCGAAAGGATGAAATATCAGCAACTTGAAAATTTGGAATGTGGTTGGAAATGGAAATATCTGATCAAAAAGTGGAAAGATGGTGAAGCGATCACGCGACATATAGATACCAGTGAAGCAGATGCGGCAGTTAATGAACTACGTAAGTTAGAACATGAACCAACGCTCGTACTTACTTGGATCGACAACCACATGTCAGAAGCACTTGAGAATAAGCTTAAGCAAGCGATTCGTGCAAAACGAAAGCGTCATTTCAATGCTGAACAAGTTCACACTAAAAAGAAATCCATCGACTTAGATTACCGAGTGTGGGAGAAGCTGTCCAACAGAGCGAACGAGCTTGGTTGTACTTTGTCGGATGCTATCGAATATTTGTTATCTGAAGCATCAAGAAGTGAAAAAGCCAGCCAGAAGGTAACATCGATTAAGGAAGATTTGAGTAAGTTATTATCTAGCTAGGGAGTAACAAAATGCTATATGTAATATTGATTGCTGCAGTTGTTATCTTTTGGCTTATCGCGGTTGATAGGCCCGTTCTCAAAGTGTCTTTTGAAAACGGACGCATGTCTAAAGTGAAAGGCCATCTACCTCCATCTTTTAAACACAATTTGCAAGATATCGCCGAACACGATCCATTTAACGGTGAAATGAAGGTCTATAGTCAACGTACAGGAATGCGATTGGCATTTTCAAAGGACGTGCCTAAAAAGGTTCAGCAAAGAATACGCAATGTCTTTCCTCATCAAGGTTTTAAGACAAACAAAGATAAAAAACGCGCTTAGGTTACATATCCATTACGTAGCACTGTTAAACGGGACGCATAATTGCGTCCCGTTTCTTTTTTATATCCGTTAAATCGGTAACCTTGAAATCAAGGTTGATAGTAATAGAGAAAACAAAACCAATGCGCTACGTTGTCACAATTTTAGTGTTTATCTTGTTGAGTGCGGTAAGCTACGCCGATGACGCTGAAACCAATCCATTGGCTGGAAAGATAAAAACAAAACTACAAAAGAGCGTCGATAAAAGGTTTGACGAATACCATGGTTATTGTGATGTCATGATTGAAATGGAACACAAAGGCAAGAAAGCCTGTATAACAAAAGTTAGAGGAAGTGGAGACAGCTCTGTGTGCAAATACGTAAAGTCCAAAATAAAAATAGGAAAGTGTTACCGCTATACCATTCCAGAAAAATTCATTCGCTTGCACATTTCGTCGAAAGGATAAAGGAAGCGACCCTAAGTGACTTTACAACTTAGGATTCAGAGAGCTGTCACTGCAAACGCGTGAATCTTGGCATTAACATCACATTTATTTTACTAAACAAGCAATTTCGTCTTACATTAAGACAGCGGTATTGGAGGATCTAGACCAAATACCAGTGGCACAGCGCAGTGACTACGGGGCAACATTAGCGCAGGCTAGGGCATATGCAATTTATGATGGGCTAGCAAGAAGCGATATCATTTATAAAAGACACAAGCCATTCTGGTTTGCCAACGTGCAGATATCGGCTGAGGCGCTAAAAGCGATTCGAGCCACCACACCAGGAAAAATGACACTGGCATTTTGATTTTATTACAGTGTCACGTTGTTGGCGTAAAGCATTCGGTATGGTTCTTGAGGCTTATGCGTATGGAAGCGAAATGAATTACAAGGAAAGAAATAGTGAATAAAAGATTATTAGCTATCTATGTAGCCTCCGCGATGGTGACTGCAACTGTCTTAAGACTTCCATTACAACATGATTCTTGGGTTGCGAATATACTGGTCAGCTTTTTAGTGTTTACTACTGCGATTTTTGCTTGGCTGTATCACAAGGAAAAATGTATAAAAACTGATGTACGAAACCGTGATGACGATGACAACGTTTAAAACCTGCAACAAGGTTTCATGCCCAGATGAATAACGATTTACACAGCGGACAGGGAGTCGATACCTGGGCATATCGATTGACCTCGACGGACTTCAAACATCATTTTTTCTTAGCATCAAATGAAGCCTAAAGAAAAGCCGAACCTTAGCTGTTGCGATCGGGGATTTGGTCATTTTTCATAGATTGCACAAAACAATCGTCAGAGATAGTACAAGTCACTTGGGTTATAGACATTCACAAAATAAAAATTATAGCTTGGATATCGTGCACTTACAAAAGTCACAATCAAAGTGTTAGCCTTTGTTAACAACCAACCTCTTAGTGCGCATTATATGTGTTATGTTAAATATGATGTACACGTATGCGTATTTATTACCTGGTTAGGCTCCTATCCCTCTCAGATTTAAAAATTAAGGGGTTTCTGTGTATACCATTAAACATAATCGCTATTTACCATAAAATACTTAATATAGATCTTAATAATCTATCGATTGTTAAGATCTATATTAATGCGCTACGCGGTTTCAAATAATGACTGAATTGCTTTGTAGATATCTTGTCTACGAACTGGTTTAGAAACGAAACCATCCATTCCTGCTTGCAAACATGTGTTCTTGTCGCTTTCTGATGCATGAGCTGTAAGCGCTACAATGGGAATTTCAATTCCTTTATTTCGGATTAATCTTGTTGCTGTTATACCATCCATCACCGGCATCGAAATATCCATTAAAATCATATCGATACTTTGACTGTTCTCATCTAAGAGCTCTATGGCCTTCGCTCCATGATTCGCAATGTAAACATGATGGCCTAGCTTATTAAGTATTAATTTGATGACGAGTTGGTTTGATTCGGTATCTTCAACAATGAGAATATTCTTTGTTTTTGATGGTCTATTTGTTTCGAATTTGACTGGGAACTTTTGGTTATTACGCGTTAATACCGGGATTCGAATTTTAAAATGTGACCCAACATTTTCCGTACTCTCTACACTGATCGTGCCACGCATCATTTCAACCAAATGTTTTGTAATGGCGAGCCCAAGCCCAGAACCACCAAATCGACGTGTGATTGAGTTGTCAGCTTGGTGAAATGCAAAAAAGACATGTTCTAACTTTGACTGTGAAATACCTATCCCTGTATCAGTAACTGAGATCAACAGTTCACCACCGGCTTGCGCTACTGATACACCGACATGTCCACGGTCCGTAAACTTAATTGCATTTCCAATTAAGTTAAATAAAACCTGAGACACTCGTGTTGAATCAATCCAATACTGAGTGTTGTTATCTAGATTACAACTTATCTTAAAATTCAGACCCTTACTTTTAGCCACTTGTTCTTGTTGTGAAATGACGGGCGTGACAGTGTCACTAAGATTTGTCCATTGCTCGCTGAGTTGGAAACTGCCCGTTTCGATTTTGGATAAATCAAGAAGGTCACTTATGATTGCTAGTAACAGTTCTGCAGAGCACTCCATCTGATCTAACACTTTGGATTGGTCATTACGTAGCGTTGATTGCTTTAAGACATCTAACATGCCTAATACTGAATTTAGTGGCGTGCGTATTTCATGGCTCATCATGGCTAAGAATTCAGATTTAGAATGGTTAGCTTTCTCAGCTTCTTCTCGTGCTTTCGCTAACTCCGATGTTCTAATATCAACAATACGTTGTAACTTTTCTTTGGTTTCGATGTCGATAACCGCTCTTTCAATCAATGGGCTAAATCGTTGCAGGGTTTCTTTGTGTTCGAGGCTGAAATGCCCTTTTTGTCCCCCAATAAGCAGGATAATATTTTGAGTAACTTCTGAACAAATGCCCGTCAATATCACCGAATTTACATGATTTTGAATAAAGCGATTGAAATGACTCAACTCCATTAATTTCAATGGTTCAAACACCAAAATGCAGTCTCCATTGATCACCCTATTAAACGCGTTACCCTGTAACCAACTTACGTCTTCAAAAACACTATTCGTCGAGATAAGCGTGACAAAATCTTGTCTACTTTCTTCACGCGTTATGACAACAAAATCATCGAAGTTAATATATTTTTTAAGGATCGTAATTAGGCCTGTGAATATCTCGTTTCGGTTTCGAGCTTCACTCATCGCAGAGATGGCTGATAGGATCGCTCGGTTTTCATCTGCGAGCTGTTTTTCTCGTTGCCTTGTGTGCTTGAGTTCGGCTAATGCCTCTTGCAACGCTTCTTGTTGAAATATTTCTGAGTGTTTATTTTTCATAAGGTTTGTGGAAAATAGCTGATGAAATCATCAAGTTTCCATGTCCATGTTCACCACCTATGAATCGCCCCTGCTCACCAAAGGTGAATGGACATATAAATGGTAGATTGTCGAGTTCTTGGTTAATTTGATCACAAACAGCATTTATGTCTTGTTTTAAGTGCAACATAGATCCAGCACAAAAGATATTAATCACGCCTATTTTTTGCGAATCTTCCAACTTTTGATTAAATGCGCTGCTAACCACCCTCGCCGCTCTGGCAATCAGTTGCTCACGGCTTCCTTGCATCAGGGTGAGCGCCTCTCCCTCATTGACAGCGGAAAATAGTTCAATTCCACCATCATCGGTTTCTCTTACTGGATGGGAGAGTTTGTAGTATGGTCGACCATATAAATTCCCCGCGACACGTCCTAATGGATACGCACTGGTGTTAGTAAAGAGGAAGCTATCTCTTGCTAAATGCTGTTCGTGATATTTGGTCCATTTACGATAGACCCCAAGCGCGGGTTGGTGATCAATTTCTAGTATGCAGCGACCTTGTGTTTTAGTCGCGATACCGCCCAACTCTGTCGGTGAATGACCAGCGCTAAAAGCAATCGCAGCCGGTTGAGATGAGTAAAATAACGTTAAGCTGACCCCGCTTTGTTCATAGGTTTGAGTGGTCATAATTGACCAGTTTCCCTCAATATGATTATCGGCAGCAGAGCCCCCTATGATGGGGACTAAAGTGCCAAATCGGTTATCTATGTACTCGATGATCTCTTCTTCTTTGCCAGGAGTCGAGTGCAACAGAATCAGATTAGGGACTTCGCCGGGACATTCCGCATGGTGTAACGCCATGTCCAATGCCTTATTTACACTTGCTTTTATACTCGTGTTATAAGTCGCGATTCCAGTACCGTAGGCGTACTGTCCCGAGTCAAAAATCGCTAAAGCCGCGATCACTGGCCCCTTATGATACCCACTATTGGTCATGATTGCCTGGCACGAACTGGCGCCGTGAAAAGAGATATCGGGAAAGTACTTTAGAATTGCCTCATGAATAGCTGTAAAGTCATACTCCTCAGTATAGTAGCAGATGAGATGACATAAATTGGCCGCATTAAGCTCTGAGTGAATTTTTGCTATCGCTAAATGTTCGTCTGTTATATAGGTAAATGTGGTTTGGCAGTGCATACGCGTTTATTATTTTTTCTACTTTACTGTTATACCACTGTTATAATTTACTGCTACCTAAGAACGTATTAATTGTGCATAAAATCCACAATTAATACGGGGCAGATCTGATTTATAATTGTACTTCGATGATATTTTTGCTTGATTTGAAATGAATCACTCTTTCTTTCGAAATATCACTCCAGGCAACATTGTGATGGTTATCATCAATAACAATAAACTCACCGGATTGATTTAGATCAACTTTCACACTGTCACTTTCTGAGCTTTCGATCGAAAATCCGTCAGTAGCTTTGTTTATTATGATTTTTTCAGGTCCAATTGTTACATCACATCGCTGTTTTTGTGAACAATCCACAATGCTGCTTGCTTCATAAGTAAAGGTGCGCCAGAAAAAGGCACCAACTAAAAGACTGAGCATGATTAAGATTTGTGCAAGTCGCGCCTTTGTTAACTTTTGTGCAGGCATAATTCCTAATATCCTTGTTACAAACTTCAAACTTTTTAAATAAAACTTGAATTCCAGAGGCTTAGTAAGGTTACTACTCTGTCATTGAATTGTTAATTCAAGTATAGTGCCTGGCTGAAAATGCCACTTTTTATTAAAGTCAGCAATAGAAAAAAGTTATCATAACACTTTAATTCTTGAGTTTACTTGGGTGGTGTTACGACGAAAGTCGTGTTGGAAGTGAAGTGTAGTTAATTAGAAATTGGAAGCATGCAAATGAGCCAAGTAAAGCAGCTTGAACAAAACTACAACTATACAGTCGTTCGCCAATTTACCCTCGTGACCATTTTATGGGGCATAGTTGGTATGGCTGTTGGTGTTTTGATTGCCGCTCAATTAGTTTGGCCACAGCTAAACTTTGATACGCCGTGGTTGACGTACAGTCGTTTACGTCCGCTGCATACTAATGCGGTAATTTTTGCGTTTGGTACAAGTGCTCTGTTCGCAACATCTTATTATGTTGTTCAGCGTACCTGTCAAACGCGTCTTTTTGGTGGCCCACTCGTTGCCTTCACCTTTTGGGGTTGGCAAGCAATCATCCTTGCTGCAGCAATCACCTTACCTTTAGGTATTACCTCTGGTAAGGAATATGCTGAGTTGGAATGGCCAATTGATATCGCTATTGCGATTGTATGGGTATCTTACGCGGTGGTGTTCTTTGGAACACTCGTTAAGCGTAATACTTCTCACATTTATGTGGCTAACTGGTTCTTCGGTGCCTTTATCATTACAGTAGCAATACTTCATATCGTGAACAGTATGGCAATTCCTGTCTCTCTCGGTAAATCATACTCGATTTATGCCGGTGCAGTGGATGCTATGGTTCAATGGTGGTATGGGCACAATGCGGTAGGTTTCCTACTGACCGCTGGTTTCCTAGGTATGATGTATTACTTTGTCCCTAAACAAGCTGAACGCCCTGTTTATTCTTACCGTTTATCTATCGTTCACTTCTGGGCACTGGTTTCTCTGTACATTTGGGCTGGTCCTCACCACCTACACTATACCGCGTTACCTGACTGGACTCAGTCTCTAGGCATGGTGATGTCTTTGGTTCTATTCGCTCCGTCCTGGGGTGGTATGATCAACGGTATTATGACGCTGTCTGGCGCATGGCATAAGCTTCGCTACGACCCTATTCTACGTTTCCTAATTGTTTCGTTGTCTTTCTACGGTATGTCTACGTTTGAAGGGCCAATGATGTCAATCAAGACGGTAAATGCCCTTTCTCACTATACGGATTGGACCATTGGTCACGTTCACTCTGGTGCGTTAGGTTGGGTTGCTATGGTTTCTATTGGTTCTGTGTATCACCTAGTTCCTCGTCTATTTGGCCAAGAGCGCATGTACTCTGTTAGTTTGATCAATGTGCATTTCTGGTTAGCAACGATCGGTACGGTTCTCTACATTGTTGCGATGTGGATTTCCGGTGTGATGCAAGGCCTAATGTGGCGAGCTGTGAACTCTGACGGGACATTGACTTACAGCTTTGTCGAGTCAGTAGAAGCGTCTTACCCGTTCTATTTCGTACGTTTCCTAGGCGGTTTCATCTTCTTGTTAGGTATGTTCCTGATGGCATACAACACGTACAAGACGGTAACTGCGACTAAAGAAAGCTTAAAAGCTATCCCTCAACCGGCATAAGGAGATTAAAGAATGAGTAATAATTCGAATAATCGCCACGAAATCTTTGAACGCAATGTCGGCTTGCTGGCTATTTTCATCGTTTTTGCCATCAGTTGGGGTGCGCTTGTTGAAATCACACCTCTGATTTTTCAAAAGCAAACGACTGAGCCCGTTGAAAACCTACGTGCTTATACCGCTCTGGAAATGGAAGGTCGTGATGTTTACATCCGTGAAGGGTGTAGCGTTTGTCACAGTCAGATGATCCGTCCATTCCGTTCCGAAACAGAACGTTATGGCCACTATTCTGTCGCTGGTGAAAGCGTATGGGAGCACCCATTCCTATGGGGTTCTAAGCGTACTGGTCCGGATTTGGCTCGCGTTGGTGGACGTTACTCTGACGAGTGGCATCGCGTTCACTTAATTGACCCACGCGAACTCGTGCCAGAGTCAAACATGCCAGGTTTTCCATGGCTAGAAGAGAATGGACTAGACGGTAAGCTGACGCAGAAGAAACTAGAAGTGTTCCGCAACCAGTTCGGTGTTCCATACACAGATGAACAAATTGCGAATGCGGCTAAAGAAGTCGAAGGTAAAACAGAGATGGATGCAATCATCGCTTACCTTCAGTCTCTTGGTCATGCAATGTAGTAAGGAGGTCATATGGATTTCGGTACAATTCATAGTATTTATACCGTTGTGCTCTTCGCTAGTTTTATGGGCATCGTATGGTGGGCATTCAGTAAGAAACGCAAAGCGCGCTTCGAAGAAGATGCTAACTTGGTGTTTGCTGACGAAGAACAAACGACCTCAAATAACCAAGGAGTGAAGAAGTAATGACTACATTCTGGAGTCTCTGGATTATCGTGATTACTGTCGGTACGCTAGTAGGCTGTGCGATCCTCTTGACTTGGTGCGCTAAAGATAAAATGGGCGTCGAGGAAGGGGAAGACATGGGCCACGAGTACGATGGTATTCGCGAGCTTAATAATCCACTGCCTAAGTGGTGGACTTACCTATTTGTGAGCACTTTCGTGTTTGCAGCTATCTATCTGACCCTATTCCCAGGACTAGGCAACTTTAAAGGTGTCCTAAACTGGCAAAGTTCAGATCAAACTGTTCGTACGTTGGAAGAGTCAAAAGAAGCCATCGCGCGCGCGCAAGAAAACAAACAACTAAACCAGTATGCGAAAGAGCTGGATGATGCTGATGCATATTTTGGCGAAGCATTCCGCAAACTTGCACATAATACTGACGGTCTGCGCCCTATTCCTGAAATTGCGCAAGATCCAGAAGCAATCAAAGTTGGTCAGCGTTTGTTCTTACAGAACTGTTCTCAGTGTCACGGTTCTGATGCTCGTGGTCAAAAAGGTTTCCCTAATTTAACCGATGATGCATGGCTATATGGTGGTGAACCTGCAGCGATTGTTACTACGGTAATGGAAGGTCGAATCGGTCAAATGCCGGGTTGGAAAGATGCACTTGGCGAACAAGGTGTTCAAGAAGTCGTAAGCTACACGCTTAGTCTTTCTGGCCGTAAAGTTAACGCACGTGAAGCTGCTGCCGGCAAAGCCCGCTTCGTCGTATGTGCGGCGTGTCACGGTACTGACGGTAAGGGTAACCCTGCTGTTGGTGCGCCGGATCTGACTGACCAATATTGGTTATTCGGCGACTCTCGCGCAGACGTTACTGAAACGGTAATGAACGGTCGTTCCGGTGTAATGCCAGCTTGGAAGGACATTCTAGGTGAAGACAAGGTTCAGCTGGTTTCGGCTTACGTCTGGAGCCTAAGCAACTCTGATAATAAGTAACATTTCAATAACGGCCCCTTTTATAGGGGCTGTCTTTCCTTTAAATTTAAAGCCTTACAATTTTTCATTTAGCTGTTGAGAACATTTTTATGGTAAAGCCTTGGTATAAACAATTCTGGCCGTGGTTCCTGATCATCCTTCCTCTTACTGTCATTGTATGGACAATCGTCACCGTTGTCGTTTTCGCTAGCAACTCGGTATCGTTGGTCGCTGAGGATTACTATAAAAAAGGTAAAGGCATCAATATCGACATCAGTAAAATGAACGTCGCTCGTGATCTTGGTCTCAACGCGACGGTTTCTTCTGGTGATGACACCATTGTTATTAGCTTGGTTAAAGGCAAGTTGCCTCACTTCCCCGCATTGATGGCGACATTTACACACCGCACTCTGCCAGATCGTGATTTCACCAAGCTATTGACGGCGGATGCAAAAGGCAATTATCGTCTAGCTGCGGATGAGTCGATCCAAGGCCCTTGGTTCGTCGAGCTTCAACCCCACAACAAGGAATGGATGATTCAAGGTCGAGTCGAGTTCCCAGCATCACCAACGCCATTAATGAAGTAAGTCTATGTGTAAATCCTGTTATCACTGTGGTGACGATGTACCAGCCAACACGGATTTCAAAGTAGAGATATTAGATGAAATTCGCGATATGTGCTGCCCAGGTTGTGAAACTGTGGCACAAACCATTATCGACAGTGGCCTTGTCTCCTACTACCAATACCGAACGGCTCCAGCTGAAAAGGCTGATTTAGTGCCTGAGCAACTTCAAGCTTTGGTTCACTATGACAACGAAGAGGTCCAATCAGAGTTCGTGCGTAACCATGAAAATATCTCTGAGGTCACCCTTTCTTTAGACGGTGTTTCCTGTGCCGCTTGTGCTTGGTTAATTGAGAAACAAGTCTCAAATGCAAAAGGCTTAGTATCTATTCGTGTCAACACGACCACTAACCGTGCACTTCTTGCATGGGACAAAACACAAGTTCGCTTAAGTGAGTTGCTTTCAGTTATTCATAAGTTGGGTTATAAAGCGGCTCCGTTTGAAGCAGATAAACAAGAAGCTTCTTATCATCGCACGATGAAACAATACCTTTATCGCTTGGGTATCGCAGGCCTGGCGACGATGCAGGTAATGATGTTGGCTGTCGCTCTGTATCTCGAGGTCTTTGGTGACCTAGAGCCTGAATTCAAAAACTATTTCCGTTGGGTAAGTTTGATCTTTGCCACTCCTGTGCTCCTTTATTCCGCACTGCCATTCTATCTTAATGCTTGGCGAAGCATTCGAGGTCGAACGTTGGGCATGGACGTACCGGTCTCTATAGCATTGATCTTCGCCTACGTGGCAAGTTTAATTGCGACCGCAACAGAACAAGGAGAGGTATTCTTTGAGTCCATTTCGATGTTTACCTTCTTTTTGTTGGTTGGCCGCTTTCTGGAGATGCGCGCTCGAAGAAAAGCCGCTGCGGCAAGTGGAAATCTGTTGAAACTCATTCCAGCAATTGCAACCACTCTCGAAGGCGAGCAAATTCCAGTTAAGACTCTAAAGGTCGGCGACCGCATTCGTGTCCTTCCTGGTGAGCATATTCCTGCAGACGGAAAAGTCATTTCTGGGCGGATCCACATTGATGAATCTATGCTTACAGGTGAATCTGTTCATGTCGTAAAAAAAGCTGGCGATGCTGTCTATGCCGGCACACTAAATGGCGAAGAATCTTTTGAGCTTGAAGTCACCAACTCAAAAGCGGATTCGATGATTTCTAATATCGTACGCCTGCAAGACGAAGCACAACACTCCAAGCCTAAGATCGCCGAGATTGCGGATATAGTAGCGCGTTACTTTGTTGGTGTGATTCTGTTTATCTCTGCAGGAACGTGGTTCTACTGGCATCAAACCAAGCCAGATGATGCATTCTGGATCATGCTTTCTGTTTTGGTTGCAACTTGTCCATGTGCGCTATCGTTGGCAACACCAACGGCTCTAACCTGTGCCACTTCTCGCATGGGGAATTTTGGTATCCTACTGCGTAAAGGACATGTATTCGAAACGCTTTGTAAGATCAATCACCTTGTGGTGGATAAAACTGGCACTTTGACCAAAGGGGACATCGAAATCAGCGAGACTAAAACGTTTGGCGTGCTCACCGATAGAGATAGTCTTGCGATTGCAGCAGCGCTTGAAGCCCACGCTAACCACCCTATTGCTCGCGCCTTTTCTAGCTTTGGAAAACAGGATGTGGCTGTAACTGACGTTCAAAATATCATCGGCTCAGGTATTCAAGGCGCATGGGGAAATAAAACCGTAAAGATTGGTAGTGCCGCATTTGTGCTCGGTGAAGCCAGAGATGAAAGTAATGCCGTTTACTTATCGGTAAATGATAGCCATGTGTCTACATTCTATTATCGTGACCCAATCCGTAAAGAAAGCCGAGCGTTTATCCAACGTTTCGCGGATGCGGGTATTAAAACCACATTGCTGACTGGTGATTCACGGCAAAATGCACAACCGGTTGCGAACGAAGTCGGTATTGATCATGTAATCGCCTCTGCAAAACCGGAAGACAAACTCGCATACCTTAAGAGTCTAGATCAAAACGACATCACGATGATGGTCGGGGACGGTATTAACGATGCGCCTACATTGGCGGGTGCCCACCTTTCAGTTGCAATGGGTAGTGGAACCGATGTAGCGAAAGCTTCTGCTGATATGACGCTTCTTGGCGACAATTTGGAAAAGTTATTGGAAGCCAGATTGCTTGCGATACGTACAAGAAAGATAATTCGAGAAAACTTAGCTTGGTCTTTGGGTTACAACCTGTTAATTTTGCCGCTGGCAGTCGCAGGTCTCGTCGCACCGTATGTTGCTGTAGTTGGCATGTCTGCGAGCTCTATAGTTGTAGTTTCGAACTCTTTGAGACTGCTTAAAGAAAAGTAAGAGAGCTAACATGGAAAGTCTTTACATATTAATCCCTATCGCCATTGTATTGGTTTGTGTAGCTGCCGCCGTATTTCTTTGGGCCGTTCGTAGCGATCAGTTCGAAGACCTTGAGCGGCAAGGTCACAACATCCTATTGGGTGAAGAAGAAAAAACACATAACAAAAAATCCTAGCCTTATTATATGAGTCCAGACTTTATTGGAGCTTTTATGATCGGTCTCGTTGGGGCCGGTCATTGTATCGGGATGTGCGGTGGTATCGCATCGCTTCTCTCCATGAGCACACCAAACCACACGCCATCCTCATTAATTCCGCTCTTTTATAATGTGGGGCGCCTCTTGAGTTATGCCGTTATTGGTACGCTCGTGGGTGGCATGGTTTCCGGTCTTTCTGAGCTTAGTGGGTTGACTCAGCCTTTAGCTTGGCTTCGTTTTATCGCTGCAATGTTTATGATTTTGGTCGCTCTGTATATTGCTAAATGGTGGCAAGGCCTACTGTTAATAGAAAAAGTTGGTCAATATATTTGGAAGTATATCTCTCCCGTAGGTAAGAAATTATTGCCATTAAAGCGCCCTATTCATGCACTATCATTTGGCTTTATTTGGGGGTGGTTACCTTGTGGTTTAGTGTATTCTGCGTTGACTTGGTCAGCGGTGTCCGGTGGTGCAATGAATGGCGGTTTAATCATGTTAGCCTTTGGCCTGGGCACACTCCCATCAATGCTAACCGTTGGTTATGGCGCAACTCAATTCAAAAAGCTTCAAAAGTCTGTAATATTTAGAAATATTTCAGCCTTAATCTTAATCACTTATGGTCTATATACCGCATTCGGTGCGATGGTAATGCTTGGTTTCAGCTAATCTTGAAGTCATTCTCATCAATATTTTTGCTACCCTTTATGCTTAAGCAGTGATAAAATATTGATGTATATCAAATAGTGAAAGGTTGTTATGATTTCTGAAAAGCCTGCAACAAAGCGCATCCAATCAGGCGGTTGCGCGATTCATTGCCAAGATTGTAGCATTAGCCAGTTGTGTATTCCGTTCACACTGAATGAGTCTGAACTTGATCAGTTGGATCAAATCATCGAGCGAAAAAAGCCTATCCAAAAAGGGCAAGAACTTTTCAAAGCGGGTGATGAGCTTAAATCGCTGTACGCGATTCGCTCCGGAACGATTAAGAGCTACACGATTACTGAGCAAGGCGATGAACAGATCACAGCATTTCACTTAGCGGGAGATCTAGTCGGTTTTGATGCAATTACCGGTGATTGTCACCCTAGTTTTGCTCAAGCACTAGAAACTTCTATGGTGTGTGAGATCCCATACGAGATCCTTGATGACTTATCAGGAAAGATGCCTAAGCTTCGTCAACAAATCATGCGTCTGATGAGCAATGAGATTAAAGGAGATCAAGAAATGATTCTGCTCCTTTCCAAAAAGAATGCGGAAGAACGTTTGGCGGCTTTCTTGTACAACCTATCAACGCGTTTCTCGCAACGTGGCTTTAGTCCTAGAGAGTTTCGTTTGACCATGACACGTGGTGACATTGGTAACTATCTTGGTCTAACCGTTGAAACCATTAGCCGACTACTTGGGCGCTTCCAGAAATCTGAAATTCTGAGCGTGAAGGGTAAGTACATCACAATATTAGATCATGATGCATTGATGGAACTTGCTGGTGTAAGTAAAAATTAAATTTTCCTATCAATTGATGTAGCTCGTAAATGAGCTACATCATATTTCTTCCAAAATCCCTTAAAAATTCCTCTATATATCACTTAAACTGAGCTACATTAAAAATGTACCTTGTGTACTCCAATATACTGATTTATCTTATTTTCAGTAATTGGTTCTACAACATAAGTGGGCTTAGTTATGAGTATATACAGTAAGATTCTTGTTGTTGCTGACATCAATCATGATGAGCAGCCAGCTCTTGCAAGAGCAGTTCAATTAGCTCAAAAAAGTGTATCCCGAAGCCGAATCACTTTCTTTCTTTCAATCTACGATTTTTCGTATGATATGACTTCAATGCTATCGGTTGATGAAAGAGATGCTATGCGTCGGGGGGTTATCCATCAACGCGAACTGTGGATGCGTAAGATTGCCCAGCCGTATTTAGAAGATGGATTCGACTTTGATGTTTGTGTTGTTTGGCATAATCGCCCTTATGAAGCAATCATTGCTGAAGTGTTCGCTGGTGATCACGATATAGTGATCAAAGGAACTCGTAAACACGACGTTCTAGAATCTGTCATTTTCACGCCAACAGATTGGCATTTGTTACGTAAGTGCCCTAGCCCGGTACTTCTCATCAAAAATGCGGATTGGCCTGAGCATGCAAGAATTCTTGCTTCTGTTCACGTTGGTTCTGAAAACCCAACTCATATTGACCTGAATGACTCGATGGTAGAGCGTCTTAAAGAAATCAGCAATCGACTCGACGCTGAACCATTCCTCGTTAATGCTTACCCAGTCACTCCAGCTAACATTACCATTGAATTGCCAGAATTCGACCCAACAACTTATACCGATGCCGTTCGTGGGCATCATTTAACGGCAATGAAAGCACTTCGTCAAAAACATGGTTTGAACGAAGAGCAAACCATCGTTGAACAAGGTTTACCAGAAGATATCATTCCAGCAACGGCAGAAAAGCTAAATGCAGCGATGGTGATCCTTGGTACTACAGGGCGTACAGGCTTATCAGCTGTGTTTATCGGTAATACCGCGGAACATGTAATTGATAAAATCAATTGCGATGTATTGGCCTTGAAACCGAACGGTTACATTAGTCCCCTTGATCCTAACACTGCCTCGTAATGTTATTTTTTACCGCTAGAAATCAAAATCCCCCAATTATTGGGGGATTTTGATTTAGATGTTAGTGACATCGATAAACATGGACTCATCAATGTTTGTCGAAGATACCACCGCTTCACTAAATTCATATTCTTCGCGATTGCCTTCACGATCCAACGGAAGATTCACAAAATCAAACAATTCGCGGTCCGCCAGTTGACTTGGGCTTACATTCTGAATTGATTTGAAGATCGCTTCGACTCGGCCAGGCGTCTTCTTATCCCATTCAATCAGCATCGCTTTGATTGATTGACGCTGAAGGTTCTCTTGTGAGCCACACAGATTACAAGGAATAATTGGGAATTCTTTGTGTTCTGCGTACTTAATTAAGTCTTTTTCGCGACAGTAAGTTAGAGGGCGAATAACAACGTTACGGCCATCATCAGAGCGTAGCTTTGGTGGCATCGCTTTTAAGCGAGAACCGTGGAACATGTTTAAGAACATCGTCTCAACAATGTCGTCCATATGGTGACCAAGTGCTAGCTTAGTTGCACCAATCTTCTCAGCAAAAGAGTAAAGCGTACCACGACGTAGACGTGAGCATAGGCCACAAGTCGTTTTACCTTCTGGCACCTTCTCTTTCACAACGGAGTATGTATCTTTATCGACGATGTAATAAGGAATGTTCAGTGTTTCAAAGTAGTCCGGCAGAATGTGCTCTGGGAAGCCTGGTTGCTTCTGATCAAGGTTAACCGCAACTACTTCAAATTTAATAGGCGCAGCCTTTTGTAGATTCAGCAGGATATCAAGCATCGCAAATGAATCTTTACCACCGCTTATACATGCCATCACAACATCACCTTCTTCAATCATGTTGTAATCTGCAATGGCATTTCCAACATGTCTTCTTAGACGTTTCTGAAGCTTGTTGAATTCAAGGGTTTCTTTTCTTGTATCTGTTTGGTTCATCACGGGCTCTCACATCGCCGAAAAATCGACTGTAGGACTTCCTAACATGGGTTTCTTTGGGGCGTGGATTATACGGGCTTTTTACGTAGGATTAAATCTTTGTGTGATGGAGTCCATCAATAAATCGCACGAAAAGAGGTCGAAGAGCGTTATAAATAACAAAGAGCTGCTATTGCAGCTCTTTAAAAATCAAATCGCGATTACTTTGTTGCGTTTGGTAGATAAGGTAATACGCGAGTCGTTGGCTGTGGCAAAGTCATATACCCGCCCTCTCCAATTTCGCTCAATGCCACTTGTACTTTGCCATTAACAATCTCCTTTATTGAGCCGTTAGAGAAAGTAATTGTGTCATTGAGTTTGTTTGCGAACTCCATCGTGACACCTTGTACTTCTGGAGTGAACCAATTAGCAAACATACCACCTAGATCTTCTAACAGGGTCTGCATTTGTGGAATAAGTGGCGTAAGTTGTTCGTAAGATACGTTACCCTGTAGTACTTCTTTCGTCATTACTACTAATGAATAATCACAGCGCGTGTCTTTTGATGTGTGCACAAACACCAACGGATTTGCTGATTTAAGGTTTTTGTCGACAGGGAGCGGCAGCTCTTTAGTCGCTGGAATCACGAACTCTTCGTAATGCTCTTCTTTTTCCATCCATGCTTTTTCTATCTCACACAACTGCTTAGTTTTAGAATCCACAAAGAAAATGCCGACTTTTACATCATCATTACCTTCTTTGTTATTGTTCTTTAGTTGCGTGTAGAGCTTAGAGTACGTAAACATGTACTCTTGAGCGTGAGTCGCAGGCGATACTAACACCAACATCGCACTGCCTAGTAAACTTAGGCTTAACTTCTTCATTGAATCGTTATTTCTTTTATTATATCCAGTAAGCGTTATTGTGACGAATCATCGCACGCAAGTCATTAACGTATCCGATACCGCGTTCTGAATATGCGAGCAAACCATGTGTCAGCTCTGATGCTGTCGCCACAGATAACAAATCCTTTTGTTTCCCTGCTAAGTTAGCGCGTATATCACGCAAGTCAGCATAAGCACGGTTACGATTAACATTCATAAAGTAGCCGTGTACAGACTCCTGTACAGTATCAAACATCTTTACTTCATGTGTGTTACCGGCGCCACGTTTTGCAGGAACAATTCCACAGCCCTTCTTATAACACCATTGACCAAACAAGTTGTTCGCTTGAGTAGCAAAACGAGAGGTCCCCCACGCAGATTCATTCGCAGCTTGAGTTAATACTAAAGCTTCTGGCAACACATTTACACGCTTGAACATTTCATCCAACCAAGTTTGCGTGACTGTGTTGTCGTCTAGTGGGAAAGAATAAAGTGCAGCCAAACGCTCTGCATAAGACGTTTGCTCGGAAGTCACATCTCCAACCTGTAATGACGTTAAAAATGCTCGCTCTTTCTCGATACGTTGATTTTCTAACGCAATTTTAGGACGAAGGAAATCAAAGAACGCTGCCTTTTTGTCTTTCGTATCTTTAATCGAATTGAAGTCCGGGATCTCACCTATGTGTGGAAGGTGCGAAAAATCCGGATATGAAACAGGACCTTGCACGACTTGCGGGTCGATTGCATTGCGATATTCGCGGTCGTAGTGCAAATAAGGGCCTACAGAAGCAAAAGTGGCGGCTATTAAGATAGCCGTCACTCGTAAACTCATTGATTTTAAGGATTTAGGCATTAAACACCTGAGAGTTACCATCGTGATCGTTTTGCTGTGTTGCTACGATCTTCAATTTGATACCAAACATTTCGCGGTACAGAATTCCCTTTAAATGGAAGAAGAACGGTAATACGAAAATGAGGCCTATACCATAGAACATTGCCGCAATAATAAACATCAACATGACGCTTAAGTAAAGCCCTGCAACCACAAAAATCTTTTTGTTTATAGCTCGAAGCGACAGTAGCAGCGATTGCATTGGAGGGACTCGCTTTTCACAAATTAGCAAAATCGAATGGCTAAATGCTAAAGATAAATAGAGGGATAGCAATGGAAAAATTGCACCCACCGCACCTTGCAGCACTAAACTAAATAACGTAGCCAAAATGACCGGAATGGTAAACTGAAGCCCCTTTCCTACATGACGAACTTTGGTCTTCAAGCCTGCAACATGGCTCATCGCCATTAGGCTAACACCGGCGTAAATCGGCGCACTGATCACTTCGTAACTAAAGTTTGCGACATAAATGGCGGTAACAATGTCACTAGTAAAAGACTCTGGATTTTGCAACGCATCTAAAATAACGCTTGGGTCACCCAACTGCAGTTGGAGCGCAATATAGAAAATACCCAGTTGGACAAAAAGTAGCAGGATAATTGCAGGCGAAAATGATAAAAATTGCTGAATAGTCGTGCGCCAAGCTTCGCTAAAAACGGCACCCGCTTTTAGTTCGTATTGACCAGAAAGAGCTCGCTCTACACTCCCTCCAAGATTGAAGTCTTTCTCAAAATCGTTGTTCATATATCGTCCAAGGCTAACATGTAAAAATTTTTCTGGAAAACCAGTGTATTAATATTACGCTCATTATAAAGAAATCTGTCGATGTCTAAAATCATAATCCACTTATTAAACTTGCAATATCTGTGATTTGGTCAATAATTAATCACTTGCAAGCTTATGAAATTGAAAACAATTGCTGATTTAAAAATTGGCTTAACAGATTGTAACAATGTCGTTTATATACCTGTAAAAACAGTATGGTAAGGATTGTTTACTTTTGCCTGCAAAATTTTTTCTGTTTCAAGATAAGAAAATGCTTTGATTTCACAATTTTGGTGATTATCATGCGCGCCTCAAAAGTGAATGACTAATGTCACATCAATTGGTCCAAACCCAATTTGAACGTGGGAGAAATACAGACGTTGAACGCTAAACAGCAAGCAGGAAAGCCAGTAGTTCGTCTATCTGGTATTAGCAAAAGTTTCGATGGTAAGGAAATCATCGGTAATTTAAATCTGGATGTTAATCATGGTGAGTTTCTGACGATTCTTGGCCCTTCTGGTTGTGGTAAAACAACAGTTTTACGCATGATCGCGGGTTTTGAAACGGCAGACAACGGTCAAATCGTTTTAGATGATCACGATGTAACCCAGGTTCCTGCAGAGCAAAGGCACGTCAACACAGTATTTCAGAGTTATGCGCTCTTTCCTCATATGACTGTGTTCGAAAACGTTGCATTTGGTCTTCGTATGCAGAAAACACCTGCTGCTGAGATCGAACCACGCGTGATGGAAGCGCTACGAATGGTACGCCTAGAAAAAATGGCGCAGCGTAAGCCTCATCAACTTTCAGGTGGACAACAACAACGCATCGCGATTGCTCGTGCCGTTGTTAACAAACCTAAGGTACTGCTGCTAGATGAATCTCTATCTGCTCTTGATTACAAACTACGTAAACAAATGCAGATCGAGCTAAAACAACTTCAACGTCAGCTAGGAATTACCTTTATCTTTGTAACTCACGATCAGGAAGAAGCCCTATCAATGTCTGACCGCATTATCGTTATGCGTGATGGTGTCATTGAACAAGATGGCTCTCCACGTGAAATATACGAAGAGCCTAAAAACCTCTTTGTGGCTCGCTTTATCGGTGAGATCAACGTATTCAACACGACCATGCTTGAGCGTATCGATGAGAAACGCATTCGAGCAGAAATCGAAGGTGTTGAAGCGGTGGTATACTTCGACGGAGAAGCACAAGCCGGTGACAAACTACAAGTACTACTTCGCCCAGAAGACTTGCGCATCGAAGAGATTAAAGAGTCAGAAGAAAAAGGCATCGTAGGTCACGTGACTGAACGTACCTATAAAGGTATGACATTGGATTCCGTAATTGAGCTGGATTCAGGTATGCGCGTGATGGTAAGCGAATTCTTTAACGAGGATGATCCTGATGTGGACCACTCTCTCGGCCAGAAAGTCGCGATTACTTGGGTTGAGAGCTGGGAGGTAGTACTAAATGATCAGCAAGAAGCTTAATCTTCAGAACGCGATCATTACCCTAATTGTTGGTTGGCTAACACTTTTTGTGTTGATCCCGAATCTAATGATAATCGGTACAAGCTTCCTGACACGTGATGAAGCGAATCTAATTGAATTAACGTTTACCTTCGACAACTACCTTCGTCTACTGGATCCCCTGTATGCGAAAGTGCTAATGCACTCTTTCTACATGGCGATCATTGCGACGTTGTTATGTCTAGTGATTGGTTACCCATTTGCTTATATCGTAGCGAAGATGCCTGAAAGATGGCGTCCGTTCATGTTGTTTTTGGTGATTGTACCGTTTTGGACCAACTCTCTGATCCGTACTTACGGACTTAAGATTGTTCTTGGTACCCAAGGCATTTTGAACAAATCACTGATGGCAATGGAAATCATCGATAAGCCACTGCGCTTAATGTACACCGAAACAGCGGTTATGATCGGTCTCGTTTATATCTTGCTTCCGTTTATGATTCTGCCGCTTTACTCGGCAATCGAAAAGTTAGACAACACGTATATTGAAGCTGCAAAAGATCTTGGTGCGAACAAAATCCAAACGATTACTAAAGTCATTTTACCGTTGACAATGCCTGGTATTATCGGCGGCTGTCTATTGGTACTGCTTCCAGCACTAGGTATGTTCTACATCTCTGACCTTTTAGGCGGTGCGAAGAACCTACTGATTGGTAACGTAATTAAAAGCCAAGTATTGAACGCTCGTGACTGGCCATTTGGTGCAGCAACCAGTATTGCCCTAACCGTCGCAATGGCTATTATGCTGTACGCCTACTATCGCGCAGGTAAACTATTGAATAAGAAGGTGGAGCTAGACTAATGGGACGCACAGTTAGATTTAGCTTTATGACGCTGGTATACGCATTTTTGTATCTGCCAATTATCGTCTTAATTGTTAACTCATTTAATGCCAATAAGTTTGGTATGAAATGGGGTGGTTTCACGACCAAATGGTATGAAACGTTAGTAAATAACGACAGTTTAATGCAAGCTGCATGGCATTCACTAAATGTTGCGGTATTTTCCGCAACGGCTGCTACACTTATTGGTAGTTTGACCGCCGTTGCCCTATTCCGTTACTCATTTAAAGGTAAAGGTGCAGTCAACGGCATGTTGTTTGTTGTAATGATGTCACCTGATATCGTGATGGCCATTTCATTGTTGGCTCTGTTCCTAGTATTAGGCGCACAACTTGGCTTCTTTACTTTATTAATTGCTCACATCACTTTCTGCTTACCATTTGTTGTGGTAACAGTATATAGCCGACTAAACGGATTTGATGTGAAAATGTTAGAAGCGGCAAAAGACCTTGGTGCAAGTGAATGGGTTATCTTAAAACAGATTATCCTTCCTCTTGCTAAACCAGCGGTAGCCGCAGGTTGGTTGCTAAGCTTCACCCTGTCTCTAGACGATGTGATTATCAGCTCGTTTGTAACAGGACCAACCTATGAAATCCTACCATTGAAGATCTATTCAATGGTGAAGGTAGGCATTTCACCTGAGGTGAATGCATTAGCGACGGTTATGTTGATTGTATCTTTGATTTTGGTAGTGATTTCTCAGTTGCTAGCAAGAGAAAAAGTAAAGTAAAATCTACCACCGTCAAATCATCAAACAGAATGGTTACATCCCATTCTGTTTTTCTATCTATCGTCCAGTTAATTGGACAACGTTTGGTTTGGAGCTAACGTCAATGAAAAAATGGGCTACTCTATTAGCTGGTAGTGCATGTGCGCTTTCTCTGTTCTCTGGTTCAGCGGCAGCGGACGACAAAGAATTGGTATTTATGAACTGGGGTCCTTACATTAACAGTAATATCCTAGAGCAATTTACCAAAGAAACTGGCATCAAGGTTATCTACTCGACTTACGAGTCGAATGAAACGTTGTATGCAAAGCTAAAAACTCATAACCAAGGTTATGATCTAGTCGTACCTTCAACTTACTTCGTCGCAAAGATGCGTGATGAAGGTATGCTACAAAAAATCGACAAGTCTAAGCTGAAAAACCTCGGCAACCTAGATACAAATTACCTAGATAAGCCTTTCGATCCAAAGAATGACTACTCTATTCCACACGTTGTTGCGATTACAGGTCTAGCAGTGAATGCTGACATGTACGATCCAAATGACTTCCAAAGCTGGGCTGACTTATGGAAATCTGAGCTTGAAGGTCAAGTAATGCTGATGGACGATACTCGTGAAGTATTCCACATTGCACTGCGCAAACTGGGTTACTCTGGTAACACCACAGATCCAAAACAGATTGACGAAGCATACGCAGAGCTGCAAAAGCTAATGCCAAACGTACTAGTATTTAACTCTGACAACCCAGGCGCACCTTACATGTCTGGTGAAGTTGGTGTTGGTATGCTTTGGAATGGTAGTGCGGCAGCAGCTCAAAACGAAGGCATGAACCTGAAGCTTGTATTCCCTAAAGAAGGTGGTATCGGTTGGGTTGATAACTTTGCTATCTCTTCTGGTGCTAAAAACGTAGATGCTGCTCACAAAATGATCGACTTCTTACTGCGTCCAGAAATTGCTGAGCAAATCTCTCGTGATACTGGTTATCTAACAGCGGTTGCAGAATCTAACGCGAAGTTCAAAGACGTTGCTCCACTGTTCCCTTCTCAAGAAGATCTTGACCGAGTTGAATGGCAAGATTCTGTCGGTGACATGACAGTGAAATACGAAGACTACTTCCTGAAGCTGAAAGCGGGTCAATAATCTGCTTAAAAAGGCATCTACTAAAAAAAATAGGCAGCAATACGCTGCCTATTTTTGTCATTGACTGATATACTTTTATACCCTATTAACTTGAGGGTTCAGAGTGTCATCACTATTTCGAATTCGAGGTTATTTAGGTAAACGTAGCCAGGTTTATTTGACGCGGCTTCAAACATTGTCACCTATTTATCCAATAATGATTGAGGTTGGTGATCCGAATAAACAGGATTGTGCTTATCGCAATGGGTCTATCAATACTATCCGGTGTTGGTATGTGCTATTGCTGAACAAAACGGAAAACAAATGAAAAGTAAATTCTACGCAAGCGCACTGTGTGCAGCGACTCTAATCGCTACCCCTGCAATGGCGGCTGATCAAGAACTTTATTTCTACAACTGGTCGGAATATATTCCAAATGAAGTTCTTGAAGACTTTACAAAAGAAACTGGGATCAAGGTCATCTACTCTACGTACGAGTCTAATGAAAGCATGTACGCAAAGTTGAAAACTCAAGGTTCTGGTTACGACTTGGTAGTACCGTCTACCTATTTCGTATCAAAAATGCGTAAAGAAGGCATGCTGCAACAGATCAACAAAGAGAAATTGTCTCATTTTGCTGATCTAGACACTAACTTCCTGAACAAACCGTTCGACCCGAATAACAACTACTCTATCCCATACATTTGGGGTGCGACGGGTATTGGTATCAATGCAGACATGCTAGATAAGTCTTCTGTGACTAAATGGGATGATTTCTGGGACAGCAAGTGGGAAGGCCAACTGATGCTGATGGATGATTCTCGCGAAGTATTCCACATTGCATTGAGTAAGCTTGGTTACTCACCTAACACAACAAACCCAGATGAAATAAAAGCCGCTTACGAAGAGCTGAAGAAGCTAATGCCAAACGTATTGGTATTTAACTCAGACTTCCCAGCGAACCCATACCTAGCAGGCGAAGTTTCACTTGGTATGCTTTGGAATGGCTCTGCATACATGGCTCGTCAAGAAGGCGCGAACATCGACATCATCTGGCCAGAAAAAGGCTCTATCTTCTGGATGGACAGCCTAGCAATTCCAGCTGGCGCTAAGAACGTTGATGCTGCGCATAAGATGATTGACTTCCTATTACGTCCAGAAAACGCAGCTAAGATTGCACTAGAGATTGGTTACCCTACTCCAGTGAAAACCGCACACGAGCTACTACCGAAAGAATTTGCTAACGATCCAAGTATCTTCCCACCACAAGAAGTGATGGACAGCGGCACATGGCAAGATGAAGTTGGTGAAGCAAGCGTGCTTTACGATGAGTACTTCCAAAAACTAAAAGTAGACAACTAATCAGTCTGTCGAATTAGTTTAGAAAAGCGGCTTCGGTCGCTTTTCTTGTATCTGGAGTATGGACAAGTACCCGGTCCAAAACACAATGCATAGGAATATTTGTGTCCTACACGTTTGTTTAAGCGCTAGCTTCGTTTTCTAGCGCAAGAATTTCGGCAACCAATTTTGGCACTTCAACGCTTGCTTTGCCGTAACGTTTCTCTTCAAACTCACTCTCGACTGCACTTGGTTCTAAATTGATTTCAATGGTATGCGCACCATGCATCTTCGCGTCATGAACAAAACCTGCAGCGGGATACACAACGCCAGAGGTACCGATAGAAATGAACAAATCTGCCTCTTCTAGGGCGGCATAGATTTCTCCCATTCGCAAAGGCATTTCACCAAACCACACTATGTGTGGACGCATTTGTGAAGGAATTTGGCAACAATGGCACAGCTCACCGGTTTGAATGTCTTTCGAATGCTCAATGACTTGATTTGATTCACTACAACGAGCCTTTAGTAACTCACCATGCATATGAATAATGTTGCTGCTGCCGCCTCTTTCATGAAGGTTGTCGATATTTTGGGTAATGACAGTCACTTTGCCCGAAATTTCTGCTTCAAGGCGTCCTAGCGCGATATGTGCGGCATTAGGTTGTATATCTTCACCCTGCAGTTTTTTTCGGCGTTGATTATAAAAACTTTGGACCAGATCCGGATCACGCGCAAAACCCTCAGGTGTCGCTACATCTTCAATGCGATGATTTTCCCATAGGCCATCTTGAGCGCGAAACGTTTGAATACCGGATTCTGCCGAAATACCAGCCCCAGTTAGTACTACAATATTTCTATAAGGGAAATTCATAACTCATCCTTGTCGTTCTTTTTCACAAGCTTAACACTGGAAGATTAACAACAGTAGTAATATGGATTAGACCATAGTCGTAATGACGTTAACTAATGTTTCGTTTTGAGAGGAAAAACAATGACGCGAGCCGTTTTAGCTCTTTTTTTACTTACCACCCTAGCGGGCTGTCAACTCACACACGTTGAAGGTGAAATTGACGACGTGAAAGTCAAAGTGAGTACGAACGATAGCAAGCACTCTGGTAATGGTAACTTCTGTCCTCCTGGTCAAGCTAAGAAAGGCAACTGTTAATACTTGCTTTGAAAGATAATAAGCATAAAAAACCCTCGATAAATATCGAGGGTTTTACGATTATAGCCTCACGCTTATGAAACCATCATTCTTTACAGATTTGGGCCAGTTGAAGGACGATGAGGCAAATTATTACGTAGCTGTTGCATACCTTGATACATACGTAGGAACCACACGAGAATCGCTAGTGCAGCAAACAGCATGCCTATCCATGGAATAAAGTATGCGATGGTATCCAGTAGTGAACTGTGTACCCAATAGTCGCTCACACCAATTAATACACCATTCGACGTTGCAACCGTTACGATCAAAACCACGAAGAACGTCAGGTAAAGGAAAAAAGTACGAATCAAGCCATAGTAATGAGAGTTCACCACATCGCTGTCATCACCTTTATCCAAACGGTAACCTGCATAAATGATTGCGATAACGCCTGAGATCAAAAACGTAAACGGGGTCAAACAGCTCAGGATGTATGCAACCCAAATCCCGTTATGATGTTTGTTCATTCGCTTTCGCTCCTTTTACTTCCGTTTGTGCCACGTTTGAGTCACCAATGGCGCCTTGAGACTTCACATCTTCATACCAAAGATCGTGGTGCTCTTTCGCCCAGGTTTCGTCGACTTCACCAGTGACCATTCCCTCTAGCGCACCTTCCATACCGAACAGACCAATGTAGATGTGGAAGATAAAGCCACAGATCAAAATAAGCGCCGATATTGCGTGAATAAGGTTAGACAGTTCCATATCACGACGAGTCTGGCCAAAGATCGGGAAATCCAAAACTAAGCCACTGACCGCGGCGATGGCACCAAAGAAGATTAGCAACCAGTAGACTGCTTTCTCACCACCGTTAGAGAACCCTGCTGATGGGTGCGTTCCTTTGTGCTTACCAACCATACCACCCATTTTCATAAACCAACGAATGTCAGTCATATTAGGGATGGATTTGCGCCACCATTTCAGCAGTACAAAGATGAGCAAGATAAAGAACAACGGCCCGATGTAGTTGTGGTATTGCTTCGCGAGCATCACTACAAAGCCCCAGAACTCGGTCGATACATATGGTTTTAAAAAGTGTTTACCGTAAACCAACATTAAGCCGCTGAATGCCAATGTTAAAAATGTAAACGCCATACTCCAGTGAAGTGCCCGGTCTAATCGAGACCAGCGTTTTATCTTTTTACCCGTTCTAGGCTTACTTAGCATCAGAGGACCTACGAATAAGTAAGCCATGATCACCATTGCGATACTACCGAAAATAGCCACAGCACCAGCTGGAGACATCCATTTTTCTTTCAGTAAATACCATGCCTCGCCAGGCGTATTGATTAACACTTCATGCTCCGGAGACATGGATCCTGTTGTACCTGCCTCTCCATCTCTGACTTGACGCCAGAAATCAGCACCTGCAAGTTGGATAACTTCTGCCTTCACAATTTGTTGAGCTTGGCTCTCTTCTGCATGAACTGGTAACGTCACAGCCAGCAACAATGCTGTTAACACAAACAGCATTGCCAGAGGCGCACGTTTAATGGAATGTAACATGAGTCTCTCCTAGATCAGCTTTTGGTCGCATCATAAGAAAGGTCGTTTCCGTCAGTCCAACCTGCGTTTTTCGCTCCGCGTTCAACCACTCGTTCACGAAAGATGTCTGAAATTTTTTCAGCGTCTCCGGCCAGCAAAGCCTTTGTTGAACACATTGACGCACATAAAGGTAGTTTGCCTTCTGCGATTCGATTTGAGCCGTAAAGCATTTTTTCTTTCTCAGAGTTAGGCGGTAAATCTGGGCCACCTGCACAGAATGTACATTTGTCCATTTTCCCTCTTTCCCCAAATGCGTTTTGTTTTGGAAACTGTGGTGCGCCGAACGGGCAAGCGAATAAACAATAGCCACAGCCGATACACAAATCTTTGTTATGTAAGACGATACCATCTTTAGTTTGAACAAAACAATCGGCCGGGCAAACGGCCATACAAGGTGCATCGCTGCAGTGCATGCATGCTACCGAGATAGAGTTCTCACCTGGCTCGCCTTCATTTAAGGTAACAACACGACGACGCTGAATACCCCATGGCACAGCTTCAGTATTTGCGTTTTTACATGCCGTCACACAACCATTACAGTCGATACAGCGCTTGGTATCACAAAGGAATTTCATTCTTGCCATTTTAGTGCTCCTTACGCTTTGCGAATGTTACATAGAGTTACTTTCGTTTCCTGCATCAAGGTAACAGGGTCGTAACCGTAAGTGGTTGCCGTATTAGCCGCCTCACCGATAACGTAAGGGGCTGAACCTTCAGGATATTTATCAAGAAGACTCTCACCTTCGAATTTCCCACCAAAATGGAATGGTAAGAATGCTAAACCTGGTTTTACACGCGATGTAACCATTGCTTTCACCTTAATACGCCCGTTTTCTGCACCTTCAACCCAAACGTCGTCTCCATCTTTAAATCCAAGATCGTTTGCGTCTTTCAAGTTCACTTCTACAAACATTTCTTGTTGAAGCTCGGCCAACCAAGGGTTAGAACGCGTTTCTTCACCACCACCTTCGTACTCTACTAAACGGCCAGAGGTTAGAATAATCGGGTATTCTTTCGCTTTATCCTGCTCTTGGATTGATTTATACAATGTAGGTAAACGGAAGATAGAAGCCTTATCGTCCCATGTTGGGTAATCTACAAGTAAATCTCTTCTTGGTGTATAAAGAGGTTCACGATGCAATGGCACACGATCCGGGAATGTCCACACAATTGCGCGAGCTTTAGCGTTACCAAACGGAATACAACCGTGTTTAATCGCCACGCGTTGGATCCCACCAGATAAGTCAGTCTTCCAGTTTTTATCTTCTGCCGCAACTTTCTCTTCTGCCGTTAGGTCATCCCACCATCCAAGCTGTTTGAGCATTTTGTCAGTAAATTCTGGATAGCCGTCTTTAAGTTCACAGCCTTTCGAGTAGCTATCTACCGCCAGTAGGCTTTGACCTTCAAATTCAACACCGAAACGTGCACGGAAGTTACCACCACCTTCAGCAACGGTCTTAGACGTGTCATAAAGTATGTGAGTTCCTGGGTGTTTCATCTCAGGTGTACCCCAGCATGGCCACGGTAACCCGTATGTTTCGCCATTTACTGGACCACCAACCGCTTCAAGTGTATTGAAATTGAATGTATGCCAGTTCTTCTGATGGAGTTTTAAGCGCTCAGGGCTTTGACCTGTATATCCAATCGTCCACATGCCTTTGTTGAATTCGCGAGTAATGTCTTCGATTACAGGCTGGTTGTTCTCAACTCGGATGTTTTTGAACAGAACATCTTCATACCCAAGTTTTTTCGTCAATAGGTACATGATTTCGTGGTCAGGTTTCGAATCAAATAGTGGTTGAATAACCTGATCACGCCATTGAATTGAACGGTTTGACGCTGTCACACTACCGTGTGTTTCAAACTGAGTCGTAGCAGGAAGCAAGTAAACGCCATCAGTACGATCGTTCATTACCGCAGCAACGGTTGGATATGGATCAACAATCACCATCATATCCAGCTTCTGCATTGCTTTTTTCATCTCTGGACCACGGGTCTGAGAGTTTACTGCGTGTCCCCAGTAGAACATGCCACGAATATTGGCACGTTGACGTATTTTATCTGTTTGTTCTAGAACACCGTCAATCCAGCGAGAGACAGGAATACCTGCGCTGTTCATTGGCTTTTGACCAGCGTAAGTATTGTTATCAAAGCGGTTTTTCACCCACTCGTAATCAAGATCCCAGACTTTCGACCAGTGACGCCATGCGCCTTCCGATAAACCATAGTAACCGGGTAACGTGTCAGATAGTACACCCAGATCTGTCGCGCCCTGCACGTTATCATGGCCACGGAAAATGTTCGCACCACCACCCGATTTACCTAAGTTACCTAATGCGAGTTCAAGTATGCAGTATGCACGAGTATTATTGTTACCTGTCGTGTGCTGGGTTCCTCCCATACACCAAACAATAGAGCCAGGGCGATTTTCTGCTAGAATTTTGGCGGTCTTGTAGACTGTCGCTTCATCCGCTCCCGTCACGTTTTCTACAACTTCAGGGCTCCATTTTTCTACTTCAGCACGAATTTCGTCTAAGCCAAACACTCGCTGGTAAATGAACTCTTTATCTTCCCAATTGTTTTTGAATACATGCCACAACACACCCCAGATAAAGGCAACATCAGTGCCAGGACGAATTGAAACATAGTGATCGGACTTGGCAGCTGTTTTTGTGCGACGTGGGTCAACAACAACAATCTTACAACCATTGGTCTCTTTGGCTATAAGAATGTGCTGCATCGCAACAGGGTGCGCTTCCGCTGGGTTCGAACCAATAAACAATATGGACTTGCAGTTGTGCATATCATTGAACGAGTTGGTCATCGCACCGTAACCCCAAGTGTTTGCAACACCGGCAACGGTTGTTGAGTGACAAATTCGCGCTTGGTGGTCAACGTTGTTGGTACCCCATAACGACGCCATTTTACGGAACATGTACGCTTGTTCGTTGTTGTGTTTTGCACTGCCTAACCAGAAAATAGAGTCAGGACCTGATTCTTCACGAATCTTCAGTGTCTGCTGGCTGATTTCTTCTAATGCTTGTTCCCAAGAAAGCTTCTTCCACTTACCGTTTTCAAGTTTCATTGGGTACTTAAGACGACGTTCGCCATGGCCATGCTCACGCAATGCAGCGCCTTTTGCACAGTGGCCACCGGCATTGAACGGATGATCGAATGCGGGCTCTTGGTCAGTCCACACACCATTTTGAACTTCAGCGTAAACACCACAACCCACAGAGCAGTGTGAACATATAGTACGTTTCTGCTCAACCTTTGCTTCTGGATCGACACTTTTTGCTTGTGCTTTTTTCATCATGCCCGGTGCAAATAGGCTTGTACCCACAACAGCGCCACCAGCAGCGAGCGAGGAGTTTTTCATAAACGAACGGCGTGAAATGCCAAGCTGATTCGTTTGCTTGCTCACACTGTCGGAGCGTTTGACTAATTTCATTCGTTATCTCCTAAAGTGTGTTGTAGTAATCACGAATATGTTGCGTTTCGCGATACCCTGTCTTCTTCACGTCTTTTTCAGAGGTCTCAACCGTTTCTGAAGCGCTTGCCACTCTTGTTGTTCCAGCGACAACCGCACTAGCTACGGCTGCAGTTGTTAAGCCTTTCAGGAGCTCCCTGCGGCTTGTGTTTATTTCTTTATTATCTTTCATCATTGCTTCCTTACCTTACGGTAGAACTGTGGAGACTTATGCCTCTCTATCGATATGTCCAAGTACTACTCGATTACTCGTAATCAGTGACGTTTTTCACATCAATCTTTAATTTGTGCTTACTGCTTTTGGTATTTACGCTAAAGCGCACTTGCTCTAGGGTTAAGAATGCTTCACACAGTTGGGCAACAGGCTTGTAGAAGTTCGCGCTCTGTGCCTTTTCAAGTTGACGAGTAAATAAGGCAAACCAAGGGGCGATGTGTTTGTTGAACACCGCTTGTTGTAGCGCTTCATCTTCCCCTGTAAGCATCGACATCACTTCGCAAAGTGCAGCAATGTGATCTTCTGGCTCTTTCACCTGCTCATCGCGCTCGATACCAATCAATGCTAAATCCCGACGGATTTCTGCTAATGGTTTTTCCATTAACGATCCAGTTAAATGCCATGAGCTGAAAGGCATCACTTCGCCGCGGCCAATACCAATAAAAAGATTTTGGTATTCGTCTTCTAGATCTTCATGACTTGATTCTTTCGCCGCTTGCTGCAGTGCGACCCACGCTTTTTGCATCGCACTTTCAGATGGTTCAATTTCTAACGCCGTCAAAAATTCAATCATTTCTGGTGTTGGTGCACTGCGACAAAGGGCTGAAAGAACTAAGTAGATCTCTGCTCTCAGTGTTTGTTCTTGTTCTAGTTGCGTATTCACTGCAAGCTCCTAGTATTTCAATTGTTTCATTGGCTCTGCCGCCATCGATTCAAACATATCGATCACACGACAGTCTTCACACATGGCAATACGGTTAATCGCGGCTTCGTCCGAGAAATGAGAGTGACCACGTAACTTATTCTGTAACATATCAATCATAGTCTGTGGTGCGAAAGGTTTATGGCAACGCACACATTCCGCTGCTTTTTCCTCATGAATTACAACTGCTTTCTGGCGTTCTTCTTTCACCCAATTCATGCGAGGTATTAGCGTCAGAACATTTTCAGGACACGCTTTTGCACATAAGCCACATTGAATGCAGTCTTGTTCGACGAATTTAAGCGATGGCGATTGACCGTCGGTATGTAGAGCACGTGTTGGACAAACCGCCACACAACTCATGCACAACGTACAATCTTTGCTCTGGCAAGAAACATTACCGTATGGAGCGTTCGCTGGCAGTTCGACTATGTTCTCTACAGGAATTCGAGAAGAAGACATGGCATCAAGCGCAGTAAATAGGCGTTGACGCTTATTGCCTTGCAGATCGCCTAGAGCAAGATCGAATGAATCTGTGCAAAGTGTCGGCGGACCTTCACGTAGCGATTCCAAGTAAAGGATATCGATGGTCTCTTTGGCGATACCAAGTTGATCCAACAGATGTTGCGCGATCCCCACTTCGTTGTTCAGAATACGAATAATCGTTTGTGGCATAAAGCGAGAAGCCGCGAACAACACTTGTGTCGCGCCATTCACCAAAGCAGCGAACCAAGTATCGATACCGATAGAAGGTAGCTCTTCCACCACAATTGGTATCACATTATCTGGCAGCATTTTCAGTGCCATTACATTGTAGCTTTCATGACGAGAACTACAGATAATCACGATAGGATCAAGTCCACCAGCAAGCTCATAATTAGCGAGCATACGCTCGATAAATTTTTGTGTTTCTTCTGGATTTGGCAGCGCATAATGGATGGCTTCGGTCGGACAAGCTGTTGCACACGTACCCACACCCTGACATAGGTATGGGTTAATCTCGATACGGTGACCGGTCTTATCGCTACCTTCACTTGATAGTGCGCCAGCAGGACAAGCATCCACACAGCGCTCACAACCTTTTACGCCACGAGAACTGTGCGCACACAGGTCAGTGTCCAGACGGAAGAATTTTGGCTTATCAAACGTACCCATTAACATTGGGATTTCTTCTAGCGCTTCTGCCAGTTTTGGATAGCCGCGTCCTACTGGGTAATAGCCCGGAACTGGAACCTCTTCTGACATACAGCTGCTTAAACAAAGATCGAGAACAACATCGAAACAATCACTATTAATAGCGACTTTTGCTAGGTTGCTTGTTAGACCGTTTTTTTCGATAAGCACTTCAAACGTACCTAGAAAACCAGAAATCTGAACCGAGTTTGCAAAGTAAAGTTCTGGATTAGAACCTTTCTCTCCATCGGTAGAAAGCAGTGTCAGGCTGTTCATTTGAGATAGCTGTGCGGCGGCACTCTCGATGATGGCTGTCGGTCCAACAATCAGTGTATTACCGCCACTCTCGTAGCTCACCGTTGGTGGAATAAGATTGGTCAACTCTACGGTATTCTCAAACGCATATAGACGCGCTTTACCGTTATTGGAAGTTGCTTGTTCTAATAGTTGTTTCAACATTGCTCAGTTCCATTTATACGTATGGATAGTTTCTTCCATCTTTCATTGTAGTTAGCGCAGGTGATTCTGCTGATTAACTCGGCAGTAACTACCCCTTTAGGTAGCACTTCATGGGTTATCAATGCCTAATAGGCAACTTTTCTAACTTCAAAAAGAATAGTAATGAGCAACAGGATGCAAATGTCGCGCCAATTAAATATCTCTTTATTTTCAGATACTAAGCTATTCACCTTGAACATTGTAGGAATAAAAAAACCGACTGGGACATTTTGTCGCAGCCGGTTCATTGAGCGTTTGGTCAAAATGTACCTATTCTTTATGAGGTATATTTTGTCCCACCTCTTCAGGTTTCATTTTGTCTCTGGTGTATCACTTTCACCAAACACTGTTTTTATATCCAGGTCTTTTTGTTCCTCAGGGATTTCGCCACCTTCGGTTGGTTCTGCATCAGTCGCTTCAATGTCACTTTTTTCATTAAATTCGGATAGTTGTGAATCTTCTTCTGCTGGTTCTTCTTCAGTTTTCTCTTTCACCCAATCACGAAGTGTTTCTGCAACGCCTTCAGAAAGCGACTTTAGGTTACTGTAGTCATCGTCGTAATCATCCAAACCATCACGAACGTTAAACTCTTCTGATAAGAACATCTTACGCAATGCTGCTTTCTTAACACTCTCTGAAGCCTCAGACACCAATAGCTGCGCTACGGACACCTCTTCAGGATCGTTTGATTCGCTTGAGGCCTCTTGAGCTGAAGCACCTAGTGTCTCCGCTGCCACTGCTTTCGTTTCAGTATTTGGTTCTTCTTGTGTTTGTGCTGTTTCTGGTTCAATAAGTTTATTAGACTCCACAACCTCAGCGTCTTTAAGTTCGGTTATGGATTCTTCTAATTTACGTTTCGACCAACGGCTAAAAAAATTAGTTGCCATTTGCTCTGCCCGCTCCTTTTCGTTTCTTACGTCTTACTTCTAACAATTCACCGTGACGACCAATAAAGGCTTCCATCCAAGCTTGAACGGCTAACGGCATATCATTGGATAATACTAAGTTATCGCCATCCATATATTGCGCAGCGACAGTTTGAGACGCTGTAATTAATTGAATGGTTGGTGTATCACTAGAATCAAGATTGTCCATAACCAAGAAAAGCTTCGGCTGCTGTGAGCTCAGGTTAAAGCGATAATCGGTGCGTTCATCTTTATGCAGCTGTAATAAGCACACATGTTGAGTGTCTTCGGTTGGATAAATTTCAAACCTCGTCAATTGCCACTGCGTCGTAACCCAAATACCCGTGCTTATCTCATGCTGTACGAGATCGACACCTATCGACCACAAATCTTCATTTTTTACGAACTGCTTCTTATCCGACATAATTCACCCAATTTGTTCTATGTTGACTTTAAGACAGAAAAGGACATGTTGTACTTTGCTTTCAACCATTTTAGCGGTAAAAAGCAATATACGCGCCAAACTGAGCTCAATCTTCACTAAGCTCATAAATTCAAAACTAGTAGAAATTCAAATATTACCTGTGTCATTGCTGCGATATCGCGGAATTAATTCATAATCGTACCAATGCCTCGCAATTTCCCGCATTACAGCTATTTTGGAATGAGAATTGCTCTGTAAGTAGCGTTAAGACGAATAGACCCATTAATGAGAGCGTTCATCGGCTCTCTCATTCATTAGGACATGACTGTGGTAAAACCAAACATTATTAAAACCAGTGAAAATCCCCTACAGACCATCGAAGTAGAAGTGTT
The DNA here is from genome assembly GCF_002608565.1 of Vibrio sp. PID17_43. GTDB lineage: Bacteria > Pseudomonadota > Gammaproteobacteria > Enterobacterales > Vibrionaceae > Vibrio. The sequence continues at coordinate 84,345 of NZ_LIXM01000002.1, forward strand.
TGACGAATACGGCGAGAAGCTGACTAAGCAAATTGCGTGTGAGCGCCCTCTTACCGTGATGTTGAACTGGAAGGAAGTTGTTACGCTAATGACGCTTGGCTCTCGCCCTGAGGCTCTTGTGTTGGGTTATTTAAAGAACCAAAGCTTCTTGTCTGATTCTAAAGCGATTGAATCCGTCATCATTGATTGGGAAACACACTCGGCTGCGGTTATTACTAAAGAAAATACCGAACACCTAGAGGGCGCGCTTAAGAAGAAGACTGTGACCTCTGGTTGTGGTCAAGGCACTATGTACGGCAACGTGATGAAGCAGCTCGAAGATTACCAAGTGCCTCAAGTGCCATTGAAGCAATCTGAAATCTACGCAGCGCTTGAAGCGTTAACGCATTACAACGATACCTACAAAAAAGCTGGTGCAGTGCATGGCTGTGCGGTGTGTAAAGGTAATGAAGTGCTGTCTTTTGTGGAAGATGTTGGTCGTCACAACGCGGTTGATACGTTGGCTGGAGAAATGTGGCTTAACCAAGAGACGGGTGAAGATAAAATTTTCTACACAACTGGCCGCCTTACATCAGAGATGGTGATTAAAGTCGCACAGATGGGCATTCCTGTTCTGTTGTCACGTTCTGGTGTGACACAAATGGGTCTGGATCTGGCGAAGAGATTTGGTATTACCACCATTGCTCGTGCAAAAGGTCTTCGCTTCCAAGTGTTCACTGGCGCAGAGAAGGTTGCTTTTGACGTAAAAGGTGAACAATAACCTTTTTCGTCTTCTAATTAATTTTACCGAGTACATTGAGGCTTATTCAAATGGATGTGAACGATGAACAGCGAGCGACTATTGAATTACCTACTGACTCCCAGTAGCATCATTCTGTCGGTGGTGATTACGCTCGCCCTTGTTGGTATAGGCACTTACCTCAAGGGACAATTCAAAGAATAAACGACATAAAAAAAGACCTCGCTAAGGAGGTCTTTTTCTTTAAGCTAACAAGCAATATTAGTGGTCGATACCACGAGATTTTAGGAACTCAGAGTAAGTGCCTTTAAAGTCTGTGATTTTACCATCGCGGATTTCGATGATACGTGTTGCTAGTGAGTCTACGAATACACGGTCGTGCGATACGAAGAACAATGTACCTTTGTACTGCTCTAGTGCCGTGTTCAATGATTCGATCGATTCCATGTCCATGTGGTTGGTTGGTTCGTCCATTAACAGCATGTTTGGTTTGTGCATCATTAGCTTACCAAGCAGCATACGACCTTGCTCACCACCAGACAGTACTTTTACTGACTTCTTAATGTCATCTTGGCCAAACAACATGCGACCTAGGAAGCCGCGAACAACTTGCTCGTCGTCACCTTCCTGACGCCATTGCCCCATCCAATCGGTTAAGTTCATGTCTTCCGCGAATTCATGAGCGTGGTCTTGTGCGTAGTAACCGATGTTCGCGTTCTCAGACCATTTGAACTCACCAGTACGTGGTTCTAGTACACCAGCAAGTGTGTTCAATAGGGTTGTTTTACCCACGCCGTTCTCACCGATGATAGCAACGCGCTCGCCGACTTCGAAAATTGCATTGAAGTTAGCAAACAGATCGTCGTCAAAACCTTGGCTTAGGTTTTCAACAATCAGAGCGTTACGAAATAGCTCTTTTGATTGTTCAAAACGAATGAATGGGTTTTGACGGCTAGACGCTTTCACTTCATCAAGTTTGATTTTATCGATTTGCTTAGCACGAGATGTCGCTTGTTTTGCTTTTGATGCGTTTGCAGAGAAACGTGCCACGAACGTTTGAAGTTCAGCAATCTGCGCTTTCTTCTTCGCGTTATCAGACAGTAGACGTTCGCGAGCTTGAGAAGCCGCTGTCATGTACTCATCGTAGTTACCTGGGTATACACGTAGCTCACCGTAATCCAAGTCAGCCATGTGGGTACATACTGAGTTTAGGAAGTGACGGTCATGCGAAATGATGATCATAGTGCAGTTACGCGCGTTTAGCGTGTCTTCCAACCAACGGATCGTATCCATATCCAAGTTGTTGGTTGGTTCGTCTAGTAGCATTACGTCTGGGTCAGCAAATAGAACCTGCGCTAGAAGCACACGAAGCTTCCAACCTGGTGCGACTTCGCTCATTAAGCCGAAGTGTTGCTCCATTGGAATGCCCACAGCAAGAAGAAGCTCACCCGCTTTTGCTTCTGCCATGTAGCCATCCATTTCTGCAAACTGAACTTCAAGATCAGCCACTTTCATGCCATCTTCTTCACTCATTTCTGGCAAAGAGTAAATGCGGTCACGTTCTTGCTTCACCTCCCACAGTTCTTTATGGCCCATGATTACTGTATCAATAACCGTGAACTCTTCGTATGCAAACTGATCCTGGTTTAGTTTTGCAACACGCTCGTTTGGATCGTAGCTTACGTTTCCACTGGTTTGCTCAAGCTCACCACTTAAGATCTTCATGAAGGTTGATTTACCACAACCGTTAGCACCGATTAAGCCGTAGCGATTCCCGTCCCCGAACTTAACTGAGATATTTTCAAATAGAGGCTTCGCACCGAATTGCTGCGTAATGTTATTTGTAATTAGCATATGACTACTATGTGGGAAATGTGATTTGGAGCGCATTATATGCGTTATTGAACCGTAAAGACAGTTAAGAAACGACAAAAAACTACTCAGGGTACGATGACCTAAGCGTGCCTATAAGTAACGACCAAGACCCCTTACTCTAATGCTAATAATAACTACACTATACCCAGGCATCTCGAGGTTACTTGGGTATATATAGAACCATTATTTAGTAGAAGCGGGAAAGAATGACATAAGTTTACTAACCAATAACGCACTCGCTATACCAATGCCACTTTCCAGAAATCGCATACTCGCATTCTGAAACGGATTTACATCAGACATAGTCGAAACAATAATGATGACGGAGAATGTCACACACGCTAATTTAATATGTTGTGTAACGTGGAATAAGCTGCAGACAAACACGGTAAGTCCAATAAGCAAAGCAAAACTTATGATATGAAATGGGATAAACCCTAGATAAATCGTTGCAATCACGCCGCCAATAAATGAACCAATTAATCGATTCTTCGCTGTGCTTAGATTTTGCTTCCAACTATCCGCCTCTATTACAATCACACCTGAAATGACAGACCACATTCCCCCTAACAAAGCCGTGCTAGGGTAAATCCAGAGATTGATGTAATAGCCTAATGTAAAGGCAATCAACCCCATCAACATATAGCGAATAGAAAGACGTAAATGCACATTCATCGATAGGGTTCCTACTTTCTAGTTGTCTTCCGGTTTTGATATTAGACCGATATTATCAGCATCAATTTGTTCTTCTTTCAAAATATTTTGTTTATGTTCACTTGCGATATAAGTGTACATGACGGGAAGAACGAACAGAGTAAACAATGTACCGACTGCAAGGCCAGCAACGATAACTAACCCAATATTGTAACGTGAGGCTGCCCCTGCTCCTGTGGCAAAAAGAAGTGGTATTAACCCGGCAATCATTGCCGAGGTCGTCATCAAGATAGGACGCAATCGAATCGTGGCAGCCTCCAAGATTGCATCATGTTTTGAGGCCCCCTTGAACATTTGCTCTTCTCTTGCGACCTCACACATGAGAATGCCGTGTTTAGTAATTAAACCCACTAAGGTAATTAAACCAACCTGCGAGTAAATATTGAGAGAGGTCTCTCCTGATATATGTGTCCAACCTAACGCAATTAATGCCCCACTAATGGCGAGTGGTACGGTGATCATTATCACTAGAGGATCACGCACACTTTCAAATTGACTCGCTAATACAAGAAATATGATCGCGAGTGCTAAAGCAAAAGTTAAATAGAGCGAGCTTCCCTCTTCAACAAATTGTCTAGATTCACCCATAAAATTGTAATTGTATCCCGTAGGAAGATCGGTTGTGGCCAACTGTTCAAAAAATGCAATCGCATCTCCCATCGCGACGTTGGGTGCAGGGACGGCTTCAATTGAAATCGAATTCATTTGGTTAAAGTGAGGCAGAGATTTTGCCTGCCCTTCAACGGTATAACTGACTAAACTAGAAAGTGGGACTGCTCTTCCATTTTGTGCAGTTACATAAAACTCCTCGATGAGACTTGGGTTGTCACGAAACGAACGCTCGACCTGAGGGATCACTTCATAAGAACGGCCATCGATATTGACACGATTAATGTAACCGCCTCCCATCATCGTTCCGAGTGTTGCCCCAATTTCTTGCATCGTCACACCATAAGCGCCTGCAGCCTCACGATCGACATTTAAACGAACCAAACCCGAGTCGTACTTAAGGTTCACATCAGTGTAAACAAATAATGGGCTCTTTTTTGCTTTATCTAACAGCTTGTTACCAATAGCATATAACGTCTCAAAACTCGCTGGACTGGTAATAACGAATTGAATCGGTAAGCCTCCGGAAGCACCTGGTAATGAAGGCATTTGGTACGTTGTTGCTTTCATACCTGGTATTTTTTTTATTTCTTTGTTTATGTTGGCTGATATCTCTTTTTGGCTAAGGTTTCTTTCACTCCAAGGAATTAACGGGGCAATCGCCAAACCTTGACTGCTGGTAGGCACGCCGATTAGTGCCAGTGATGCTTCAACTTGAGGTTGTTTTGTTACAGCATCATTCACTAGCTGCATGTTTGCTTGAATATAATCGTTATTCGATGTCGATGGTGTTGAACCGATAATGACGGCAACGCCCTGATCTTCATCTGGCGCTAACTGGGATGGGATGAAACTAAATATGATTGGCAGGGACACAAGCACCAGCAAAGCAAATAAAACCACTGCGGCTTTACGCTCTAATACCGTTAACAGCACTCTTTGGTACGTGACGGTGATTTTTCCAAGTACCCTTTCAACCATGGATTCGAACTTACTTGGCTGTGCGTGGGCTTTGAGCATTTTAGAGCACATCATTGGAGAGAGTGTTAACGCTATAAACCCAGATATAACGACCGCACCAGCCAGCGTAAGCGCGAACTCTTTAAATAATGAGCCGGTTACGCCACCCATTAGTGCAATCGGAGCATAAACCGCCGCCAGCGTGATAGTCATTGAAATAACAGGAACCGCAATTTCTCTTGTCGCTACTAAAGCCGCTTGAAAAGGGTTCGCCCCCATTTTGATGTGCCGTTCGACGTTTTCAACCACCACTATGGCATCGTCAACCACAAGTCCTATCGCCAGTACCATGGCAAGGAGTGTCATCAAGTTCAAGGTAAACCCAAATGCTTGCATGACAGCAATAACACCAATCAGTGATAACGGTATGGTGACAATAGGAATAATCACAGCACGAAAAGAGCCTAGAAACAAAAGAATAACGACGACAACAATCAACGCCGCTTCTACTATGGTCTTTATCACTTCATTGATTGAGTCTGTAATTGCTAAGGTTGAGTCATAAATCAATGTCGACTGAATAGTATTGGGTAAGTTCTTTTCAATGGATTTAAATTGTGTGCGAACACCTTGAGCGACATCTAGTGGGTTTGCTGTTGGCGTTGCGTTGATACCAATGATAACGGCCTCTTTACCGTTCGCCAACGCCCTGGTTCCATCACTGCTTTTACCAAGAGTAACGTCCGCAACGTCTTGCAGTTGAACCACTTGCCCATCACTGCTTTCAATAACGAGGCTCTTCAAACCATCAACGGTATCAACTTGGGTATCGATCGTGCCATTTAAGATGGTCAAATAACTATTGAACTGACCCACCGCTGACTGATAATTATTTTGCTGAAGCACATTAACCAAATCACTGGTGGTAAGGTTAAATTGCCCCAATTTCTCTGGATCGGGCCAAATTCTAAGAGCAAATGGCGTCCCCCCCATCATCTGAATGTTTGACACCCCATTGACAGTCGATATCTGTGGGTTAACCACCCTTTCGAGGTAGTCTACTATTTGGCTCGAATTCAATTCACTACTATAAAACGATATGTACATGATCGACGTTGTTGAGCCGGTTGAAGAGGTCACCGATGGATTATAGGCCTCTCTAGGAAGTTGATTAGAAACAGAATTAATTTGCGATAGTACGCTAGATAATGCTTCTTCCGGGCTTGTGTTCAACATCATGTTCAATGTTATAGTAGAAGAACCAAGTTGACTCGTTGATGTCATAAAATCTAAATTATCAACTTGCGATAACGCCTGCTCTAAAGGTTGTGTTATAAACCCCTCAATAAGCTCAGCGTCTGCACCTGGATATGGAGTTGTCACCGTAATCACTGTGTTTGTCATTTCTGGGTACTGGCGAACTTGTAGATCTTTCAATGCATTGAGCCCTAAAAGAAGCAGTAAGACACTCAGTGAGGCAGCCATCACGGGACGATGAATGAAAATGTCAGTAAAATTCATGATCGCACTCCTAAAGCTTAGGCATTTTATCTGGCGTGTTTATCGGGTTTGCTACAATATTCACTTTTGTGTTGTTGCCCAAATTCAAAATCCCTGTTGTGACCACTTGTTGATCAAATTTTAAATCGCCCTTTATTAGCGCGAAATTTCCATCTCTCTGCAGCACTTCAACCGTGATTTGTTTGACGCGATGGTCACTTCCATCTTTCTCTACAACAAAAACGGAATTGCCGTAAAGCGCAAACACAATGGATGTTTGGGGAACAACAAATTGTTTTTCTAGATCACTTAACGAAATATTCACATCTGCGAACATACCGCCAATTAGGGTTCTGTCGTCGTTCGGTATCTCTGCCTGAATCATAACTAAGCCAGTTTTGTCATTAATTACTGGTTCTATCGCGTTGATTTTTCCCTCATAGGTTTTCCCTGGATAAGACTCAACACTCAGCAAGATTCGCTGCCCTATCTTTAAGTGACCAATTTTCGATTGAGGCACGCTAAACCTGACTCGCATAACAGATAAATCTTCGAGTCTTACGATATCAGTACCAACAGATACGTATTGCCCAAGGTTGATGTTCCGAATACCTAGCTTTCCATCAAAAGGCGCGCGAATTTTACGTAACTCAATGTTAGCTTTTAAACTTTCGATGTTCGCTAATAAGGCTTGATATTTCGCCTCTGCGGCTTGTAGGCTTTGTTCTGAGACAGATTTTTCACGATAGAGCTTTTTGAGCCTTAAATAGTCATTTCTAACAGAGGGCAATTGCACCTGTTGTTCTTTTAACTGTGCTTGTTGTACCTGATCATTTAAGGAAACCAATACTGTCTTTGCACTTACGCGTTCGCCGTTTTCAAAATTAATTTTAGTCACGATTCCAGAGACTTCATTCGAAACATCAACACCTTGATATGGCTCAATAAATCCAATGGCTTTAATATTTTGAGCCCATACCGTAGGTTTTAATTGCTCAACCGTTACGGGAAATATAGGTTCGGGTAAGTTTGCTATCTTCGTTTTAATCTTGTTGTTCACAAACAAATTAAAACCAATCACACTCCCGAAGGCAAGAACAGCGATAATAATGACACCAAAAATCCATTTTTTCACTATAACCTCCTAATGATTAAAGTGATTTTAAAAAATAATATATGTTAAATTCAAATTTAGAATTTGACATATATTAAAATACAGTTCAGTTTTCACTATTATTAATTCTCTCATTCTTCTATAAACCAACAATGGGATCCACAGGGTTACGGAAAAACTTATAACGAGAATCGGTAAATAAGCGGTAGATGCATTGCCTCCACCTAACTGCGCAGGTGGAATAAACGATATACCAAGTGCGACGCGCGACACATGAAATCATATTAGCCCCCCCATTTCTCTCCGTGTGACTTACCTGCCCAAGTGTAGACGCCGCCTTTACCCCCTCTAGCCTTGCCATTTCTGCGGCACACAATGCAACAGTAAGAAAGCAAAATAACCCAGCAACAACAAAATAAAAGACTAATGAAACACCTGAAGATGCAAAGGTTGGATATTCATAAATCGTCATCACCATCGTTGCGCTTAAGGCAAAGAACCCAAACAAACTAAGATGCTTGCGACTATTTACCGATTCATTCACTGTCAAATTCCTTATGAAATCTAAACGCTTATTTAACTGGCTAAAGTGTAGTTCATTTTTCTGTATACAAATAATTCTGTCGCATTTTAAATGACCTAGTATCTCTATGTTTATCCAGAACCATCACGAACTTTTGTTATCTTTATTAACTCACCAAGAATCTTCGTCATGAATTTGCAAACCCACATATGCCGACTACAATTTTTCTGAGTTTAAACTCAAAACCATTAATATTGAGGTGAAATATGAAAGTTTTAGCTTCGGCCATTAGTGCATCGTTCATTCTTATGGGTACACCCGTGCTTGCTGACAATCACACCAACGCTGCAGACATGGATTGCAGCGTTTTACTAGTGCAAGACTATTCTGTGATTCCCGTTGCCGTAGGTTACATTGTGTCGGCTCACAGTATCACCGAGATTGATCAACTCGACCCTGTAGAAATCGACGATATTGTTGAAGGTTGTCAAAAGCAGCCTCAAGCGAAGGTCAGTGAAATTGCAAAAAAAGAAGTTAATGATTAATGCCTTAGTGCTATTTCTATTTTAAAAAATTTATGCCATACAAAAAGAAATGAATTTTGGTGCTACTTTTATCGGTACCAACGTTCATTTCTTTCATTGTCTATCTAGCACCTATTTTTTTACTTTTTATCCGCGAACCATTGCTTCGTTCATGAAAAGGAATTCCTATGGCTCTTCATAAAAAATCCACTCTTAAGGGATCACTGAAAGATGATGTTTATTCATCGAAAGACTTGTCGATTTCAGTGCCAAAATATCGAATTCCAGATGATGAGCAATCGGCAACCCATGCTTATCAAATCGTCCATGATGAACTCATGATGGACGGTAATTCACGACAAAACTTGGCCACATTTTGTCAGACCTGGATTGACGAGGAAATCCATAAATTAATGGACGAGTCCATCGACAAAAACATGATTGATAAAGATGAGTACCCGCAGACTGCTGAAATTGAATCCCGTTGCGTACACATGCTCGCAGATTTATGGAACTCGCCAAGCGCCGACAATCCTATGGGATGCTCGACAACGGGATCTAGCGAGGCGGCCATGCTTGGCGGGATGGCATTAAAATGGGCTTGGCGTGAGAAAATGAAAAAACTGGGTAAACCGACTGACAAGCCAAATATGGTTTGTGGCCCTGTTCAGGTTTGCTGGCACAAATTTGCTCGTTATTGGGATATTGAACTCCGTGAAATTCCAATGGAAGGCGAACGACTCATTATGACCCCTGAAGAGGTCATTAAACGCTGTGACGAAAATACGATTGGTGTTGTCCCTACACTTGGCGTCACGTTTACTTGTGAGTATGAGCCAGTAAAGGACGTATGTGACGCTCTCGACAAACTTCAGCATGAAACCGGCCTAGATATTCCAGTCCATGTCGATGGCGCAAGCGGCGCATTTCTGGCTCCATTTTGTGACCCAGACTTGGCTTGGGATTTTCGCTTACCACGCGTGAAATCGATTAATGCTTCTGGGCATAAGTTTGGTTTGTCCCCACTTGGCGTCGGTTGGGTTGTATGGCGAGATGCAGAGTCACTTCATAACGATCTGATTTTTAACGTAAACTACCTCGGCGGCAATATGCCCACTTTTGCGTTAAACTTCTCTCGCCCTGGTGGCCAAATTGTCGCTCAATATTACAATTTCCTACGCCTTGGTAGAGAGGGTTACACTAAGATCCATCAAGCCTGTTATGACACTGCACAGTATATTGCAGGAGAAATCTATAAGATGGGTATGTTTGAGATTATATACAATGGTAAGGGGGGAATACCTGCATTGAGTTGGTCGCTCAAAAAAGGGGTCAATCCAGGCTTTAACCTCTATGATCTATCCGATCGAATTCGCTCAAGAGGATGGCAAATTGCGGCATACGCAATGCCTCCTGATAGAGAAGATCTTGTCATCATGCGTATTTTGGTTCGTCATGGCTTCAGCCGAGACCTTGCGAATCTAATGCTAGCTGATTTACAGCATTGTATTGATTTCTTTGAGAAGCACCCAGTGGTCAACGGTAGTGATGCCGATTCTTCGACAAACTTCAATCACGGTTAAATTTTAATTCGTAACGCCAATTCAACAGGGCAGTTTTTTACTTCCCTGCTTCACCTTAATTGAAACATCACGGTAAGTCTCTATTTCCCATATAGCGGCTTTTGAACGCTATTGAAATCGTTTTGGCCTGCATTACAATGCTCAGTCGATGATGAACATTATTTCTTCACTAGTGGGTTGTAGGCGATTCTATCGCCATTAGCTTTATATTCGAGTTTGCTTATCGTAATAGCCTTAGCACAAGCCAAGAAGTGAGTGCCTTGAGTCTTTCAACGATTCGACGTTATGTATGGAGCGCGATCGTTGCGCATGCTTGCGCTGACCGATGACATCATTAAGATGCCGAACACCATTTTTTTAAGTGAAGTGGTGGTCAGTGGTAACTATGGTGCACTGGATATGCAGGTGGTGATTCCTTTCTACGTTGACATGAATGAGTTCAAGAAACACCGCATCACCCCGCCAAAAATTGCGGTGCATACAGGTTAAGTTAAACAAACCACCATAGTAAGTTGATACACAAAGGGTCAGCGATAACACTGACCCTTTTTCTTTGAGGGACCGACGCGATTTGTTAGGTGACGATTTCTAAACGTCTATTGCCACAGCCATGTTAGGCAATATTCGTTACTTCAAGCAGTAACTCAGCCTTCTTAGGGAGATAAATACTGAATGTACTACCCTTACCCCATTCCGATTCAGCCTTTAGCTCACCACCGGTTTGACTAAGAATACTTTGTGAAACCGAAAGCCCTAATCCTGTTCCATCGCGCTTAGTGGTATAAAACGGCGAGAAGATACGCCTTAGGTTCTCAGGTTTAATGCCACAGCCTTCGTCAGTGATATGAATCGCCGCGCCTTTTATCTCACCATCTTCAATCCAATCTTCGCTGACAACCGTCAGCGTTCCTTTGCCATCCATTGCGTGGATGGCATTCATTTGAAGATTGACCAAAATTTGCAGTAGGTGATGTCGGTTCACTTCAACAGAAGTATGCGCATGTAGATCAGTTACAAACTCAATATCGCGTTTTTTTGTGCCCGTTTTTACAAGAGTGATACTCTCATCAATAATTGGATTGATGTGCTGCCAGGTAATTTCATCTTGCACGCCGCCTTGGCGACTGTATTGCAGTAGACTTCGAGTAATGTTTCGGATACGGTCAATCTGAGTATGTATCGCATCCAGTTCTTCTTGAACCCGTTTCGCCTCGACGCCCAGTTCAAACTGGATCAACTCAACGTTACCCAATATAACGGCACTTGGGTTGTTAATCTCATGAGCGATACCGGCCGTTAACTCCCCTAATGCAGCGAGCTTTTCATGTACGACTAGCTTATTCCGAGTTTGGTTAAGTAACTGAATGTGCAGCTCTAACTCCGCAGTTTTCTCCTCTAAACTCGCGGTACGTTGCTGTACTTTCCTTTCCAACTCATTTGCAGCAAACTGAAGCTCATTTTTCTGTTGCCTTAACAAGTCCAGCATATTATCAAACTGCTTTGCCAATTGAGCCAACTCATGTTCGTCATTAAGGTCTAGTGGACCAATACGCGTTTCTTTTCCAAGTTGAATCATCTTTACTACACGATGAATGTGCTCAATCGGATTAAACAGTTCCCTAGACCCCCGATAAACCATTACCCCAGACACCACCAACAACAACATAGTAATAAAGCTGATCTCAACAATATTAGTCATGTACGCTTTAACGAAAGGCCACATCAGATAGCCGGTATACAACATGCCTATGACATTGTCGTATTGGTCTCTGATCGGCTGGTAAGCCGTGATGTACCAAGCGTCATAGACATACGCTCGATCTACCCACTGCTTTCCTTCACTTAAAACGGTGTTGTAAACCTCCGAACTGACCCGCGTACCGATTGCACGCCCCAAACGTTGATCGCTATCCAAAGGGACATTGGTACTGACGCGAAGATCGTCAAGAAAAACCGTCAGCGTGCCGACAGGGCGTAGCCAGTCGTTGTCACTCAGATAGATAAGATCGCGAATTTGATCAACCAAAACGGTGCTGTTATTTAGTAAGATGCCGCCATCTAAAAAGCCGATTAAATCACCCACTTGGTTATATACTGGGATCACCGTACGGCTAACCAAACCCCGAACTTCAACTTCACCGTTTCTTAAAATTGGAACTTCAGCCCACTTCGCTAAATCTGGGTCGAGGCGCTCGAGTTCTGATTTATCGAGTACATCAAAGAACGACTCACGTTTGGTGAGATCCATAAAGCGCATTTTATTCTCAATAGAGTTCACACGCTGGAATGACAAAAAGTCTAAATCATAGCGTTGCTTCTGCTTCGTTACCCAAGTTTGTAATTGCGCCGTTGGCATTCCCTGATTCACCCGTGTTCGAAAACCATATGAATCCGCAAACGAATTTACGTAATTCGCTTGTTTCTGCTGTAAAAGAGTGATGCTGTTGTTAGCAACGCCAAGACGCTCCGACACATCAAGCAACGCATTTTGCCAAGTGTAATGAATAGACCAATAAACGGTAATACCAATCAACGCGATCAAAGTAAGAAAAATCGGCGCTGACGTCAGCATCAACAACCGATAGCGCACCATCGTTTTAAAACGGTGCGACCACTTTGAAACGCCGGTGTAGTAAGAGTTATTCGGCATAATCCTCATCCTCGCCATCCCACTCTTTGTATTTACGTTCCAGCGTTTTACGTGCTACGCCCAAATCACGAGCCGCCGCCGATTTATTGCCTTCGTGTAAACTCACCAGTTGCTGTATATGGGCTTTTTCTACCTGTTTGAGCGTCCAACTATTTGGATAACCTTCTCCTGTAAACGTTATCTTTTCTTTGAACGTTGGTAACTCCGCACTGTTGGAAACGGTAACCGAAACATTGGGAAGTACGTGACCACCGTTCAGTTCACGCCAATGGTGCGCCGGAGGTTTGCCTAACAAAATGCAGCGTTCGATCAAGTTTTTAAGCTCACGGATATTACCTGGCCATTCATATTCAGTCATAGCCTCCATGTCTTCATGGGCCCATTTAGGCGCTTGCATACCCAGTTCACCAGTCAGCATATTGCTGAAATAAGGGACAAGCTCTAGCAGATCCATTTTACGCTCTCGTAGCGGACTGACTTCTATCTTTAGTACGTTTAAGCGGTAATACAAGTCACTACGGAAGTTACCTTTATTAACCTCTTCTTGAAGATTACGATTGGTAGCCGCAACGATGCGAACATCAATACTGACCTCTCTTTCAGAGCCAACCGGACGGATGCTTCGCTGCTCTAATACGCGCAGCAAAGAAGCTTGCATCGACAGTGGCATTTCTCCAATTTCATCTAAAAATAGCGTGCCACCGTTAGCAACACGGAAAAGACCTTCCCGAGACTTCTTCGCCCCTGTAAATGCACCAGACGTATGGCCAAACAGTTCACTCTCTAACAACTCTGGAGCGATCGCTCCGCAGTTTAGTGGTACAAAAGGTCCTGAGCGTTCACTGGCTTGGTGAATGCCTCTGGCAACCAACTCTTTGCCAGTCCCGGACTCGCCTTCAATAAGTACCGAAGCACGAGAAGGCGCAAACTGTGTGATCAATTGTTTAAGCTGACGAGTCTTTTCTGAGCCACCGATGATTTCGGAAGTATAATGACGTTGATAATCACGCTTCATCGCATATTGCATGCGTTCGTTCAAACGACGATCCATACAGCGAGCAACCGCTTTCAACATTTGTTCAAGATTAAACGGTTTTAGAATAAAATCCGAAGCACCAAGTTGAAGGGCGCGAATGGCGGTTTCCAGATCGGCATAACCTGTCATAAAGATGATGTCTGCACGTTTGTCATCATCTTCAAACGCTTCTTCCCATTCAATTCCTGAACGTCCCGGTAAGTTGATGTCCAATAGAATCAAATCATAGTGACGTGAGTTACGTAATGATTCGGCTTCTTCAATACTGCCAACGGTATCGACATGGGAAAAAAGTTTGCCCAGTGCCTTTTTAAGAATAGCTTGCATGCCCAATTCATCATCAACAACCAGTACTGAAAAAGCATTGTATTGTTGGTTTGTACTAATATGGGAGTGAGTAGACATATTTACCCCAGTTGGAATCTTATGGGACAGAGTGTACCAATTTTAAAACGATACGCTCTATAATGAGTGAGACATTTTGTACCAACATAAGATTTAGTGCAAACAAGTCCATCAATTCGAGCGTAATTCGCACATATTTAGATTATAAAATGTTGGCATTTTGTTTGCTTAGCTTGTTTGCTATAAAGATTTAAAGCCATATGAGAATGCGAATTTCTTTTTTGCCATCGCGGAGTCTCGTCTTCTAACGTGGCTTGTGATTTGAGCGCGCTTTGACACTCTAGCGTTAGCTGAATGTTCCTCATACCCATAGAAAACAGAGAATCATTGGAAAGGAAACAACAAAAATGAATAAAATTGCGCTAACTTTGGCCGCAACGTCAATCACACTTGTAAGCTACTCGGCTATTTCAGCTCAAGAAGGCGAACATATTCGCCTGGCAACGACAACCAGTACTTACCACTCTGGTCTTTTAGATTACTTACTTCCACAATTTGAAAAGGACACAGGTTACAAAGTCGATATCATCGCAGCAGGTACTGGTAAAGCGCTGAAAATGGGTGAAAACGGCGACGTTGACTTAGTAATCACACACGCACCAAAAGCAGAAAGCGTGTTTGTTGAGAACGGCTATGGAGTACTTCCGCGCAAACTCATGTACAACGATTTTGTTATCGTAGGCCCTAAATCGGATCCTGCTCAAGTTAACGACGACAAAACGGTCTTCGAGGTTTTCAAAGAGATTGCTAATAAAGATGCGATCTTCATTTCTCGTGGCGATGATTCAGGTACCCATAAAAAAGAACTGGGTATCTGGGCACAAACGAAAATGGAACCTAGCTTTGGAGGCTACCGCAGCGTAGGTCAAGGTATGGGGCCAACGCTAAACATGGCGGCAGAGATGCAAGGTTACACCATGTCAGACCGTGGTACATGGTTGGCTTATCAAAATAAGTTGGATCTTGTAATCTTATTCCAAGGGGACAAAGCACTGTTCAACCCATACCAAGTTATTTTGGTGAATCCTGAGCGTTACCCAACCATCAATTATCAAGGTGCGAAAGCATTCAGTGATTGGCTGGTTAACCCTCGTGGTCAGGAACTAATTAATAGCTTCCGCCTAAATGGCAAACCGTTATTTGTCGCAAATGCTGAGAGCCAATAACGCAGTATGAATCTTGCTGATACGACGCTAGAAGCCCTGCGCTTATTAGTGAATTTTGATGCAGACCTATGGGAGATCGTTGCGGTCTCCTTTAGTGTTTCTATTACGGCAATATCTTTAGTGGTGTTGCCATCAATCTTGGTGTCTTTCGTTCTCGCCTACACCGACTTTCGTGGTAAATGGTTTTTGCTGTCGCTCGTAAACACCTTGCAAGCCGTACCGACCGTTGTGATTGGTTTATTGCTTTACATGTTGCTATCGCGCGCAGGCCCTTGGGGAGGTTGGCAAATGCTGTTCACCCAGAAGGCCATGATATTGGGTCAAATGATCATCTGTTTCCCCGTGCTAGTGTCGATGATGCACGGTGCGTTGCAATCGAGTGATCGCCGCGTTGTTGAAACCGCCATTACGTTAGGCGTATCTATGCCACGTATCGCTACAACTATGATCTGGGAGACTCGCTTTCCTATTATGGCAGCGGTCATTGCTGGGTTTTCACGCATCGTAACGGAGGTTGGCTGCTCAATGATGATTGGAGGCAACATTATGGGTGTGACACGAAATATACCCACTGCAATTGCATTGGAAAGCAGCAAAGGTGCGTTTGCACAAGGCGTTGCGCTCGGAATTGTATTACTATCGTTAGCGTTAGCGCTGAACTTCCTCTTATCAAGCATGAGAGGTAAAGGCTATCTAAGAACATGAAGCAAGCAATCGACTCGCCTTCAACCCAATATAGGGTGTATTATGACTATTAAAGTAACCGCCGAGCAATTGTCCATGCGATTTAAGGAACGTGTGCTTTTTCACATCCCTGAACTTGCGATTGGACCAAACGATGCGATTTACCTAAAGGGTGATAATGGCGTTGGTAAAACGACTCTACTTAAAATCTTAGCAGGCCTCTTGAAAGCGTCGACGGGTAACGTTGTCGCCCCAAAAGATACTTGGTTAAAAAAATGGACGCGTCGTAGTGGCCGTGTCGATGTTATTTACCTCCATCAGTCTCCTTACCTATTCGATGGCACTGTCTATGACAATGTTGTTTATGGCGTGAAATATCAACAAAACACCGCGAATGATAAACGAGCACAAGTCATCAATGCATTACGCATGGTTGGCTTGGAAACTTTAGCTGATGAACATATTTCTGTTTTATCTGGCGGGGAAAAGCAACGCGTTGCCATGGCGAGAGCTTGGATACTAAAACCATCGATCCTATTAATGGACGAACCGAGTGCTTCTCTCGATCAAGAATCCATTGAACGCCTTGTGGTCATGGCAAAAGATCTGCTTGATCGTGGTTCAAGCCTCGTGATCACAAGTCACCAAGCAAACGCATTGACGGATTTATGTAAAAAACAGTGGTGGATTAAAGAGAAGACTTTGGTAGAGTCTCCACTGTTGTATGTCATACCAAAAGAAAGATCCCAAGAGAACGCATATGCTTCAGCCAACACAAACTAGTTGGGTCATTTTGGCTGGTGGTCAAGCCAGCCGTATGGGTGGAAAAGATAAAGGTCTGATTGAATTGAGTCAGAAGCCACTCATTGAACACGTTATCGAACGTTTATCCCCGCAAACGTCACGCATTCTAATCAATGCAAACCGAAATCACGACGCTTACCGTAAATTTGGCGTCGTATTCAGCGATCAGTTCAAAGACTATCCTGGTCCGATGGGAGGAATCCACGCAGGCCTAGTTCACGCAGAAACCGAATGGGTTGGCTTTGTGCCATGTGATAGCCCATACATAAACGATGATTTGGTTAAGCGTTTCTGCCAAGCGGCGAAGGAAGACAGTGACATTTTGGTTGCACACGATGGCAACTACCAACAGCCCGTTTTTACACTGTATAACAAGCGTGTGCTGCCAAAACTGACTGAGTTTTTAGAACGTGGCGATCGTAAGATCATCCTACTCTACAAAGAGTGCAACACCAGTTACGTTGACTTTAGCGACTCGCCAAACTGTTTCGTCAACCTAAATACTCCTGAAGAACTGGCGCAATTTGGACAACTAGAATCATGAAACACACGCTAAACATCCCTATTCTCGGTTTTGCTGCCTACTCTGGTACAGGCAAAACCACTTTGCTTGAAGCATTACTTCCAAAGTTGACCGATGCAGGTCTTCGCATCGGTATGCTGAAACACGCGCACCACAACTTTGATGTTGACCAACCAGGCAAAGACAGCCACCGCTTACGCAAAGCCGGCGCATCACAAATGCTGATCTCGTCTCGTAACCGTTATGCTTTAATGACAGAAACGCCTGAATCGGAATCAGAATTCGATTACTTACTGACGCGCTTTGATCAAGATAAACTCGATGTGGTTTTAGTTGAGGGCTGCAAAAACATTGCTTTTCCTAAAATCGAATTGCATCGTGAAGAAGTGGGCAAACCTTGGCTTTACCCGCATGATGAAAACATCATCGCGGTTGCATCAGACAGTGCCACGTTAGATTCTGAACTGCCACAAATGAACATCAACGATCTCGATGCCATCGCTCAGTTCGTTCTTCAATATGTTCAAACGGCGAATGCGCCAAAGATCAAAGAGAAAGAAGCCGCTTGTTGCGACACACTCTCACCAGCTTTTCTTTCTGTGGTTCAAGGACAAGAAAAGATCCTGTCTTTGGTTAATACCGTTACAGACACAGAAGCATGCAAGATTGAAGATGCGTACGGTCGTGTGCTAGCAGACCACGTTGTGTCTCCTGTGAACGTTCCGCAATACACCAACTCAGCGATGGACGGTTACGCGATCCGTGGCGATGACGTTGAGCGCGACAACTACCAAGTGGTTGCTGAAGTACTCGCAGGTCACGCTTATGACCAAGCTCTTGAAGTTGGTCAAGCGGTGAAGATAATGACAGGTGCCCCAATGCCTATCAATGGCGACACTGTAATAATGCGTGAACAAGCTTCGCAAGACGGTGATGTGGTCACGTTTAATGGTGCGAGTATTAAGGCGGGCCAAAACGTTCGCCAAGCGGGTGAAGACTTAGAATTTGGTAGCAACGTGTTTACCGCAGGGACTCGACTCGCCTCTCCCGAGATGGGCATGATTGCGTCTCTTGGTTTTGGTAACGCGCATGTATTCCGCAAGTTGAAAGTCGCGGTATTCTCTACCGGTGACGAAGTTCAAGCGCCCGGAACCGAGCAAAAGCCGAACTCTATCTACGATTCAAACCGTTTTACCATTATGGGCATGCTGGAAAAACTAGGCTGTGAAATTTTGGATTTCGGTATTCTAGAAGACAACGAACAGCGAATGATTGACGCGCTAGAAAACGCCTCTTCACAAGCAGACGTGGTAATGACCTCTGGTGGTGTATCGGTTGGCGATGCCGATTACATCAAGCTTGCATTGGACAAGCTTGGTCAGATTGATTTCTGGCGCATCAATATGCGTCCGGGTCGCCCACTGGCGTTTGGCCAGATCAATAACAAGCCTTTCTTTGGTCTTCCAGGTAACCCTGTTGCTGTGATGGTGTCATTCATTAACTTTGTTGAGCCAGCGCTGCGTAAGATGCAAGGCGAACAAGGCTGGAAACCACTTAAAGTCAGCGCCATTGCCACAGAAAATCTACGCTCTCGCCAAGGTCGTACCGAATTTAGCCGCGGTATCTACGAGCTAGATGAAACAGGTCGCCTAACGGTTCGCACAACGGGAAAGCAAGGCTCAGGCATTCTGCGCTCTATGAGTGAAGCAAACTGTCTTATCGAGATCTCCCCTGCTGTCGACACAGTAAAAGCGGGAGAAAGCGTGACAATTATTCCACTTCAAGGCAGAATCTAAGCCAAAATCAGCATTCAAAGGTCAGCGAGTCTGACCTTTGTCTATCACAGAAAACCTTTCAGAGAGACAGCTATGGCTCGCACCATTCTTTATACATACAAAGATCAAGACAAAGAACTGACGTTCTCTTACCAGCAGCACCACAATATTCATGAAGCGGTAGCAGAAGCGGAAGGCATCGATATATCTGAATACCTAAAGATGGAACAGCAAATCGAAGCGATTTCTGACACAAAAGCGGTACGTAACTACCGTGACAACCACTTTAGAAAGCTTGGCTTCACTAAAATTACTCTGGCTCAAAAAGAAAACTTGGGCGTCGGTAAAAAGAACAAATAAGCCAAGCTACACAGACCAAAACAAAAACTCGCTATTCGTCGCGAGTTTTTTATACATGTTCTTTTTGTTCGTTCTCTATAAATAAAAAGCCCCGTTTCACCTTAACAGGAAACGAGGCTTTCAATGCTGGTCTTATGTGTTTTCGCGTAACGAAAACTCAGACGATCTATTTAATGTTTAGGAACGCAGCGCCACGTACGCCGCCAGAATCACCGTGTTTCGCTTTGATGATCTTCGGACATTTCGCTACAGAAAGCAGGTACTTAGGAATGCGTTTTGGCATCTCTTCATAAATCAGTTCGAAGTTAGATAGGCCCCCACCTAATACCACTACATGGGGGTCATTCGCGGTAAATAGGTTCGCAAAGCAAATCGCAAGAAACTCCATAAAGCGTTCAACATGCTCAACAGCTTTTGCTTCGCCTTCTGCATGAGCTTTGATGATATCGATCGCCTTCTTCTCTTCACCATAGTAATGCGCATAAAGCAGCTCGAAACCACGACCAGATAAGTAGCTGTCTAGACAGCCTTTCTTGCCACAACCACACCCAAGCAAAGGAGCGTTGTCACCAAGATGGAACCAAGCGTCAAGAGGAAGGCGAGTATGGCCCACCTCACCTGCCACGTGGTTACGACCAGAGAACACTTTACCTTCAAAGATAAAGCCGCCACCAAAACCTGTACCGAGTATCAGTCCAAGTACTGATGGTTCGTTTTGAAGATCTTCGTCCCATGCTTCAGACAGTGCGAAACAGTTCGCGTCGTTCTCAATTTTTACTGAGCGACCGATTTTCGCTTCAAGATCGGCGCGAAGTGGTTTGCCTTTCGCTGCAGGTACGTTTACCGTAAGCACCGTTGCATCATCGGCAGCTTCCATACCCGGAAGACCTAGGCCAATTCTACCTTCGCAACTAAACTCAGCATCGTATTTGTTTACTAGGCCAGCAATGGTTTCTACTAACAAATCGTAGTTATCTGTTGGTGTTGGTACGCGCTCGGTTGCGACACGTTCAAGTTTTTCGTTAAACGCACCAAACTCAATTTTAGTGCCACCGACATCAAAGCCGTAATACATGCGATTCTCTCCTAAAATGCTCAACCGACTCCCAAAAAATAGTTAATGGAGTCAAACTTTAAACATTATCCATATCTGTACGCCTGCAAACCGTGACCCAATCCAGATTTATCCTCTCGTTCAAGCCAGTTGCACAACAAGCCACCAACAAAAGTTCATTCCTTAGAGTGAGCTCTCGATTTTCGCCCATTCCTTGAAACGTTTCAGCTGTGGTCTTGTGTGATCGGTTTTAATGCGTGTTTTCGTCAGCATGTAGGTTTCACGGAAGGCTTCAAACCACAATTGCAAACACTCTGAAGCTTGCTCTTCTCCCGCTTGTTTGAATACTAACGTCGCCACTTCTGCCGTAGATAGATGCTGCTCATTGTCTGAGCGACGCATAATGTATTCAGACAGTGATTCCGGCTCAATAGAAAGCACAGGCAAAGATTTAAGAAACTCTGAGCGGCGGAAGATCTTACGCGCTTCGCGCCAACTGCCATCGATGAAGATCAACAACCATTTTTTGTCCGAGCCATCGGATACCTTAAGACGCTCTGGATTCAAACCGTCCAATAAACGCTCGGGTTCATCCACATAGTCTGCTGGGAAAACAACGACAGGTTGATAAGCGTCGTTCTTTAGTAGCGCCAGCATTTCTTGAGAAGGTTCCGTACGATTCCATTGATACACGTAGGTCTCTTGAATCGTATCAGCAATAAGACGGCCCGTATTACTTGGCTTGAACACTTCATTTTCCGATACAATCAGCATACACGCGATATTAGATTCGATGTTCGGTTGAATATCGCACAAACAAAATGACTCAGAAACCTGACAATATGGGCAGCGAACCACTTTACAACCACGAGCGTTGAACGGCTTTGTTGAGATAGATTGACGGTACTGGTATAAACGATGGAAAGCGTGAATTCTCATGAATGAAAAATGCCAGTTAAAAAGTAGAGCGCGATTCTACTTCTATCCCCTAGCAACCTCAAGGCAATGAACTTAGCCAATATCAGTCGGACAATGATACAGGGAGTAACCAATGACAGAACTCGTGATTAATGCCCCATCTTGGTTTAGGCTTAGCATCTTTATTGCGGTGTTACTACTTTGTACGATTTGGGAAAACAAACTGCCTAGAAGAGTGCTCACTGTGCCGCGCTGGTTTCGCTGGATCAACAACCTTTCTTTAGCTGCGTTAAATAGCGCGACCATTATTTTACTCATGCCAATGGTGGCGTTTCAAGCTGCCATTATTGCCAACGATAAACAATGGGGTTTATTACACCAGCTTGCTTTACCCGATTGGCTAGCCAGCTTTATTGCAATTATGTTGCTCGATCTGATCATTTACCTTCAACATCTCTCGTTTCATCGCTTCAAGCCATTGTGGAAACTCCATCGCATGCATCACGCAGATTTAGATGTGGATGTTACAACAAGTACGCGCTTCCACCCGATTGAAATTATCCTTTCAATGATCGTAAAAATCGCCGCTGTGTTTGCTATGGGTGTCTCACCCTTTGCCATCGTGGTGTTTGAGATCGTACTTAATGCAAGTGCGATGTTCAATCACAGCAATGCTAAACTGCCTCTTTCTATTGACGCAATACTCCGTAAGTTTGTTGTGACACCAGATATGCATCGCGTACACCACTCCATAATCGTCAAAGAAACTCACTCGAATTTTGGATTTTTCCTGTCCGTTTGGGATCGCTGGTTTAATACTTACCGCGCACAGCCAGAGCTAGGGCATAAAAATATGGTGATAGGCGTGCCTGAAATTCGTGATTATCAAGAACAACGTTTGGATAAGTTAATCACTCAACCGTTTCGTTATTGACTTGAACTCAGATTTACAAGAAAAAGGTCGTCATGAAAGTCATGATCGGCCACTTTTGAATATTTTATCGGGTATGTGATTTTAAACGCTTATTGACTGACGCTTCTTGTTCGACTGTGTTATGCCAACAAATAAACCAACAATACCGAAGATAATCGCCGCTATTGTGGTCATGCGAATGTCTTGTTGATGACTTATTGACTTATACAGAAACGCAATGCAAAAAAAAGACAGCGCTAAAGCTGAAACCAGTAAGCGCTGCAAAAAAATTCCGAAACTCATGAGCTCCTTAACGTTGTTCATAACGAATCCTTGTTGAGAAATATCAGTGTTAGCGGAATATATGGCGAGAGTGGCGGGCCTTTTGAGAATTCCACAGCCAAATAGACACACCAATTGAAAATCCAAGCAGTAGTGTTTGCCACTGTAAAAGACGACTGCTTTCTAATACATCAAGGACGTAGTATGCATACGAGTTGAAAGCAACTTTGCTAAGCAGAATAAAGATCATTAATACGATCCCTGAACGGCGATGTGTAATCAACAGGTACACTGCCAGTAAACTAAATAGCCCTAAAGCACTCCAATATGCGTTCAACCAGCCCGGAGCAAAGTTATAAGGTAAAAAACCGTCGATAATGTTGTCATAGATGTGGATAACACCACTGAAAGTGAGGTAAAGGCATAGGAGAAACACCACGAACTTATCCATTTCCCTTCCTTATCTTAATGAATGCGCAAAGCATATATAAATGGGCAAAATATTAATAATTTGATGTGTATTTTTGAGAGCAAGAAAGCTTTTATTCGACACGTGAAGTGTTCGAAATTTACGCTTTGATCCGTTTCGCATTATCCTTTTCTATAAGTATAGTGTTTGCTATAGCTATTCGTCTCATTCAAACCGTCTGATTCTTAAATGAATTGGAACGTGGTTACTGAATGGCTCCCATGTTGCCTAACCTCTAGAATTAAGAATTGATAAATACAAAGTTCATTGAAGGAGGAAAAGTAAAATCGACCGAACTTCGGAACCCTCTTAACCATAAACCATCTTCTAGATTTCTGATATAGATACCCCGCGGATAACTTTCATCTTCTGAAATTGGTGAGGAATCAACAGCCAGGTACTCCCCTAGACAGAGCGCAAGATCTTGTAATCGCAGATATAGCGTGAATTCAATTGGACATACCGATAATCCACATTGCTTCATTTTTTGGATGAGTTCGTCAAGTATCGCACCAAAATAAAGGCCAAATTCAAACGGTGTTTTGATCGTTACCTTGATGATTTCAGCTTGCCTAGAAACATGAACGGCACCATCTTCCAGTAACTGCTGCGCAAACAGGTTCATTTTGACGTCATTTTTTGACAGACGTTTGAGCGATGATGCAGTTGTGTCTCCGCCAACTTCGAGCCTCATTTTAGATCTCCTTGGCTAATCATTTGTCTCACTTTCACCAATGCCCTTTGAAAGACTGGATGAGCTTTTGATGAAATATCTTTGTTTATATCGTGCCAAAAGAATGCAAAGTCGTGCCCTCCATCATCAAGGGTGTGAAACAGCCATTGTTCGGGTAATTCGCCACAAATACACAATACAAAATGCCAAGTTTGGTTTTGAAAGTCACTTTGCCACTGACATAAATAACGCGATTCCAGCACTTGTCGGATCCCCGACTCTTCCTCAAGCTCTCTCCTAGCAGCCCTCAGTAAATCCTGATCAAACTTCTCAACCGTTCCTTTTACTAGTTGCACGCCAGCCAGTGGATGTTCAAACAATAATATTTCGCGATTTTCATTCCGAAAAACAATAGGACAGACTTTATTCATCACCGAACGATTCCTTCCACTGGCGTAATATGAACTTAACTTTTCGAGATTGAATTACAACCATTAAAACATGTGAGCCACTCTTATTTGCATTAAGTTGTTAACAATATATTTACGTATTTGGACGCGAGAAGTCAGAGATCCGATAGCGAAGTGTGATTGAATTCCAAATAACGAAAATTCATACTCGATTTGCATCATTGTTTGGAAATTTAAGACAGGAAAAGTAATAACTATTGCGGCGATAGTTAAAAATCTTAAACTGAGACCCTGAGGCAATGAATACCAGCGGCATAGCCATTTTAACAGTCCAACAAAAGAGACTATCATGAGGTTCGCTGTACACATTTATTGCTCAAATATTTCCGTTAAGAAGCCGAAAGGAAGGCAGGTGAATGTTATGCGTCGCAGTTTTTTTCCTTTAATTATTAGCCTGCTACTGGCCGCTTGCTCTTCCGGACCCGAGACTAATTCAGAAGCGCAACAGACAACATCGATATCTAAACAGCATTTACGATCTGAAACCCCTGATTTATACCAATTCTACAACGAATGGTACGGCACACCTTATCGCTTAGGCGGCACAAAAAAATCGGGCATTGATTGCTCAGCATTCGTACAGAAAGCGTTTATTGAGGCATACCAAATGTCATTGCCAAGAACAACGCAGCAGCAGTCAAAACAAGGCGTCAAGCTGAGTTGGTCTGATGCTAAGCAAGGTGATTTAGTATTTTTTAAGACAAACAGAACGACTTACCATGTAGGCATCTATCTGGGGAACAAGCAATTCATGCACGCTTCTACGTCAAAAGGCGTAATAATTTCGAGAATCGATAGCCCTTACTGGGCCTCGAAATTTTGGCAAGTAAGAAGAGTTACAATGTAACCCTTATCGAAAAGAAATAGGGATAAGATCGGATTACTCTTCCCTTTTATGATCAGAAGTCGCTAATTAGTCGTAAGTCGCAACGGCGGTATCGAATAAGTTCTTCACTAAAGCGATATACTCATCTAAAAAAGCGATTTGTTCGTTAGTCGCTTTTTTGCCCCAAACACCAGCCAACACCTCACCAAGATCTTCAACCACTGCATCCGCTTCTTTTAGCAATTTAAAGCGCACACTTGAGTGTAATTCGGGGTTTTGCTCAAAAATCGCCATGATGTTAGAGGCAACCATGTCTGTCGCAACATCTTCGATGCTTTCTGTACCAGTATCACCAAGCTCTGAAGTAAAAATGTCTAAATTGAGTGAAAGGTGCTCAATAAGAGCAAGATATCCATCAGTCTCTACAACCACTGCTTTTCTCCATTTTTGCAAGCCTTCGAAGATGAAAGCGAAATCGTTTCAATAGTAAAACATGCAGAGAAAATTTCATTAACTTATGTCATTTTAAGAGACGCCGGGCATTTAACTGAATAATTTTTATCCAATAGGTCTTATTCAACCTATGATGCCAAGTCTCATTACGCCCGTTCTCTTTCGCCCTATATAGCGCAGCGTCAGCACATTTCAACCACTGGGTGTGGTTTTCAAAACGAGATTTACATTCGCAAACACCAATATTTATCGTGCAATTGATCAAAAATTTCTCAACTTTTACTGTTTCTTCTTCAATGGCTTCTCTTAACCGCCTCGGCAAAGCGAAGCGCCTGTTCTTCATTAGTGTTAGGTAGAAGAACGGTAAATTCCTCTCCGCCAAATCGACCACATACATCAGTGCTTCTTGCTTCATCATAGGGTGCCAATGTGTCGATAATATGTGGCTGGCGTAATGAAAATAATTTATCGAGCTGAACACCTAGCGATGTTAAGAATGAAGACACCAATAGGTTAGATACATTAAGATCAATCTCATTATATGCTGCAAATTCAAATAATTATGCAAGGCGTTTACCTATTTGGTTGATGTCTTTTCCACGTAAATACACCAAAGCTTCACCGTGTATTCCCCCACCAACAAATCGTTGAGCGACCGCAACAGAACGGTCTCTGCCTATCACATCAGCCAGCGTCATGTGGAGTTCACCGTAAGTTAAGGGGCCAACATGAGGAACAGGTAAATGAATAAACTCGTGTAAATGATCCGCCATAATTGATGTTCCTTTACCGAGAGTAATATTGGCCACTTCACGAAACTTTGCCAATGATGAAATGCCGTCAGAGGCATTTAGGCTTGGCTGTTCTGGCGCTTCGAGGGCGCAATGTAAGTCTAGGCGCTATTACAATGAAACAATTTGCGCCCTCGTTAGAGGCGTGGCGATAAAATCGAACGCTCCCAATTCAATACTGCGCTGTTTGGCTTCTTGCTGGACATCCCCAGAAACAATCACGACATTGGTTTTATACTGACTGACTGGGAGAGACTTCAATACCTCAAAGCCTCCCATGACTGGCATCGTCAAATCGAGGAACAAAACGTCAATATTTTGCTCTGTTAGAATTTGCAATGCTTCGTTTCCATCTTGCGCTGCCAATAAGTGCAGAGATGCATCTTTCATGAACGAGCGTGATATCAACTTTCTTGCTACCGCAAAGTCATCACAAATCAGTATTTTCATGCCGTTAATGGAACCAAAATCAAAAAAAAATATTGATACTCCCTGAATTCCGACAGTTTCATCGGTTGACTCTATAAATCAGTAACTTATAGGAGATGCAATTCACATTTATATACATTTACTGCTATTAAGTCTCTTTTTATTGCTGAAGTTTGCTCAGGTCCGCGTCAATGTGTTGGCATTTATCCTAAACTATTGTTGGTCAAATAGATTAACGAGGTTTTGTATGTGGCAAGCAATATCGCAGCAGCTTTCTGATACTTTATTGTTCGAATATCAAATTAAAGAGAAAGTCCGTCTTTCGGGGGGAGATATTAGTGAGAGCTACATGATCAATGATGGTGCACAACGCTATTTCGTTAAAATCAATGATCGTGACTTTTTAGCCAAGTTTGAGGTTGAGGCTGAAAGCCTTCATCTTCTGCGAAAAACTTCTACCCTATTTGTTCCAGAAGTGGTCTTAGTCGGCAAAACCAAAAGTCACTCTTTTCTGATTCTTAATTACCTCCCAACCAAGCCTCTCGAAGATCCGAAAAACAGCTACAAATTCGGTCAACAACTTGCGCAACTTCATTTATGGGGAGAGCAGAAAGAGTTTGGTTTTGATACCGATAATTATATTGGTTCAACCATTCAACCGAATCAATGGCACAAAAAATGGTGTGTATTTTTTGCAGAGCAACGTATCGGTTGGCAACTTCAACTTCTCAAAGAAAAAGGCATTACCTTAGTTGATATTGATGACTTTATTAACGTTGTAAAACTGCATCTCGCCAATCATGCTCCCGAGCCCTCTTTGTTGCATGGCGATTTGTGGAATGGCAATGTCGCTTTAACGCCTTTTGATCCAATCTGCTTTGACCCTGCTTGCTACTGGGGAGATCGTGAATGCGATATCGCTATGACAGAGTTATTTGGTGGATTTCTTCCTGAATTTTACCAAGGGTATGAATCCGTTACCCCACTCCCTCTCGGCTATGAAGAACGTAAAGACATCTATAATCTTTACCATATACTCAATCACTGCAACCTCTTTGGTGGGCATTACTTGGAACAAGCTCAGTCATCCATTAGTAATATTATGTCTTATTGATTTTTGACGTAAAATTATGACCAAATGTAAATTTTAGACGAACATCATCTCCAACCACACTCCCTAGACTCAACGTGAGTCTAGGGTCAAGTTTTGTACTTATTTCGACTCAATTAGCAACAACTCCACCTAAAATTCTAAATAACTTGGCTTACGTTGTCTCTTCTACTGTGGAGGAAAGCGAGTGATCAAGGGCGACAATATATAACCAACAGAGAATAAAGCCCTGCTATACGAGGAGTTTTTGTATGCAAAATTATACTGAAAGACATGTCAAATGCCCCCATTGTGGGCACTCAATTGGCATCACGTTAGATGCAAGTAACGGGGATCAAGAGTTTTATGATGACTGCCCAGCTTGCTGCCACGCCATTCATCTCAATATGAAGGTCGATGAGCTACATGAAAAGGTGGAGTTGTTCATCGATGATAACTATGAGTAGCAAATGACAAACTTACCATAAATGACAATAGGAGCCGTCGAGGCTCCTTTGTCGATCTCAATTTCCGGTTCGCATGCGTCGTTAACAATTGCCACTAGATCTTCAAATTGTTGCCTCGCCTTCAACGCAAGTCATTATCGCTGAATCAAGCATCTCGAGGGTACCGGGGGTATAGATGTCTAACTACCCAAGAACCCGAATCCCAATGATGTAGATTTGTGCTATAACTGCTTGGCTGCCAAGACACGCTCTACTGTATCAACGATCGCTTGCGTTTGAGGATCGAATTCAATATTTACTTTCTCACCTATTTGACGAGCCCCAAATAGCGTTCTTTGCAACGTTTCTGGTATCAAGTGTACCGAAAAGCGATTCGCTTCTACTTCGCCGATAGTCAGTGAGCAACCGTCAATCCCTATGTAGCCTTTAGCGAGCACGTATTTCATCGATGTTAAAGGTAATTCAAACCAAATAGTACGGTTATTAGGGGTGTCGATAATATCCACCATTTCAGCCATTAAACTTATATGACCAGACATACTATGACCACCGATTTCATCACCAAACTTGGCGGCACGCTCAACGTTTACCCGGCCCCCTTCTTCCAATTCGCCAAGGTTAGTGAGAGATAAGGTCGCTTGCATCAAGTCAAAACTAACTTGCGAGCCTTCAATTTTGGTCACGGTTAAGCAGCAACCGTTGTGGGCTACGGACGCACCTATCTCTAGTCCCTCTGCTAATGCGCCCTGCAATTCTATAATATGAGTTTGAAAACGTTCTTTTTTATCGATTTTAACGACTTTCGCTGTACCTTGAACTATTCCTGTAAACATTGCTCTTACCTATTCATCTGATGCGACTGATAACCTAAATATATCCCCCCTAACTTAAGTGATTAATGACGACAAATTAATCATTAATCCTTGTACTGAAGGTATGGTATCTAAGCATACAATTGTTTATCATCGCCGCGGAGTTTCTCCGGGGCATTTTTTCACCTTATCGTGGCTAAAATCAACCATCCGATTTAATCATTACTTCTTTTGCCCCCGAACGCTCCACTATAACCATTCCCTATCCATTTTTTGTTCCACTCCGGAGTATTTCGTGCATCGCTACAAAGAAGAGGCGTCAAGCCTAATTAAGCTAGCAACCCCTGTGTTGATCGCTTCTGTCGCACAAACAGGCATGGGTTTTGTTGATACCGTCATGGCTGGCGGTGTGAGCGCAACTGATATGGCTGCCGTTTCTGTTGCGTCCAGCATTTGGTTACCATCCATTTTATTTGGTATTGGACTACTAATGGCGCTCGTACCGATTGTTGCCCAATTGAACGGCTCCGGTCGCCGAGATCAAATCCCATTTGAAATTCAGCAAGGTGTGGTACTTGCGCTTTTGATCTGCGTGCCTATTTTGGGTGTGTTATTTCAGACTCAATTTATTCTGCAGATCATGGACGTTGAAGCGGTGATGGCAGAGAAAACTATCGGTTATATCCATGCTGTTATGTTTGCTGTTCCAGCGTTCTTACTCTTCCAGACGTTGCGAAGCCTCACGGATGGCATGTCTTTAACCAAACCGGCCATGGTGATTGGCTTCATTGGTCTACTGCTTAACATCCCGCTAAACTGGATTTTCGTGTACGGTAAGTTTGGCGCACCAGCTCTCGGCGGCGTCGGTTGTGGTATCGCGACCGCTATCGTCTACTGGGTGATGTTGGGTTTATTGCTGCTATATGTGTGCACATCTACACGTCTAAAAAGCATTAACCTTTTCGGTGAGTTCCATAAACCACAGCTAAAAGCTCAAATTCGTCTCTTTAAACTTGGCTTTCCGGTTGCGGCTGCACTCTTCTTTGAGGTAACACTGTTCGCCGTGGTTGCACTATTGGTTTCACCGCTCGGTTCAATTGTTGTGGCTGCACACCAAGTTGCCATTAACTTCTCATCACTTGTGTTCATGCTACCGATGAGTATTGGTGCGGCAGTCAGTATTCGTGTTGGTCACCGCCTAGGTGAAAATAATGTGGACGGGGCTCGTGTTGCCTCTCGCGTTGGTATTATGGTCGGCATCTGCTTGTCGTTTATGACAGCATTTATCACGGTCGCTTTCAGTGAGTCAATTGCGAAGCTATACACGAACAATGCAGAAGTAATTACCCTTGCAATGCAGTTGTTTATCCTAGCTGCTATTTATCAATGTACAGATGCTGTACAAGTCGTTGCAGCAGGCGCACTTCGCGGTTACAAAGACATGCGGGCGATTTTCAATCGTACTTTTATTGCGTATTGGATCCTTGGTTTACCTATGGGTTATATCCTCGGTCGTACTAATTGGATTGTTGAGCCGATGGGTGCACAGGGTTTTTGGCTAGGATTTATTATTGGCCTAACTTCTGCCGCAATCTTGCTTGGTGTCCGTTTACGTTGGATGCATCATCAAGAACCACAAGTACAACTGAACTTCTCGCAGCAATAGAGACAAGACAATATTTATCCAAAGCCAGCATCTGCTGGCTTTTTTGATCGCAAGACGAGGTTGTTGGGTATACTTATAAAGTGATTTAAAAGGAAATGCTGTGAGAATATTACCTCTATTTTCGATCATCTTGCTTAGTGGCTGCAGTGAATGGTTAACCCCAGAAAAGGCCGTATTTCAAAAATATCACCAACGCTTGGCTACTGTTTTAGAGGTTTCAGCTTCTACGATTGAAGAATCCGCTGCTGTGACGATTCCCGATAAACGAGTGTTATTTCATGATCTACCACGAGTTTCTCTCGGTCTGCTTGAAAGCTATCAGCTGCGCCAGTGTGGCCTATTCAACCTAATCGCTCAGAAAAACTCTCCGCTCGGAAAAGTACAAGATAGTTTTTACGACTTTGATTATCAAACCTCGCTGCTACGTACCCTTCATGGTTGTTTAACCCATCACGCATTAAGCAAAGAAGATCAATCTAAGCTCAATGATGTTTACACTCAAAAATGGGAGCACTTTCCAACCCACCTCGACAATCTTTTACTAACGAGTGATGCTATGCGCAAACAGTTAACCGCTTCACAATGGCTTTCTATCAATGCAAAAGCTCAAGTAGTATCTGTACGCAGCGCCTTTCTAACGCTCGAGGAAATGTACCTAACCCCCCCCATGGTTGTATCACGCTTGCCGGACGTGGCTTTGGTTAATTATCAAGAAGAGATAGAAAAGACTCGTTTGATAGGGCGACTCTACTATACCTTGACCAATGTATCCCTTTGGCTAAAGCAAACCACCGAGATGCTCAAAACAAATCAAGACAAGATTGTTTGTGGTAAGAATCGTGACACCACAACACTTCGCTATTTAAGGAACGTATTTCAAAGCGTTTACGTGAAGCAAGTTCAACCTTACATGGCTTATCTGGACAGTACCTACCAACAACTCGATAGTGGTATTCGATTAGTCGAAGTAAGGATGAAAGCGCACGGCCATGACTATGGGATGACTTCGATGCATCAAGAATTTCGTAACCAGACGCTTGAGCATGTGCAGTTTTGGCAGCAATTGTTCAAACGCTGCGGAGTCAGGATTGGAGACCGGTAGTATTGAGTCTAGTGGTTAATTCGACCTCGCAAAAAACGAGCAAACTTCGGTTTTCCTGTATGGGTAAAACCGTTGTGCCGGAACGTTATCGTTGAACCAATTTCCGGGGGTTGTTTACGCACTTCATCAGAAAAGCCGCTACCAATGTAGAACTCTGTTCCATCGGAAAGCTTGACTAACATTGCGCCCATCATGCCTAGTAGTCGCCCCGTTCCTGGCTTATACCCAATAACTTGAGCTTCTGCGTCCTGATAACGCTTAAGCTTAAGTAGGTCACTGCCCCTTCCCGCCTGATAACGGCTCGAGACCTTGCGTAACATCACGCCTTCACCGTCTGACTGAGATATCCGATCTAGTTGATAGTACAGCTGCTGCTCATCACGAATGGCTCTGTGTTCAATGTACTTTATATGTGAAGCCCCAATAGTAAAAACAAGATCCTGAATATTGTAGTAACGCTTTCGATAGTCCCCTGCAGAATAAGGCATGTCGAATAGCATAAAGTCAATTTTCCGCCATGCCGCGTCTATTGGCTTTTTATCGAGAACCGTTTGCTGTACTACATGAAAGTTGCCGCGCCCTGCCCACAACTCGCCAT
Organism: Vibrio sp. PID17_43; assembly: GCF_002608565.1. Taxonomy (GTDB): domain Bacteria; phylum Pseudomonadota; class Gammaproteobacteria; order Enterobacterales; family Vibrionaceae; genus Vibrio. The sequence goes on from NZ_LIXM01000002.1 coordinate 116,902, forward strand.
CAAGCGGGTAATCTGGTAGCACTTCAGTGAACCAATCTGGCGTATAGATACGATTACCATTACGAGTGACCAATTGCTTCCCCGTCCAATAGGCCCTTATACCATCAAGCTTTTCACTATACCAATACTGAGAAACATCGATTCCTTCATGATAACTCTCAGCTAAAGATACGGGAGGAAGTAGCTGTGACTCAGCCTGTGGTTGGACAGAAGTCAGTACTGCTAACGCTATGAATGTCATTCTTATTGGCATAATATTGCTCTGTTCAAAAAAACAACACCATTGAAACGCAATTTCCCCCTCATAACTACCGTTCATTGCAACGATACGACCTATCGCAACCATAGAGCGCAATTATTAGAAATCATTATCATATTTATTCGATAGATGTAGCATTTATGCCTGCCACCGACGGCGCATATTTTCAATAGTCTCTTCTGGTACATTATGAACGCTAGCAAACTCACCACGACAGACTCTTATTTCAACTACGACGCCTTTCTGCTCGCAAAACTCAATATATGGCCTCATTTCCCAGTGCCGGACAAACGTGTTGCTTACAATCACAGTCTTGTGTTTGTTTAGCCACTTCTTCGTTTGTTGAAAACACCATTCATGCGCCTCTCTAAGCTTAGTCCCATCAAAAAGGTACTCTCCTTGCTCATTTTCAAAGTACATGTCCGCCTCAAAATGTTTCGCATTAAGACGCAGTGACAACTGTCTGGCTAATGTGGTTTTTCCGGACCCCGGAAGGCCCCTTATCAGAATGAGTTGTGCGTGAGTCATGATTGGACCATGGAATTGTGATTGCTGAACCTTAACGTAATTTTGCGGTTAAAGCTGCCAGAAAAAGAAAAATCCCTCAACCGAGGTTAAGGGATTTAGGTTAATTGATCGAGCCGTAGTTTAATGAATCAACCTTTAAGGGGCTATTCTCTGGCTTGCTCAACTTAAGACTATCCAATACGCCTATTGCCTTATCGCTGATGCCACCGCTGTAGACCTTCGTTCCATCTGGCGTAGTGGCAGAAGTTTCGCCTACGTTCCAAGTCGTAAAGAAATCTCGTAGATCGTAGTCAGATACATAAGAACTACACACCATCATCAGATCACCATTAGATAAGCCCGTTTCCTGTGAGCTACAGTAGTTGATACCATCATTGTCACCTTGGGCGTCACCACGAGCTTTACGATGCATCAGCTTGAACATATTCCAGCCTTCATCAGTGCCGTAAATGCTTGGTTTCACTTTTGCGTTTGTGTACCAATCATCAATCTTAAAGTGCGCTTTCGCCCAAAGTTTAAGCTGACCGAACATCACCAAACGCATGCCAGCATCACCGTTAGCCCATGCGTGCTCTGGATTACTTGCTAGCCATAATGGCGCTTTCTGAATATCAAAAATAATACGGTCCATACGTGGGTTTTCGTTACGGCCTTCAAGCTCCTGCATATACAACGCCAACAGGTTGTTTGTTACTTCGGTACTGCCCGGGGCACTAAATGGTGCAGAAGCAAGGTTATGACCCACTTCGTGCCATAACAGCCAATCATGTTTCGCCTGAGTTGGAATCGTTGTTGATTGAGCATTAAATAAACTACTCATTACTGGGTAGCCCGAGTGCGCGGCACCAATTGAGATCTGAACATCATTCACAAAACGGTAACGGAAGCCTTTCAACGCATCGTAGGTGAAACGACGATGTGCCCCTCCCTCAACCACTTCATCAAGGCCATAGAAGTCACTTGCTGCATCTGCAAAGCGGTTCATCTCTTCAGAGAACGCCACTAAGTCCGCATCTTGGACGTTGTTGACATGAGTCGTGTAAATAAATGAACCTGTATCGATTTCAGCGATTTTCACGCTTGATTGAGATGGCTCAGTAACCCATAGACCCTCTTTGTATAATGGCGCTTTGATAACACCGTTTAAGCGGTATTGCACAACCCCATTTGATTCGAGCGGCTGAATGTAAACTAACCCGCCATATGGCGTGTCGATAGGCGTTGTTCCCCCGGTATGATTAAAGGTTTTAGTCATACGAGGTGGGCGATTTAGGTTAGTTTCATGCTGCGCACGACCCGTAAGATCATCGGCAAACATGACAGTGATCATAGCTGGCGTGTCACCCGATACTGAACCAATCTCATGTTGTGGTAACCACATACCAGTAGACTGATTATTACCCGCAGAGAATGAAACACCGACGCCATCTGTATCAATGCTTACTGTTTCACTCGTTGTCACGTTGCTATTAGGGCGAGTTGGGTAGCTTGTTGTATCGACTTTAACGCGATAATCCCAGAACGAACGACCAAGCATGATGCGTGTTAGCGGTTTCTCTTGGTAGTTAAGTGGATAGCTTGGATTAACAAATCCTTCTAATTCACCCTCTCCAATAATCATGTTGTTAGCAACTAATGTCGTTCTAAGATCAGCGGGGCACTCTGCATTACCACCGAAAGTATTATTGGTGTAGCAATTCATGAACTGAACAAGACGTTTAAATCCTAGTTCATCTTTTGGAGCATCTGGTTCAAATCGGTAATTGTTGTTGTTCCATAACCAAGTTGATAAGTTATCGTAAGTTTGATTTAACTCGGTAATTGGCAAACGTATACCTTGCTTACCACCCGTTCGGTAGTAAAGCTCATGATCTGCCAGCGCTTGCACGTTTGTGCCTAGGTTCGCCGCTTTTACCATACTGTTTACTTCAAACTGTACACGCTCAAAATCAGGTCGCCCGTATGCGCGCTCAACGATACCTGTGCCAGACCGTACTTCAATACAGTTAAATTCGTACTCGTATTCATTCGAACAGACAGGCGTTCCTACGAAGGCTTCTTGAAGCTCGCGAATTGCGGCTTCACGCTCTTCAATGTTGTTTACACGAATGAGTGCGTATTGATTTGATACCTTACCATCGCTATCGATGACTTCATATTGCGGAACATGGAACGGCGTAGAAGCCATATCCGTATCCGATGCCCATGTTACCGAACCATCATCATTGACAGTGAAAGGCGGATTACCTCCAGGCAAATTATCGTATCGTTGTAAAACGACGATCTCTTTTTCTTGTTTTTGGTTTAATCTTGGCGATTTGTTACACCATTTAATGCCAGGGTCACAATTACTCTGAGAAAGGTTGGCCACATTTGGACCACCGATGGAAACACCTGCCGCATCTGCCAGTCTTGCGATTGGCTCAGGGTTATTTACATCAATACCATCCATAAACAGGACATTACCGCCTTTATTAATATAATTAATTAGGTCCGTAATATCTTCTTGGGTTAGGTTCGGATCACTTAAATCAGCAGCATTATTGGTACGTTGTACACCATAAGCTTGCAGAATCAGAATTGGCGTCGTTGATGGTTCAAGAGATGAGTAATCACCAGTGCCAACTTTAATCTCACTACCTAAACCATAAGACTTATTGATAAAAAACTCATAACGCATGCCCGGAGCGTTATTTGCCATCGCAAATACACCTTGTTCGATGTTCGTTGCGACGTTGTGACCACCACCCGGACTAAACCAATTGAATAGGTTAGTAAAGTAGCGTTGCATGTCCCCCTTATCAGAACGAGCATCTTGTTCAGTGACAACTGAGGTACATTCTTGACTTACGTTATTGATTCGCACTTCATTCCATCCGTTTGCCCAGTAATTACTCGGGCATGACAGAATCGATGGGTACATTGAGTTACCCATAAAGACGACTTTACCTAAGCCAATCTCACCGGCAGCGACAAAAGGAAGTCCGTATGTAGCAGTGTCAGAGTTAACCGTTGGGATGGCTTGCATGACATTGTCTTCATACGCAGCGATGTAAGGCTTACCTTCGCGAGTCCATACTTGGCGCTTACCAAAAGGGATGAGTTTATTTACATCATTACGATCCATCATGACAGGGAATGCGCGGTTAGAAATGTTCAACGTGCGATTGCCGCGAACCCAACCTGTCGCACCATAACCACCTTGGTTGTCATGGAAAACATGGAATGTTTTTACGTTATTGAAGATCGCTTTCAGAGAGTCAGTCACGTATGTGCCACTGTCCATTGAGTAGACTGCGCGAGACTTTCGAGAATATGTGCCTACACCAAGATTAAGTTTTGCATCAATGATGGCTGTCAGACCAGATTCAAACTGACTTTCAAACTCATCTGGCAGCGTCATACCGCCAGAACCGTCAATAATGCCACCATTAGGCAAACGTAGATTAATCAGTTCATTAATAACGTTGGGGTACTCAGCAAAAACGGTGGTTACGTTGTCGCTAATAACCAAAGCATCATCATCAGTTTGACCATAGCGCTCAAGTAACGACTGGATATTATTTTTTTCAACTGCATTTTCAGTAACATCAGTGATCTTGTAGCTCACTTTGTTACCTTTCACTGAGCCAAACTCAAATGTATCGATACCAAATGTTAGGTCATCACCCCATAGGTATTCAAATGAGCCGTCTGAAGCGGTAACGCCCCTTGAATTGGCCGAGAAGAAACTAACACCAGCTAACGACTTGCCATTCGCATCTGTCAATCGACTTTCTGTTAATACTTGGTTTTCCACACTTGGTTTATACGCATACGTTTCTTCCGCGCTCGCAGAGACAAAACTTGCATCTAGATCAGGGCTTACCCCCTCAGTCTCTGAGGGTTTAATCTCTGGATCGACGTGTGAGCTAGGTGCTTTATCTACTTGGTCCGTCGCTTCGCTTTCTTTCTGCTCATTCCTAAGTTCAATAAAGTCGTTTACGGCTTGTTCGTTATCTAGTGTTAAATAGATATCTTGAATATCCAGAGAGTCAAACTCTGTCACACAGATCGTATTTGACTCATTACATGAGTTAATAGCTTGCAAAACTCTGGTAACGTTGCCACCATGTTGTTCTACCAAGTTGAATGATTTCTCAACCAAATCTGATGAGCTTGCAGTACGTGTCGAACTCGGGAATGGCGCAGTAAAGTCACCAAGCAGCACCGAACCAAGTGTGCAGCTAAAGTTTTGGCCTTGCCCAATTTCAAAAGTGCCATCGACCAATTGTTGACCATCACAAACCGCTTCACCTTTAATAATCTGCCCATCCACAGTCAATTTTCCAAGGTAAGTGACTGGGGGAATAATATCCGTTGGTGGTACAGTTTCTGTAGGAGGGATAATATCCGGTAGCGAATTTATTGGGTCATCATTATTACAACCCGCCAAAGTGGAAGAGACAATAGCAAGAGCGATTATATTTTTTTTCATTAAAGGCGATTATTTGTTGTTTTTATTAGCCTCTATTCTAAAAACAAACGCGACATCGATTGATAAAAAATTTCTATTATTACCATCACTGCATATATGTTACAGGTAAGGACAGAAAAGCTTTATACACTTTCACTGATACCGATAAATTAACAAGCTTGTATTCATAACGTCATGCTAAACATTAACCTTGTACTGGTGAGCACTCATCAATGAAACTTCGCCTTTAGACTAGATCCCCTCTACAAAGAATGGCTATTGCTCTTTCGACTGTCTAACTTAGCTCTCAGCCTTTTATCGCGACGTCTCAATGCTCGGAAGAACTTCGACTCCTCGTGATACCATCCAATCACACTAATAGGAAACCCCACTAGCATCATAATCAAAAGATCTGCAGGTAGCTGCTCAATAATATCTTTTACTGTATGTAATTCTCCAAAGACAAACAGACCGATAACCTTACCTACGAGCAGAGCGCAACAAATCATCAAGAAGGACTTCATTACATAATGCCATTTGCCTTTCTTGCGCTCTTCTCGCCAATATAAATATTTGTGCTCGCGGTTATACATTCCTCCCTCCGTTAGCAATCTAAATTTATAAGTTCATGGCATGAACTCTATTAATCTTAGGGGCAACTGAGAAGCCTTGCTTGTCTAACCAATGAGAGATATCAATGAAACTCTTCTTTTAGTACTGAATGGCTCTTCTTTACTGTTTAAAGAACACCCAAACTGGCCCAATCAACAGAAATTGTACATCTTCAAAAAATGATGGCTTCTTACCCTCAATTTTGTGACCAACAAACTGAAATATCCACAAAACGCCAAATAACAGCATAGAGATCGGCAACACCGGCCAGTTTAGAATTTCCATTGACCAAATGAAGCCGATACAAGCCAAAGTGTAAGCAAGCATCAATATGAAAACGCTAATAGATAACCGGAAATAGAAGACTAATGCCGGAATTGCTGCGACCCAGACCCAGTTTAAGCTAAATCCGAACAATGAGAGTTGAGGGATAGACCAAATCAAACCAACAACAGAGAGAAATATCCCCGGTACAGCAACTTTGTGAATTTTTTGATTTATCGGGTTTTGATGACTTTCACCATAGGCTTTCAACCAATATGAGAGAGCTTGCATAATTCACACCTAAACATTTCGATAACATTTATATAGCTCGTACAGGTCTAAGGTGCGAATTTTTACTCACTTATTGTGACTGAGGACAAACTATCTTATTGATATACCGAAGAAATGCGTTCCATTTTTTTTGATAAGTAAAGAAATAGCGGCCCCCTTTAGCATGGATGGGTGACTTAAACAGGCAGCAATTATTCAAACTGGGGCAACAAAAGCTTTAACGCCAAGTTAATCTGTCTTTTCTCGTCATCTGATAGTTTGCCCATCAAATGATGCTGTACTTTAAGGTGTTCTTCGATAAGCATATCGATAAGCGCAAATCCGATAGGCGTCAATTTCACTGTCACACTGCGCCGATCTTCTTTGCTGTGCTCTCTGGCGATCAAGCCTTTCGTTTCAAGTTTGTCTAAGCGATTGGTCATCGCACCCGAAGTCAGCATCATTGAAACGATCAACTCCGAGGGTGTCAGCCGATATGGCTCACCACTGCGTCGCAATGTTGCCAGTACATCAAACTCCCCCATCTTGAGACCATGGCCTTTGTGTAGCTCAGCCACTTGAGTTTCCATATGCTTGGCAATTCTCATCAACCGCCCCATGATCGCCATGGGCTCAGTGTCTAACTCAGGTTTCTCTTTTGCCCATTGCATGACAACTCTATCAATTGCGTCCATTACCCTCATTCTCCAATGACAACCTGACTATTCAATTTACCTTAACATAAAGATTCTTTACAAGGACCAATCAGAGGCGTACCTTTATAAATAATTATCTCTACGTAAAGATATTTATTATGAACGTTTTACTCGCTATGATTCCGGCATTTTTTTGGGGCACCACCTACGCTGTAACACAATTTACTTTGCCAGACTGGCCGCCCGTATTGCTGGGCGCCCTACGTGCCTTGCCTGCGGGCCTATTACTATTAGCGGTAAAACCATCGCTACCAAAAAAACAAGATTGGGCCATCTTGCTTGTCTTAGGTGTGATCAACATCGCCCTCTTCTTTAGTCTTATTTTCGTCATGGCGTTGACACTTCCTTCAGCAATCTCTGGCGTTGGTATGGTCTCGGTGCCTGTATTTGCCATGATATTTGGTTGGGTAATTTACAAACGACAGCCTAGTCCAATCCAAGCCCGCAGCGGCGCGGCATTAATCGCCTTAGCGTGGTTCTTGTTTGATCCTAGCTCCATCACTCTTAACCCTGTTGGTCTATTCGCGATGCTCTCAGCCATCATGTGCATTGTTATTGGTAGCAGCGTAACTAAATCTTTAGGAACAAGAATACATTGGTGGACCGTTCTGACCTGGCAATTAATTTTCGGCGGCATCATCCTTTCGATGGTGGCAGGCCTTTTGGCGAGCTTCAATCCAGAACCGTACCTTCATGCTGTTCAAAACACATCCATAACGAATATGCTCGGCTTAATGTGGGTTATCATACTCAATACTGCATTAGGCTACGGAATGTACGTTTGGTTACTTCAGCGCATGTCCGTTGTCGACTTCACCTTTGGTGGTATTGCCAACCCTATCGCGGGTATCGTATCAGGTTTATTACTCCTTGGGGAAAGCTTCACCTCACTGCAATATGGCCTAATGGCTGGAATGATCGTGATGTCGTTGACACCTCAATTAGCCATATCAATAAAACAGCGCTGCGCGTAATAACCTGAAAAAAACGCTCATTGATTAATGAGCGTTTTTTATCGGCATCAATACGATGCTATGACAATTTTTTCATTTGCCATCCTATTAAAATAAAGCTAATGCCTTCAATCAACAGAGATACGCCAACAAAAACACCTAACAACGTCGTTGAAAATGCAGGATCATCTAACAGCATAAAGAAGTAGCTACCAATAAGCACCGAAATTACCCCACTGAATACAATCACATTGCTACTTGGTAATCCTCGGTTAGTTAAACCAAAGAACACGCGAGTAAGACCATTCAATATCATCACAATCACCATCAACATGGTAATTGTGACTAAGCCTGCGAGTGGTTTAAACAAAATGAATAAACCACCCACAATGTAAAGCAACGCACTCAATACATACCAGAGCTTCTCTTTCCATACATTAATGGAAAAAGTGTGATACGCCTGAACTAGACCACTAAGAAAAAGAACCGCCCCAACAATGGTTGAAATCGTCATGCCCGCCACTACAGGCAAGCTCATCGCTCCGACCCCCATTAGCGAAATAATTACGCCGACGATGACAAAATATTTCCAGCCTTTAGATAAAAACGTAGGTTGCTGTGTTTGATTCGAATTTTCCATAGGATGCCTCTTCAATTAAACGCGAGTCGCTTGTTTAGTCTAGCCCAAGAAAACACCTATGGTTCACAGACTTAACAGAGTTCTCGCATAATTGAATGGTAATCCTGTACCACAGGTTCTCCTATACGCTATTTTTGAATAATATGATTCAAGAACATAAGATTAAACCAGTGCAATACCGATAAATTCAGCTTAGGATTAACAGCTTTTCTATGGTTTTCAGCCTATATCCCAATCTTTAGGCTCCACTTTGAGGATCACAATTTGCTCGATCATCACATTCGTACTTATATCGCAAAAAAACTGAGTATCGTCGGTATCAACAGCGATCCTTATGGCATTGAACTCACCACGGTTTTCATTCTGGGTAGCCTCACCGCCGCAGCGATAAGCTACTTATTAGTACATCACTTAATTGTTCGTTCAGTTAACAACGTCCTTCAAAGAACAAATAAGCCCCTTGCCAAAAGCCTTGAGAAATACGATGTATTGGAAAAACTATCATTGTTGACCCCCATTATGGTCTTGGACCTATTTATACCCCTCGCGGTTGGACACTATGATTGGCTTGCTGATCTGCTCGATCGCATCTTAAGTATCTCTATAATAGTCATCTTTATTTGGATGATTTTTGCTCTTCTCGATGCCCTCAATGACATTGCGACCTTTAAAGGCATCACCAGACGAATGCCCATCAAGAGCTTTGTTCAACTCATAAAACTGTTTACTTTCTTTGTTGGCAGTGTGGTTTCTTTGTCAATACTGGCCAACGAATCGCCTGTTATCTTCTTATCTGGTTTAGGTGTCGCAACCGGCTTTGTGATGCTGGTTTTCAAAGATACTATTCTTGGGTTTGTCGCAGGCATTCAACTGTCCGCTAACCGAATGATCAGCTTAAATGACTGGATCCAAATGGATGCTTACAGAGCGAACGGCACAGTAGAAGAAATCTCCCTGACAACAGTAAAAGTAAGAAACTTCGACAATACGGTCAGCATGCTTCCCGCCTATGCTCTGGTACAAAATGCGTTTATCAACTGGCAAGGTATGTCTGATTCTGGCGGTCGTCGAATCGAACGTTCAGTGAACATTGACGTGACGTCTATCCGATTTGTATCAGATGAAGAGATTGAAAAGCTGAAAAGTATCAGAATCTTACGTCAGTATATTTATGAAAAAACTCGAGAGATTAATGAATATAATGACGAGTTAGGTGATGAGCCTGAGTTTGGTAACATTCGGCAATTGACCAATTTGGGTATGTTTCGCGCCTATATTAATGCTTATCTACGGGCCAATAAGGATATCCATCAGTACATGCTGCTTATGGTCCGCCAACTGGAACCAACTCCGGAAGGCATTCCACTTCAAATATACGCATTCAGCAACAACACCGACTGGGCATACTACGAAGGCGTACAAGCAGATTTATTTGACCATATATACGCCATCATGCCCCTGTTTGGTCTGCGTCCATACCAAAGACTCACCAGCAACGACACCGTTCAAATGACAGCGTCTAACGTGGCTCAAACGACACAGTAAATACAAAAAAAAGAGATAGATATATGAGTCTATCTCTTCTTTCTAATTTGCGACTTGTTATGGTGTCACGTCTTCAACAGTAAACGAGCCATTATCTAGTTTACGTTTCACTTCTTGTTTTTGGTTGAAGTCGATATTGTTTAAATCCACCTTTTTAATTCGACTATCGTTCATGGTTTTATAGTAAAATACACCATTACCCTGATCGATAACCGACGTCCATTGAGTGGCACTTGGCAGATCAGGGATGTGTTCACGATACTCAGGACTAAACTCTGTACCAATTGGAATATCGAAGTTATTCAAGATATGGAACGCTTGTGATACTGCAGCTTCAGACGTCTTCGATTTTGGCGCTGTATTGACAAAGAATGCCGCGCGCACAAAGCGCGATGGAGGCGTAATGTCACCCGGCAATCCTATAAAGCCAGAACCAACACCGAAGGACTTAGCTTTAACACCACCAAAGTTCATTGGCTTACTCGCCCCCGGCTCAAGATGAATATAGTTATTCAAATTTTCTACATGCCACGGAAAGCCAGGTGAGTTCGTTAAAACACCAACTTCATTCTCGTAAATATGTACTTTACCTTGGTCAATGATCTCGATAACAATATTTTTACCGGTTCTATCCGTAACACGCCAGTGTGCAGTAGGAGAAGGCTGCCCTTTGTCATCAATGAATACAGGTACAATGTCAATGTTTTGTAGCCCAGCTTTAACTTCATCTACCGTCTTATACTGAGACAGCATCCAACGTACGAAATCCATATCGGTAATGCTATTCGCCCGTTCATTTGGGTCATAAGCTTTTAACGAGCCATAACCTTTAAAATAAAACAAACCTGCGGTTAACCCTTCTTCATTCACCCCTTCAGCGATGAAGCGATCATCACTGACCGAAATACCGACAAAGCCATAATTACTCTCAGCTCAGTCCTTGTTTTTTGTCTGGCATCGTAGAAACGAATGTATATTTTCTCGGTGCAACAATGAGTTTACTGTTGAGGTCATACTCTCCCCATTCAATTGTCCGGGCATGAATCTGATCATTATCTGAGGTTGAGAGTGATATACCAGTACAAGCACTTGCGGCGGCTACCGCACCTGCAGATAACGTAATGGCAAGAAGTGTTTTCTTTAGCATTTTCATTCCACCTAATAAGGTAACACTTGCCGATTGTAGTCCCTTTTTGTGAAGTTACCATTCTGCGTATTTAAGGCTAAAGGTAAAACATGACAATATTCCCCACCTTTTATATGGAAATATCTTTCAATTAGAACAACACTATAAAAAAAGGAGGACGCAATGAAAGAGTTTAAAAATGTTCTGTTCGTCAACCATGGATTGGAAGGTAAAAGCCATGGCCTGGTCCAAGCTATCCAACTAGCCGAGAACAACCAAGCAAGCCTAAAGGGATTAGTTGTCTGCCCATCTTTGCCTACTAGCATGATTAATTATGAAGCGAATTATGAGCAATCCTTAATCAACTCGTTAGCTGACAACATGAAAGAGTTGCAAACCAAAGCCGGAGCGTCACCTCACCCTTTCCCAATTGAAATTGAGAGTGGCAGCTACCCTGCGGTTCGGATTATCCGTTCAGTATGTCGCCATAAATACGATCTACTCATCAAAGATGCTGAGCCCCTTGATGATGATAGCAAAGGCTTCAAAGCGTTAGATATGAAGTTGCTACGTAAATGTCCATGTCCGGTTTGGCTAAATAAAGAGACCGGCAAAGCGCCAAGTAACATGCATGTTGCTGTTGCTATTGACCCGACGATTACTGCACCCGAGGAGCAAGGGCTAGCCATACGTTTGCTTCAGCTTGCCCGCACTGTCGCCGATAGCTGTGATGGCACACTACATATCGTCTCTTGCTGGGATTTTCAGCTTGAGAACTATCTAAGACACCACATCTGGATTCAAGTGGAAGATAAAGTACTTGATGAGCAAGTGGAGGCAGAAAAAACGACACACCGAGCGGCACTGGATGCATTAATAGATAAATCAGGCATCAAAGGAGACACTGTCATACATCATATCCACGGCACCCCTGATGATGAAATCCCTCATTGGGTCGATGAGCAGAATATTGATGTATTAGTCATGGGGACCGTTGCACGCTCAGGAATCCAAGGGTTATTAGTCGGCAATACTGCAGAAAATATCTTCCAAACCATCAACTGCTCTTTAGTTGTACTTAAGCCTAGTGGCTTTGTTTCGCCTATTCAGTAGCGAAAGCTAAGAGAAGTAGCAGCATTACATTCGTAATAGACACAAAAAAGCCCGCACAAGTGCGGGCTTTTTTGCTATATGACGTATTCATATAAAAATTTGGTGGGTCCGACCAGATTCGAACTGGTGACCCCTACCATGTCAAGGTAGTACTCTAACCAACTGAGCTACGGACCCAAATTTTATTCCTAACCATTCAAGTTGAATGGTGCGTCCGAGTGGACTCGAACCACCGACCTCCGCCATGTCAAGGCGATACTCTAACCAGCTGAGCTACGGACGCATTTCTCTGGAACGAGAGGGATATTATCCATATACCATCAGCGGTGCAAGCAGAAATTTATGAACTTTGAATCGTTTGGCGAAATTCTAAACTCAAGCCCTGTTTTTAGACGAATTTATCAGCAATTGCAGCCACTTAACGCTCTAAAAGTGTGATCTATGCAGCTTTTAGTCATTCCTGTTAATTATCGTATGGCACTTGGCTCAACATCCACATCTGCAAAGTTTGCGAAACATTAGGGCAAAAACCAAAAAGGATCTGATATTTCGGCGTAAAAGGCTCACCAATGTAGGTCGTACGAATCAACTCACCGGTTTTAAGATCAACCTGAGTGCTGACTCGTCCTTTAAAGTTTTGAAAAATCAAAAACTGCTCACTTTGATAGACCATCTGCTCATAGTAATACAAAAAATGATCTTGTGGTGTGTCGGTCAACTGGCACTTTAATGGCTTCAAATTTGGTATCGCGTTGGCATTTAGCGCAACCAGCAGTACTAAAAAACCCCATCCATATCGCATTGTTATACCCTATTCTTCTTTCTTTAACAAAGTATAGGAGCTAACTAAGCAACGTGGATGATATACAGAAACGAAAAAGGCTTTAACCCACCGGAGCTAAAGCCTTAACTCTAGTTACCTCACCGCGAAGCCTACTTATTCATCCGATTCAAACACGACATTGTAATTTTCGGTATAGGTACAGTTTGACTGTCGGCTACAAGTAAAAAAGCGGCGGCCTTTAAACTCACCTTGGTTTGCTGTTTTGATGACCATCGGACTGCCACACTTCTTACAAAAGCGAATTTCTTTGTCAGGCTCGATTAAGTCAATATGTGCAGCCAATAGACGACGCAGTCGCCCTACCTGATAGCTGTGCTTCACCGACGCGCCAATGAGTGGCAAATTTGCGGTTTTACACACATGCATTAACAGTTTTTGACGTTCAATTTTGCCTTTGTGTAACTGTTGCCCATTGTCCAGTTCAATAATGACACGTGGCTGTAGAGTGCGAGGGTCGCAAATCACATAATCAAAGTAGCTTCGGGAGATTCGATTGCTAGCGATAAATAGCTGCTTTTTGTTTTTTATGTCTTTCGGCGCAATCAAACTTGCCATATTAACTTTAGAGAACACCACCGCGTGCTCACCCACAGCAGCTCTCAATGCATTGAAAAATGCGCCTTCTTGCCCATTTAAGAGTGGCCCTTTAGAGCGATATGGATAGTCACGAGTGTCATCATGTTTGATCACGTACTTTTGAATGATAAAAAAGAAAACAACCAAAAGAACAACAATGATAAAGATGTTGGTCATAGATAATAAGCGCCTAAAACAACGAGTTGCTCAGAGCCTAAAGGGAAAACGCAGCCAGAGCAACAAAACCATAAATTTGCGCGAGAATGGTAACAGAGTACCAAGCACTTTTGGCACCAGTGGATATGCGAAAGCGGTAAGTTTGCCGAAATTTATTTTATCTGGAACCAAAGTTATCGATACATCGCCTTGCTAGTACCAATCGGCCTAATCAAAATTCGAACACGGTTAGGCCTTGCATAACTCAAATCAGGTTAGCGGTTGGCATCGGATTGATGTTCTGGCATGGCATCAATGAACGCTGGCAGTTGATTGCACGCCTCTACAATAGAATTGATGAGCGGATAAGGCGACATATCCAAGCCAAAACGAAGCGCATTATAGACTTGCGGCACCAAACAGATATCCACAATACAAGGCCAATCCGTGACACTGTAGATACTGTCTCCGTATAATTGTCGATGCTTGTCTAGCTTCTCTTCTAATGCCAAGAAGCCTTGTTTCATCCAATGATGAATCCATTCTATTTTCATTTCTTGATCACAAGATAGTCTTCCTTCCAAGTACTGCAATACCCGCAAGTTGTTTAATGGATGAATCTCCATCGCAATATCCTGCGCCATCGCGAGCGCCTGATAACGTAATGGTATCTGCAGGGGAATCACGGAAGTATCGGAATAGCGCTCATCAAGGTACTGAATAATGGCGAGCGACTGATTGATGCGAACCTCACCATCCACCAGCATTGGGACTAATTCCGATGGATTGAGAGCGTGATACTCTACGCTGTGTTGCTCGCCTCCATTACGTACGAGATGTACTGACTTTGATTGATACTTAAGGTTTTTTAAGTTCAAACAAAGGCGAACCCGATAAGCAGCCGAAGATCGCCAATAGCCGTAAAGCGTCATGTTATCGCTCATTCTTCTCTCGCCCAATTCATCAATGTTTAAGATACTGACTGACTTGCTGATTAATTGAGCCAAAAATGTTATTACCTTCCGCATCGAACATTTCAAGCTTAATTGAATCGCCAAAAGACATAAAACCAGTAGACGGTTTGCCGTCGCGAATGGTTTCAATCATCCGTACTTCCGCGATACATGAGTACCCTACGCCACCTTCTTCAATGGATGTGCCGTATTCAGTGCCTTGCTTGTTTGACACTGTGCCAGAACCGATGATTGCACCAGCCGACAACGGGCGAGTTTTTGTCGCATGGACTATCAAATCAGCAAAGTCGAATGTCATATCAATACCTGCGTTCGGGCGACCAAAAGGCTTACCGTTATAGGTTGAAACCAAGGGCAAGTGCACCTTATTCTCATACCATGCGTCACCCAACTCGTCCGGTGTGACTGCGACTGGCGAGAATGCCGAAGAAGGTTTAGATTGGAAGAAGCCGAAACCTTTAGCCAGTTCAGCCGGAATAATTCCACGTAGCGAAACATCGTTAACCAACATGATTAGACGAACCAACTCCTGTGCCTCTGCAATGCTCGCTCCCATTGGCACATCACCAGTAATGACTGCCACTTCACCTTCAAAATCAATCCCCCACTCGTCACTGGCAAACTCTATGTTGTCACATGGGCCTATGAATGCATCTGAACCACCTTGGTACATCAAAGGATCCGTCCAAAAGCTTTCGGGCATTTCTGCACCGCGGGCTTTACGAACCAGCTCGACGTGGTTAACGTAAGCGCTGCCATCCGCCCATTGATAAGCGCGAGGCAAAGGTGATTCGTAATAATGAGATTCAAACTCTTCACTGGCTACGACTGAGCCACCATTTAGCGCAGCGTAGAGCTCCTCTAATTGAGGCGACACTTTATCCCAATTATCCAGTGCGACTTGCATGGTGGGCGCTAAGTGCATTTCATGGAAAATATCTGTCGCAGAGACACACTGTGTTAAATCTTTGCTCACGACCATTAACTGGCCATCACGAGTGCCATTTTTCTTGGTTGCTAATTTCATCCTTGTCCCTTACTTCTCTTGCCAGCTGTAGACGTATTCTTTGTTTTCTACCTTGTCGAGTTCCTTAGAGAACTCAAGCGCGTGGCGGGTATCAATCATCACAGCCACTTCGTCAGTAAACTTCTTCTTGTACTCCCGACCCGCTTTAAACGCTTTCGGATGCGGTCCGTGCGTAAAGCCGGCCGGATGAAACGTCACCATCCCCGCTTCGATATTGTCACGGCTAAAGAAATCCCCTGCGTGGTAGAACAACACTTCGTCGTAATCATCATTGTTGTGGTAAAACGGCACTTTTAATGCCCCCGGGTCACTTTCAATAGGACGTGGGACAAAAGTACACACAACAAAACCTGCTCCTACAAATGTAGTATGTGCAGACGGAGGTAAGTGATAGCGATGCGACATGAGCGGTCGAATGTCACGCCAATTTATTTTCACTACCGATAAGTCACCGTGCCAACCAATTGCATCTAACGGATTAAAGGGATAAGTGATCACACTAACTCGATCGTGTCGTTTTACTTGAACTTGTGTTTGACTCTCTGAATACTGGGCGCGAAATGGGTCATTGATCGATGGCACTTCTAGTACTGCCGGGTCAAACACGGCGTGATTACCTACCATGCCTTTTTCTGGCAGTGAATAGGCCGCATCCGTATTTTCGATCATCAAGATAAACATCGGTTCACTTGGCTCTAACCGCCAATTGGTTGAGCGCGGAATCATCACATAGTCCCCTTCACTCACCTGTAAATGCCCATAATCACAATAGAGGTCCGCAGTGCCTTGGTGGATAAAAAGCAGCTCATCCCCGTCCGCATTACGTACCAGAAATTCCATTTTATCGTCCATTCGCCACACTCTAATTTTGCAGTTGGCGTTATGCAGAAGATGAGGTACTGCCCATGGTGTGATCTGGTTTGCCGTTTCCACCAGGTTGAAATCGAAAGCTCGCGGGCGCAAATCCCCTTCCCACTCAGACCAACCAGTCGGTGCATGTTGATGATGAAAGTGCGATGCAGGGCCAAAGAAACCACTTCGTCCTGCTTCTCGCTCAAAAATTGCCTCTTGCGGGAAATCAGCATGTGCTTGTTTGGAGCACACTCCCTCCCGGTGAGGAAATGTGATCCATTTATGCATCGCTTAGCACTCCTCGACGAATTTGGTCTTCTTCAATCGACTCGAACAATGCTTTGAAATTCCCTTCTCCAAAGCCTTCGTTGCCTTTTCGCTGAATGATTTCAAAAAACACAGGGCCAATAACAGTTTTGGTGAAGATTTGCAGCAAGATGCCATCTTTGGTAGGAGCCCCATCAATGAGAACTCGCAGATCGCGCAGTTTACTCACGTCTTCTTCGTGGCCTTTTACTCGTTCGTCGACTTTCTCATAGTACGTGTCTGGCGTCGGCATAAACTCCATGCCGCGCTCACGTAGTGTTTGCACCGTCTGATAGATGTCGTCTGTGGTTAGCGCGATATGTTGAATGCCTTCACCATTGTATTCACGAATGAACTCTTCAATCTGTGATTTGTCATCCGAAGATTCGTTAATAGGGATACGAATTTTGCCACACGGTGCCGTCATTGCACGGCTGACAAGGCCAGTCAGTTTGCCTTCAATGTCGAAGTAACGGATTTCACGGAAGTTACCAATGCGCTCGTAAAAACCAGACCACAGATCCATATGGCCTTGTTTCACGTTATGAGTCACATGGTCAATTTCATACAAACCCACGTCTGCTTTTGCCAAACGCTCGTCAGCATCATCGTAGAAGCGGAAATCAACATCATAGATGCTTTGTTTACCGTAGCGATCGACAAAGTACAGTAGGCTTTCACCAATACCGTAAATCGCTGGAATGCTCAACTCCATCGGGCCAATTTCGGTTTTGTATTCCTTCCCCCCATTTTCCAATGCTTGCTTTAACGCAACCGATGCGTCTTTTACACGAAACGCCATACCACAAACAGAAGGCCCATGAACTTTAGCGAATGCTTCTGCTTGGCTGTGCGGTTGTGCATTCACAATAAAACTGATGCTACCTTGGCGATATAACCACGCCTCTTTAGAACGGTGTTTAGCGATCTCGGCAAAACCTAGCGACATGAACAATGCTTTTAGTTGCTCAATACCTTCGCTGCACGCAGCGGTGTATTCAACAAACTCGAATCCATCCGTACCTAGCGGATTATACGTGTCAACCATGACTATCTCCTCGTGTCGTTCATTTTATGAGTCTCTGAACTTTCGTCCTCAATTCATATTTCTAACTTGGCGCAGCGAGAGAAAAATTGGAATACATAAACGAAAATCGACATTGGCGCGATTTGAGGCGACAAATGTAAAATATATGTTACACGGCAAATTGCAACGTTTTCTACCTAAAACATATCAACAACAGCTTCCTTATATCAGTGTATTAGCACGCATTACCGATATTTACACGAACCATTAAATTGTAAAGTGGTTGTTACTTAAGGGGGGTATGATCGCTTTTGTGCTTTGATAACACATTCAATGTCAGGGTAAGGACAATTTCCCTTAACTTATATGGAATGCATACCTATAAATAATGGTGTTCCTTTTCCGTTTTGCACACTGGTTATAGATATGGCCCGCCGAACTCAAGAAAATACCCAGATCACCATTAACACTATTCTCGATGTCGCGACTGAGCAATTGATTACGCTTGGCTACGAAAGGATGTCATACACCACGTTGAGTGAACAAACGGGGATCTATCACCATTGTGCCTATTTGCATGAACTTCACGTACAAATAGAATCCGTCGCTTGCACAAAGTTAGGGCAACCGTGCCAGCACACTATTGAGTGGCTAATTGGAAAGATGCTGCTTAGCTTACAAATATACCAATAAGCCCAACGCCATCATAAAGCGCTGTGCATGCGTTAATTTACGAACCAATCGGCGTAAATTTGAATGGGACGTGAATCGGTGACCAGTCGCCGAACTCTTTATTGAGCTCGGCTTGTCCAAATAAAGAATCAACCTAATCGGAAATTATCTAACGACAAAAACAAAAAAAAGCAGCACATAAAGTGCTGCTGAAACAATCACGACGGAAGACAATGATTAGGAATAAAAAACTTAAGGGCGTTTCTATTTCTGAACCTAGGAGGTTAGGCATCTATTCCATGACATAAATATTTGATTTCTAGATAATCATCGATGCCATACTTAGATCCTTCACGGCCACATCCAGACTCTTTGACACCTCCGAAAGGAGCGACTTCGGTCGAAATGATGCCTTCGTTAATACCCACGATGCCATATTCCAACGCTTCACTCACTCGCCAAACTCGACTATGGTCACGCGTATAAAAATAAGCGGCTAGCCCATAAGGCGTATTGTTGGCCCTTTCGATCACGTCAGATTCTTGAGTAAATCGGAATACCGTCGTTACGGGACCAAACAACTCTTGATGTGCGACTTCCATTTCCTCGGTTACGTCAGTCAAAATAGTTGGCTGATAGAACTGCGCGCCAAACTCAGATACCTGGCCACCAAGCGTCAGAGTTGCACCTTGCTCTATTGCTCTTGCCACCAGCCCTGACACCTTCTTCACCGCTCTATCATTAATCAATGGTCCAATATCCGTCTCTGAATCTAGACCATTACCGACGACCAAATTCGACACCGCCGTTGAATAGCGATTCATAAACTCATCGTAAATGGCATCATGAATATACAAGCGATTGGTACAGACACAAGTTTGCCCAGCATTACGATATTTAGAAATCAGTGCGCCTTGCACGGCCTTGTCGATATCCGCATCTTCAAACACGATAAACGGCGCATTCCCACCCAACTCCATCGACACTTTCTTTACCGTTTCAGCGGTCTGACTGAGAATAAATTTCCCTACTGGTGTCGACCCTGTAAACGAGACTTTTCTCACCAAAGGATGACGACAAAGTACCTCTCCAACCTCCGCTGGATTAGCCGTGGTCACCACGTTAATTACGCCTTTGGGTATTCCAGCTTGCTCAGCGAGTGCAGCCAAGGCAAGCGCACACAGTGGTGTGTCTTCTCCCGGTTTCACGACAACCGTACAACCCGCCGCTAGCGCCGGGCCAACTTTACGAGTGATCATCGCAATAGGAAAGTTCCAAGGCGTTATCGCCGCGACCACCCCAACAGGTTGCTTAATGGTCATATAACGATTGTTTGGTTTGGCTGCTGGGATGTTATCGCCATAGGTTCGTTTTGCCTCTTCCCCAAACCATTCGATGAATGACGCGCCATACATGACTTCACCGTAAGACTCTTTGTAAGGCTTACCTTGCTCGCTCGTTAATAGCACGGCTAAAGACTCTGCATTTGATACGATGAGTTCAAACCATTTTCTAAGTAAGTTTGCGCGTTCCTTGCCGCTGGTTTTCTTCCAAGATAAAAAAGCGTGATGAGCAGACTGTACTGCTGATTCTGCATCTTCCGCTCCCATGTCCGGAACTTGTGTGATCACAGTGCCTGTTGCTGGGTTTACGACATTAACTTGCTGCCCACTTTTTGCGTCTACCCACTCACCATCTATATAGCCTTGGGAAAATACCAAACTTAACTCTGCCATCATTCAATCACCCTCTGTTAGAAATATTAGCAACTTCAAAGATTTGTGATTAAAAGTTACGCATAATCACCCTTTTATACAACAAAATAATAACAAACATTCAGCCGAGATAAGTATTGTTCTCTAAACATGAAGTTTTAAGGGGCTAAAACAATGACAAAAAACCCTTCTCCAGTGGGGCAAATCGGCGACTACGAAATCAAACAACTTAAGATATTCAAAGTCGTTGCTGATTGCGGTGGATTCTCTGCCGCCGAAACAGAATTAAACATCAGTCGCTCAACCATCAGCATTCACATTTCAAACTTAGAATCACGGCTTAACCTAACGTTATGCCGGCGCGGCCGCGCAGGTTTTGCCTTAACTGAGGAAGGGATTGTGGTGTATGAAGCGACCGTAAAGCTGTTAGGGGAACTCGAAGATTTCAGAAATACAATTAACCATTTAGACATTCAACTTTCTGGTAATTTGACTGTTTTATTTAGTGATACTATCAGCCTTGACCCTCGTGCTGGCATGCCGTTGGTGATTCGAAAGTTCGCTAAGCTAGCCCAGGAAGTATATCTGACTGCCGAAGTCGCGAGGATGACAGAAATTGAAAGAATGGTTATGCAAGAAGAGGCAGATATTGGGTTTATTCCCTATCACAGGGAGTTAGAAGGGTTAGAATACGATCATATCTATACTGATATATGCTATCTCTATTGCAGCAAAGACAATCCGTTAGCCACTTTGTCTGATGAAAAACTGACGGATGAAGTCATTAACGAATTTCCGGTGGTATACGCTGGAATGAAAACACAAGAGAAGATCAATGGTCATTTAGCGAACATGAACTTAAAAGCGACGGCCTACAATTATGAATCACGACTGGCGTTGCTACTATCCTCTCGTTATATCGGCTATTTACCAGAGCGTTATGCAAAGCCATACGTAGAAACTGGAGAGTTGATCGCCATCACACCCGAGCATCGTTACTATCGCTTGGAAGTCATGGCGATAACAAAGAAGACCATCGCTGTGAATAAAATTCGCTCCCTATTTATTAAAACGATGCGAAATTTTTATCAACAACAAAATCAGTAATGTTCATCGTCCCTCCTTTGCTAGAAGGAGGGGATGCTAGCTAAGCGACATCTGCAATCTTCATAGAAGTTGGTAGCTGTTGCTTTTCAGCTATTTTGTCACAAATGTAGCCACCAATTGGAATCGCAGAGGTTGCGGCTGGGGACGGCGCATTACAAACGTGAAGACTGCGTGCACTTTCGGCAAACAAAAAGTCGTGCACTAACGTACCATCTTTTAGTACTGCTTGAGCTCGGATCCCCGCCGGGTAAGGCTCTAAGTCTTCTAACTGAATTATGGATAAAAGGTGAGATTGGCCAGTACTTCCAGGAAGGCTTGCATTCTCTAAAAGGTATCGACTCGATTGTGGACATTCGAAATGACGGGTTAATTGGTGCCGTTCAATTTTCCGATGCTTCTCATGGAAAACCAATAGGTTTCGATATCCAAAAACAGTGCTATGACAAAGGCGTAATGGTTCGTAGTATGGGCAACACCATTGCCCTATCCCCCCGCTTGTTATTAAAAAAGAGCACATTGATGTCATTGTGGAAACACTAGAGCAAGTCGCGAAAGACATTCCTGCTTAATCGTATGTCCTACCGTGATATGCAAAGAGGCGGTCAAATTGACCGCCTCTTTCATTAATTCATGCCATTCGCACAGAACTTAGAAGTAATAACTATAAGTAAACTTCAGCTCCGTTCCCTGCCTGTTGTGCCCAAAGCTTTGCTCGGCGTCATCAAAATACTCGGTATACGTGACTTTACCCCAATGCTTGCGGTCGCCTGTAAATGGGGTCTGAAACGCAAGATCCAATTGCAACTGATTGATTGTGCCAACCTCCCCACCAAAGTCTAATGAACTAAATTGCGGGTTGATTTGCACGTGCGTACCATTTTTATGCAGATAAATGGAGTTTAAGAAATTGAACTGCACGCCCCAAGTGTAATCATCCACTAAGCCCAGTCGGCTGTAAGTACTGTTATTTTGCCCGACCGCCCCCGCCAAAATTGGAAAAGATAACCAGTTTTTAAATGGGGTGTCGACACGAATCAAACCGCCTACCGCAAACAGTCGATCCGATATCGCGTCCGTAAAACTGGTTTCAATATAATCAAGTGATATACCAGCCATTGGGGCATGCTGCCACTCTGTATGGGTAACTTCAAAGTACCTTGCGCGTACTTGTGACAAATTAAAATCGTCGCTACCAACTTTGCCATTCTCCTGGCCCTGAACGGTTAACTGCCCCAAAAACAGATTGCCATTACTTTTCCCGCCAGACATCTGGCCTTGAATTTGAACAAAATCGTTATCTTCTTCAGTAAAACTTTGTTTACCGTAAGTGATGTTCAACACAGAAGAGACTTTGGTATGGTCACCTGGATCCGGCGCATCTTCAGGGCTAATGTGTTCATCTGCAAATACATTGGAAGTAAAGAGTATAAGTGCACTACTTAATGTTATATTTTTATAATTAATCATGGTCAAAAACCTATTGTGTGTGCGTTATTGGTTCTTGGCTTCAACGAGCCAAATTCCAAACCACTCTAGGGAAAACCACCTGACTTCGATAACAAAATAAAAGAACAATAAATGAAAAAAAATATTCACACCGCATGTAGTAACTAACTGGTTAATTAACCTTATTTTTTTGAAAGACTTCTCGCCACAAGAGCCATGCCACCAACTAATCGATAGTACGGAAATATTGACCATAAAAATTTCACTATATTTATTGTCACTTATTATTGAATAGCCAAATGACCCAATCCTCATTTTTGGCTTTTTGCATTTTGATGCAAAGAATTTATTGCCGTGGATCAAATGCTCCAATCATGGTTCTCGGTTAGCATATTTTGCGTAACAATGATGAAGAGAACATAAAATGACGAATCTATCCTTGGAGCCACCGGTATATAAAATCGGTGATATATCCTTTTCACCCACTTCCGGAGTGATTGAAAAACAAGGAGACTTATCTCGACTACGCGCTAGAGAAGCCAACTTGCTTCATGAGTTGATTAAGACGTTTCCTGACGTTCTGTCTCGCGCATCCATTGAAGAGACACTATGGAAAGATTCTTACGCAACCAACGCAACCATAAACCAAACCGTCAAAGCGCTTAGGTTTTCGCTGCAAGACGTTGAGCGTAATCTTATTAGAACCATCCCCAAGCAAGGTTATGTGCTTTCTGTCGCTCCTCAACTCGATGAGTGCAAAGAGGCGACAGTGCGTGTTGAAGCACAAACGCAAATCTCGGCAGATAACGCGGAAAACGTAACAAATACCGACGCTACTTTAAGTATTCATCACTTACCATCGCTGCGTTTTTTTACGCTAACAATCGCCGTCGGAATTGCATCGTTTGCCCTCTCCGCCTCTGGTCTCTTCGTTACTGAACCTTCTCGAGTCAGCCACCAGCAAGGAAAACACTGGGTTTTGTTTGATGCTACGCCTGACGAGCTAGAGACGCTGCAGCTCGACTCCGTTGGGCCCGTCAAATATGTAGTCAAACAAGACGCCTTTTATCGCGTGTGTTCTCAAATAGAAGGAGTATTGAAGTGCCAAAAAGTCGACTTTTGAAATTATTAATACTCGCCTTGGTGATTGTCCTTTCGTGTTTGCTTGGCACTAAAACCTATTACGTTTTGAATGACCCATTTCGGGTATATGAAGGTGGATGGCAAGGTGAAGGTGCGATCTATATCAATGACAAAAAGATCGACAGTAGTGCTTTCCTACTGATCAAAGGCGGGGAAATTCGCCTTTCCATTCACAACCAATACAAAGAATTCAGCTACACCTACGACGGAACCTTAGTGATGCGTCAACGTGAACATATCAGCGCTCATTTCGATATTGAGAACCGGCATGTGGAAGGACTTGAAGCGTTCATCGAAAATACCAAGTTAGACGTCCCTATAGGGGGTACGTTACTTCGATTGAATACATGGCGACTGGATGAAGGGCGAATTTTCCTCGATGTCCAGCAAAGTAATGGAATAGACGTATCTTATATTTTAACAAGAAAGTCAGATGGTTAGAGTGATTTTAGCTTTTTTTACCTATTAATTTACAAATACAATTTTTTTTCTTCTAAAGATACTTTTTTTGGTTGGAGCGAAAGCAACCACACGCGGTTAAATAACGGTGATGATTAATTCATAATTATAACGACGTGAGCTTTTGCTCTTCAACCAAAAGGTATCTACTATGACGGTATCCGCTTCTACCCTTCCTAAACAGGAAGAAAAATCAGGGCTAGCCAAATGGTTCCCTCTGATTGTTCTTCTTGCTGCCCAGTTTTCAACAATGGCAGATAACTCAGGCTTAGCGATTTCTACAGATGCGCTCATCGCGCTTCACGGGGCGACTATGCCACAAATTCAAATGGCCAATGCTATGTACCCGCTTATCGCTGGTGCTGGCATGATAGCAGGTGGTCTGATCGGTCTTATTATTGGCTGGAAACGCCAAATGGTCATCGGCGCTGGCATGCTAGCTGCCGCTTCCTTTGGGGCAGCTTTCGCACCGAATATGGAAATCTTGAACTACGGCGCACGCGTTGGCGCTGGTTTAGGTGCTTGTTTGCTAATCCCTGCTGTGCTGGCAAATGTTGCTGGTATCTATAAAGGTAAAGACCAAGCGATCGCATTCTCCGCCATTGCCGCATTAGTCGGTCTTGCCAGTGCTATCACTCCACTGCTCTTCGGGTTCATCCTTGATGTTGCCAGTTTCCGTGTGGCGTTTATGGGCTTGGGCGTTTACTGCTTACTGGTTATGTTTGGCAGCATGAAACTACCTACGCTTGACGCTAGCCCATTTAAAGGCAAACTGGATACGGTCGGCATTGCACTCGCGGGTATTGGCTTGCTTTGTTTTGTAACCGGTCTTCTGAAGATTTCTGAGTGGGGTCTGGTTGCGCCGCTTACTGACTTCAGCATCTTTGGCTTATCTCCAGCAATTCCAACCGTTCTGCTTGGCGCTAGTATTCTAAAAGCACTGATGGTGTGGGAGCGTCGCTTTGAAGCACAAGGTGGTACGCCACTTCTTCCATCTTCTTATGTTAAGAACCCGCAAGTCGTGGTTGGTTTAGTGCTATGCGCAACCATCTTCCTGCTATTCGGTGCGACAGGCTTCATTAACGTGTCATACATGCAGCTTGTCGCTGGCATGAGCGCGTTCTCTTCCGGCATGGCTCTGTGTGCGTTCGCTTTGGGTATGATGATCGGTTCCTTAGGTGCACCTGCAAAACTTTCCAACTGGACTTGTCAACGCGTATGCCAGTTAGGCTTTATTATTGCGGCAGCCGGTACTGCGCTCATGTTCCTTGGCTTCACTACGGAAGGCATCACCTTCTGGCAATACATCTCTCTGACTATTTTTGGTACTGGTGCAGGTCTATTGGCATCTCAAGCATCCATCGTAGTTACTTCAGCGCTTGATGAGCGTGAAGCGCAGCAGTCTGGCGGCATCCAAGCGACATCACGTAATGTGGGACAAGCATTCGGCGTTGCAATTTTAGGCTCTGTTATGCTGTTCTCTCTCACTGGCGCAATTAAGTCTAACGTGGCGGAACATGAGGCTCTGTCTGCTGAAACAAAACAAATCATTATTGAGCAACCTTCATTGCCATTTGTGTCAAATGCGATGGCTGTTGACCTGATGGAAAACTTGATTGCCGATAAAGAGGAACAACGCATTGTGATTGAAGTAATGGCAGAATCACGCTTGCAGTCTGTTCACTACGCTCTATTTGCACTTATCGGTCTGATGCTTGGTGGTTTGGCACTATGTTCTAAACTCCCCCAGAGATCGTTAATGAAGAGCTAGTTTACGTTCTTATTCGCCCCGGGTACGCCGGGGCTTTCTTAGTTTTAACCCCTACCTTTCCTCAGTCACTAAGTGAGGCGCTATGGAAAATACAAAAGAGAATAAGAGCTGGCTGCTCATCGCTCTGTGCCTAGCACAATTCACACTCTCAGCCGATGTCGCAAACCTTTCGATTTCCACTTCGGCATTAGTGCAACTCTTTCAAACTGATATCTCAAATATTCAATTTTTGGGTACGGTCCAACCGCTTGTAGGCGCAGCTTTCATGTTATCTGCCAGTGCGCTGGGGCTGATCATTGGTTGGAGACGACTGCTTATTTTAGGCACCTCTGTCGGCCTCATCTCAACCATTGGTTTTATCACCATCGACAATATGTCGACCATTTCCTTATTTGTACGACCACTTGCCGGTATTGCCTCTGCGTTAATATTGCCTGCGGTTCTCGCCCTTGTCGTAGCGCACTTTCCCGGTAAAAACCGAGCGGTCGGTTTCGGTTTAATGGCGGCTGCAACTGGACTGGCTGCAGCATTGATCCCTTTGGTGAGTGGTTGGCTACACGATAATACCCACTGGTACTGGCCTTTCGTGCTCATTGCCATTTGTTATTTTTTAAGTTTACTGACGGCGATATTTTGTATCCGCCCGATTCACACCAACCAACCCGCTAAGTTTGATATTTTAGGTGCGAGTCTTGGAGCAATCAGCACGGTAATGATCTCGTTTAGCTTAATAAAAATGCCTTACTGGGGAGCGATATTGGTCTTAAATGGCGCGAATACGCCATCATGGCTTAGCTTTATTTTTCCTATCAGCCCAGCACTGTTTCTACTAGGACTTGGCTGCTTCTTATTCGGCATTTTCATATTTCAGCAAATTCGCTTTGAACGAGCCTATGGATACGCACTGCTGCCTATTAGTTGGTTTATAAACAGTGCATCACGTACCGGTTTTATCGTGCTCTCTTTAATGTATATCGCACTGGGCGGCAGTAGTTTTGTTGTTGTCACTTACTTGCAGGTCGCAATTTCTCTCTCTTCGGCGCATTCTGGTGGCATCATTCTACTGTTCTCTGCGTGTATGATTTTCTTGTCCGTCGCCACTCCACTGTTTTTCAAGCATCAATCACCTAAAAAACTCTGTCAGATCGCGTTTATGGGGATGTTTACCGCTGGCGCGACATTGCTTTTATCAAGCCAAAGTGACCAAATCTTAGGGTCTTTTTATATCGGTATGGCACTTCTTGGCGCATCAATGGGAATCTTGGCGTCACAATGCCCAGTAATTATCACAAATGCATTAGGTGAACGTGATGCTGAGCAATCCGGCGGATTACAAGCAACGGTGAGAAACATTGGCCTAGTGCTTGGGATAAGTCTGTTTGGGGGAATAAATCAGTGGGCGGTGGATAACAGTATTCGCTCCAATCAAGAAATTTCCACATACTACCCAACTTCGTTTGTGTCCGACTTAAAGCAAGTCTCCCATGTTCCGTATATTGACAATGCGAGGGTCGATATTTTAATTGACCGTTACCAACTCGATAACCATCAAGCGAGTTACCTATTGAAAGCGAATGCCAATGCAAGAGTGCTCGGCTTTAACCTTGCGATGATGACTCTCGCGCTACTAGCGCTGATCGGCGGATACATGAGCACCAGAATACATAAGTCAAGCATTACCCCTCTTCCCCTGCCACTTAAACAAGCCCTACCTTTAAAGTAACTAGCATCATAGGCCAGCCTCCCATGGTTGGCCTAAAGTCTCTCTTTCACACTGACGCCCAAATAACTTCAAGGTGCTATATTCAGCGCATTCTGTCGGTTCTATCTCTAACAGCCGCTGACGCAAACAATCAGGGAAGAACAACGCAGTAAAGTGCCATTGCGTGAACGGGACAAAATTACGTCTCAACGCACATCACGCCATATGGGTATTGCGCTTTGCTGTGACGTAAAATCATAGCGCGCTGTATTTCACTATTGGTCGGGCAAGTACTCTACCTTTAGCGCCGTAAGTGATCACCATTAACACCTTCTCTAAGCATGTTTTCGTGCACAATAATCCGACCACTTACCAATACCAATTGGGCTCACCTTAGCTTCCTCGCTAGAGCATGTCGCTTCCATCTCCGGGCCTTTGACCTTAGTTTCTGACTAAGCCTTTTAACAGACATAAAAAAAGAGCACTGTGCGTGCTCTTTGAGTTAAGTGAAAGTGCGTTTATGTTGGTGTTAAGCCATTTCTGTTTCTTTCACTGACGTTGCTATACGTGGGTGTACTGTCACTTCACCGCCCAATACCGTTGCATGAACGTGAATGTCTTTGATCTGCTCTTTAGGCGTATTCAAAGGATCTGCATCTAGTACTGCGAAATCAGCCAGTTTTCCTGGTGCAATCGAACCTTTGTTGTCTTCATGCCCCATTAGGTATGCAGCACCTAGTGTTACCGCATGCAGTGCTTGCTCTGCGGTCAAGCACTCTTCTTCACCATACACATTGCCAGAGAATATGCATTTACGATTCATCGCGCCCCACATCATAAATAATGGGTTAACCTGTGTCACACCGTCATCACAGTGGATAGAAAACGGAATGCCTTTTTTCGCAGACGTTTGGAATGGGTTCAAACGCTTAACAAGCTCAGGCCCCACGGTTTGAGTGGCATGCACATCCCCCCACACCGGTACATGTGTACCAAATAGGTTGTGACAAACCCCTAGCGCTTTCATGCGGTCCATTTGTTCGTCAGTCACCATTTGATTGTGCTCTAGGCAGTGACGTGCATTTGGCATTGACGTGTCTTTTTGCATACGCTCGATAAGGTCTAACAGTTTTTCTGTTGTACCATTGCCGTTACAGTGGAAAGAGATGTTGTAACCCGCCTTATGGAAAGGAAGAGAAGCCTCATAGATCTCTTCAATGTCACGAGTCAGTGATGTGCTTGGCTTGCCATTATAGAATGTCTGACCGTCTAGCAAGTTCGCGGTAAACCCTTGAATTGAGCCGTCGGTATTCACGTACTTAACGCTGCCAATGCTTAAGCGATCATTGTTCTCTGCTTTCATTGCATTCACTTCATCTACGCTGAATACGCCAACAAGTGGGTATGCAGTAACACGAAGTTTAAATGCTGGATTTGCACTGAGTGCTTGGTACAGTGGATAAGGGTTAGATGGAATACCCATACCACAATCAGCAACGGTCGTTACGCCGAGTGAATGGGCAATGTTCGCGTAATCAATCAGTGTTTTGCCGATAACCGCAGGATCAGTGCCATAGTTAAATGCGCCAACATTCAGTGCGCGATACAGATCTTTCATCTCTGCAATGTCACCCGTTAGTCGACCGTTTTCACGGAGAATAAACTCTGGATCATCATCTAAGCTGTACCCTACTTTTTCGATTGCTTGCGAATTCATTGTTGCTAAATGGCAACTCGCATGCATGAAAAAGACTGGAGAGTCATCAACTACTGAATCAAGGAAATCACGGTTGACTATGGAGCCATCTGTCATCAACAAGGGGTCAAGACCCCAAAGGTTAAGCCAGTCACCTGTTTTCCCTGCATTATCATGCTCTTGTTTTAATTCTTTGATGCGAGCTTTTAACGTCTCTTCCGTTGAGCAGCCTTTTAGTAATTTGCCACCAACACCTAAGCGATCATACTGGCCGCCATACTCGAACATGCCAGTAAACAGCGCCGCCATCAGTGGGTGCATGTGTGCTTCAATGAAGCCCGGAACAATCGTTTTCCCTTCAAATTGAGCGTCATGACGGTAAGAGATATTTTCCGTATTTAGGAATGTTTCAGCCTGATCTTTAGTGCCCGTAAAAAGTATTTTCCCACTTTGCACGACCACAGCATGCGCTTTTGGTTGGTCTTCGTTAACCGTAATAAAATGGCCCGTATATAAGACGGCTTCGTTGCTGTACTCAAGACCAGGGTTAAGAACTGTTTTTGTTGTCATAATGAAACTCCGAACATGTAGGATACGTGTTTGTTTTTTTGTGTACCCTTTCAAACTGCCTCAAACCATCGATGCTTTCGAGAATTTAAAAGTGAAATAAAATTATCAAACAAAATTCGCAACTAAAAAAACATCAATCCATTGAATTTATTAAATTTTTTAGCTAACGATAGTTTTGTTGCTGGTCAAAAAATAGATGCACTTCAAAGCTTCCTATCGGATTTTCAGCTGCTTCAGATTGCTCCTTTCTAATATCAACTACGCTATAGATGATGGCACTCGCCAATACAAATATCAGCAGGACATAAATCAGTATTCTTGTGTAAAAACCCATAGCGCACCCCTCATTGGTTGATTGAGTACTAGTTATAGGCTGCTTAGTCCTTTCATATATTGATAAGTGCCTCTCTTAAACAATTTCTCATTTATTGTTATTTATTTTGTTCTAACTTTTTTCTTTATAAAAAATATAAAAATACCCAGCGTTGCTGGGTATTTCTTGCGAAATTAGTGACTCTATTTACTTTGTACAGCTCTCTACTGATAAACTTTCTTCAGAATCGCCACACTCTTCTTTAAACGTACCATCACGGTAGTTGGTAAGACGCTCCCAACGCCCATCACTATTATGAATCGTCATAATCTGAGATGGCTCATTTAAGTTCTTGCCAAATTCATTTTTTACTCGCATCCACGAATCAGCTTCGTGTCCTTCTTCGCTGTAAAAATTGGTATCAATTTTCCCCCTAATTGGAGTTAAATCAGTTTGATCGATCACATCTGTCATTCCAACTAAATGACCAAAACCACTATCTTTTCCATCGAAATATGAATGTGATGTATAACTAACCAAGTCACCATTACGATAGTTCTTCGTCACGAGATACTGACCAAAATTCCCTGTAATAGTTAAACACTCGCCCCAACTTTGTGCATTTCCAAACACGCTGTTACGAACACCTGATGAATCATCCAATAACGTTTCTAGCCACTCATCTCGATTACAGGAATATCCTGAGTCATACTCAGTCTTCTGTATGGCAACATTGTTTTCAATGTTTACACCATTACGTTGAATTGTTTGCATTTGGTGTTTGTCGAAAAGAAATAGCTCAGTTTCCAAATCATCTGACATTACATAGGTTTCTGAACGATTGTTGCCATTTGATACCTGAACAAACTCATATCGATACCATTTTTCATCGTATTGTTCGCTTTGATCGTGGAATTTACCCAAAAAGTACTCAACCCAAGCAAAATCCGCTTCAGGATTCGCATCAATAAGTTGCTTTGTTTCGGTATAAGATTTTTGTAATCCCGGAACCAACGCTTTTGCTAACTCATGCAGAGCCGTGTCACCACTAGCAACATAATCACCGTACAACTCATTAACAGTCACGTTGTAGCGCCGTGCTACTCGGAACTCTTGCTCTTTTAAGCGCTGTGAAATATCCGTTCGTAGCGCTTCCTCTTTAAGAATAGAATCACAAGATAGTCCATTTGATTGCTGGCTACGAAGCTCTTGCTCCACTTGCTTCCAAACAACGGACGTCAATGGCGTCAAGTTCAGTAAATCTTGATCCGTTGTGAGTGCAAACTGTGGAGGGAACACCATTTGATACGCTTCTTCAATTGGCGTTTCTGGAGTGTCAGTATCAATAGCACCCTCCGGCACGTCAACCACTAAAGGAACATATTGGGCACACTGTTGATACTTACTAGGAATACTAAGTTCAAAATCGCCCTCACCCTGTGTTTTCACATTTGGCTCATTCGCATCAAGCTGATTGTTCAAGTTCAAATCCAAAAAGACGGTTGCACCAACAATATAGCCATCTATCGCTTTGCCTTTTAAAAGAAGAGATTGACCAGAATCACCATCACTGCTACTTCCACCTCCACAACCAACTAACACTGAAACTAGAGAACTCAATAAAGTGAGTTTACGCACGTTCATAACCTTTCACCGTACATTATATTAATTTTTGTCCAAACGACCTTGGTAGGCTTTGGTGTTATTTTTATGTTAAATATCATGCTGTTAAAACGAATAGAAACATAATATTACACTTATAAATGTATCACGATGAATGCAATTCATTTAATTCAATGATGGGTAAACGCCACTTTCGTCATACTTTGTATGTCTCTTTTTCTGCTTGGTACGAAAAATAAGCAAAGTGCCGACAAAAACCATCCCACCCTTTCCGCTCTCTAGTTTCGCAAAGGTGTGGTTAAATTGAAAATCAACGCTTTTGCTCCCACTAACGAAGAGCGTGACCACACCATCACTTCGTGATTTTTGATGGTCAGAAGAATGTCAGGCAGGTCTCTTCTTTGACTCAACGCAGTTTTCGCTAGAAGAAGGTGTGTAATAAGAGAAGTTCTGTTCCCTTTCGTGATCCCAGCTTCATGGCGACGATCTCGACCAAGAAAGAATGAGACACCTAATGACACAAATTAATCAAGAACGTTTAGTTGAACACTTCTGCCAATTAGTTCGTATCGACAGCGAAACAATGAACGAAAAACAAATCGCAGAAACACTGGCAGAGCAACTGGGCGAACTCGGCTTCGCGGTTCATAAACTTCCAGTTCCTGAGCACATCTCAAACGGTTTCAACGTATACGCACGTTTGGAAGGTAAAAAAGAAGGCTCTATTCTAATCAGCTGCCATATGGATACCGTAACACCAGGTATTGGCATCGAGCCAATCATCGAAGACGGCATCATCCGCTCGAAAGGCAACACGATTCTTGGTGGTGATGACAAATCTGGTATTGCAGCCATTATGGAAGCAGTTCGTTGCATCCAAGCTGAAAACCTAGAGCACAAAACACTGGAATTGGCGTTCACAGTACATGAAGAAGGTGGCCTGTTTGGTTCTGAATACTTCGATATGTCGCATGTAACGTCAACGGAAGCAATCGTACTCGATACAGGCGGCCCTATCGGTACTATCGTGACGGCGGCACCGGGCCAACAAAAAATCGTTGCGACAATCAAAGGTCGCCCGGCACACGCAGGTCTTGCACCAGAAGAAGGCATCAGCGCAATCATGGTAGCAGCAGATGCTATCACCCAAATGAATCTGCTGCGTATCGATGAAGAAACCACCGCGAACATCGGTATGGTTAACGGCGGCCAAGCAACCAACATCGTGATGCCTGAACTCACCATCGTTGCGGAAGCTCGCTCACTAAACGGTGAGAAGCTCGATGCGCAAGTGAAGCACATGATCTCAACCTTCGAATTTGTGGCTGAAAAACACGGTGCGGAAGTCGAAATCGAATCAAGCCGCGCATACGATGCATTTGTAATCGAAGAAGACAATGCTCACGTAACCGCAATCAAAGCGGCGTTCGCTGACATGGGCATCGATGCATTCACCAAAGGCACTGGCGGCGGTAGCGATGCAAATAACTTCAACAAGAAAGGCCTAACAACGGTCAACCTTTCTACTGGTATGGCAAAAGTACACACCACTGAAGAGTTCATCACGGTTGACGATATGGTGAAAATCACTGAATTCGTTAAGCACTTCCTAGTGAAATGATTTTGCAGAAGTAACCACAGACTCCCCTTTATATCGCCCTGTCGATAATGGAGGGG
Source organism: Vibrio sp. PID17_43 (assembly GCF_002608565.1). Taxonomy (GTDB): domain Bacteria; phylum Pseudomonadota; class Gammaproteobacteria; order Enterobacterales; family Vibrionaceae; genus Vibrio. The sequence continues at coordinate 151,040 of NZ_LIXM01000002.1, forward strand.
AGCGTTACCCGCTCTCTATCCTTTCTTCTATTTTCTACCATGCCAACTTGGCAATAGTTGTTGGCAGACAAAATCAAAACTGATGAAGCGTACCGTACAGCAAAGACACTGGGGTTCGACCTTTTCCAAGGCTTCCAACTGTACAAACCCGAACTGCTAACTCTGCCGTGTGTCGCATAAAGTAATCAGAAAAAAACGGAAATCCTTTCTGGATTTCCGCGTGTTTGTAAGTGTACTACTCTATCTCGTAGTGCCTGAAAACCGTCCCAGTCCTATCACTGTTTGGGTGGTTCACCATTTTCCTTTGGGGTTTCTTCGTCTGAGGTTTCTTCGCCTGAGGTTTCTTCCCCATCGTTAAACCCACCAGCGACGATGTCATCCTCACCAACGTCATCATAGTGATAGGCATGCTCACCCAAACCGGCAAAATCAAGCCCCTTCTCTTGCATCTCATCAGGGGCTTTCAAATCACCATTGCGGTCAACCAACTTCAGGATAAACATTGTGATAAACCATGAATACACAGACACCACAACAACACCCACGATCTGGATAAACACTTGGTAAACGCTAGCCTCGACTTTATCAATTGCTTCACTTGCCAAAACACCCACCAAAATGGAACCGACGATACCGCCAATGCCGTGGGCGCGGAACACTTCCAACGCATCATCCACGCCTAGCCTCTCCTGAATGTGCTTGGCAAAGTAACACGCAGTTGCCCCAATCAAGCCGATTAATATGGCTGAGCTTGGTTCAACATACCCTGCCGCTGGTGTAATGGTAGCGAGACCTGCCACAGCCCCAACCAAGGTACCAGAGAAGGAAGGTCGGCCACGCTCACGCCACTCCCAGAACATCCAGACCAACATGGCCGTTGAACCAGAAAGGGTGGTGTTGGTAAAGGCGTAAGCGGCAAGCTCGTTTGCCGCATAGGCACCGCCGGAGTTAAAGCCAAACCAACCAAACCACAGCAAGCCGGCACCGACAGCCACCAAAGGCAGGTTTGCCGGCAACTCATGTTCGCCTTTGCGAACGCTAACACGCTTGCCAACATACAACGCCGTAGCCAGCGCTGACACGCCCGCCGTGGCGTGAACCACAATACCCCCGGCGAAATCCACCACACCAAGTTTGGAGAGGAAACCGCCACCCCACACCCAGTGCGCAACCGGAATATAAATCAGCAGTGTCCACAGGATGATAAATTTCAGATAAGGCCCAAACCGGAATCGCCCTGCAAATGCTCCAGTTATGAGTGCCGGTGTAATGATGGCAAACATCATTTGGTAGGCGAAAAACAAAATGAAGGGAACGTTTGGTGCATACGCATCATTTGGCACTGCTCCAATGTGCCTCATCCCCATAAACTGGGTTAACGAACCAATCACACCGGCTACATCATGACCGAAAGCGAGGCTAAAACCACCAAACACCCAAATGATGGAAACGACACCCATGCAAATGAAGTTTTGCAGCATGATGGTGAGCGAGTCACGCTCCCGGACCAAGCCGCCATAGAACAAAGCAAGGCCAGGCGTCATCAATAAAACCAACGCGGTACATAGCAAAAGAAACGCTGTATCACCACTGTTTAAAATATCCATATCGTATCCTTTCTATTGCATCTAAATCTATGTTAATAAAAACAAAACCAACATTATGAGTTACTGCGATACAATGTGGGTTTACCCGGGCACTGGACGGGTTTCATCGACAAAGGCAGCGTCAACCCAAATTCCCTCAGTGCTTTTTCATCAGAGAACAATTCGGCTGGCCTTGTACTACAAACCAGTTTCCCTTCCTTTAGCACAACAACTCGGTCACAAACCTCAAGCACCATGTCGAGATCATGCGTGGCAATGAGTTGGCTGTGTGTAAAGGATTTGATAATCCGGATGACATTTTCCCGTGCGATCGGATCTAAGCTGCTAGTTGGTTCATCCAGTACCAAAACATGGGGCTCCATTGCGATAACCCCTGCAATCGCAACACGTTTTTTTTGCCCCAGCGATAGTCTATATGGTGGTTTATCGATCATGTTTAGCCCATCCACTACGACCAGCGCAGCCCGAACTCGTGCATCAATGTCTTCATCAGGCACCCCAAGGTTTTTCAACCCAAATGCAATATCGTCGTAAACCGTAGGCATAAATAATTGGTCGTCCGGATTTTGGAATACCACACCTAGCGTCCGCCGAACCGTGTTGAGGCTGGACTCGCACACTTTTAGGTTTCCAATGAAAATCGCACCGTGAGTAACCGGAATAAAACCCGATAAAGCACCAATTAACGTTGATTTACCGGCACCATTTGCCCCCAGCAATCCAATTTTCTCACCGTGATGAATCTGGAAGCTGATGCCTTCAAGGGCAAAACTACCGTCGTCGTACTCATAGCTAATGTCGTCAAATGTAATCAGATGATGGCTCATTTTCTATCCCATAAAGACGCTGCCCAACTGGGTGACAACGTTGTATTTCCAACAAATAAATGAAAAGAAAAGCCAAAATACCGTCCAGAGAGAGTCTTTCATCTGCCATGAAAGACTCGTGTGTTCGTGTAACTGTCCGGTAAATCCTCTGGCCAACATGCCTTGATGAATACGAATGCACCTGTTCATCGACTTGACAAAAAGGATTTTCAACAATTGGCTATAAAACCCAAACGGGACGGCATTTTCTTTCTTCACCTTGCGTAGGCTGTATGCCTGTAACATGGCGATAAATTCCTCTGCCACCACAAAGAAGAATTGGTAGAGCAAATAAATTTGCGTGGTAAGAACACGGGGCACTTTCATGCGCTGCAGTGCCGTCACTATCGGTTTGATCCCCGTCGAGCTGAACAGCAAGAGAGAAATAGACACGCACAGCAACACCCTCAAGACAATCGAGATTAGCGACAGCCACCCCGAGGACACCACACTCCCCCACGGCGTCAACCACTGCCCTTGGTCCAACAAAGGATTCAATACCCCGAGCATGAGGCTGAAAGGCAACATCACCAGCAGTTTTCCGGACAGGAATTTGAACGGAATATCCGCCAGCGCCATAATGACAACAGGGAACAGCAGCAAAGGAAGCAGCGATGTCACTGAGTAGCTTCCCTGACTGACTATCGCTATTAGTACAACAAGCGCGCTGATGATCTTCGCCCGCGGGTCCAGTTGGGTAATGAAATTATCCTTTCGGCTGTAATCATCGATACTTCGATAATTACGAAGTGATAACTGCAACAGTTTCATTGGCTTTCCGTCAGCTATCGCGTTTTGAAATGAATTTAATCAAATAAAACAACGACATGATAAATACCAGCGTGCATACGCTCCCAAATATCCCTGCCATCGACGTTTCCATGACCGGAAATTTTCCGTTCAAATCATAATCAGAGAAAAAACTTAGCGATTGCTGAACGTCATTCACAGGCTCGGGGGCAAAGGTGATGAGCGAATTGTGGGCCATTTTTTCCACTGTCCACTCCATGCCGTCAGGGTTTCCTGATGCAAAGAGGCTCAACATGCCCCCCACTATCAAAGAGCACAGCAGCATCACAGAGGTAAACCTGCTCTGGCGCTCCGCACTCAACATCGGGCGAAACTGCTTGATATCATCGTTGGTCAACGCAAAGTGAAGGATTGTCGCAGTGATAACTCCCTCAAACAGACCAATGACCAGATGGATAGGCACGATCAGAGCCAAAAACTCCACCAACGGCAGATGAGTGATGCCACTGACATGCGTCATCACGGCAATGCCTGTCGCGCCAAGCACCATCATCAGCACACCCGCGGTGATTGACGCGATAAACAGGAACAATTTTCCCGTTTTCAGTGAGGTCAGCGGCCACCAAATAAGAGGGTAAATCAGGAAGCAAGGGATCAGACCGACGTTGACGATATTGGCCCCAAGAGCAAGCAGCCCACCATCGGCAAAAAAGAGCGCCTGAATAATCAGCACCGAAGAGATCACGACAAACCCGGCAAACGGTCCAAGCAACGCAGACAGCAATATTGACCCTGCCATGTGCCCACTGGCCCCAGTGCCAGGAATAGCAAAATTCACCATCTGAACGGCGAAAACAAACGCACCAAGCACCGCCATCATGACAACGAGTTTTGAATTAACCTGCACCTCTTGCTGCACTTTATAACAGCTCATTACAATCGCACCCGCAGCCACACCAATTAGGGGCAAAGCAACAGACGCAGAGATGAGCGCGTCATTCATATGCATAATGTCTATCCTTAAACCCCTGAGGGGTTAATCCTTGCTTTCTGTTCCAACTTCCATCACGTTTTTCGCTGCCATAAAGACATACAGCGTAAAGACATACGGGAAGGTGAAAGAAGGCAGGCCATCTGGCTGCATCAAAATGTCGAACGAGGCTTGCAGCACAACGGTAATAATGGTGGCAAACAAGGCAAACATCGTCGTTCGCGTGGAGACAGGCATAAATATCACGCCGATTGCCATAGCAGTCAGTACGGGGCTGAATCCGTAAAGCCCTGCGCTTACCGCATTTGGGTTAGCCCCCAAGATGATGGCAAACACGATAGCAACGATGGAACCACCAACAGCAGCAACCCCAGCAGGAATTGACGCAATGAAGATGCCCGCCAGAATGATTGCACCACTAACCGCAGAACCAAGGAGATATACCTCACCGATGTTTTTAAAAAAGATGGTGACCAACTCAGACAAGGATGGGAAAAACATCTCGCCGGACACATAATCCGTCGGAATCACTGGCTTTGGATACATTGAGACATCAACATGGCCGAAATTATATGCGGCGACCATAAACAGCCAGCCACACAGAACAAAAGGCCCAGTCGACCCGGGTATACCAAGCTTTTTCGTCAAGGTGTTTTTAAACGCCTCAGTCACCACTACACTGAACGCTGCGCCAACCAAAATAAGAACCCAAAGGGCGACTGAGTTGGCAATAAACGTCGGAAGTGCAATACCAAACAACACCCCGTTAAAGCCATACAGACCTGACTCAATCATCTCCTTATCAAGCTTTAGCCAAACGGCAACCGCTGTCGCCATCACCACTCCGAGCAACGCGCCAATCGCCGTCGACCATTGTCCTGAAACAAAAGAGGCGTAAGCAATTGCAAAAGCAAAGAGAACCCCCGTCAGCGCATTGTTCATAAAGAACACCTGGCTGGTTCCTCTCAAGCAATAAGTGACAAAATTATTCATTTCTCTACCCCTGTTTAGTTCCAGACAAACTTTCTCGGCAGATCGCGTTTCTTAATTGCTTTTCTGCATACCCGCCAGAATTGGGTCACCTGATCACGCACCAGATAACTCTCCGTCCCGACGACTCGCAGCATGATGCCCGCAGAGTTTGGCAGGTTAGAGATAGAGGCATACACAGACTTGTCTTCAGCGAAAAAGGCCTTGTATTCGCGGCGAATTTCATCAGCCTGCTCTTTCGATGTCAGACAAATGACGTTAGCAAACACATTGAAGCCAATGATTTCACCGACCTTCTCAGGAAAATCGCTTTCCGGCTCAAGCAGGATTTTCTCAGTGAACAGGTTTTTACCGTCTGGGGTCTTAACACGTGTCAGCAGTGACAGCAGATCAAACTCCATACGCTCTTCCTGGTGATGCAGGCGCCCAAGCATGACCATTTCCGAGTAAAGCAAGCTTGCCCCAGGGGAAATAACAATGTCGGTTTGGGAAATGTAGCGCGAGTCTTTGTAAAGAATGGTGAAATCTGGCATGAACTCCAAATACCCTTCGGGCCCGACCGTAATGCTCTGGTATTGCGCTGCATAGTTGGCATCCATCTGGTGGATACGATTCGCCCCTTGAGACGTCACGTGGGCACAAGCGCCTTCTTCCACATTGATATCGATGTGGTACCTGTCGCCCTGTAAAACACCACCGCCAACCGAAATCATCGAGCAGATCGGCAGTTCTGGCATTTCGTTGTCCCAGTATAGGGCTTTTTGGACCAATAGAGGCACCACACGGTAAAGGTGGCTTAGAACAGAACGATCACCGCTTTTGGTGAAGGTGAGCTTAAGCTCACCCACCTTACCGGGCGCTGCGGAGCGCATTTGTTTCGGTTCATCACGATAATTGTCTAGTTCATAAGCATTTGAAACTAGCTTTAATTTATCATGCATAGTCGCCATCCAACTCCAGTAGGCTTGCATCATACTCAATGTCAAACAACGCCATGTTCATGATCAGTTGGATAAGGTTGTCGATACCTTCACCAGTTTTGCAGTTAGTGAAAATAAACGGCTTGTCGCCACGCATCAGCTTGGAGTCACGATCCATTACAGAGAGATCAGCGCCGACATAGGGGGCAAGATCTTGCTTGTTGATCACCAGAATGTCTGACTGACAGACACCTGCCCCGTTTTTACGCGGAATTTTATCCCCTGCCGCCACATCGATAACGTAGATGTAGAAGTCAGCCAGCGCCGGGCTAAACGTAAGGGTCAAATTATCTCCGCCTGACTCAATGAAAATAACATCGCTGTTTGGATACTTTTGTTCCATTTCTTCTACAGCGGCAATGTTCATTGATGGGTCTTCTCGCACCGCAGTGTGTGGGCAAGCCCCCGTTTCCACACCCAGAATTTTTTCTTCTACCAACACGCCTTTCAGTGTGCGTTGAACCTGTTTAGCATCCTCAGTGGTAACAACGTCATTGGTGATGATGAGAGGTTTCAGTCCCAGAGCGATAAGGCGTGGTGTGATGGCTTCAATGATGGCTGTTTTTCCTGAACCAACTGGGCCACCGATACCAATACGCGTAATTTTTTTCATTGTTAATTCCTTTTGAATGTGACATACGGACAAATTTAGTTCATAAACATACGTACATGTGCCTGCGTGTGATGCCCCATCAGGCAATCCAACGTTGGCGCAAACGAGTTCATGTCATCAAGTGTTTTTAGCGAGATAGCATCGTATTCGTCGTCGAGACTTTCATTAATTTCAAACAGTATTTTTTGGGTGTCGTAGTGGTCGATTTTCATCAGGCGGATTGCTGCGCTCAATACCATCGAGGCCACACCATATTGATGGACGGCAAACGTCTGTCGCTCATCAATACCCATCTCAGAAAAAATGATAGCGTGCGAGGTACCAAAACAACCCGGGGTATTCTCTTCTCGAATAGCATTCAACCAGCGGGAGAGCAACGGTGATGGCGCAGTTTTCTCCACCAGCTCAGCGAACTTGCGACCAATTCTGCTAACCATCAGTTGTTGCTCTTCACCAACACGACGAGACCAAAGCTCCTGATCAATCTCCAGAATCTTGTCGAAGTCGTTCTTTAATGCAGCCCTGTGCGCATGAAGTAAGGCAACGCCGTCAAGACGGCCACTTTGCTTGAGAACTGTTTGGGTGAATGACTTCAACGTCTTGGCGTCTGACACCACGCCCAGTTGCAACGCTGACTCCAAGCCATTGGAGAACGCAAAATTACCGATAGGTAACGCAGAGTCGGTGAGCTGAACCATTCTGACGAGCTGTGTTAAGGACAATTGCTGCATATAAATAACTCCGTTTACAGTGCGGCGAATCAGCGTCTAGTCGTGATGGTGTCCATGACTATGATCGTGCGTTGAAGCCTCTGCGCCAGCAAAAAGCAATCGCATTTCACTTGGGTCAAGCAGCGGTGCGATTTCATCCCCAGATGCAAAGTCGAAACTGATCCCTTCAAATGCATGGGTACGGATTACTGAACTCATGATTTTTCTATCGACATAGAAAGGCACATAAACCACATTGTCTTTGAAGATGGCTGGCCAATGCTGATTACCTAACGCATGACCTAGTTGGAAAACCAATTTTGTCCAATCGTCTTTGTCGTCAAACTGGTCCAAACGGATAACCATGACGTCTTTCAGGCTGATATCCGTCACGACAACAATGCGGTTATCTTCGTCAATGTATAAAATGTCGTTGTTTTTCAGTTGCTGGTCGCGGGGAAGTGAAATCGCGATTTCGAGCCCTTTTTTGGATTTTTTACGGATACGGTTTTTAGGTGCTTCCCACTGCTCCAGGTGCAGTTGGTCTAGTTCGTATCCATTGAGCGTATTAGCCCATTGCGCGTCCTTCGCGTTACCAATAATTTGTTCAACCATTATCATTTTTTATCTCCTAGTTCTGCTTGCGCATTTATCTTTCAGTCGCCGAAGCGATTCGCATCCCTATGTAGACTGCGAAAAATCCCACCACCAAACTGGCAATCAAATACCCTACTGATATCAGTACCCCCTCAGGCTTACTGATCTCGCTGACTGCGCCATAGGCAAAACTTGAGAAGGTAGACATTCCTCCAAGCCCGCCTGTACCAAACAACAGAATCTGTTCATCCGAAATACGTTTCCCCCTGTGGTGACCCGTTGCAAAACCGAGCAAAAAAGACGCAACGATGTTGGCGATAAAAATGTCGAGGGGGAAACCATCAGCCAGCTTGGGCGTGACTAACATGATGAACTCCCTCGTGACGGCACCTACAAACCCACCGATGAACACCAAAATAAACAATCCGTTCATGTGTCACCCCGCATGCAACGCAAGCCAAACACCGACAAGTGCAGCGACCAAACCCGCACACGTGCTGCTAATTAAGTAGAAAATGGCCAAGGTTTTGTTGCCATTTTCGACCAATTTAAGCGCATCTAGCTGCATTGAACTGAACGTGGTGTAACCACCGAGAAAGCCTGTAAGTATCAAAGCATTTAGTGGCTCACCGAATCGGTTCTGCCAGTCAACACTGAACAGAACCGATAGGTAAGCAATAACAAAAGCGCCCGATATGTTGAGAAAGAAAGTCGAGAGCGGAAATGTGGTTTTGTATCTGTCTGTGATCCACTTCCCCACTTGCCAGCGAAGGACTGAGCCTGCGCCACCTCCGATCCCCACCCAAATAACATCTAAGGCTGTCATTACTTAGTTTCTATCCTCATATCAGCTAAAGAAGTACAACTGATTCAACGCAATCGATTCGACGGGCTCTACCGTTGCGTGTTCCCCGTTGACCGTCACTGCAAACGTTTCCGGGTTCACTTCGATCTGCGGTGTTTCACTGTTACGAACCATATGTTTCTTCGTCACGGCACGTGTCGAGTAGACAGGTTCAACAATGGACTTTAGCTGGTAGCGATCTTGCACACCATTTTCATGCGCAATGGTGGAGGTAAAGGTGATGCGGGTTTTGTGCTTCGCTGAACCCATGGTGCCGAACATCGGACGGTAATTAACCGGTTGCGGCGTTGGCAGAGAGGCGTTTGGATCGCCCATCAACGACCATGAAATCAGGCCGCCTTTGATCACCATCTTAGGTTTGGCGCCAAAGAACGCAGGATCCCAAAGCACTAGGTCCGCAAATTTACCCACTTCCACACTGCCCACAAGGTGATTGATACCCTGAGCAATCGCGGGGTTAGTGGTCACTTTCGCGACATAGCGAAGTACACGGAAGTTATCGTTGCCTTCTTCATCTTCAGACAATTTTCCGCGCAGCTTTTTCATGACATCAGCCGCCTGAATGGTACGCAACCAGTTCTCACCCACCCGGCCCATGGCTTGAGAGTCACTCGAGAGGATAGAAATCGCGCCCATGTCGTGAAGTACGTTTTCTGCTGCAATGGTTTCTGAGCGGATGCGACTTTCTGCAAACGCAACGTCAGTCGGTATTTTCGGACTAAGGTTGTGACATATCATTGTCATATCGAACAGTTCTGCCTGTGAGTTGATACCGTATGGAATAGTTGGGTTTGTCGAACTTGGTATCACGTTGTTAAGGCTTGCAACGCGGATGATGTCCGGTGCGTGGCCACCACCTGCACCCTCTGTGTGATAGGTGTGGATGGTGCGGCCTTCGAATGCCGCGATGGTGTTTTCCACAAAGCCGGCTTCGTTCAGGGTATCGGTGTGGATACACACCTGAACGTCCAGTTCGTCGGCTGCAGTCAGTGATGCACGGATAGCACCCGGTGTGCTGCCCCAGTCCTCGTGAATTTTCAGGCCAGCGGCACCAGCTTCGATCTGCTCGTAGATAGGCGCAAGCGCAGAACTGTTACCCTTCGCCAGAAGACCCGCATTGACAGGCCAGTCGTCAAAGGCGCGCATCATCATCTCAATGTTCCACACTCCTGGCGTGATAGTGGTACCGTTGGTGCCGTCTGTTGGGCCAACACCACCACCGAATAAGGTCGTAACGCCGTTGCTTAGAGCCGCTTCTGCTTGTTGTGGTGAGATAAAATGGACGTGGGCATCAATACCACCCGCAGTCAGCAGCAGGTGCTCACCGGAGATAGCCTCAGTACCAGGACCACAGGCCAGTCCTGCCGTTACGCCATCCATGATGGATGGGTTACCCGCTTTACCGATGCCGCAAATGTGGCCGTTTTTAATGCCGACGTCGGCTTTGACCACCCCTTGAATGGCATCGACGATGGTCACGCTAGTGATCACCAGATCTGGTGCACCGGCTGCACTAGTCAATTCACAGTCAAAACCCATACCGTCACGCAGGGTCTTACCGCCTCCGTAGACAGCTTCTTCGCCGTATACACGCAGGTCTTGTTCTACTTCAATCAGCAGGCAAGTGTCGCCTAGTCGGATTTTATCGCCCTTGGTAGGGCCAAATAGATCGGCATTCTCGCGTCGTGAAATCTTTGCCATTTCTCACTCCTTGACGTTCAGTCTCGTCATTCTTTTCAGTGTCTATCGAGGGTTATTTATTCCCGTAATCAAAACGGGAGATGTTCTCCATCGCTTCAGTAAGGCGGGGGCGGTAGCCATGATCATGCTCATTGCCGACCCAACCATCAACGAGGTTGTTAAAGCCAACCACCCGTTGTTTACCCTGAAATGGAACGAGTTCTATTTCGCGCTCATCGCCTGGCTCAAAGCGGAGTGCGGTTGTTGCTGGGATATTCAAACGCTTGCCGAATGCCGCTTCCCGATCAAACGAAAGACACTTGTTAACTTCGAAGAAATGGAAGTGCGAACCGACTTGGATGGGGCGATCTCCTGTGTTTCTGATTTTTAGCTTTGTGACTGGGTAGCCTTGATTAATCTCAATGTCGTCTTTCGCAAGAACGAGACCACCGACTGGTACGCCTTTGACGTCCGAGGTGTTGTTTTTCTTAGGCATGCTTATCCTCACTTTCTCTGAATAGGATCGTGAACCGTGATCAAACGGCTCCCATCGGTGAAAACACCCTCAACCTGAACGTAAGCAATCATGTCTACGACACCGTCCATCACATCAGCACTGGTGAGCACGTTTCTAGACTCTTCCATTACCTTTTCCAACGTCTTGCCTTCACGAGCACCGTCCAATGCACTGGCACTGATCAAGGCTACCGCTTCAGGATGATTTAACTTTAGACCTTTGGCTTTTCGTTTGGCTGCGACATCAGCCATCATGTAAATCAATAGCTTGTCTAGCTCTCTAGGCGTTAGCTGCATTTAACACTCCTTATTACCGTCTGAATTTGTTCCCAAGCGACCAAGCAGAAAAATAAATTCCTGCAAAAAACATTAGTGGCCGGTCAGCACACATACCCTCTTAAAAATAACAGTAGTAAAAGATTGAATTTAAGCAAATCACCAAAGCAATTTTATGTACATTTATTGAGCAAAAACAGAGAGAAATAGGCCTAACGAGTTGACTGTGATCTTATTCTCCTCTTTTGATGAGTAGCCATGAAAATTGATACAACACCAGTGTGTTCTTCTCAATATTTCTCGATCTACCTCTTATTATCAGCCCATCGGGCCCCCTGATGAAGAGATCGAACTGCGCCGTATGATCGACGAAATTTACCTTAAGTATCGGCTCATGGCAGCAGACGTATTCGGACTGTTCTGGTCAAAAAGGGCCATCACGTTAATCGTAAATATATTGTCAGGTTCCTTCGCGATATGGGCATTGGGGCGATTTACCCCAAACCAGGCTTGGGCTATTGGTATCACGTACATCCCAGTGGCTAAAGGATTCCTGATGCCTCTATTTAAGGTTGCGCACCAACCATCATCTCGTCGCAACATTGTATCGCCACCATACTGATCACGCTGGGTAAACTTTTCTGGTACGCCTGTGCCAGAAGTAATCACCACTTCAAGGTGGCAACAGCACACTTGACAGTTTGAGCAAACTGCTTTTCGAACCGTACAAACGCAGTTACACTACACCAAAAAACTTATCCGAGCTGCATCTATGACCGACGCCGATATCGAGCTTCAACATATTTGGTTGGAAGTTCAAGCACAACGCTGGCAAAGCCTTTCGCGCTTTTTTCTTAGCTACTATTGCTACACAAACAATATCGTCAGTAAAACCAATAAAGTGTGTTGGGAAATAGCGCGTGCAACCCTGCCTGCTTCGACGTCGATTAAAACGCGTAACAACACCATCATCGAGCCACTGGTTCCAGAAGAAACGATCGTTGGCTTACTCAAAGCCATCAGTAAAGACGGTGACATGACATTTGATGCAATGACAGAGACGCTTAACGCCTTTTTGCACTATGTTGTGATCAGCAAGAAAGAAAAAACGCAGCTAAGACAAAGCATGCCAACCAACTGGTATCAACAGCAGAATAAGCCCGTGATGATGCGTTTTGAACAAGCTGGAATCGTTATTCAAGGTAAATAAATGCAGCTACGAACCCTAGGTAAAGGACGTTTTGAAACCGAATGGAGTCAGGATAAACAGCTCATCGAACAGGCGATTCGCGATTGTATATGCGCACGCCGAATTTATGATGAAAACGAAAAGCTCCTCACCCAAGGAGAACACGTTGACAATCTGTACCTTGTGGACTCAGGCAGAATTTCTATGGGCGTCACCGCGCGGAACGGCAAAACGTTTTTGCTCGGCACCCTTGAATGTGAGCAACAGCTATTTGGTGAAATGGAGTTCTTCACTGGTTATCGATGCCAAATGGACATTATTCCCGTTGAGCCTGTAGAAGTGGCGATCATCGATGCGCAGAAGCTGCAACGCTGCTTGCTCGAGCAACCTCGCCTGTCGCTCTACTTCGCCAGTGCCATCGCGATTGATTACCAAGACACAGTAGAAATCCTGTCTCGCCGCCTGTTGTATCCCATTGCCTACAACGTTGCCTATGGCATTTATCATCAGTACCTCAACGACCTTCCCGTTGATGGTTTCCATAAAAATTATCTTGAAGCCGAGCGGTTTGCTACCTCTGATCGCGTGTATCGACGTGCAATCAAGGAGCTAGAGAACAAAGGGTTTATCGCCAAGGAAAAGAAAGGTGCACGCATTCTCGATCTAGAGGGATTACGTGCCTTTGTCGAAGAGTAACTCTGCTCCCCAAAAAAAAGAAAAGGTCTGCTAAATGCAGACCTTTGAACGATTGGTGAACCTTTCATTACGCTGTTTGCGCTTGGTTTTGAGACGCTGTTTTAAACTTCATTGACGCTATCAGCATTGCCACAATTACACCATAAATCACTGGGATGGCATACATCACGGTTTGTAGACCAACCACGCTTTCTAATACCGAGCTAATTGCCGGGCTAAACATCGCGCCCGCACTACCACTGATCAGAATATAAGACACGTTTTTACTCGTCGCATCACGTACAAACGATACGCCGTAAGCAATGAAAGCGTTATACAGAGCCGCACATACAAAGCCGTAGCCGTAAGTTAAGTATGATAGCCATTCCAGTTTTTCAGTGGTCACGATAACGCTGGTGATCACCATTGCTACTGAAATGATGGTTAGCAAGAAAGTTTGAATCTTCATACGTGACACAATGACAGTCGAAACTAACGCACCAACCAGAGCCGCTGACCAGTATTGAGTGATGATGTTACCCGCTTGCTCGAATGCAATATCAAATTTCTCTTTAACGAACATTGGCGCCCATGTCAAAAAGGTGTACAACGCAAGCATGCCAAGGAACAGTCCCACACCACCACTGATGATGCCAAAGTTCCACTCTGATTTTACTTCTTGCTCTGAGCCACTTTCACCACCACATTGGTTGAAGTTAGTCAGTAATGCCACAAACATGGTTGCCAGAGCCACCATACCGACACTTAGGTAACTGATGCTCCAATTCATTGCGTTCGTCAATGCGTATGTCGTGATCAACGGGAATACAACACCAGCAATATTGAATGTGGCGTCTTGTACCACCAGCATGGTACTTTGGATTTTGTCTTTCCACACGGATACCACGATCGTACCTGCGATACAAAGACCAACACCACCACAGAAGCCAATGACCGTCATGCATAGCATCACGATAAACAGTGATGGGGCGGCATATAGGCTAAGTGCAGCCGCGGCGATAGCACCGTAACACAGCACCGTCATGCGTTGGATGCCGACTTTTTCAATCAGGAAGAAGGAGATAATAGTACCTGCCAGTGCACCACCATTTAATAGTGAGAAAATCGACGCGACTTCATTCACGTTCGTGTCAAACGTATTGGCGAGCGGTTCAACCAACATGCCGAATTGAGTTGCGAAACCTGCCATAATAAAGTTGGCAAGAAAGCTAATTACGGTGAGTGTTATTTTATTTTTCATAATTCACTCCAAAGGCTCTTAAGGTAGATGTTCTTAGAATTAGTGAGAGCCGAGCGAGTCTGCTCTCATCATTAATTAGTCGTTGTAGGGTTAAGCTTTAATTGCTGTTTCTAGCGCGATTTCAATCATATTGTTAAATGAAAGTTGGCGCTCTTCTGCCGTGGTTTCTTCGCCCGTAATACAGTGGTCTGATACGGTGAGAATGGCCAAAGACTCAATACCAAATTGATGTGCAAGGCCATACAAACCCGCCACTTCCATATCTACACCCAATACACCAAAGCGTTCTAGTGCCGGGATCAAATCTTCGTCTGGATCGTAGTAAAGATCGCCAGTAAACACGTTGCCTACTTTGACATCAATGCCCTTTTCTTTCGCGGACATATAAGCATTATGTAGCAACTCAAACGTGGCCGACGTCGCCATGTGGTAACCACTACTGCGCTTGGCATTCGTTGGGGAGTCCGTGCCTGCGGCTTGAGCCAAAATCACGTCGCGCATGTGCACATCTTTTTGTGTTGCACCAACACTACCAATACGGATGATACGCTTCACGCCAAAGTCATTAATCAACTCGTGACCGTAAAGCACCATAGACGGAATACCCATGCCGTGCCCCATAACTGAAATACGCTGGCCTTTGTAGTAACCGGTGTAACCCAACATGTTACGGATGTCGGTAACAAGCTTAGTGTCTTCAAGGTAAGTCTCTGCGATATACTTGGCTCGTAGCGGATCGCCCGGCATGATTACGGTTGAAGCAAAATCTTCTGCAGAACCTGCGATATGAGCAGTCATAATAGTTTCCTCTTTTGTTCTGATGGCGCAATCATAATGAGAATGAAAAGGAAAGTTTCAGGACAAAAGTCCGGATTGAAAGTGCAAGCTCTCAGAACTGATTAATCTAATCTATTAAGCAAAAAATGCGCCTACAGCGAGGCGAATTCTTACATTCCTTTTGCGTAGAATCTCTAACGTCACTCACAAGCATACCGACATAAAGTTCAGCAAGGTCGCCACGGCTAAAATGGTTGGGCTAATTTGCTCACGAATACCTGACCACATTTGTCTAGGTACGGCTTTTTGTTCTGCACCGGTTAAGAACAGTGCCACCACGACTTCATCAAAGGAGATGCCAAACGCGAGCAATCCTCCGGAGAGTATGGATTGTCTAATACCAGCTTACGCTTTTACCTGCGCATTGCGGAAATGCGAGGTTTTGTGGAAGATTTTGGCGACGGCTTTTTCTACCGCTCAGGTCTTCGGTTTTTGCTAAAGGAAGGGTCGGAACTGGATTGCTTGTTCCGCAAACGATTCAAACAGAATCAGCCACGCACAATATCAACTCTGGCGTTTGCGTTGGTCGTATCCGAATAACCGAAGCGCAGCGTTTGCAGTTAGAAGATGGAATCTAAAATAAGCTGATTAAGCTCAACACCATTAATACATCAAACGATGAAGGTGAACTGGCTAATATTCTCATGCGCAGTACACCAGGAACACAGATTTTTTCTCTGATGGACCGCCCAATATTGACAGAAATTTGCTAAAGCAGGTATCTGCACTGACTCAGAACAGAGACTTACACACGCTTTCTTTGTTAAAAACTAATCGCAAAGCCTAGCGACGTGCCTTCAATGTTATCTCCGAACTGATAGCGTAATATCAGCCTAGTGCGGGTTACAGTAATGTCATAGTGACTGGAATCGAGCTCCAGACCGATACCAACGGAGTTTAGATAGTCGAAGCCAAGTGCGCCTCGCATATCACCAATATAACCCGTACGTGCCGCCTCAATGACATAACGCACTGGCTTCTTTAATACCGTAAAGCCAGTTGGTGCACGCCAACGCATCCATAGACTTAGGCTCTGCGCAACTGTACTCCCCTGCACTGACTCAGGCGCATTAGAAAAGCTTTTGAGTGTGATATTGGTGTAACGTAACTCGGTATCAATCTCGTATTCATCTTTATAACGCTCATAGTCGAGCATTAGCGCCCCGCCCAAGCCATATACGTCAAGATTGCCACTTTTGAGAAATTCAAAATCATCACCTGTCTCTCGTTGGATGTAGGAACTTGCGACTGAACTGTCACTGGCGACACGACCATAAGAGAAGTTAACAATCGGTCTAAAGACGAGGTCATCAATGATAGGAAAATCCCAACCGACACCTCCGGTTACAGATAATGTGTTCCACTTCGTTGGCACTGGCCTTGTGATTTGACCGTCACTAGCAAGAAATATGGGGTCATACCGGCTATAACCGAGAGTGCCCTCCAAATATAATGGAAATCCTTTACCGACGGTGAATCCGCCCCCCAAGGTAGACATAAGTACATCTGGATTACCTGTAGGCTCATTATTTAAAGAAAGTGAACCTGTTGTAACGTCCGGGGATAACTGAAAGCTCATCAACCCGAGAACGGCATCGGCTCGCTTCTTAAGATTTGCGCCAAGCAAAGTGTCCGACTTAGCGGGCTCGCTAAAGATAAGCCCTGCCAAAAGCGCAATAAGGGGTGGAAGCGTGCTGCTAGTAAGTGTGACTTTATCCATTTATTGATTATAGGATAAAGCCTTGACGGCGCGCTCCCGACTTTTCAAATGGTTTTATCTGATGCCCTTAGATATTGCATCCCTCTAGAGAAGAAAACTACGTCAACTCAATCCACGTTTTGCGCTGTTGTTTATCCATATATGACCACGCAATAAAACGGCTGATTTTCTGACCCTGGCTCATTTCTACAACACGAATGGCTTTCGCACCTAACTTTTCAAGCTGTTTACACATCGGACGAACGTTGTCTTTCTTAGAGATCAGGCTGGTAAACCAAAGGACTTGTGTGCTAAACGCTTGGCTCTCGTTAGCCATCTTACGAATGAATGCGGCTTCCCCACCTTCACACCACAACTCGGCATTTTGGCCACCGAAGTTAAGCGATGGTTTACTCTGCTTTGCTGGGTTGGTCTGCGATGGCGTCATGCCTTTTTTTCGCTGGTTCGCTTTCAGGTTATCCTGTTTGCGCTGGCTACCCATCGCAGCCTCTTCAGCGGAGCGGTGAAACGGCGGATTACACGTTGTGACATCGTAACGTTCATTCGGCTGAATAATACCGCGATAGATGTTCGCTTCACTCGGCTGCAGCACTAATTCGATTTTATCCTTTAGCGCAGCGTTTCGATTGGCAATCGCTTGTGCCGACTGGATGGATGTTGGATCGACGTCACTGCCGGTGTATTGCCATCCGTATTGCGTCACACCGACAATCGGGTAAATACAGTTTGCACCAACACCTACATCAAGTGCTCGAACACGATGGTGTGGATATTTGCCTTTTACCTCGCCATCAAGCAACTCAGCCAAACGGTGAATATAGTCTGCACGGCCAGGAATTGGCGGGCACAGATAGTGCTCAGGAATATCCCAAAACTCGATGTCGTAATACGCTGCAAGCAAGGCTTTGTTAAGCATTTTTACCGCTTTTGGATCCGCAAAGTTAATAGAGTCTTCCCCTTTCGGGTTTTTTATTACAAATGCCTTTAATTGTGGCTCACTCGCTATCAACTTTTTAAAATCGTAACGACCTTTGTGGACATTACGCTCATGCAAACCGCTTTTGGCGATCTTAAAGAAGTCCACATCGCTTTTTTTTACTGGCGATGCCGCTTTACCTGACGCCTTATTTTTCACACGCTTTGACGCGACTTTCTTAGCATCTTTGCTTGGCATTGACTTTGCTGGCTTAGCGTTTTGGGTCTTATTCTTCATTCGAGTTCGCTTTTAAATCGAGGTAAATCATAAACAGACGAGCATCTAATTCAAGTTGGTGATACTCAGGTTCCATGTAGCAACACAGTTGATAAAACGCTTTGTCGTGATTCTTTTCACGAGTGTGTGCCAGTTCATGTACCACCAGCATCCGTAACAGCGCTTCGGGCGCATCTTTAAACACGTTCGCAATGCGAATCTCATTCTTGGATTTAAGCTTTCCGCCATGGTTCCGACTGATCACGCTGTGCAAGCCTAACGCATTATTAACCACATGAATTTTCTTATCGTAGACCACTTTACTGATTGGTGCGGCTTTCTTCATATAGCGGTTTTTGATTGCCATGGCGTATTCATAGAGCGCTTTTTCACTTTTGATTTGGTGGTTATCTGGATAGCGCTTTTCGAACCAATGCACAAGCTTACCGCTCTCAATCAGTGTGCCGACCTGCTCAACAATGTGCTGAGGATAACCTTGGATGTATCGAAGTGACGGATGCATAGATATAACGTCTGCTATGACAAAAGAATGGCGCTAAATATACCTGAGATAACCGACACTTTCATCTAAGGTTTCATCTTTCCTTTGTTGTAAAAGGTCGTTAAACTTCGCCTCCCAACGATAATGGAGAGAAATTCAATGAAACGTGTTGTTCTTTACGTAAAAGACAAGTGCCCTCACTGCAAAGATGCTCAACGTTATCTTGATTCAAAAAACATTGTTTACCGCCTTTGCAATGCAAAAATGCAGCGCGGCCGTAAAGAGCTAGACGCACTTGGGGCGCGCTCTCTGCCGGTATTAAAAATTGGTGATCGCCTGATGATCGGCTGGAACCCGAAGAACTTCGAAAAGATGTACAACGGTAGCTAAATTGAACAAAAAGAGCTTCTCTAACAAGAAGCTCTTTTTGTATCAAACATACTGTTTCACAAAGTCGATGAAGGTTCTGTCTGCGATCGACAGGTAGCCTTGCTTCCTCCACGCCAACGCGAGATCAAGCGCCACCGGGGGATGAAATGGGATCCCAACCACCTCTTGCTCATGTTCGGTAACGAGTTCGAGCAACGCCGTAATCGCAAACTCTTTCTTAACAATACTGAGGATAAGAGGAAGTAAGTTGGTCTCGAACGAAGACTTCATAGTAAAGCCATGCTCTTGACTCACTTGATCTAAAAACTCCCGATGAAAGTAACCGTGCTGAAATATTACTAAATCGTGCTCAAAAAATTCATCAAACGTGATGGCATGGCGCTCAGCTAAATCATGTTCTTCTGAAACAACCGCCACCATTTGGCTCGTAAACAAATGGTCGGTTTCTAGGCCTTCCGGCACGTCATCACAACGGATCACGCCAATATCCAATTGCCCGTTAAGTAGCATTTTTCTGATCGAATGTGTCCCCGCTTCGACAAGCGTCAGCTTTAAATCAGGGTATTGGCACTTAAACGCCATAACAATACGCGGAAAAAAGTAACTGCCCATCATTGAGGGCGTCCCGAGTCGTACTTCTCCCTTAGCTAACCCTTTCAATTCGTCAATAGCCAGTTGAGCGTCTTGCAACTGCTGAATAACGCGCTTAGCGTGAACCAGTAAGGTTTCGCCCTCTTTGGTTAAACTCATTCTCTTGTCATCACGCCGAAACAGCGTCACGCCTAATGATTGTTCGAATTTCTTGATTGAAATGCTTAAAGCTGGCTGAGCAATATGCAAAAACCTCGCTGCGTGAGTAATGTTTCGGTGCTGCGCTACTGCAAGAAAATGTTTGAGCTGTTTCGATTCCATTAGATCAAAAATATATACCTGCCATATTTTAAATATATTTTTTCAATCCAAATTTAACTGATAAATTGATCACATATTTCATTTATTTGCTTGTTGGCATTTGGCAGAATCCATGGTCACTTTCGGCACTCCTGAATACAAACGCATGACACTTTCTCTCGCGCTTGGCTCATTCTTGGTTTTTTCAAATCTTTACTTGCTCCAGCCGATGCTGCCCTCTTTTGCAATTAAATTTGCCATTACTGAAACTCAAGTAAACTGGTTATTTGCCTCAACCACGCTTGCGCTCTCCCTTAGTTTATTACCGCTGGCCATCTTATCTGAATCGATAGGTCGTAAGCCCATAATGATATTGGGGTTGTTCTCGATACCCGTCATTTCTGCACTCATGCTTCTTGGCGATTCCTTTTTATTTCTCGTTATTTGCCGGGCGTTAATGGGCGTTGCCATCGCTGCATTTACTGCCGTCGCAGTGGCCTATATGGCGGAAGAGTTAGATAAGCATGCTTTTTCGATGGCAATTGGTACGTATATCGCTGCAAACTCATTGGGTGGTATCGCGGGTCGTATCAGTGGCGGCTTGCTGGCAGACAACTTTAGCGTCAATGTCGCGATCGAAGTGATGATGGTGGTGACACTCGTTGGTGTTATCAGTGTTCATTATCTTTTACCAAAGCAGCGTAACTTTACCCCCTCATCAAGTAGCTGGAGACACCACAACCGAGCCATTATTGGCCATTTCAAAAACCAGCGCGTATGGCTTGCGATGCTGATTGGCAGTTTGAACTTCGCTCTGTTTGTTAACCTCTACTCGGTAATGGGATTTCGCTTAGTTAGCGCTCCTCATCATGTTCCCGTTGGTTTAGCGTCACTGATTTTCGTTTGCTATTTGGGCGGTACTTTCTCATCTCGATGTGCTGGCCATTGGAGTAAACGTTACTCGTCGGTTCTCGGTATGTTCATCGGTTCAGTCATCAGTATGGCGGGAATGTGGATGGCGGCGATTGACAGCATGGCCGCAATGCTTATTGGATTGTTACTGATCAGTTTTGGCGCTTTCTTTACTCACACTTTAGCGTATGGCTGGGTTGGTCAAACAGCCACGCAAGCTAAAGCGACTGGCACGGCTTTATACCTTGTTCACTACTATATTGGCGGTAGTTTGGGCGGATTCTTATTGCTTTATTGCTGGCAGCATGGTGGTTGGTCGAGTGTATTAGTTGGCGGTAGTGCTCTGTACCTCGCCATGTTCACAGCCATCGCATACTTAAAGCATATCAGTGCAAGTTTCGATATCAACAACGGTGCGGATATGACGCGCTTGAAAAGAAATTAAACAACGCTTTTCAGGGTCTGCTATGCTTGCGGCACATTCATAAAAGCAAGAAATTTGTATGCCAACGCGCTCAACACAAGATACTCAAAATACTGATATCAACACGATCACGCTGCAAGTCGATCAATGGCTCAATGACGTTGTGATCGGACTAAACTTATGTCCTTTTGCTGCCAAACCGCAACGCAATAAACAAATTAAAATTTTCATCAGTGAAGCCACTCAAGATAACGCGCTACTCGAAGATATTCTGCTGCAGTTCATTGAGCTCAGTAACACAGATCCAGAAAAACTCGAAACCACTTTGGTCGTGGTTCCAAACATGCTGCAAGACTTCTGGGACTACAACCTGTTCATAGATTGGGTTGAAGGCTTAATCAAGCAGCAAAATTGGGAAGGCATTTTCCAAGTCGCAACGTTCCACCCAGATTATTGTTTTGGTGGTACAGAACCGGAGGATGACGAAAATCTGACCAATCGTTCTCCATACCCTGTATTCCATCTTATTCGTGAAGAAAGCATGGAAAAGGTACTTAAGCACTACCCTGATCCAGAATCGATTCCAGACACCAACATTGCCCGCGTATCCGCGCTGTCAGAAGAAGAGCGCAAGAAACTCTTCCCTTACCTGTTCTGCTAATAAGAACACCCACCCCAAGCGGCAGATTTCTCGCCACTTAAAATCGGATCGCTTGGGGATTAAAGTTCGGTTTGATATGATTGCGGCTTCAATCGATTCAATGGACATTAGAATGCAACTGTCAAAGCTAACCCAAGAGATTTTTGATCACCTATACTGTGACATCACTGAATTCCGTAGCACATTCGACCTACCTGTCGCAGATGTCGCAAGCCTAGATGCACAAGCCGATACGCTACACACGTCTTTGGCGATCGAAGAGCTAACTGAACTAGCAGAAGCAGACAACAAAACAGAGCAAGCTGACGCAATCATCGACAGCGTGTACGTTCTAATGGGTCGCCTAGTGCACCTTGGTGACAGCCAAGTTGAAGACAACCTAGCAATCAGCTACCTAATCGATCTACTGCTAAACGTAGCCGTTAACCGCGGTATCGACTTTATTCCTTGCTGGGATGAAGTACACTCTAGCAACATGAGCAAAGTGTGTCGTAACGAGCAAGAGTACGCAGAAACGGAAGCATTCTACGCAGAGCAAGGCATCAAACTAATGGCGGTTCAAAAAGGCGAATACATCATCGCGAAATGCGCAGAAGACTTCGTCTCTGAAGGTAAAACTGTGCGCAAAGGCAAAGTGCTTAAATCGGTTTACTACCGCCCAGCAGACCTTAAGCCACTAACACAATAACTAGAAGCGCATTTCACGTTATAGATAAACATAAGCCGCTCATCCTCCATGAGCGGTTTTTTATTCATAAATATTGCTCTTTTACGCTTTAAATGCGCTTCCTGGCATTCCCATCCTGCCTTCAATAAATTAGACTCAAATACCCAAGGATTTGTGAATAATTGATAAAGGAATGGCTATGAGCTCAAGTATGATCCTTTCAGAGTCCCTCATTGAAAGCGGACGTGATATTCCTCTAAAAGAATTGTTGTACGCAAAGCGCGTGCTAGACAATTACATGGCTGTGGCAAAAAACAGTAGCCCACTTGAGCTCCTAACGGAGATGAAAACGGCGGCGAGACACGTAGAATACTTCACGACTCACGATAATCCATGTGAAGCACGTAACGTGATCAGCAACATGATCGAAAAGATTGACGCAGCAGACTCGTTTGAAACATTTAAAACGTTAGCAGAGGTACCTTCGCTGGCCCTGTTTGAACTGATTGAAGATCGCGCTCAATTAATTAAACATGAACGCGAGTTGCTGTTAGCGTCTGGTTATGATGCTTCACGCATCTAATTCCTTCGTAAAACGCATTAAAAAAGGAGCTTATCAAGCTCCTTTTTTCTATTTCATTCACACCGAATAAAATATCAATTATACCAATCACAGTAAGTAAATGTTCAGAAATAGCGCAGGGAAAACGCATGAGAACAAGGCTAAAATTTTAGATAAGTAGTTCTTCTACAACCAACTTACTTTAAAACACGAAAGTAAACGAAGTTATCGATCGTTATAACAACTAGGATGACCCGTTTTTTACTACGATTGGTATTATAGTCCCATACCTTCGGTGATCTCTTTAATTTGTTTCAAGTCCATCTTGTAGACCTCGATCAGCTGATCAATCTGGCTTAAACGTGAGTTCGCTTCATCGTGTTTATCACAAGCATCTGATTTTACATCCCACGATTTGCCTTCTAAGAACACATCACACTCTTTTTTCAACGTGTCGATCTTAGGCAGTAATGCTTCACGTTCTTTCTCCAACGATGCCAATTCTTGGGTAATCTGCATTTCTTTGCGGAAGACTTCACGGGAGCGTTCAAACATGGTCGCTTGCATATCCGCTTGACGGTTCAGTTTGTCGTTCTGGACCTTGGTCGTGTTCAATGTTGCTTTCTGCTCTTTTATTTGCGACTCAAGCGACAAATTCACTTTTTCCACTACGGTCAACTGCTCTTGAAGTGCTTTTAATTCCGCTTTATGCGCTTCTTCTTTCTCTGTCAACAGCTTCGCGACCTTTGCGTCGATCTCTTTATCTATGCCTGCTTCGCGTGTTTTCACTTGAGAGACCAAGTTGGTTTTGTCTTGTGCTAGAGCTTGGTACTTTTCTTCCAACACTTGGTAAGTGGATTCCCACTTGCTTGCCGTCATTGCAGAGCCAGCCAAACCACCGAATGCCAAACCTAACACGGCCGCAATCGCGATATAAATGAGAGTACGCTTATCGCGCGCCTCAATGACAACTACTTCGTCTTGGTCTTCAATATTATTTTGAGAAGTCACCGTATCTTACTCCAAGGACTCTGCTGGTTTGCTAGCGAGTGAGTTCCGCAATCATGATTGACGCGGTATAAATTAAGAATGCGCCGATCAACGTAATCACGGTCACCTTTTGGACTTTTTCATTGGTACGATAACGAAATAGCACAAACGCTACTCCAATCAATACCGCTATGGCTAACAATCTGGTCATACCGTCTCCTTGTCCAATAATAAGAACTTATCCGATCCCATCGACAGCTGCGCAAGGAATCATTGTAACCTATTTCTACGTTGCTTACGGTTAACTTTGCGTAGATTTTGAAGCGATTGCTCCCGTTTTGATCAATTATCTGTTTTAAAGTAAACAGCTTATCGCCAACCCACGCCATTCTCATCAACGAATAAGATCAGTCTCTTTCCTTCTATACAAACTAAGGATAGCTAGCACAAGAAAGCATTTGGTTAGTTAATCAGCAGCCCGATGAAACTAAGACAACAATGCCTCCATAATATGCTGAAAATAAATCTTCATTTGTTGTTGAAATGGTAACAAAACATGATAGAGTTCACACGTTAATGGTGACCAGCATCATTAACTTACCTTTACTCATTTGATTGAGTAAATGTTCCGATGAAGGCTACAGGAGAGTGGTTATTAACTAAACTTTAACATTTAGTTGAAATAACTCGCCGAAGAATTAACTATTTCAGGTGCTACCTTGGTAGCGGGGACTGTAGTTGGAGGAACCTCTGGAGAGAACCGTTAAATCGGTCGCCGAAGGAGCAAGTCCTGCACATGTGTGCGGGGTGAAACTCTCAGGCAAAAGGACAGAGGAGTGGAAAGTAACAACCTAACTATTTGGCGTTCCCGCCTTATTTTGAATAGCGTGGCTATTAGAGATCTTTGATCTCGTCCTTTCCCTCTTCTCCTTATTAGTTGTTTTATTAAGGGGAAATCATGAACGACCTACAATCTTTACTTCAAACCATTGATAACTTTGTCTGGGGTCCACCACTGCTGCTTTTGCTTGTGGGTACCGGTGTTTACTTCACTTTTAGCCTAGGCTTGATCCAGTTTAAACACCTGCCAACTGCGTTAGCGATGGTATTTCGTAAAGATAAGTCATCTGATAAACAGGGTGACGTTTCTAGCTTTGCAGCGCTATGTACTGCGCTGTCTGCAACCATTGGTACAGGTAACATCGTTGGTGTTGCAACAGCAATCAAACTTGGAGGCCCTGGCGCCCTATTCTGGATGTGGCTTGCTGCCCTATTCGGCATGGCAACCAAATACGCAGAGTGTCTTCTTGCGGTTAAATACCGCCGTGTTGACGACAAAGGCCAAATGATTGGTGGTCCTATGTACTACTTACAATATGGTGTTGGCTCGAAAGCCCTGGCCATTATGTTTGCAGTATTTGCATTGGGTGTTGCCTGTTTTGGTATCGGTACGTTCCCACAAGTAAACGCAATTCTTGATGCGAGCGAAATCTCTCTCGGTGTAAACCGTGAAGTGGCTGCTTTTATCCTGACGCTATTGGTCGCATTCGTTACTCTGGGTGGTATCAAGTCGATTGCAAGTGTTGCGGGTAAAGTCGTACCAGCAATGGCGTTGCTCTATGTGTTGGCGTGCTTAAGCGTTATCATCATGAATGCTGACCAATTGCTTAACGCAATTGAATTAGTGCTGGTATCCGCATTTACCTCCACAGCAGCAACGGGTGGTTTCTTGGGAGCAAGCATCATGCTCGCTATCCAATCGGGAATCGCTCGTGGTGTATTCTCCAACGAATCAGGTTTGGGTAGCGCACCAATGGCAGCAGCGGCAGCGAAAACAGATTCTTGTGTAGAACAAGGGTTGATTTCAATGACGGGCACCTTCTTTGATACCATCATCATTTGTACTATGACTGGTCTAGCTTTGATCCTCACTGGCGCTTGGCAAAGTGACTTCTCTGGTGCAGCGATGACCACTCACGCATTTGCTGTAGGCTTGAACGGAGAGACATTCGGTCCAATACTGGTGTCTATTGGCCTTATGTTCTTCGCGTTTACCACCATTCTTGGTTGGAACTACTACGGTGAGCGTTGTGTAGTATTCCTATTCGGTACCAAAGCAGTGCTGCCATACAAACTGATTTTTGTTGGTCTGGTCGCATCTGGTGCATTTCTACACCTCGATATGATTTGGCTTCTCGCAGACATCGTAAACGGGTTAATGGCGATCCCTAACCTAATCGGTTTGATTGCTCTACGCCATGTGGTGTTAGAAGAGACAAAACTGTTCTTCAAACCAGCGTCTAAAGCTAATGACGTTGATGGTGTGAAAGCATAATACCGATTGCTATTTAACCTTCGCTAGAAACCGAAAGCCCGCTGACAATCAGCGGGCTTTTTCATTTCGTCATACTTTCTAGGCGTTGCAGATCTGGTTTATTACAATGGCTCTTCGATAAGTAGCTTAACACCAAGTACCACCAGCACAGCCCCTGTAGCCCCCTCCATCCACTTCATAAAGTGTGCATTTTTTAAAAGGTTTTTGGCTGAATTCAATACGCCAGCTAACCCACATTGCCATACCATCGCAATCACAAAGTGAATTAACGCCATCGCCATCGATTGAACCAAAGGGGTCCCTTCTGGATTCACAAATTGCGGCAAAAATGCGAGATAGAAAACCGCAGTTTTCGGGTTAAGCACGTTCGACAAAAAACCTTCTCGAAAAGAACGTTTAGCGCTGTAGACCTGGTAAGTTTGTTCCGCCACAGCGATGCCTTTGCTCGCATTCATCCATGACTTTAAGCTACTGATACCTAACCAAATAAGGTACGCAGCTCCCACCATCTTTACCATTTGGAATAGCTCCGCAGATTGAGCTAATACCGCAGAAATACCAATCGCGGAGAAGAAGGCATGTACAAACAAGCCAAAGCAAATTCCTAAACTGGTGGTACACCCATCCTTTAGCCCTGCTCTACTGGTGTTACGAATCACCAAAGCAGTATCTAGCCCCGGTGTGAGCGTTAATATCGTGATGGCAATGAGAAATGCCTCGAAATTTAAAATATCCATATCATTCTTTGTGTCGTCAGCTTTCCTCGATCATTAACGCCAATCGTTTCAATGCGCAAGTTTCTTTTTCAATAACCGTGTCATTCAAATGACCATAACTGGCCGATACCTAAGCAGCATCAAGAGGTATACCCAAGTGATCTAGAAATGCTCGGGTATACAACCACCTAGATTTGTGCACAATAGTTCTACGTCACTTAGCGAAAGATTCGAGCCCAACATCTAATTTACGATTTGGGGTGTTTAAGGAAAGAACATAGTAAAGAGTAGTCACATGAACGCATTTCAAAAACTTGTCGAACATTCAAACAAAGTCTCTAATTTCAGACACCTATCTTCCATCGTCGGGTGGGATCAAGCGGCAGTTATGCCATCAGGCGGCGCTGAAGCTCGCTCTAATGCCATGGCAGAATTAGAGGTCCATATCCATTCACTCATGACTCAGCCCCATCTTGGCGACCTGTTTGCTCAAGCAGAAGCGCAAACGCTATCCGCGAGCGAACAAGCCGTCTTACGCGAGATGAAACGTGAATGGCAACAAGCCAATCTACTTCCCGAATCTCTCGTACATGCTCAATCTCTCGCTGGCTCCAAGTGTGAACATGCCTGGCGCAGCCAACGCGGCAACAATGACTGGGATGGCTTCGAAAAAAACTGGGCAGAAGTGGTCAAACTGTCTCAAGAAGAAGCACAAATCCGTGGGGAAGCAGCAGGTAGTACACCTTATGACGCCATGCTGGATATCTATGAACCTGGCACCACTTCGGCTTCATTGGATACGCTGTTCGCAGATGTAAAGACTTGGCTTCCTTCGCTAATTGATGAGGCGATTGAAAAGCAAAAGCACAACAATATTCTATTGCCAAGTGGTCACTACCCTACTGACAAGCAAAAAGCATTAGGCTTGGAAGTGATGAAGTTGCTTCAGTTTAACTTTGAGCATGGTCGTCTAGATGAAAGTGTACATCCATTCTGTGGTGGTGTTTCTACTGATGTTCGTATCACGACTCGCTACGACGAAAATGAATTTGTACAATCACTCATGGGCATTGTGCATGAAACAGGCCACGCACGCTATGAGCAGGGCTTGCCCCAATCACTTGCTGGAACACCGGCGGGAGAGGCTCGCTCCATGGGTATTCATGAGGCACAATCGCTATTTTTCGAAATGCAACTTGGTCGTAGTGAAGCCTTTGTTGACCATTTAGCACGTTTAGCCGCAAATCATTTCCAAGGCGCAGAATTTGAACAAGAAAACCTGTCTAAGATCTACACTCATGTCAATAAAGGGTTTATCCGTGTCGATGCTGATGAATTAACCTACCCGGCACACGTTATCTTGCGCTACGAAATTGAACGCGACTTAATGAACGGGGCGATCAAACACACTGACGTTCCAGAACTGTGGAATGAGAAGATGAAAGCGTATTTAGGGCTTTCCACTGAGGGGAACTATAAAAATGGCTGCCTCCAGGATATACATTGGACAGATGGTAGTTTTGGTTACTTCCCAAGCTACACATTAGGTGCCATGTATGCGTCTCAGTTTATGGCTGCCATGAAGCAAACCGTTGATGTTGACGCGGCTATCCGCTCAGGCGATCTTTCACCCGTCTTTACGTGGTTAGCAGACAACATCTGGAGCAAAGGGAGTTTGTTAACGACTGACGAGTTGGTAAGCCAAGCAACAGGTGAAGTGCTCAATGCTAAGCACTTTAAAGCACATTTAGAGAACCGCTACCTAGGCTAATAGCCCCTGTCCGTTCATAAATGCAAAAGGCTGGTTTGATACTAGCCTTTTTAGTATTCACTTAATCTTGATTGCTTTTTACTGTGCTTTTCATCTTGTACACGTTTTGAAACGTCAGTTGCATGAACAGGTTGAGCAACTCGACCTGCCCATCGCACCAATGCACGTTCGAGCGTTCAAAATCATCAGCAAAAAATCACCATGTACCGCGATGGATGTAGTGAGCGTTCTTGATAGAGATAAAGCTCAAGTTACGCGCCTCATTAAAACACTAGTTGAAGAGGGGTTTATTGAAAAAAGACCAAATCCAGAAGATAAGCGCAGTCAATGTTTATTAACCACTGAAAAAGGTAATGCAGTCCTAACAAAAATCAAAACCATTGATAATGAGATCTTGCGTAAAATGACGGACGACGTATCCAATGAAGAGCTCAATGCCTTTCAATTAATTGCCGAAAAATTAGCGACTAACCTCGCCCAAAAAGACGAAAACTAAAAATCCCCTCAGGTAGCCCTTGCGCTAGCTGAGGGCAATGACAAATACCGCTAACATAAGAGCTCATCAATTACGTGATAGACCAATTTCCCTCCAACGAACTTACTTTCCATCAGTGCTATAGAATTAATTGGAAGGTGAAGTGATATAATAGGTAGCTGGTCCAATCGTACATGCCTATCTACATGGCGTGCTATCGTGATATGCGGAAGATACTTATGTGACTCCGTTATAAATCCATTTTTCGTCAATTTATGTCTTAGCTCATTTTGCAACCGTCCGAGTTCAGGGTTCTCTGAGATACCTAGCCAAGCCAGCTGCCCACTGCTCTGGCGGAATGAGCCATAGTGGTCAACGACCACGTATTCACAACGCGTGATCACTTGTTGAAGTATTCTCACGAGCTTGTTCATTTCTTCATGTGTCGCTTCACCGATAAATGCTAGGGTAATATGGAAGTTTGACGCACGCGTCTTACGACCAGATGACCGTTTCTGTGCCAGTATCTCTTGAGCCTGTCTAATCTTCGCCTTTGCTGAAGCATCGAACGTTAAAGCAAAGAACAATCTCATCATGCCTCCTGCGACTATCGCTTAACCAAGTAAGTTGAGGTTATGTTGATACCGTAACGAGTTTGGCAAATTATAGCTGATAAAAGAAAGCCCAGAGTTAAACTCTGGGCTATCGAATTACATCGCTGGTGCTAAGCAAGGCTTATACAAACACATTTCGCCTTCCGGGCGAGTTTTAAAACGGCGATGAAGCCACATGTACTGACTTGGGCTAGCTAAAATCGATTTTTCGACAATCTTGTTCACGAATACCGCCGCTTGGTCAGGATCGTTTTTCGGGAAGCCGTCAACAGGCGCACTGATCGTTAAGGTGTAATGACCATCCTCACCTCTCACCATCGTAAATGGAACAATCGCACAATCTGTCTGGTCTACCAATAAGCTGGTTCCCGTTGTCGTACATGCTTTTGATACCGCAAACAATGGTGCGAACGTTGAACGACGAACACCATAATCATGATCAGGAGCGTACCAAACACGTTGACCCGTATTCAGTGCTTCAAACATACCTTTCACGTTTTTACGGTCAATCAAAGTACGATTTGAGCGAGAACGCCCTTGGTACTGGAAATAGTCAAAGCAAGGGTTATTGTTTGGTCGGTACACGCCTGTTCCTGATTTTTTAATACCAAACGCTCTCGCGCCTAGCTCTAAGTTCATGGAATGCACAGCCAACATCAACACGCCTTTACCCTGCTTTTCAAGGGCCTCAATATGCTCCATGCCTTCGATAGTAACGTGTTTATTTATCCTTCTATCAGACCAAAACCAAGCCATTGCAGTTTCAAACAGCGCAATGCCCGAATTATCAATGTTATCTTTTAAAATCTTCTCACGTTCTTTGTCATCCATTTTTGGGAAGCACAGCTCTAAATTGCGCCTAATGGTTACTTGACGCTTTTTCATCAAACGCATGGCAATACGACCGATCCCTCGACCTAAAGCAAGTTGCGTATGAAATGGGAGAAGACTAAAAAGATACATTATTCCGATAATGGTAAGAGTTCCCCAGTAGCGTGGTGCCAACAATGCTGCTTTAAATTTGGGCGCGTTATATTTATTCATGAATAGGTCATCAGACGAGTCCGTGGTCGGACGGTAAAAATAAAATGTTTGATAAAATAAACTTTTATCATTGATTGTGCTTATAACAAAAACTAAAGCGCGCGGATTCTATGTTTGTTCGACACACGACACAATAAGAACTTACCCAAACTCCGACTGTCGATTCCAAAATTGACATAAAAGTACAGATTTCACACTAAGTGAGTAATGACATCATGGATCAGTCCGCTAGTTAGGGAGAAGTCAGAATAAATAGAAGTGCTCTTATCAACTTAATATGGATAGCAGAATCACACGCTAAAAGTTTGTTTTTCTAGACTGCCAAGTGTACAGTTATGCCCTCTTGTTTGCTGACGCAATTCTTTTAACCAATTGGAATAAGAATGAACATCGACACCTTGTTCGCCTTTGGCGGAATTGTCTTCTTCCTCGCGGTCATTCCCGGCCCAAACGCTTTGCTCATCTTATTTACTGCACTGACACAAAGCCGCAGATTTGCCATTGCGAATATCCTAGGGATTTGGCTTGGTTTTCTTATCCATGCTTTTATTTCCGCAAAGGGCCTAAGTTTGCTTCTTTCTCAATCTGCCGTGGCATTCAATGCATTCAAATGGATAGGGGTTGCTTATTTAATCTGGCTAGGTCTCAACAATCTTAAAAGCGGGCTCAAGATGGCTGAACAAAAGCTCAAGCTTGACCGAAAAATCGAGAAACAAACACTTAAGCAAGCGTTTGTAAAAGGGTTACTCACGAATCTTCTCAATCCAAAAATCGTGCTATTTTACTTATCAATCTTTCCTCAATTCGTTCAGCCTACCCATATTCTTGAACAAAGTATGATGTTAGGTATGCTTCAAGCCTGTATTGTCGCAAGTTGGTTTTTATTTGTGATTTTTTTCGCGAGCAAAGTAAAAGCGATGCTCACGGCATCAAAAACCAGCAAATGGCTTAACTATATCAGTGGTGGTTTGTTCATCTTTTTTGGTATTGGTTTAGCCAACACTCGCTTGTAAGATTGAAACTCCACCGCTATCTAGTGCTCGGTGTAATCATGATAAGGGCAGACCTTTCCTTTCAGGAAGACCATATTCTCCCTCTGTTGCCTCGCCTTCAAACCAAGTCATTCTCACTGAGCCAAGCATCTTGAGGTTACTTGGGTATACACATTCATTGATATATTTTTCTGTATTAGCTTTGTGCAGTTTTCACCAACACTAACGTTTACATCAATAGAGAAGCATCGCCCAAACTTTCTCTTCATTTTTGAGTAAATACAGACCATTTTTGTCTATATACCTGCTGTTTATCACTGTCCTACAATGGCAGCCAAATCGAGTTTTTGCCCATAAAGGAGATAACCGACTGTCCCGACCAGAACAATTCCTACCCCAGTCCAGTTAACATACACGATCCCGACAGGCATGCTTTTCACGGTGACAGATAGTAAGAAAAATGCAATGCCATAACCAATTCGTACCAACTTACTTGGCATCATTTGAGTGAACTGTTCGGTCTTAGGAATATAAGAAGTGGCAATCACTTCACATACGATTGCAAGAGGCAAAGAAATCATAGGAGGCATGGCAACAAGCATTTTGAACATAAACAATCAACGCGCAATCAAATATATACTCGATGAAATATCGGAGTCTCTGAATAGCGCATGATAAGCAAATCCGCATGGCCGAACATAAAAAGGTGATGTAAGTCAAATTTTAGCAGGTAATAATGTTCTGCCAGCTAAGCGGCGTTCATGTTCGAACAAATACCTCAACCAACCCTGACTTATTGTTGCTGTTGCGCGATAGCAAAATAGATTTGCATGTCAATTGGCTCCGGCGTATTGAGCAGCATCTTACCTATTTCTCTCTGAAAGTGCCCATAATTACCAAGCTCTTCCGTCAATCCTAGACGCTCATAATTATCCTGACAGGTAAACATACCGTAAGCATAGTGAAATCGACAAATGTCATTGTGTTTGTCATACCCGAATTCATAAAGCGCCTGATCGATTTCTTCTGGTGTATAAGTACTTTTATCTCCAAATGAGCGCAATAAAACCGTAGGCACTTGCTGAGCAATGCTCTGAATTTTCTCTTTCTTTTTAAAAAGACCGAACATAACGTCCTCCACTGACGATATTAATACTAGCGTAGTACCGAAGAGCCTTTAATTTCTAGCTGCTGTCAGGATGATAAAATTATAGTAGCCTGTTTTCATAACGTGCACCAAATACAAATCAAACGTTGCAATATGATGTAATCAGAAACATTGGAGCCATCACACTTGATGATTTAACATGAAGCGCACACCACAGCCCCTTCGTACGCATCATAGCCATTTGCGTATCGACAATCGGCATTAATTGCGTTAACTTTAGATGTATAGACGTCTAAAGTTAAGCTTAGGGAGAAAGCCGTGCCAATTAGAATTCCAGATCAACTACCCGCTACCGATGTTTTAAGGACAGAAAACATCTTTGTGATGAGCGAGAGCCGCGCGGCAAGTCAGGAAATCCGTCCACTCCGAGTGCTTATTCTCAATTTAATGCCAAAGAAAATTGAAACAGAAACTCAGTTTCTGCGCCTGCTTTCAAACAGCCCTCTGCAAGTGAATGTTGAACTGCTGCGCATTGATAACCGCCCGAGTAAAAATACCCCAACAAAGCATTTAGACACTTTCTATCGTCAATTTGAAATGGTCAAAGACAAAAACTTCGATGGTATGATCATCACAGGAGCACCACTTGGCCTCGTTCAGTTTGAAGACGTTATCTATTGGGATCATCTCAAAACCATCATGGAATGGGCGAAAGACCATGTGACATCGACACTTTATGTCTGTTGGGCGGCGCAAGCCGGCTTAAAACTGCTTTACGATTTGCCGAAGAAAACACGCAAAGAAAAACTCTCCGGGGTATATCATCATAAAATTCACAACACTTACCACCCTGTGTTGAGAGGCTTCGACGATTCATTCTTAGCGCCCCATTCTCGCTATGCGGACTTTTCACTTGAGTTTCTCGAAACGCATACCGACCTTGATATCTTAGCGACATCCGATGTCGCAGGCGTATACTTGGCTACCACGAAAGACAAACGAAATGTGTTTGTGACTGGTCATCCAGAATACGACTCTCATACACTACACAATGAATATATTCGTGACTTAAGTGAAGGGATGGAACCTGCCATGCCCGTCAATTACTATCCTAACAATAACCCTGACAACCCGCCGTTTGCGAGTTGGCGCAGTCACGGACACTTACTGTTCTCTAACTGGTTGAACTACTGTGTTTACCAACAAACACCTTACGATCTCGACCATTTCAGCGAGTCCGCCTTTACCAAAGATGATTAGAGAAGTTATTTAGAGATTGTGAACTCAGCCGCCAGTTGGCGGCTTTTTCATACCAGTTTGCAAGCCCGATCGCATTGTCATTTATCCTGCATGGGTTTTCGTTTAGTAATCCATATCATGCAAAAAGGTTCAGGGATGGGGAATGAAAAATGAAGCTCACAAAACTTGGTACGTTATTGCTGATCAGTCAGTTAGGCGTCGTCGGCTGTGTAACAGTAAACGAGAACGGTCCAGTCGTTGAGGCCGATCCTGTCACTATGGCAGAATCCCGTATTGCCCTTGGGCTTGGTTATTTAAACAGTGGTAGCATGATCCGGGCACACGACAACTTACAGCAAGCACTGACGCACGCGCCAAACTACTACCGCGCACAACTCTCCATGGCCCATTACTATGAGGTGGTGGGCGAAGATAGCAAAGCTGAAAACATATATAAGCGTTCCCTGCGTCAACACAGCAATAACGGAAATGTTCTAAACAATTACGGGACTTTCCTGTGCAAACGAGGCGATTTCCCACAAGCAGACCAAATGTTCAATCGCGCGATCCAACAGCCCTATTACTACCTCATTCCCGCAAGTTATGAAAACGCAGGGTTCTGCGCGTTAAAATCAAATAATCCAGACAAGGCAAAATACTACTTCTCTCGTGCTATTGATCATGATCCTCATCGCCCGAAATCGATTCTACAATTAGCTAAGCTCGAGATTGATAGCGGAAACTACACCGATGCACGCCTTCGCTTAATGCGATTTAATCAAATGTATGGCGTTAAGCGACCTTCTCTTCAACTAATGGTCGAGCTTGAGCGGGAAGCTGGTAATAGAGTATTGGAGCAAAAATACCAAAAGCAATTGGATAAGTTAACCTGAGTTCAGGTTAACTCGTGAGAAACGGTCTAAAGCGTTATTCAAAGATAAGATACGGCTTGCTCTCTAACAGCACCTTTCTCACTGGCGTTTTAAACACCTCACCCAACCCCTCTTGGGTTAATACTTCATCAGCCGTACCAGATGAATAAAGGACGCCGTTACTCAACAGTAGCACTTTATCTGCATGCCTTAATGTTCGATTCAAATCGTGATTGGCAACCAAGACGGCAATGCCTTGTGCTGCCACTGCGTTTATCAGTTGATAGAGCAAACCTTCTTGCGCAATATCTAATGGCGCGGCGGGTTCATCCAAAATCAGTAGCTGAGAAAAAGGATTAATGGTTCGCCACACTTGCAAGCATACGCCTGCCAAACGCACGCGTTGCCACTCACCACCAGACAACGTTTGAATACTGCGATGAAGCTTATCTTGTAGCTGAACTAATGCCACAACCATGTTTAAGGCATCACGCACTTTGCTCTGAGTAATATTAGAATCAGCAATATTGGTGCCACTTGGTAAAGATAAGGCAAGGTATTGGAATACGTCGATATTAAACGCTGGTCTAGATTGTTGACACAAATAGCCTCGCAGGTGTGCTTGTTCTGGCAGTGGCATGGCTAGCAGATCTTTACCATCAATCATCACTTCCCCCTTCACGAGCTCGCGATGGGGTAACGTACCAGAAATCGCGCCCAATAGAGTACTTTTTCCCGAGCCATTTGGCCCGACAACATGCACTACCTCCCCTGCTTTACATTCAAATGAAAGTGGCAAAAGTCGATTACCGACGGTAATGTGCTTAACGTGCATCATGGCTTTTCACCAACATCCAAATAAAAATAGGCGCGCCAATCGTCGTTGTCATCACCCCAAGTGGCAGCTCGGCAGAATCTAATAGCAATCTCGCACCGATATCCGCCAACACTAATAGCGCCGCACCAGAAATCGCCGACAATGGCAAGAGATAACGATTTTCAGTACCAAACGCTAAACGTAGTAAATGGGGAACAACCAAACCGACAAAGCTGATGATGCCGCCCAGTGCGACAGAACCTCCAACCAAAATTGAAATAGCAAAGATCAATTTCCAACGCATTTGGTGTACATCGATACCTAACTGGGTCGCGTGAATCTCACCAAGCATCAGCTTATCTAACGGTTTGCCTTTGCTGCACAACCAAATCAATACTGGTAGCAGCACTAATGTCACGGAGTGCTGATACCAACTCGCACCACCAATACTGCCCATCAACCAGTACATTAACTGGCGTAAACTCAAATCATCGCTGAAGTAGAATGCCCAAGTTACGATAGCGCTAGATAAAATACCTAATGCCACACCAACAAGGAGTAGACGCGCGGTCGTCAAATGCATC
The DNA here is from genome assembly GCF_002608565.1 of Vibrio sp. PID17_43. GTDB lineage: Bacteria > Pseudomonadota > Gammaproteobacteria > Enterobacterales > Vibrionaceae > Vibrio. Next base: position 187,921 of record NZ_LIXM01000002.1, read on the forward strand.
GCCCTCGCAATGCCAACTAATATGACCGTAAACAGCATTGAGCCGGCAATGGCTGCCAACATAAAGATCATTGGTGAAGGTAAAACGGGCAAGGCAAACATGGCGAACACCATCGCCAAACTCGCACCACCAGAGATCCCAAGCACGCCCGGTTCGGCTAATACGTTACCAAGCAGTACTTGCAGCGTCGCACCAGAGACGGCCAGTGCTGCGCCAATAATGGCAGCAGAGACAAGACGCGGCAAACGCAAATCCAACAAGAGTTTTTGTTCAAATGTTGAGAGAGATTGAAAAGGAGAAAGAAAAACCTCTCCTACCATCAGGTGAATGGCAGAGAGCAGAACGAGAATCACTGACATGATTAAAAGATTACGCTGCCAGCGTCGCTCCTTGTTTAGGATAAGTTGTTGAAAATCCATAGTAGCCGATAAATACAAACAAGGCTTAACCTTACAGTTAAGCCTCGGTAAATTGCAAACAACTTAGTCGTCTTAATTGCCAATACCTAGGGTTATTTGGCATCAATCGTAGACTAATTCGCCATCTTCAAAGCGAGTCTTCACTTCACATACCATTAATGCAGCGCGTTGACCGATCGCGACACGGCGATTCGGAAATACAATCGCTTCATTATCATTCTTCGCCATCAGCGGTTTATCACCGTCATGGCCAAATACTTCACCGTGCACAAACGACGTAAAGTTCTCGACGTTGTCATCAAACATGAAATCGAAGTCTTCGTGTAAGCGAACAATAGAGCGGCTGACACGGTACTTGATGCAAGGTTTCGATAAGTGTTCAGCTTGCGCTTCGGCAAGTAGATTGCGCAAAGACAAGTCGAATGCGGTTAGCCTATCCAGGTCATTTTCACCAATGCGAGCCACACGTCCCAGCTCCATGGTTAACGCTTGGGCACCATAGTTCTCAGCACTAAACCAACTGAACGTACTCGTTGGGGAGTTAGACAACAGTACCGCTTCGATGTGTGCGCTGTCTAGAAAGTCGATTAAGGCTTTGCTACGCACTGGGTGACGCGTTTTTGGGCTAACAGCGAAGGTGTAATGCTTAGAATCACGAATTGCACAGTGCAAATCGAGATGCCAACGTGTTTCGGTCGCAGTATCTTGGTAGAAGTCTCTCACCAACAACTTAAGCGTATCTGCGATCGTCAACTCTTTGCTTGGGTTGTGTTCTTTTTCATCAAACAGACGGTTGAGGTTTTCTTCAAGGAATCTCGTATGCGCCAATGTTGCATCTGGATGAGCAATAATAAACAGACAGCGAGCCTCGACTTTTTGGAAGCCTGATTCGATGTCTTTGATCATAGTATCCACCAGCTCCATCGGTGCCGTTTCATCCCCATGCACACCACATGAGATGATGATGTTCTTGGTTTCCTGCGTATATTCATCAGGAATCACTTCTAGCACACCACGCTGATAAAGTTTCAGTGTTACACCGTTAGGCAGCAGCAGCTCCGCTGGCGCAACATCAGTATCTACAGCTAACGTGTCGGTTAAAAACGATTGGCGAAAGAGAGACTTCGTCATACGTTACTCCTTAATAGCACGGCGGGTATGTTAATAAATTGTACAAAGAATTTTTGTCGTTGCGATCCCACTTATGAGCAGAAGCCAGCAATTTTCTCAAAAATCCCATACCTTTTCGCGCCATGCTCTCGAATCAAGCATTGAGGCGTTCATTTTCCAAACAATTACAAGGTGTTAGGGCTATGAATTTTACCACAGCCCTTAATATGATCATTATGATTTGATCAACTTTTGGCGTTTATTCACTGCGCTGGGCAAGTAAGCGTTCAAATTCATCGACTTTATCACGCACAAGCTCAACACTTTGCTGCCAGAACTCAGGTTGAGTAAGGTCCATCGATAAGTGTTTTGTTACCACATCTTCCGCCATCATGTTGCCTGTATCACGCAATAATGCGACGTAATCACCGTAGAAACTTTCCCCTTTCGATTCGCGCTGCGCGTAAATACCTTTACTAAATAAGAAGCCAAATAGGTACGGATAGTTGTAGAAACTCACACCTGAAATCGAGAAGTGTAACTTGCTCGCCCAGAAGTAAGGATCCGCTTCACTCATTACATCGCCATACCACTCTTTCCACGTCTCAGACATTAGTTCACAGAAGTCATCTGCCGTGAGTTCACCGTTTTGGCGACGCTCATAGAAGGCTTTCTCGAACTCGTAACGAACGGGAATATTTATCATCAATGCCAACGCGGAAGACAACTCCTCCCAAAGCATTTCGAGTTTGTCATCCACACTTTCTGCTTTTGAAATCAGATGATCACGAACGATGTTTTCCGCAAAGATAGATGCCGTCTCGGCCAAGGTCATTGGGTAGTATGTTTGACACAGCGGTAGGTCACGAATAACCCAGTTGTGAAATGCGTGCCCCAGTTCGTGCGCAAGCGTCATTAAATCAGAGCGGCTACCACTCCATGTCATGAATACCAATGGCGTACGAGTCGCTGGCAGCTTAGTACAGTATGCGCCAAGGCGTTTGTTAGCATTAGGTGCTGCATCAATCCAGCCATTTTTAACCATCATACGCACAAACTCTGACATCTCTGGATTAACCGTTTCAAATGCCTCACAGATAACGTCTATCGCTTCATCGAAGCCATAAACCTTTGCCTCACCGCTTAACGCTGGCATTGCCGCTAGGTGATTCCATGGTTTCATTTCATCCAAGCCGTGCACTTTCGCCATTAACAGACCCGCTTTCTGACCAACACCCCGGCTGTCTTTTGCTACTTTCATCATCGCATCAAGCGTTTCAGCTTTGATTCGGCTACCGTGCAGGCTTGGGTCAAGGAAGTGAACATCGTGCTTCGTCGAACGCTTTTTGTTTTCGGTCAAACGCCAACCAGATAAGGCATTAAGAATCGCAGAAAAAGACTCTCGGTGAGTAGCCATTGCACTTTGCACGCCTTTCCATGCTGCTTCTTGTCGTTCAAACTCAGAGCCATAAAGGATGCTCGCAGCCTGTGAAAAACCAAGCTCTTCACTGTTTCCATCTGCATATTCTAACTTCACTTTTAGTGAACCAGTTAGGTTGTCATACAGTTTGCCCCACGCTGATTTACCATCCACGCTCATCGCCGCAAGTAGCTTCTCTTCTTCTGTACTTAGACGGCTATCGGCTAACTTTCTCGAATTGAGAATTGAGAATGCTTGTCCACTGATGTCTGGATTTTCGTGATCAAGTACACGAGCGATAAATTCTTCATCGGCGTGCGTCAATGTTAAGTCAAACGCACTGAATGCTTGGGATAGCTCCGAGAACAGACGCGTCATTCGACCAAGCAACGCTTTTGCTTCAGCATTCGTCGCATCCACCGAGGAATAACAGTTGGCAAAATTAGCAATTGTACCTGCCAAACGGCTTGCCGCTTCACTGGTTAAAATGGCATTTTGCATCACGTCTACAGACTGACAATCTGTCGACTGTTTGTTAAGCAAGTCGATACACTGCTCTACCAGTGCAATATCATCTTGAATTCGTGGATCCGCAAGGTCGTTATAAACGATGGATAAGTCCCAACTAGGAGTGGTCATTTGTAGTTCCTTTTGATGTAATCGAGCCACTTCTTCGCGCTCTTAAACTCAGTAGAGCTCGAGATCGTGGCTACTTCCGTGACTCATTTTCAACAAATGGTACGCCTATAGAGCGAACTGAGGCGTAAATTTGATCATCGATGGTAATCGTTATATGTGTTACTGACGCATTTCCTATCGCTAATGTCGAATACCATCGTGGATTGCGCCAATCTACACCCAACACGTGGGCAAGAATCATTCTTATTACGCCACCATGCGTGACAATTAGCAAGTTGTCATTGATATCGTTGATTATTTGAGACCAAACACAACTAACGCGCTGGTAAAACGCTTCTAGAGTTTCAGCATTTGGCAGGGGGTGCTGCGCGGGTGCGTTCCAAAAAGCATTCAGCTTAGCCCAATGATCAGATATCGTATCGAATGGCACGCCATCAAAGTCACCGAAATTGAGCTCTTGTAGATCGTTTTCTACATTTATCGGTAACAGTTGCTGCTCTGCAATGATCTGCGCCAAGTCGTGACAACGTGACAGCGGCGACGAGATGATACCCGCTACCGATTCCCCTCTCCTTTCCCAAGCTTGAGCTATTTTTAGTTGCTCAACGTGATCCACTTTGAGATCCGTCTGGCCATGTAAACCAGGAGGTGCGACAACCTTTCCATGCCGGACTAAATAGAGATTAAGCGTCTTCATGTATTGATATTCTATGATTTCAGTTCAAGAGGCAAGCCTGCGGCCACAAAGGTCACTTGATCGCACACCTGAGCCAACTGCTGATGCATTCTCCCTGCATTATCGACAAAGTAGCGACTTACTGCACCAAGTGGGACGATGCCCAATCCCACTTCGTTAGACACAAAAATCAGTGTCGCATTTGAGCTAGACACTGCTTTTACGAGTTTTTCAATCTGTGCTTCTAGCTGCTCATTACAGCAACCGTCACCCAATTCAAATATCCAGTTGTTAATCCAAAGCGTTAAGCAATCCACCAGCACAACATCTTTTAGGCCGAAGCTACTAATAAGCTCTGGCAGATGTAGTGGGCACTCATGCTCTTGCCAACCTTCCCCTCGCTGCTTCTGATGGTGTGTGATACGTTGCTGCATCTCTTCATCAAATGGTAGTGCCGTCGCGACATAATGCAGCATCGATTGGTTTTCTTTCGCCCAGTGCAGCGCTCTGCTTTCTGCCAAACTGGATTTTCCGGAGCGAGCTCCGCCTAGGATGAGTTGCTTCATGATATGTGGTAAAACGCAATAAGAGTGAGATAAACAAGTAGCTCGGACAATTGTTGAGCCGCCCCAAGACAATCCCCCGTAAAACCACCAATGCGTTGTGTTAACCAACGCTTAAAGCCAATGCGAAACAGTGCTAGAACCAGCGCGATGATCACCGCCTGACTCACGCCAAGTAAAAGCGCGACAACACCACTAGTGAATAGCAAGATCGCCACTTCTAAGCTTGATTGCTTATTCGCTAGCGGTTTACTTTTCGAGGTGTCAGCATCGCTGACATAAGGCATGTCATAAATCAGCGTGGCAGCCAATGCCCGACTCACGGTATAAGCCACGACAATGATCAACCAAAACTGAGGTACTCTGACTAGCTCGCTCCAGAATACAAATTTTGCTAACAGCGCCATCACCAGCGTCACCGCACCATAAGTGCCAATGCGACTGTCTTTCATAATTGATAAACGACGCTCTATGGTCATTCCACCGCCAATACCATCGGCCGTATCGGTCAGTCCGTCTTCGTGGAACGCCCCCGTTAACAGCAGGCTAAAAACCATGGTTAACACTATCGCGACAGAAGGAGGAAAGAGAAGCGCAGTCAGTGAAAATACCACCGCGCATAGCAAGCCAAGTACCACACCAACGAGTGCGAAGTATCGACCCGCTTGATTCATACGTTCGTCACTGTAAGGTAAATGGGCAGGAACCGGCAAACGGCTAAAAAAGCTAACCGCTAACAGAAAAAGCTCGCCTTGATACCGCAGCGAACGAGTTTCTGATGACGTCATATTTTCAGAACAAGACACTAAACCGTTACTCCTGCACTCTCAAAGCTCGCCATTTTGTTGTAAAACTGAGCGGCTGCTTTGACGAGAGGTAATGCCAGCGCAGCGCCTGTACCCTCACCTAAACGCAAACCCAGATCTAACAGTGGCTCTGCTTTTAGGCACTCCAAAACAAATTTGTGACCATTTTCTTCAGAGTGGTGAGCAAACAACATGTAGTCACGCGTTTCTGCATCCAATAAGGTCGCGACATAAGCAGCAACAGAGACAATAAATCCATCGACTAGTACTGGCGTTTTAAGGCGCTTGGCTTCAAGAAATGCTCCCACCATCTGCACGATTTCAAATCCCCCCACTTGCGCTAATACGCCTTTGGCATCTAGCTCGTGGCAACGACTCACAGCTTGCGCAACCAACTTGATTTTACGGTTCAATTGCTCTTGAGCGATGCCGGTACCATAACCGACACAATGCTCGACTTCCAAAGGACTGAGTGCTGTTAACAGTGCAGAAGCGGAGCTTGTATTACCAATTCCCATCTCACCGAACATGAGTAAGTTTGAACCGTTTTGAATGCTTTGTTCAGCCACTTTTGCACCAAATTCTAAGCCCAAGCCAACTTGCTCTAGAGACATTGCGGTTTGCTTAGAAAAGTTTGCGGTACCGTTACCTAATCGCTTTTCAATCAAATTAGGATGATGTTTAAAATCAGGAACCAACGTATCGATTGGCGATAGCATGCCACAGTCGATCACTTTAAAATCGATTTGGTTAATATCGCAAAAGCAGTTAATCGCTGCGCCGCCCGCTAAAAAATTAGCAACCATTTGTTGTGTGACCGCGCTTGGAGCAATGCTTATGCCCTCTTCAGCAATACCATGGTCACCGGCAAAGATCAGCATAATTGGATTACAGATTTCTATATTGTCAACCGCTTGTGACTTACCTTGACTTTGAATGAGTGCAAGTTCTAATGCGACCTTCTCAAGTTGGCCAAGTGCTCCTAAAGGTTTGGTTTTGTTATCAATGCGCGCTTGAATTTCGGGGACAAAAGAGCGTTCCATGATGATGGTTCCTTTCTATTTATTTTGGGCGAGCGACAGAGAAAGCGTGTTCCAACCAAGCGATAAAACTACCTTGGCGATAATGTGCTAAAATTAACGTTCATGCGACGTCCTTGGTCTTAGAAAATCTTTTGAGATTTAAAATCTCTTAATTTGTAGATAGGACAAGTGTACCCCTCTTCTACCCAATTTCATCTGATTTTCTGTGTTAAAAGGCGTTTTTGTCATTTTAAGTTTCATTTTGATAAGCACATGAATTTACCAAATTAGTTTACTCCTTTAGACCAAGTCCAAAGCGTTGTCTGCTATGTATACCCAAGTAACCTCGAGATGCTTGGTTCAGCGTATCTAATACTAAAAAGTGAGGAACCATGTTTGCCAATCAAAGTCGCCGTCCCGCGAAAAAAAGTAAGTCTAATCCCCCACGCCATCGCCGGCGAGCCATTCCCTTGTCATTTTCCTAATCAAACGACCCGCACACTCTGCGGGTCACTTTGATGAGTTAAACACGACTTAAATGCCGAGGGGGATGAAATACGCTACACTAGCGTAAGCAGCTGTTCTCAATAAGGAAGAATACCATGAGTAACGATACAAACGCCTGCGTGATTATCGCCGGAGCGACAGGGTTAGTAGGTAAAGAAATCGTTACCAACCTAGTGTCACAGTCTGGCATTGAAACCTTGTATTGCCTTTCTCGTCGAACTTTGGATGAGGTATCTGATCCTGAAAATAAAATCATTCCTATCATCGATGCAGACCTTTCTATCCACCACTGGGATGAACAACAACCGACGCCAAAAATTGGTTTCATTTGTTTGGGTACCACGCTTAAACAAGCGGGCAGCAAAGAAAACTTACGTAAAGTTGATGTCGAGCTAGTGTGTAAGGTCGCGCAACAAATGAAAATGATTGGGGTGAAACGCTTAGCCGTTGTCTCTAGCTTAGGTGCAAATGCCACCTCCTTATCCCATTACCTCGCTTGCAAAGGGCAGATGGAAAAAACCATTGAGAAGATAGGATTTGAAGAGGTGGTCTTTGTTCGACCTGGACCTCTCGTTGGAGAACGGACAACGCCACGTAAAGATGAAAGGCTGCTTCAAAGTGTTTTCAAGGTCATTCGCCCACTTATGATAGGAAAGTTGGCTGATTTCGTTCCAATTAACGCGAAAGACGTTGCCAACGCGATGATTTATCAAGTATTCAGCTACCAGAAAGATCCTGTGGTCTATCTGCATAGACGTGACATGCTCGATTTATTGCATCATTACGACTGACGTTAGGTACTTCGCCTTCCTGCATGCCCGTGTAGCATGACAAGTTACTAGGCGACTCGGCCTGGGAGTAATTCTATGCACTCGCAGAGTCATTGTATCTAAAACATCGCTCCGTCATGTCTCAATCAATATTTGCGACACAACCAAAACTTCTGGTACGAATCACCTTGTTAGCTGTACAATTTTCGTTAAATGTGAACAAATAAATAGTTAAGAATGCTAGAGCCAAATTTAGATAAATACCAAGCAATTATCTTTGATTTAGACGGAACCTTGATAAACTCTATGGTCGCTCACGCTGCTGCTTGGGAACAAACCTGCAATAAATTCAATATTCCCTACGACAAGGAGTGGCTTGATGATCTGGGTGGCATGCCCTCTCGCAAAGTTGCACTTGAGATTATCAGACGTTATGCGCTGACAATCGATCCTATCGCTGTTACAAAAGACAAAATTGCAAATTTTGAGGCGATTGAGAACAAGGGAAATATTATTCCTCAAATATACAACCTTCTAAAAGAGTATCAACGTTCTAAAAAGATAGGCATTGGAACTGGTGCTCAATACCGACATGCCAAAGAGATCCTAGACGCCACCGATATTCAGAGCCGCATTGAAGCTTTGGTTACTTCTGATGATGTAGAGAATCATAAACCTAATCCAGATACCTTCTTGAGAGTTGCGGAAAAGCTCAATACTGATACCGAAAAGTGTGTCGTATTCGAAGATACGACCATTGGTCGACAGGCAGCTAACAGAGCAGGGATGGATTGCTATCTCGTCAAACATGGCGAAATTATCGACTTCTACCCTGCAATTAAAACTAGAGAAGAATAATGAAAGAGTGCCTTATCGCTCCCTCTATACTTTCTTCCACTCTTGTTCGTCTTGGTTGAGATGCCGCCAATATCACTAGGTGCCGAATCTGACGTTTGGTCACACAGAAAAACCACACTGAATTTTCGTAATAAAACCACACATCTTGTTGACAGCCATCACACTTAGGTGCAAATTAGCTACATATCACACACTAAGATAAGAAAATACATGAACTCTAAAGTAATGACGGAAAAAAACAACGAGACTCTAGTAAAACCTTCTCTTCTAGGCGAGATGCAATTTTTCGCTAAACTAACTCTTGCCATGACTGCAATCGTAATACTAGTTTCATCAGCTTGGTTCTAATCTTTTAGAATTTAAGCCCGATAGAAAGTGTGTAGTGCGGTGTCAATTGAGCCTCTTATACATACTACCTTCCTAAAAAGATGCCATTGCAATAGATTATAGATTGACGACCCGTTCTCTTATCTGCGTTGAGAGTAAAGAGACATAAGTAATATACCAAGTAGGCCATTGGGAAGAACATCACCATTTTATAATCAAGTTCAAAGACTTCTTTGTATCGTGGTATCAAAGAGTGACTACAAACAATGATTATGCCCCTAATAAAGAATATCAACGAAAACAGCAGAGGTGTGTCATTTATAGAACACATCTTTAAAGATATTTCTCTACCTAGCGAAAAATAAATGAGAAAATAAAAAGCAGAAGTTACCTCCTGCTCTTCCTCTCAACAAGTAATGGTGTTTGTCTTAGCGTTAAAGATCTAAACCAGATTTATTAGCAATACGTTTAAGGGTTGATTTTGCCTGTTTGATATCTTCTAGCCAATTGTCATTCTGCGCCCACATCTCAATCACCAGCGGAGAACTGTAGTCTATCTCTGCTAATGTCTTAAAAATGGCTGCGAAATCTACCTGACCTTCACCAATAACCAGATCACGGAACTGCCCTTGACACGTTTCCGACACTCGCAGAGTGTCCTTCAAGTGGACTTGAACTAGATGATCACGACTCAGTTTTAACTCGGTACATACATCGTAATTCCACCCTGAGATGTTGCCTACATCTGGGTAAGCCATAAAGTATGGTGATGGAATCTCACGCTTAAGTACTTCAAACTTACTCAATGAGTTAAGGTAAGGCGTATCCATTATCTCAACACCTAACATAATACCTGCACGCTCTGCCATCTTCGTAGCTTCTTTCATGCCTTCAATAAAGCGAGTATGAGTCTCAGCTGATTGTGATTCATAGTAAACGTCGTAGCCTGCCATTTGAATACAGCGAATACCTAGCTTATAAGCAAGAGCGATGGCCTTATCCATGATGACAAAAGATTCCTTGCGCACGGCTTCATCCATTGAACCAAAAGGGAACTTACGGTGGGCACTCAAACACATCGATTGAAAAGGCATCTCGTACTTTTCACAAAGTCTGCGCAATTCATAAATCTCTGCGTCAGACCAATCCAATCGCGCTCGACGTTCTTCAGTTTCATCGACTGAAATTTCAACAAAGTCAAAGCCTAGTTCTTTCGCATAAATGAAACGTTCTTCCCACGTCAGAGAAGTTGGCATTGCCTTCTCGTAAATACCTAATCTGAATTTGTTTTTTGAATCAAACATCTTTATTCCTTAAAAGAGTTGTTGTTCGATACTTTCAGTAACTTTTTTAATTTTCCTTGCTAACTCTTCGTAGCCTAGTGCTTTCATTTTTGGTGTTAGCGAAGAAACACTTACTGCATATACCGGAAATTTATTTTTATCGAAAATAGGCACAGCCACGCATGAAATACCCGCTTCATTCTCTTCATCATCAAGGGCATAACCTTGCTCTTTAATCTGCTCAAGAACCTTGAAAAAGTCTCCTTTATCCAAGATGGTATTTTCGGTTAATGGCTTCATCGTGCTTGCGTTACGTTGCCAGTACGCCTCACGTACTGTCTCTGGACTAAACGCCAAGTAGCACTTACCCGCTGCCGAGCAATACATTGGTGAATGCAAACCAACATAAGTTCGGGTTCTAAATGATGCATCTGCTGGCTCAAATTTATCCTTAAAGATAATGTTGTCAGCATCAAAAGAGAGGAAGTTCACCGTCTGTTTTACATCAAGTAACAGACCTTCAAGGTGAGGTTTAACCGCTCCTGTCACATCAGAGTTTAATGCTGTGTGACCGAGGTGAACGAGTTTCATCGTCAATCGGTACTCCTTACCTGATAGCATTTGAGCCACGTAACCAGAAGCTTCAAACGTTGATAAGATGCGATGAATTGATGACTTATTAAATCCAGTCCCCTCAGAAATTTTTTGCAGCGAAACACCATTAGGGTAATCCCCGAGGAATTCCAATACAGTTAAGGCTTTAGACAGCGATTTAATTTGTTCACTCATATAAGTACTACCAGTGTTTTCCTATTTCTCTGTGGAAGTTATCCGCGATCTCACATCCATTTTCACCAGCCAATGCTCGGCCAGCTATGAAAGATTTTGCAGTAAGGTTCTTAAATAAATGCAGATCTTCTGGAACAATACCACCTGTTATAGATAGTTCAATTCCCAGTTCAGATAAATTTTTCATTTTGGCTAAATCTTCCTTGGTCCAACTTACACCAGCAAGCTCAGCATCACGTGAACGGTGGTAAATTGCTTGAGTAATGCCCATATCAATCCACGCCTTCGCATCTTCTAATGTCCAGTGACCATAAAGCTCGATTTGAACTTCACCACCAAACTCATCGGTCACTTTTTTCGCCGAGCGGATAGTCTCAATATGTGCTGCTGCACTCACTGTTACCCAGTTCGCCCCAGCCTCCATTGCAAGGCGAGTCAAGGTAGCACTGGCATCGGTAATTTTCATATCGCATACAATGGTATGATTCGGGTACTTCTCACGCACAACCCGCACACTGTCTACCCCATGGGCAAACGCCAAAATTGTACCGACTTCAATCACATCTAATTTGTCTGCTACCTTTTCAACTGATACGAGTGCAGTTTGAATATCGGTTGCATCAAGTGCCATTTGTAGTAATGGTCTAGACATCACTCTCTTCCTCAAATTGTTTGAATAGCTCTACCAGTCGCTGATAATTTTTGAATTTTTTCTGATAGCGTTGGTAGTTGTCTCTGTTTGGATAAATTCGCTTACTGCCAGTCGCTAGTGTGTCGCTACACTCTTTTAGTGAAGTAAACTCACCTGCACCAACCATAGCCACCATTGCCGCTCCCAAAGAGCCGGTTTCATCAAGACTTGAAACTTCAACAGTCAATCCAGTTAGGTCCGCAAGCATCTGCATCCATACTGGGCTTGATGATGGACCACCAGTAACTTTAAGTACATCCGCCTTAGGGAAACGCTGACGCATACGCTCCAAATGAACGTTATGGCAGAATAGAATACCTTCCCAGATCGCTTGAATCGTATGGCCCTTGGTGTGGTGAGACTGCAAACCATAGAAGCCGGACTTAAGACCAAGACCTGCATTTGAGCCATATAGGAATGGTATAAAGTAGATACTACTGCTTGCTGGCTCTAGGGCTTCGACTAAGGCTTGGTTTTCAGCATGGTTTAGTTCACCGTCTTCACCTAGATAGTCAGCAAACCACTCATAGTTTCCTGCTGAAGTGGGACTAGCTTCATGAATGATATACTCACCATCAACCGCGTAGTGGCCATAGACAAAGTTATGTGATGCCTCTGTTACCTGCTTGGAGATACCAGAGGTTACCGCCCAAGTGCCCATTACATAGTTCAGTGTCTCCTCTGAGGAATTGATTCCAGAGCAGACTGCAGTTGAAACAACATCAAACAGACCACCAAACACTGGTGTGCCCTCACTTAACCCTGTTTCTGCTGCAACTTGTGCTGTGACTTTGCCAGCTTGCTGCTGTGGTGTCACAACAGGAGGCAATGCGTTCCAGATCTCTTCAATGCCAAAAGTCTCAAGCAAAGATTTGTCATATTGCCCAGTAATTGAATTGAAGAAGTTACTCTCCGAAATATTGGTTAACTCTGCCGCAACCTCACCCGTTAGGCGATAACGTAGGTAGTCATGAGACATCAGTACCGCACCAATTTGGTTATAGCGCTCGAAGTCGTTCTCTTTAATCCAACGGATAATAGAGACTGGATGCCCGGTCCAAAGCGTTTGCAGAGTGGTTGGATAGATCTCTTGTGCCTTACCTTCCGCTAGCCACTGTTTAACTATTGGCAATGCACGCGAGTCCGAAGACATAATGCCATAGCCTAGGTTCTTCCCTTGCTTATCAAGTAGATAAACTCCCTTACCTTGAGCTGAAATGCTAAGCCCTTTGATTGCTGTTGGGTCAACCTGTGTTGTGCCAATGAGCTGTTTAATCACCGTCACCGCATTTGACCAAAGTGCGTCTAAGTCTCGCTCAACCCAACCTTGTTTGTCATTAATGACGCTTGCTGAAACACGCGCTAAACCTTGTTGCTCACCCTTTGCGTTGAACAGTGCGGCCTTCATAAACGTACCGCCTGAATCAATACCAATGTAGTAATTCATTATTTCGCTTCCAGTAAATCGTTGTGAATCTTCACCACTAACTTTCGCACTGGCTCACTGTTGCCATCTTCGATGTTGGTGACGTGGACGATATTCGGAGTGAATAGGTAGAACTGGTTCGGTGTCGCTTTAATAAAGTTAAGCTCAACACCTTCAGCCTTGTAAAACTGTAAGTCACGGTGTTCTAGGTATGGCTCCGCATCAATGTGCTCGCCAGTGTCGAAGGACCAAGCCATCGTTTCTGAGCCACGCAGAACAATCTGTAGATCTGAGTGGTACTTATGTACTTCTGGCTGAAAGTTTTCTAAAGGCTCTTTTTCGTATTCTAGAACCACAAACCACGCTCGATTCGACTCAAAGCTCGGCAACTCATGACGACCCAGCCCCAAAGATTGAGTATCTAAACTATTGAGGTATTCAAGGACATTTTGCACAACAACCGGGTATGACTTAGTCATCAGTGTTGGCTGAGTATTTCCAACTAACATATAAATTCTCTTTTCACGAACTTCTACAGCAGCAACTCACGCAGTAAGTTAGCTAGGCTCGTTTCATCATCATTTGATTTTTCTGTTACAAGATTGGCATTCGCTTTCACCGTTTCATCGGCGTTTTGCATCGCAATACCAAGGCCAGCTGCGCTAAGCATCGAAATATCATTATGGTTATCTCCCACTGCAATACACTCCCCTAATGAGATGCCTAGAGGTTGAATATAATCACTAAGTGCATTGCCTTTTGTATTACCAGCGGCTGAGAAGTCAACACGATCAACCCAAGATCGTTCACCATTAAAGTTTTGTTTTACAAATGGAAGATTGGCAAAACTATCAATGTCTCTTCCCTCAACAACAAACTTCCAAACAAATTCTGTTTGTTGCACCTCATGGTGGAAGTCCTCCACTTTCTGAATATTTGGGCGCTTCTCTACAGGGAATGTTTGGGACCATTCTAGCAGCGAATCCATATAGGCAATTGGACGCTTTACTGAATAGAGCATTGCATCACGAGCATACATCACCATTTTCATACCATGCGCTTCAGAGATAGAAATAAACTCAGCGGCATTCTGTTTTGAGATTGAATTTTCATTTACAACAGAGTCTGTTGCGTAATCAAAAACATAAGTGCCGTTACAGCAGATTATTGGCGTTGTCAGCCCTAGCATGTCGTAGTAAGGTTTTGCCGCAATATGATGACGACCCGTGACAATCACGACGTGTGTCTGCCGCGAAATTTCCTCAATGACTTCCACCAAAGTTGGGCCGATGGAATGTGCTGAGTTCAATACTGTTCCATCAAGATCTAACGCCAATAATTTATGCATAGTTGCTGCCTTTATTTCTGACCATAGTAAGAATTAGCACCGTGCTTACGACTATAGTGCTTATCCAGTAGCTCTCGTTGAATAGCAATTTCAGGGTTAATGGCACGAGTCGCGGTTGCCATTGCAGCAATTTCTTCCATTACGACTGCATTGTGTACTGCATCTGTTCCGTCTTTACCCCAAGTAAAAGGGGCATGACCACAAATAATTGCACCAGGCATGGCAGTAGGATCGATATCGCGTTTACTAAACTCTTCTATAATTACAAGACCAGTATTTTTTTCGTAATCGTTACTAATCTCTTCAATTGTTAACTGCCGGGTACATGGTACGTCCCCATAAAAATAATCAGCATGAGTAGTACCTAAGGCCGGGATATCTTTACCTGCTTGGGCCCAAATGGTCGCGTTGCGAGAGTGCGTATGTACGATGCCACCAATACTTGGGAATGCCTTATAGAGTTCGATATGTGTCGCAGTATCGCTTGATGGATTTAAGTGGCCTTCAACATGATTACCCTCGAGATCAATAACTACAATGTCGTCTGTTGTCATAACATCATATTCAACACCAGAAGGCTTTATAGCGATTACACCGCGTTCTCGGTCAATTTCAGAAACATTACCCCAGGTAAACGTAACTAGGCCATACTTAGGTAGTTGCAAGTTTGCTTTTAGCACTCGCTCTTTGAGTTCTTGGTACATAAATGCCTGCCGATATTTTGATAATTTAATTCATGAAGTCGGGTAGAAATTAGGCTACCCCGTAGAAGATACAGGGTGACCTAGTCCGGAACTATTTAGCTGCAACTTTGATCTTGTTGATCATAGTGTCACCATTCTTCTCAATATATGCACTCCATACTGGTTGGATAGCCTTTTGGAATGCGGCACCATCTACGTCACGGTTAACTTTCATACCGTTCGCTTCTAGTTTAGCGATCATCTC
The DNA here is from genome assembly GCF_002608565.1 of Vibrio sp. PID17_43. Taxonomy (GTDB): domain Bacteria; phylum Pseudomonadota; class Gammaproteobacteria; order Enterobacterales; family Vibrionaceae; genus Vibrio. The sequence continues at coordinate 203,523 of NZ_LIXM01000002.1, forward strand.
ATCTTCTTTTTCGATGCTTAGCTTACGTTGCATTGCTACTGCTTCAGTTGCTACTTCTTCAATAACTTTTTGCTCTTCAGCGCTTAGATTATTGAACTTACGTAAGTTCATCGTTAGAACTAGTGGAGAATATGCATGCTGGGTAAGGCTCAGATACTTCTGTACTTCATCAAACTTAAATGACAACGTAACTGAAATTGGGTGATCTTGAGAGTCAACAACCCCTGTCTCTAGAGCAGTGTATAGTTCAGCAACTGGAAGCTGTTGAGGGTTAGCACCAAGTTCATTAAACATATCGTTTAGTGCTTTCGAGCCATTCACGCGCATTTGTAAACCTTTCACATCAGCCGGAACACGAATTGGTTTTTCGTTGTTCGTCATGTTACGGTAGCCATTTTCTGGGTAACCAAGCCCTTTTAAGCCAAACTTCTCAAAGTTTTTCAAAACCTCTTTACCTGGTTCGCCATCAAGGACCTTATAAGCCGTTTCACGATTAGGGAACATGAACGGTAATGTGAAGGCAGCAGACTCAGGCATCATACCGTTGTAGTTATTTAGACCAACCATCGCAAAGTCAACGATACCTGCACGACTGCCATCGATCATTTGCTTATCATTGCCAAGCTGGCCTTGAGGATAGATATTGATCTTAATATCGCCGTTTGTACGAGCTTCAACTTCTTTTTTAAAGAACAGAGACAGATCCTGTTGAAGGTCTGATTCTGGTGCCGCATGAGCCAGTTTCAAAGTCGTTGCAGCAAAAGCGTTTGAGCCCATTGCGATTGTTGATGCTATTACAGTGAGTTTTAGTAGGGTTTTCATTTTTATTTTCTCCATCGAGGGTTAACCAATGACAAATGACATTGGTATAGTGATGATGCTCGGAAAGATGATAAACAACGTGAGCAGAGCTATGTAGGCGCCAATGAATGGAAGTACTCCTTTCACCGCCGTTGACATTGGAACTTTAGCGACACCACACACCACATTGAGTACCGTGCCTACAGGAGGCGTAATTAGGCCAATTGAACAGTTAATTACAAACAGCAGGCCAAAATACGTAGGGTCGATGCCGGCCATTTTGATAACAGGCATCAATAAAGGAACAAGAATTAGGATTGTTGGGCTTAAATCCATTACCATGCCAACACACAATACCAGTAGCATGATCACTGCCATAAGTAGACGTGGGCTATCAACCAGTGGGCCTAACATTTCTGCAAGTTGTTGAGGAAGCTGGGCGACGGTAATTAGCCAAGCTGCTACCATTGCACAACCAACCAAGAACATAACCATTGCGGTCGATCTGCCAGCGTTGATTACTATTTCATAGAATTTCTTAATGGTTAGCTCGCGGTAAACAAACGTCGAAATAAAGATTGCGTATACCGCTGCAACAACTGCTGCTTCTGTTGGTGTAAAGATACCGAATCGAATACCAACAATGATGATAATCGGTAGCAATAGTGCCCAAACACCATCTTTCAGTGCTGCACGTTTCTCTGTTTTGGTCGCTTTTGGCGATGTATCTAGATTCTCTTTTCGAACCGTCATACGCCAAACAAACATCAACGTTACCCCCATCAACACGCCGGGTACGATACCGCCAAGGAATAGGTTTTTAATTGAAATACCGCCAGCAACACCAACTAAAATCAGTGGGATTGATGGTGGAATAACGGGTGCAATGATACCGCCTGACGCTAGTAGACCCATTGAAGGAGCTTCCGGGTATTTTGCCGCTTTCATCATAGGGTAAAGAATACTAACCAGTGCTGCTGCGTCCGCCACTGCAGAGCCTGATAGACCGGCAAGCAGTACCGAAGTCATGATAGCTACATAGCCTAATCCACCCTGACGGTGACCAACGTAAGTTGTTGCTAGTCGAACAATACGTTGAGATAAACCGCCCGACGCCATTACTTCACCCGCGATTAGGAAGAATGGAATCGCAAGCAATGTAAAGCTGTCTACACCATTAATTAAAGACTGCGCAAGAATGTCTGCACTAAAGAAATCCATCTGAACCATGAGCGCCATTGAAGACAATAGCAACGCAAACGCAACAGGAAGACCAAGTAAGATTGAGACAATCAATACCGATAAGAAAATGGCCAACGTCATTATTCGTTCTCCTCTTCTAGACTATCTAACTGCCAATCCGGCTTGAAGATGCGCACAAAAGCAATCACCCCCATCAATGCACCAGAAACAACACCAGCTAGATAAAATAATGCTGAAGGAAGCCCTGTAAGTTGAGAAATATCTGACCAGTTAGACATCATTTGACGGTAAGAACCTACATAGAGCATGCCAACAGAAATCAGTACAACCACCCAACAAATACGTCTTAGTACAGGTACTGCTTTCGGGAATAATCGTTCAGAAAACTCCGACACAGCAAGGTGTTCACCACGGCGCAGCACCACTGCTGCACCGAGCATTACTACCCATACAAGACCAAGGCGAGATAGTTCTACTGAGGGACGAAGGCCAGAAGAAAAGCCATAGCGCAACACCACGTTGGTGAACACCAGCACGATCATGCAAGTCAAAATGATTGCCATCATCACATCTATGCTTTTCCAAATACTCTTTAGCACACTTTGCATAAAGCTTTCCCCACCTATGGTAAATTACAGAGACGTAATTTGTTCCCAGATACCGTCATTAATTTCGATACCACCGGCTGCTTCATGTTTATCAATGAAGTTTTGGATTTCAGAACCTGCAATCATTACTGAACCTGATTCAGCAGGCTCAGAAGCAAGTACGTAATCACGAATGCGCTTCATCTCTTTTGCGTATTGGCCTTCATCCATTGTCTTGCTTAGGTCGATAGCGATTAGGAATTGAGATACACCAAACTCACCACCCATATCTTCAGTGAGAGCGGGTACTGAGTTACCACCAGTGATGGCTGTAAGCATCATGTCGAGTACGATTGCCATCGAAGAACCTTTCCAGAACCCCATAGGCAGTAGACGCTTGTTTTCCCATAGAACATGTGGGTCTTTGGTTAGCTCACCGTTGTTGTCAAAACCACCAACAACCGGAAGCTCTTTATCTGCTAATACAAAGTTTTGTAGTTGCCCGTATGAGAACTGGCTCATTGAGCAGTCAACAACTACTGGTGGCTCGCCTGCAATTGCCATAATTAGCGGGTTTGAGCCAATGCGGTGATCCTTGCCACCCCACGCAGGCATAACTGCAATTGAGTTAGTAGATGCAATACCAGCAAAACCTTCACGTGCCATTTTTAGGACATAAGCCCCACCTCGCATCCAGTGGTTTGAGTTACGCATACCCACCATGCCGATGCCGTAGTCACTTGCTAGCTCCATTGCACGCTCAGCACAGATAAGACCATTTAGAACACCTGGCCCAAAGTTGCAGTCCCACTGTTCAAGTGCGCCCATGCGGTTCACACACTCAGGTTCCGCATTAAGTTTGATTTGCCCCTTATCGACTTGATCTATGAAAACAGGAAAGCGATTAATGCCATGTGAATAAGTACCTTCATTCGCCATCTCTACAAAGCCAGCAGCAAGTTTAGTTGCCATTTCAGCTTTCATTTCACGGGCTAGTAAGATGCGTTCGTATTCTTGTTGTAGTTTTTCAATTGATACTAGAGGCATTGCCTTTCTCCAAAGATTATTAATTCCGCCATACGGAATTAATAATTGCTTCAATTCCATTTTTTGTCATTATTTCTTACCAAGAAGTTTGACACCATACAAACTTTAATCATAAGTGTATGTTTTTAATAGCATTTTTAGAGAAGGTACAAATTGTGACCACAAACGCAAAGTTATTATAATGCGAAACAAAATAAGCACGATTTTTGAACAAATTCACAGATATAATATTGGAAACTTTGTATTTGAGCCCAGAGAGATTCCGTAATACGAAATATAATTGAGATCTTAATTCGCAATACGGAACAAAAATTTCGTAATTACTAATTTAAAAGACTTAAAAAACCTATCGTATACTTCGGATCAGACCGATTAGTCATTTCCGCTGTTTTTCATTCGTCACACCATGACCCGTTGGTTACGCGCTTATGGCTGCGGGTCAGTGGAGCACCACAGTGCTGGGGCATCGTCCTGATAAAGCGACGCTGCCCCAATCGCAACCGCTTAGTTTCCTGCCATGATGGCCGCCCATAACGTTCTTGAGCGCATTTTACGCGGGCTACAGGGTCGTGAGGGCCTGCGTTTAGAACGCTTCACGTGGTGAGTGTCATGCGTACCAGAACGTAAACGTTTCTCGCTTAATCGACAGTCCTTTATTTTTGCTATACTGATTTACTGCCGATATTGTGATTGGTTTGAGAATTGATGCCCCCGGAAATAGGTGATCATCATAGATATTCATCAACCTTTCCAACATTGGTTTTATATGTTTAGGAATGGGCCTGCGGATAGGATTGGCTGTTTTGCTAAGTTCTGGTTCAACTGTCTAGATATCATTGGCCACATCGAAATGTCTTCGTTTAGACGTACCGAGTTCTTAAAATTGATTCCCCCCCGAAAGTGCAATCTCGGGATATCTTCCCTCTTCTCTCAACTCAAGCATCCTTTTATGGATTTGCCTTGCATTTTAAAGAGTGATTATCGGATACTTGCCAATACGAATACGTTTTTTTTGCCGTTAAATCTGCAACGATATTGAAATGTGATGTTTGCTTTGGCGATATTTTCGCAATCAGTCCCTCACCGTCATTCAGTTCTGCTGGGCCGTCATATTCACTTAACTTCGCAATAGCTTTTAACTGGTTGTCTGTGATACTCAAGGTACCCCCTTAGATTTGGACGCAGCATTCACAAAAATCGGACGCACATTTGGACGCAAATGAAAATGTAAAACACTTCAAAACAATAAAAGCCCAGTAAAAAAACAGTACATAAGGCAACGCTAATCTACTGATAAAAAAGGACTATTTTGAAGAATAACGAACAAAAAGTGAAAACTATGAACAATTCAGAACAACCGACATTCTTCTTCTTTGACTATGAGACTTGGGGAACCAACCCTGCCAAAGATCGTCCAAGTCAGTTCGCTGGCGTTCGTACCGACGAAAACTTTAATATCATCGGCGAACCGCTCGTGATGTATTGTCGACCACCTGCTGATTATCTCCCTTCACCAGAAGCAGCGCTAATTACGGGAATTACACCACAAAAAGCCATGCAAGAAGGCCTTCCCGAGCCTGAGTTTATTGCCAAAATTCACGCAGAACTTGCAAAGCCGAATACGACCAGTCTGGGCTATAACAGTATCCGCTTCGATGATGAGGTGACTCGCTATACCTGTTACCGCAATTTTATTGATCCGTATGCATGGAGTTGGCAAAACGGTAACTCTCGTTGGGATATGCTTGATGTGATGCGTGCATGTCATGCATTACGCCCTGAAGGTATTGAGTGGCCGGAAAACGATGAAGGGTTCATTAGTTTTAAACTTGAGCACCTATCTGTAGCCAATGGCATTGAACACAGCAACGCTCACGATGCAATGGCAGACGTGATTGCGACGATTGAAATGACCAAGAAGATCAAAGCGGCACAACCTAAGCTGTTTGATTACTTCCTCTCTATGCGTAATAAACGTAAACTGAATGAGTTGGTCGACATCGTAAACATGACGCCATTGATGCACGTTTCAGGCATGCTTGGACGCGAGTGTCAGTACACCAGTTGGATTGTTCCGGTGGCTTGGCACCCAACCAACAACAACGCTGTGATTACCATCGACCTCGCGAAAGATCCACAGCCAATACTTGAGCTTTCGGCCGAAGAGTTACACGAACGTCTTTACACCAAACGCAGTGAGTTAGGTGATTTGCTGCCGGTACCGGTCAAACTTGTGCACCTGAATAAATGCCCGATCCTTGCTCCAGCCAAGACGTTAACCGCGGAAAATGCAGAATCGATCGGTATTGATCGTCAGCAGTGTTTAAACAATCTTGCACTGCTTCGTCAGCACCCAGAAATTCGTGAAAAACTCATTAGTCTATTTGCGACTGAACGTGCATTCGATAAGAGCGATGACGTGGATACGCAGTTGTACGATGGATTCTTCTCCCCTGCAGATCGCGCGGCCATGGACATTATTCGCGAAACCGATCCAAATAACCTTGCCGCGTTGAATATCGAGTTTGACGATAAACGCATCAAGCCGCTGTTATTCCGCTATCGTGCACGCCATTACTCAAACACGCTAGATGAACAAGAGCAAAGATGCTGGGCACAACATTGCCGTGAGGTGTTTGAAAGTCAAATTGAAGAGTACATGCTGAATTTAGAAAACTTAGTTCACGAACATGAAAGTGATGAAAAAAAGATAGCGATACTAAAATCTGTGTATCGCTATATAGAGAGTTTAGCCTCATAACTTTCTCCTTAATTCCAGCGCACCTTCGGGTGTGCTTGTTGTTTTATATGCCAACAAAATGAAAAAAGAACGATTATTACAACTGGTCCATGTTTTTATTTCCCTCGCATTGATCATGGGTGCACTCGGTATCGGTAACACGATTCAAAAATACACAGCCATCTCAGTTCCTGGCAGCGTGATTGGCATGCTTGTGCTGTTTCTGTCTATGGTCTTGGGTATCATAAAAGTGGAATGGGTTAAGCTAGGGGCGACACTCTTTATTCGCTACATGATCTTACTATTTGTTCCAATCAGTGTGGGTCTTATGCAGCACTTCGACATGCTCATTGCAAACGCTCTACCTGTTTTGGCAAGTGCCGTCGGGGGATCACTGATCGTATTAGTTAGCCTTGCATGGTTCCTTAATTACCTGCTCAAGGAGAAAAACTGATATGTGGTTAATTGTCACGATTGTTGTGTTTCTCGCCGCTCGCCAAATTTCGATTAAGCTGAACAACCCAATAGCAAACCCGCTTTTGATCAGTATTTCCGTACTGATTCCACTGTTAACTTACTTAAAAGTGCCATTTGAAACTTACTATGCTGATAATCAATGGCTCAGCTTTTTACTTCAACCGGCAGTCGTTGCGCTTGCCTATCCTCTGTATGAGCAGCTACCACAGATCAAAGCCAATTGGCGCATTATTGCCTTGGCTTGCACTTTAGGCAGCGTCATGTCGATGCTTACAGCAACGCTTATCGCGGTCGCTTTCAAAGCCGACATCAGTCTCATCGCAAGCCTGATAGGCAAGTCCGTTACGACACCGATTGCAATGGAGATCTCCAGCTCCCTTGGCGGAGAAGCGGCAGTCGCGGCAATTCTGGTTCTGATTGTTGGCTTGTTTGGGGCTATTTTGGCTTACCCTATCTTCAACATCATCGGCATTAAGCACCCCATCGCACGTGGGTTAACAATGGGTACCGTTTCCCATGCTTTAGGTACGGCAACATGTGCGGAGAAACAACCTGGCGATGCAGCATTTTCTTCTTTAGCGTTAGTGCTGTGCGGCATTATTACTTCAATATTAGCACCAAGCTTCTTTGCTCTCGCGGTTTGGTTGTATCAATAACCCTCCGAGGCTTGCCAACGAAGGGCAAGCCTTTTTACTCGCGTATCAAACTCGCAATATGAAAAAGCGTTGATATAGTTATTTATGAGGCAAAGGTAACATTATCACTTAATGCAATCGAATACATGTGTGAGCTCACCCAAGCAATGAAATGAAATGGGTTATTGCACACACGAACATGATCTGGAGCACGGATTGTTTCCCTATTTCGCATAGAATAACTGTCCATGCAATAACAAGGATTCAACATGAAAAGTCGCATTGAACAGGCGCTAGCAAGCGCTCCCGAAGCACTTTCAAAACATCTTGCTCCTATCGTCCAAGCTGACGATTTTGATGCCACTCTTTCTGAACAGCAATTTGAACAGCTGCTTACCGCTACAGGTCTAGCAGATAAAGAGCTTCGTGTTGCTCTGCTTCCTTTTGCCGCCGCATACTCTTATGCTCCAATTTCTGAATTCTATGTAGGTGCAATCGTTCGTGGTCTTTCCGGTCGCTTGTACTTCGGCGCAAACATGGAATTCTTTGGTGTTCAGCTAGGTCAAACCGTTCATGCCGAGCAATCGGCAATCAGCCATGCTTGGATGAAGGGCGAACGTGGCGTGAAAGACATCACCATTAACTTCAGTCCTTGTGGTCATTGTCGCCAGTTCATGAATGAACTATCGACCGCTAGTGAACTAAAAGTTCAGCTACCTGAACGTGAAGAAAAGTCACTGCATGAGTATTTACCAGAAGCATTTGGCCCAGCAGACCTAGGCGTCGAGTCTGGCTTAATGGCAGAGATGAAACATCAGTTCGCTTGTGATGAAGACGATGCACTGATTCAAAAAGCCGTTAATGCAATGAACATGAGCCACGCACCATACACAAACAATCTCAGTGGTTTAGCTCTAGAAATGACCGATGGACGCGTGTTCCAAGGTTCATACGCAGAGAATGCCGCCTTCAACCCAAGCCTCCCACCGTTACAAGTGGCTCTTATCCAAATATTGCTGGCCGGTGGAGAATTCGAGAATATTAAAGCCGCCGCATTAGTAGAAAACTCACAAGGTAAGATTAGTCACCTCGCTTGTACACAATCAACGCTAGAAGCGATTAACCCTGATATTCCTGTCAGTTTCGTAAACCTGTAATTACATTGAGTGCATCAGGAAAGCTCTACAACCGTAGAGCTTTTTTTATTGTAAAAAATCACACGCAAACGTTTGCTTGGTCGTAAAAATTCAGTATGATCCCCTGCAATTTCTGTTTCATCACTTTATTTTGTAAGGGAACACTATGTTCGGTACTGCAACTAGCACACATGCTACCCGTGTATTGCTTTTAGGCTCAGGCGAGCTTGGTAAAGAAATGGCGATTGAATGCCAACGACTTGGCTTAGAAGTCATCGCCTGTGACCGTTACGCAAATGCGCCAGCGATGCAAGTCGCTCATCGTAGTTACGTGATCGATATGCTAGATGGTCACGCACTAGAAGAGATCATCAATAAGGAGCAACCGGCTTACGTCGTTCCAGAAATTGAAGCCATCGCAACAGATAAATTGGTCGAACTCGAAGAGAAAGGCTTGAATGTTGTCCCTACAGCAAAAGCAACCAAACTGACCATGAACCGCGAAGGCATTCGTCGTCTGGCGGCGGAAGAGCTTGGCTTGACGACCTCCCCTTACCAATTTGCCGATAACTTTGAAGACTTCAAAGCGGCAGTTGAACACGTTGGCATTCCTTGTGTTGTGAAGCCTGTAATGAGCTCATCAGGTAAAGGTCAAAGCGTTATCAAAACGGAAGAAGACGTCCAAATCGCTTGGGATTACGCGCAAGAAGGTGGTCGTACAGGCGCAGGCCGTGTGATTGTTGAAGGCTTTATTGACTTCGACTACGAAATCACTCTTCTAACCGTACGCGCGGTTGATGGCGTGCATTTCTGTGCTCCGATTGGCCATCGCCAGGAAGACGGTGACTACCGTGAATCATGGCAGCCTCAAGCCATGTCTGACAACGCAATCAAAGCTGCAGAATACACCGCTGAAAAAGTGGTTAACGCGCTTGGTGGTTACGGCATCTTCGGTGTAGAACTGTTTGTTAAAGGCGATAAAGTGATCTTCAACGAAGTGTCCCCTCGTCCACATGACACTGGTATGGTGACAATGATTTCGCAAGAGATGTCGGAGTTTGCGTTACATGTTCGTGCATTTACCGGCATGCCAGTCAACAGCATCATTCAATATGGTCCCTCTGCATCGGCCGTTATTCTTGGCCAAGGCACATCGACGAATATCCGTTTCAACAACTTAGAAAAAGCATTGGCGCAGCCACAAACCCAAGTGCGTTTGTTTGGTAAGCCAGAAATCGATGGAAGACGCCGCTTAGGCGTGGTGTTAACTCGACGCAAGACCATCGATGACTCGCTTCAAGATGCGATAGAGTCTGCTTCAAAAGTAAATATCGTTTACTAACCTTATTGATAAAGTTGATAAACAAAAGCGCAGCTAAATTTGCTGCGCTTCTTCTTTGTTTAAGGTTATTTCGCCCTACTCGCTCTCGATTAAGTACACTTCTTCAGAAAAACGACTTAAACCTTTCTTGATGATTTTAGGATGATTCTCATCAGCTTGATCCACATTTAAACAAGCTACCTTGTATCCATTAAACAGCGTTTGTATCTCTTCGGCTGGCACACTGAAAGGAGGGCCTGCCATTTCTTCTTGCACGTAGTTCAATGTCACCAGCAAAATTCGTCCGCCAGGTTTTAAAAGTTGCTTCACTCGGCCTGCGTATTCTTCTCGCATTTCCTGAGGTAGGGCAATGAGCGCGGCACGGTCGTAAATGATGTCGGCTTTAGACACAGGTGCGGTAAAGAAGTCCCCAGTGTAAATAGACAGTTCATCAAACTGATACAGTTCGTGCATCCCATTCACTGGGGTTACCGTCGGTGTATAGAAATGTTCCGCAAAAAATGCGCGTACTGCGATTTGGCTTAGCTCCACACCTTGAACGTCGTTATGTTTCGAAGCAAGCCAAATTAGGTCTTCTGACTTACCACATAAAGGAGCCAATACGGTGTCTTCGCGCTTTGGGTTCGTATATTGCCAAAATGCAGGCAATAGTGGGTTCACATCATCAAGGTGGAAACCAATTTGGTTACTGGCCCACTTGTTATGCCAAAATTCCTGATCTCTCATTTTACTTCTACTTTTGGTCGGCTGATTGATAATTATCACGAGCGATACGCTCTATTTTAGTGGGATAAGACTAATGATTTTTTCAAATTTGTCTATGCTGTTCATATTTTGTCAATCAAGCGATGGTAAGATAGTGTCCGTTCTGGATTGCACGCTTTCATTTTCTGCTTGTCAGAATGAAAGAAAGAAAAATGGTGATCTAAAACACGATTTCCCTAAATGGGTAGAAACGAACCTTGGAGTCTTTTGTAGAGCCCCATTTATTATGTAGTACCTGATTTGCAAATCTTAGTGACTTTTTAGTTCCCTTTTTCTAAGTGCAAGCAAGTTAAGGAGAGTGAATGAGCTTATTTTTACGTACTACAGCATTGATGCTTTTAGTACTAAGCCGTGCGCCGGCGTTCGCCGCACTTCCAAATGCCCCGAGCAACGAGCAAAACCGTTCTGAAAGTCAAAACGAGGTTTGCTCCAAATTATTCAAACACAGCCTTAGCGGTCTTTATGGTATTCAATCTATCGATGCCAAACCAACCCAACCGTATTCAGATTTCGATATTCTTTACACCAAAGCTCATCAAGCCCAGTTCGAGCTAGAAACCATCTGTAAAAGTACCGCCCTACTGACCGATGCCCAACCTTATTTTGTAGGTGTAAAATCCAAACATAGAGCCGAAGAAAAGATCGCTCATGAATTAGATGGTCAGGTAGAACGAATTACTGACCTTGCACGAGCTACTATCGTTGCAAATGATGTGGCTAGCCTCGTTTCAATTTACGAAACTCTGGAACGTGAAATAACCATCGTCAAAGTAAAAAACCGCTTTAAGAAACCCGTTGCCTCTGGTTACCGTGATTTAAACCTTCTCGTTCGCCTACCAAAAACCAACCTGATTGCCGAAATTCAGCTGCACTTAAAAGCCATTGCCGATGTAAAAAATGGTCCAGAGCATGACCTTTATGAGAAGATTCAGAAGGTTGAGCGTCAAGCCTTGATAGAAGGTCGAGACCTAAGCGAGTGGGAACTCGCATCCATCACACAAATGAAGAGCCAATCAAAAAACTGGTACCTGGAAGCTTGGCAGCCTTACTTAACCACACACTTGGAAGCAGCCTAATATATTAAGCATTAGAAACAACAAAACCACCTCTTAGGGTGGTTTTGTTTAAGCACAATATAATCCTTCAATCAGGATTTAATCGCTTGGTTTACTGTTCTTTTTTCAGATTCTCGACACGAGCCTTTAACTTTTGACCCGGACGAAACGTGACAACACGTCGAGCAGTAATAGGAATATCTTCACCGGTTTTCGGGTTACGACCAGGTCGTTCGTTTTTGTCACGAAGATCAAAATTACCGAAGCCTGATAGCTTTACCTGTTCGCCACTTTCAAGTGCCTTACGAATTTCTTCGAAAAACACCTCCACCGTCTCCTTGGCGTCCCGCTTACTAAATCCCAAATTATCAAACAGGTTTTCTGCAAGTTCGGCTTTTGTGAGCGCCATAAAACTTTCCTCAAAGCTATGTTAAACAATGCTACCTATATGTAGCGCCAGAGCAGTTTTACCCTACCAATTCAACAACATATCGGGCGTATATCAGCAAGTGTATGACAAGCTTATGATTTTCGCCAACTTTTTCTTGGCGAATATAAAAAATCTCTCAAAGCTCATACTTGCGAGGCACTTCAAATTTCGAGTTTTAGTTTAGCATGCACCGAATATCAGAAATATATTGGTCATTAATACTAGTCTAAAATCAAACCTCAGTATTAAGCACTATTTAATAAAAACATCAGCGATGGTATGATTTACGAACAATTGACATAAACATATCGTAATTTCAGTAGCTTGTGTTAACAGCTATCGAGTTAGCGGAGATAAAGCTTTAGCCGTACTTACATCTTGATTTATAACTGGTTAGAGCATATACAATGCGAGTTTCGCTAAATTGTAAGCATCCACATAGCCCGAATGCTGACGCCCTTCCCATTCAATGTCTTTCGCTTCTTGAGCCGCTTTATGTCCAATACGTTTGTCTTTAAGGCGATTTTGAATACGATATAGCGTCGCTAGATTGATGAACTCCGTAAAGGGCGCATCGATGCCTTTTTCCTCGCATTCTTGCAGTAAAATAATGTCATCCCGACCCCAAGCCGCATATATTTTATTACGTCCACCAAAGTTCTTAATCATTGATTTGATCACCTCGGCGAGAGGACGTCCCTGCTTTTCGATTTTACGCGGAGTAATGCCGGTTAGCTCTACACAAAATAGCGATACTTCATCGTGCTCAGGCTTTACATAATACTGTGCACGTTTCACGATTTCGCCTTTAGACAAATCTATTTCAGCCAGGCCTACTTCAATGATCTCCCCTGTGCGGCCAACACCATTTTCGTTCCAACAGCACATTTCCAAATCGAAGCAAACGACACGGTTATGATTCATAGTCTGTCTTGATTCCTACACAAATTTGAGAGCGAGAGATTCTACCCCAACCAAGATAAAAACTCGAATTTGCTCGCTGAATTAATCACCATTCGCACGCGGTTAAGTGCTATTTTTTATTTATACTGATTGTCTTTAGAAAAGCGCAAATCCAGCAAGCTCAGTTTGCATTAGACTTAACATCAACTGAGCACTGATATCGCTCCAAACAGGCAGAGAATTAAAGTGAGATGGTCGCTAGATGGTAAAATTGCTGACATTTCGAATATCAGGGCAACCAAAAAGAACACGAAATACGGATAAACCAAAGTAACGGTGTCTACTGCGAGGTCTAATCGTTGCATTCTTATGCTAATCGAGGGCTAAAATCACGAATTATTGCAGCCTTAAGCCTTGAATATGCTACCATCCACCATCATTTTAATGTCTAAACTTGGTGCAGACCGCAATGCGGATCTTTTTTGCAAAGAGATATGAGCCAATACTCGCACCAATAAATCAATAGAAAGAGAAAAATGTCATGAACATTGATTTGAACCTAATTCCTCAAACGTTCGATATGTTGCACGCAGGCCTTCTGGCTTCGAGCGTTTTACTTCTTCTGATTGCGGTATCACGCAAATCTAAAGTGGTTGAGAAAGTGGTCGAAAAGCCTGTCGAGAAAATCGTCGAGGTTGAAAAGCCGGTTGAGAAGATCGTCGAAGTAGAGAAAGTGGTTGAAGTAGAGAAAATTATCGAAAAAGTAGTCGAAGTAGAATCGAAGCTTGCGACTGCTTCTACTGACTCTGCGATGCAACTCCTGTCGATCATGCAGCAAGAAGCTCGTCTGATCGACTTCTTAAAAGAAGATCTGAGATCATTCTCTGATGAAGATGTTGGTGCGGCTGCTCGCGTAATTCACACCGGTGGTCAGAAAGTACTGAACGACTACGTGACGCTAGCGCACGTTCGTAACGAAGATGAAGAAACTCGCATTACGGTAGAAGAAGGCTTTAACCCACAAGAAATTCGTCTGACAGGTAACGTAACAGGTAGCGCGCCATTCCACGGTACGCTTGTTCATAAAGGTTGGAAGGCAACGTCTATGAACCTGCCTAAACTGGCCGAAAACTACGATGCATCAGTGATCGCTCCAGCAGAGGTTGAGCTGTAATGGAACACATGAATCAAGAAAACCATTCTCAAGAAGCGTCTGTTGAAACACAACAAACGCCTAAATTTAGTGTCGGTATCGACTTAGGTACTACGCACTGTGTTATGTCTTTTGTCGACACGCACGACGAAGACGCGCGCGTAGAAGTGATGCCTATCCCGCAGCTCACTGCACCAGGCACTGTGGAAACGCGAAACCAATTAGGCTCTTTCCTATACCAGCCGCACGAACACGAAATGGACCCACAATCTCGCGTTCTTCCTTGGTCGAGCGAGCCAAAAGCTCTCGTTGGTGCGATTGCACGTAACTTAGGCTCAAAGACACCAATCCGTCTTGTTGCAAGTGCGAAATCTTGGCTTTGCCACGCAGGTGTGAACCGTCGTGAAGCATTTCTGCCAGCGGGTAGCCCAGAAGAAGTGGAAAAAGTATCCCCTCTTCGCGCAACGGAGCTTTACCTAGAGCACCTAAAAGACGCTTGGAATCACGCGAATCCAAACCACAACCTTGCCGATCAAGACGTCACCATTACGGTTCCGGCTTCTTTTGATCCTGCTGCTCGTGATCTAACAGCCGAAGCTGCGCGCAACGTCGGTTTTGTGCATCTCACGCTTCTAGAAGAGCCGCAAGCTGCGCTTTACAACTGGATTGATAACAGCGACGACAAATGGCGCGACGAAGTCGAAGTTGGCGACATCGTGCTGGTGGTCGATATCGGTGGGGGTACAACCGACCTTTCTTTGGTTGAAGTAACTGAAGACGACGGTAACCTAACTCTGAACCGCATCGCGGTAGGTGAACATATCCTACTTGGCGGTGACAACATGGACCTTGCACTTGCGTACCGCTTGAAGATGAAGCTAGCGCAAGAAGGCAAAGAGCTACAGCCATGGCAAGTTCAGGCGATGACGCACGCATGTCGTGATGCGAAAGAAGCGCTATTGAACGACAGCGAACTTCAGTCAGTGCCAATCGTGGTACCAAGCCGCGGTTCTAAACTGCTTGGCGCAACGCTGAAAACAGAACTGACTCAAGAAGAAGTACAACAAACACTGGTTGACGGTTTCTTCCCTCAAGTTGCGATTACGGACCACCCTGTTCAACGTAACCGTGGTGCACTAACGCAAATGGGTCTGCCTTACGCACAAGATGCGGGCATTACTCGTCACATTGCAGCGTTCTTGTCTAAGCAAGCCAATGCCCTTTCTGCTTCAGGAAATGGCGACGCAGAAGCAGCAGCTCAAGACTTTAATCCATTCGCTAACATGCCGGGTATGCCAGGTGCGGATGCAGCGCAATCGGCTGACTTCATCAAGCCAACGGCAATCCTATTCAACGGTGGTGTGCTGAAATCGAAACTTCTAGCGACTCGTTTAGAAGACACGATCAACGAATGGCTAATTGAAGCAGATGCTGAAATGGCGAAGCGCCTGACAGGTGTGGACCTAGACCTTGCGGTTGCTAGCGGTGCGGCTTACTACGGCTCTGTGCGTCGTGGTCAAGGCGTTCGTATCCGCGGTGGTATTGCTTCGGCATACTACGTGGGTATCGAAAGTGCGATGCCAGCGATTCCGGGCATGGCGCCTCCAATGGAAGCATTATGTGTAGCCCCATTTGGTATGGAAGAAGGCTCAAGCGTTGACGTACCAAGCCAAGAGTTTGGTTTGATCATCGGTCAGCCAGTTAACTTCCAATTCTTTGGCTCAACCGTTCGTCGTGATGACCTAGCGGGTACTCACCTAGACTACTGGGCACCAGAAGAGCTTGAAGAGCTACCAGAAATTCAAGTAACGCTGCCAGTATCTGAAGGTCGTCGTGAAGGTGAAGTGGTTCCGGTAACCCTCGCCTCTCGCGTCACAGAGCTTGGTACGCTTTACTTAGAAGCCATTGCGGCTGATAACGGTCAAAAATGGCATGTTGAGTTCGATGTGCGCGAAGACGCGAAAAGCAACTCAAACGAAGAAGAATAAATAGAAATCAAACGGCATCCAATCGGGTGCCGTTTTTAAATACACGAAGGTTTGTATGGCATCTCCTCGTTTTCTTGTTGGTATTGACCTTGGCACCACGAACACTGTGGTGGCGTACTGTGAAATCACCGACAACCTTGAACAATCCGAAGTATCCCTATTCGACATCGACCAATTGATTGGTCCGGGTGAAGTGGTTCGTAAGCCACTGCTGCCCTCTTTCCGCTATCACCCTGCAGTTGGTCAAATCTCCCCTTCTGACCTAACACTTCCTTGGGAAAACGAAACTGTATCTGGCGACATTAGCAATGTGGTTGTTGGTGAATGGGCTCGTGAATTAGGCGCGAAGGTGGAAGGACGTCAGGTATCCAGTGCAAAAAGCTGGCTATCGCACCAAGCGGTGGATCGTCGTTCAGATATTCTTCCTTGGGCTGGCGCGCAAGACGTAGATAAAGTCTCACCTGTCGTTGCCAGCGCAAGCTACCTCAACCACATTCGTCAAGCATGGAACTACCGTCACCCTAGCAACAAGCTAGAAGAGCAAGATGTGGTTGTGACCGTTCCAGCATCGTTCGATGAAACCGCTCGTAAGCTCACGCTTGAAGCTGCGCAGCTGGCTGGTTTAAAGAAAATCGTCCTGCTTGAAGAGCCACAAGCCGTATGTTACGACTGGTACGCACGCCACCAGCAAACCGCAGCCGATGAACTTAAAGAACTGCCACTGATTCTGGTGTGCGATGTGGGCGGTGGCACCACCGACTTGAGCTTGATTGAAGCAAGTTTCTCTTCTCAAGATGAGCTAACCCTTGATCGTATTGGCGTTGGCGAGCACTTGATGCTTGGTGGTGATAACCTCGACTTAGCATTAGCACACCTTGCAGAAAGCCGCTTCAATCAAAGTAAGAAGCTCACTGCAGCAAGCCTGACGAAGCTGATTCAGCAAACTCGCAAGGCGAAAGAAAACCTGCTTTCAGCGAATTCACCAGAAGAAGTGAAAATCACCATGCTAGGCAGCGGCTCTAAACTTCTTGGCGGAACAAAGAGTATTGGGCTGAGCAAACAAGAAGTGCACCAAATCGCTTTGGATGGCTTCTTCCCACTTTCTGATTTCAGTGAAGTACCAGACAAACGCCGCAGCGCCGTTGTCGAGTTTGGTCTTCCATACGTTGCCGATCCAGCAGTGAGCAAACATGTTGCCGAGTTCTTAACGACGCATCAGCAAGTGTCTCGTACCGCTCTCGGCATTGAAGACGACACACAAAATGCAATTCCAGTCGGTTTGCTACTCAACGGTGGTGTGTTCAACAGTGAACTTGTGACGGAACGTGTCACTACTCTACTTTCCGATTGGCGCGGTGCGCCGGTTACGGTATTAGATAACCCACATCCAGATTGGTCTGTTGCACTAGGTGCTGTTGCATTTGGTAAAGCACGTCGTGGTGCACAACTAAAAATTGGTGGTGGCGCAGCGCGTTCTTACTTCTTGCATCTTCAAGAAAAGAACAAGATGGGCAAAGCGCTCTGTTTGCTTGCTAAAGGTACAGAAGAAGGTCACGAGATCCGCTTAAGTGGTCGTCGCTTCTCGCTTACCCTAGGTGAACCAGTTCGCTTTAACCTGCTGACTTCTACCCACGACACCTTAACCAATAACACCGCCATTCAAAACGGTGTGATGGTTGACGTTGATCCCGACTTATTTGCTCCTCTACCACCTTATATCACTACCCTTGAAGGTGAAGGTGCCGAACTGCAAGCCAACCAGAAAGAGCGTGTAGAAGTACAACTTGCGTGTCAGTTGACCGAAGTCGGCACGCTTAAGATGGAATGTGTCAGCGCGGAAGACGACAACAAACGCTGGGAGCTGGAGTTCGAGGTTCGTAACAAGCAAGCCGACGACAGTGAACAAGTTAAGCTTCACCCTAAGTTGAACGAATGTAAGGAGCTGATTGCTCGCCTTTACAGCGGTAATAAGAAAAGCGCGGAAAGCAAAGAGATCAAAACCTTAGCCAAAGATCTTGAGAAGAAACTTGGCAAGCGCGATGAGTGGGATTTCACGACCCTACGCCAACTGTTCGATACCTTTGCACAAGGTCGTAAGCGTCGCCGTCGCTCTGAACAGCATGAGAAAAACTGGCTTCGTTTAGCTGGCTTTGCATTGCGTCCAGGCTTTGGCGATCCAACCGACTCATGGCGCATTGAACAAGTTTGGGGTCTATACCAACAAAACATTCAGTTCAAGAACCATCAAGGTTGGACTGACTGGTGGGTATTCTGGCGTCGTGTCGCAGGTGGCTTGAGCCAGGAGCAGCAAGAGACCATCTTGGCAGACATCGCGAAATACCTACACCCAGGTGCAATGAAAAACCCGCAATCGGCAAAAGCGGCGCAAGAGATGGGTTATGAGTCGATGGTTCGTTTAGCGGCATCGCTTGAGCACCTCGAAGTGGAAGACAAAGTGCTACTTGCAACATGGTTCCTGAGCAAAGCCATCAACCACAACCAGTTTGAGCAAGCACACTGGTGGGCAATGGGTCGCTTGGCATCGCGTACACCTTTGTACGGCAGTCAGCACAACGTGATTCCTCGTGAACAAGCGGAACAATGGTTACCTAAATTGCTCGAACAAAACTGGCAGAAAGAGCCAATGATTGCATTCGCAGCAGTGATGATTTGTCGTAAGACAGGTGACCGCCTGTTTGACATTTCAGATGACTATCGCGGGCAGGTTCTGGCTAAGCTGAAACTGAACAAAGTCCCAGAATCTTGGGTATCACTGGTTGAAGAAGTCAAAGAGCTGTCTGAGAGCGAGTCGAAACGTGTGTTTGGTGACGCACTACCAAGCGGTTTAACCCTAGTCAGCCACTAAACCCACAAGCACCTTAAGCATCACAAGCCCTTCCATTGAAGGGCTTAATTTTTATTGTTCGGTATAAATGGATTCAGTTCATCTCTGTGGTAATCACCACATCTCGCGTTTCGTTGTCCATATCGCTGATCCCAACAACAGACACTTCACGGTCCGACAAGTTTTCAATCAAGCTATCTTCCAAGCCGCCATCGGCTAACCAAGAGTAGAATTTCTCCGCCACGCGCTCCGAACCTTCTCCAACAAACGTTAATGTGACCTTCTTCATTTGTGACACTCCATTAATTTACGATTCAGCTACTTAAGCGTAGTATGTTTGGCAAACATCGTATGGACTGAATTTGTTTATGAGTATCGAAAAATTTGACGCCATTTATCAACGCGCAGCCGAGCGCAAAGGCGGTGAAGACCAACTTGAAGCGCTTTTGTCTCACCCACTAAGCAAAGAAGAATTAGCAACCATTCAAGATGACCGTTGGCTAGCCGCATTTTCGATGAAAGTATTCCAAAGTGGGATCTCGTGGAGTGTGGTTCGTAACAAATGGCAGAACTTCGAGGACGTCTTTTTCGGCTTTAAAATTGAGCCGCTATTGATGCTGTCTGACGATCAGTGGGAAACCAAAGCAACGGACAAACGCATTATCCGCCATCTGACCAAAGTAATGTCAATCCCTGCCAATGCACGTATGATCCACGAAGCAAGAATCGAGCATGGTTCATTCAGTAAAATGGTGTCCGATTGGCCGCAAGAGAAGATAACCGACTTGTGGACGTATTTGAAGAAACACGGTAATCGCTTGGGTGGCAATACCGGTCCTTACACGCTGCGCCAAATGGGCGTCGACACCTTTATCCTGTCTAGCGACGTTGAAGCTTATCTGCGTAATTGCAAGATCATTGAAGGTGGCAAAGAGACTAAGAAATCACTCGATGCGACTAACAAAGCGTTTGTTCAGTGGCAACAAGAAAGTGGCAGAAGTCTCACAGAGATCAGCCAAATTATAGCGTTTAGTACAGGCGACAACCGGGTATAAGCACACCTCGATCATGAGCTGACACTAAGAAAATCTTTAAGTCATATTGAAGTTTTCTTAGTGTTCTCTGTCATCACATCCCCCCTCCTTCCACACATTAACAATGCGTTCACATAATATTGTTGCATGCATACGTTGCAGCAATAGATAACTCTCATGTCGACAATACAGCGACAAATGCAACACAATCTGTTGTTTTCAAATTTGCACAAAAAATACGCTTGTAAAGTCATCATAAGAATAAATAATAGATCCATTATAATTCAATACTTTAACGCAGGAGGCGCTATGAGAATATTCTGGCAGCTTCGTTGGTATTTCCAACTTAAATGGAAACATTATGTCGGTTCAATTCTTCTACTCGCTGTTATCTCAGCCCTTCAGCTCGTCCCCCCGAAAGCCGTAGGCATCATCGTAGATGGCGTTGTCGATAACACCTTAGACACCACAACCTTGCTGCTGTGGTTGTTTGGTCTGGTGGTGTTATTTTTCACTGTTTATGGCTGTCGTATTCTTTGGCGAATCTGGTTATTTGGTGCCAGCTCGGAGTTAGGTACCATTTTGCGTAACCGCCTATATCGTCATATATCCACACAACCCCCTCGCTTTTTTGAGCGTTTTAAAACCGGCGACCTTATGGCTCGTGGCACCAACGATGTCCGTAATATTGTGATGACTGCAGGAGAAGGCGTACTAACCGCCGCGGATTCGTTGATTACCGGTATTGCCGTTTTGATCGTAATGGTGACACAAATAAGTTGGAAGCTCACATTAATGGCGCTGTTGCCTATGCCATTTCTAGCGCTCACTATTTTCTTTATCGTTCGTATTCTTCACCAACGATTCCGTGTTGCTCAGGAGGCATTTTCTTCCATGTCAGATATGACTCAAGAGTCATTAAATGGCGTGAGAATGCTGCGTGCGTTTGGTTTGGAAGCTCGCGAACAACAACGTTTTGAAGACGTTGTTGATGACACAGGAGATAAAAATATTGCCGTGGCAAGAGCAGATGCACGCTTTGATCCTGCGATCCAACTGACCATTGGGCTCTCCTTTCTTCTAAGTATTGCATCGGGTGCGTACTTGGTCGAACAAGGTGAAATCACCCTAGGCGACCTGACCGCTTTTACCATGTACCTTGGTATGATGATCTGGCCAATGCTTGCGTTTGCATTCCTATTTAATATCCTTGAACGAGGCTCAGCAGCCTGGAATCGTTTACAAGAAGTTTTCGATGAAAAGCCCGACATCGTCAGTGGCGATATCCCCTTATCAGACCGACCTCTGCCTTTAAATATCCAAATTAACGACTATCACTGGTCAACGGATTTACCCCCAGCTCTCAGTGATGTTCACGTTACACTTCAACCAGGACACATGCTGGGTGTCGCTGGGCCAGTAGGAAGCGGTAAGTCAACTTTGCTCGCCTTACTCCTCCGCCAACACGAGCTAGAAAATGGTACCATTTTATTTGGCGACATCGACATTAAAAACGCGATTCTGCCACAATGGCGCAACCGTTTTGCCGTCGTGAATCAAAGCCCATTTCTATTTTCAAAATCAATCTACGACAATATCGCGTTGGGTAATCCATCGGCTTCGCAGGCCGACGTGTATCGCGCTGCCAAACTGGCCTGTATCCATGATGATATCGAAAAATTCCCGCAGGGCTACCAAACTGAGGTAGGTGAAAAAGGCATCACACTCTCAGGCGGCCAAAAGCAACGAATTGCCATTGCACGTGCAATGCTACTCAATGCTCAAGTGCTGGTTTTAGATGATGCCTTGTCTGCTGTTGATGGACGAACAGAGCACCAAATCCTCAAAAATCTAGAAACGCACTATCGGGAACAAGCGTTGATAGTCATTGCTCATCGCCTTACTGCGCTCGAAGCTGCCGAAGAAATCATTGTCCTCAATCATGGACACATCGCCGAACGGGGTCAGCATCATGCATTGCTGCAACAGTATGGCTGGTATTCAGAAATGTATCGATATCAGAAACTTGAACAAGCAATGGAGGACTAACTTTTGAAACAGAGTACGATTTTCAAGCGGTTATTGTCTTACCCGCTGTCACAGCCGAAACCAATGATACAAGGTCTTGCACTGCTGTTTATTGCAGCAATAGCAAATGCTGGTGGCCCATGGCTAATTCAATATTTTATTGATGAACACATTACTAAGGGCGACTACTCGACCAACGTGCTGATATCTTTAGCGGTGGGCTATATCTCATTACAGCTTATCTCAGCCACGTTCCAATATCTGCAATCGCTGCAATTTAGTATCGTTGCGACTAACACCATCAAAACGATTCGTAAGCAAGTGTTTTTTGGTGTTATCAACCAACCCCTTTCCGAATTTGACTACACACCAGCAGGGAAGCTGGTCTCCCGTATTACTAACGATACGGAATCATTACAGCAATTTTATGAGTTACTCATAGCAACCGTGATCAAGAACTTGGTCATGATCTTGGTCATGTTGGGCGTCATGTTTTACATGAGCTGGAAGTTGGCGTTGGTCGTCGTCCTATTACTGCCGATTGTTGTCGGTTTCATGTATCTATTTAAACGTCTTAGCACAGAGACGTATCGTTGCATGCGTGACTTGCTGTCTGACATCAACGCTAACCTTAGCGAATCGATTCAAGGGATGAGTGTCATTCAGCTTATGCAGCAAGAAGACCGTTTTAACAAACAGTTTAACGAGTTAACCGCTGAACACTTGGTTGCGTCAAAAAGAGTCATTCGCTTAAATGGGTACTTACTGCGTCCACTTATGGATATGCTCGCTGGTATCGCCCTACTGTCGCTTGTCGCCATCTTCGGTTTCAACGGTGTTGAAGTGATCGGGGTTGGTGTTCTTTATGCCTTTATTAGCTATCTTGCAAGGGTAACTGAACCCCTTATCGAGATGACTCAACAACTGGCTCTGTTGCAGCAAGCGCTCGTTTCGAGTGAACGCGTATTTGAGTTAATGGACGCCAAAGAGCAAACTTATGGCGCGGATCATGCTCCGCTAAAAACGGGGTCGATTAAGCTTGAGCAGCTCACATTTAGCTACGATGGACAGCAAAATGTGCTCAATAAAATTTCGTTGCAGGCGG
Source organism: Vibrio sp. PID17_43 (assembly GCF_002608565.1). GTDB lineage: Bacteria > Pseudomonadota > Gammaproteobacteria > Enterobacterales > Vibrionaceae > Vibrio. The sequence goes on from NZ_LIXM01000002.1 coordinate 226,797, forward strand.
AACATCAGGACTTCGTCGCCCTAGTGGGTCATACTGGCAGCGGGAAAAGTACCCTCGCTTCTCTGTTAATGGGGTTTTATCCAACAGAGATTGGAGCACTGTTAGTCGATGGCCGTCCGTTGAAGTCATTAGGTAAAGAGGTGCTCAGAAAAGATATCGCCATGGTTCAACAAGGCCCACATATTCTGCCTGCATGTGTAAAAGAAAATATCTGCTTAGGCCGAAGTGTTACGGACGAACAAGTTTGGGATGCATTAGAGAAGGTCGGTCTAGCCGAACAAATTCACCGCTACCCGCGTGGGTTAGATACTCAACTTGGCCAAGGTGAAACCAACTTATCTGCTGGTCAAAAACAGCTGCTCGCCCTCGCACGCGTATTAGTGGCAAAGCCAAAAATACTCATCTTAGACGAGGCTACGGCAAACATAGATTCTGGTACAGAGGCTCTGATCCAAAAAAGCTTAGAAGTACTGCGTAAAGACATGACTCTGGTCGTCATTGCGCATCGCCTCTCGACCATTTTGAACGCAGACCAAATCATCGTACTGCATCATGGTGATCTAGTAGAAAGCGGCACACACAGCGCGCTTCTTAAACAAAATGGGCGTTATGCAAGAATGTATCAACTTCAGCAGGCGAATCGACACATCCAAGAAATTGAGGAACTGGAAGAGAAACAGTTTGAAGAGGCCATTTGATCTCAACGGTTAGGCAGCGTTATGGTGCACATCATCTCATGTGCACCAACTATCTTCATAATTTACACATTTCTTATATTTCTTGGTTAATATTGACATAAACCCTCGCTATTCTTTGCGAGGTCGTTGTAAAATCGTCAAATACAGCAACCTAACCCTTTATAAACAGTATTGTCACAGCACGATGTTGTTCGGTTGGCGTCTGCACATTCCCAATGTTACTAAGTAATTTCATGATTAGAGTCCATGGACCAAGATAAATTTACAAATATCTATCGCTTGCCCGGTTCGCTGCAGATTCGAATCGGTAAATGGCAAAAAACTTTCCGCGGCACATCTGATTTGGTTCTTCATCAGGTGCTCATGGAACGTAATAAGCAGTTTAAGCAACCCACCTTTTTACCAAAGGGCTGGTGTATTACGCCTGTTGATGAAAGCGACATCACCATCACACACCATGGTAAATATATTCAGACGGTAATGCGTACCATGTTGGACAGAAAGGTCTCATACAAACGATTGTTCCTTTCTCGTATGGATGCAGAAGCTGGCGAAAAAGTACTGCGTGAATATAAACTTGAGTGGTTACGCAAACACAATCAAATCGCAAAAAAATATAATCAAATCAAGAAAAAACAGTACATGAGTTTAGCAAGGGAAGAAGAAGAAACGCTTTACCCTTCGATAGAAAAAGGAAAATTCGATAAGGCACTCTGGAACAAACTCGTTATCTCTGCCTTTGGTCCAGAAAAGAAATACAAAAATCCGCACTATGTTCGAAAAGCGAACTTCTGATATTGCATCTTATACCCAAGTAACCTCAAGATGCTTGGGTATAAATAAGTGAAGCTGTGGCATTAAAGAATAAACTAGCCGCAGCGAATACGAAGGCTTAATGACGCGCATCTCCACTAAAATCGACTTCTTTATAGATATCAGCTAACGACTGCTTGCCTTTAACTGAACGCTTTTTCTTCGGCTGATAATGATACTCTTGGTCATGCAAAGCTTCTTCGTGCTCCTTTGCAGACTCGACGAAATCAGAGTTTGCCAATGCTTGTTGGCGCAGGCGGTTTACTCGTTTAAGGGTTTCCCACAGCATACTTCACCTCCAAACCTAATTACTGTATATAAAAACAGTATTATTTATCATTTCCTCCACGTCAAGGTTTAACGTCTAATCGTTGCTTTTACATCAAACCTATCCCCGTACAATGCTCCGGGTATTTGTTGATGACTTGTTTTATGTAGTTTTGATGCTCTCTTAAAGCATTTACGCACTCTCTCGAGAATAGGCCCTGATAAACTTGCTTCTCTAACTCTAGCAGCGCATAAGTCACTGACCAAGCTTGCCGATACGGATGGTGGGTAGTCATCACATCAAACGCATTGGCGACCGCCACTATTTGTGCAGCGATTGGAATGCTTGAACCTTTCAACCCAAATGGGTAGCCAGACCCATTTAAGTTCTCATATTGATAAGTGATTATTTGGCGAAAGACATTCACACCGGGGTGAACAGGATTACCGATACGTGCAACGATGTTGTCTGCAGATTTGATACACTGATCAATATGCTCAAGCAACAAAGCTTCTTGTTCATCCGAAAAGTGGCAACGGTCATGATCAATTTCAGCAGAAAGCGGTATCGCACTCAAATTATGGTAGCGGGCAAATACGCTGATTTGCTCCACCAACTCATCGCTGAACTCATGGGCATCAGCTAAGTATTTGGCAATTAACTGACTGTAAATGCCCACCCTCTTACTATGAGAATACACTTCACGCGAATAACCGGGCATTAAGCACTGCATTCGCTCGGCCATAAGTTCAATACTGTTCACCACATGATCTTCCGATCCCACCGCAAACTGAATCATTTCAAAATATGGTTTAAGGCTATTGAGCGCATTCAAACTGAATGCATGGGTTTTAACGGAGTTAAGAAAGACAAAACCCGTAAAAGTTTGATGGTCATAGCAAGGGATCGCCACTGACGATTGATAGCCTCGTTTTAGAAGCGTTTGAATACGTTGACAATGGTTAATGTCATGAAGATCATCGACAATACGTGGAGTCGCGCTACTAGCAGCAATGCTGAGGTGATGAAGTTTGCGTAGTGGCGCTTCATGATGCGCTAAACGCCAAGTGCCGAATTCACTTTCAGCGAAAGACTTGAGTATACCGTGTTGCGGATAGTATTTGACAAACGACACTCTATCAACAGAGGATAAGTGTGCCTGCATCCTAATCTTCAACGTTTGCATTTGCTCATTAAGCGGTTTTGCAAACGGGTAAAAACTCCGGTGTGCCATACTTCACCTCCACACCCAAGCATAGAAACTAGAAGAAAAGCCTAATGAAACTCAGAAGATTAAATGTAATTAAAGCGACTTTTCTCCACCTAATTTATCGACATACCACAACTTAAGTGTACGAAATAGAAACAGGTCACCGCCAATTATTTCACCGAATATTCAACGATAATTTGATCAAGATTAAAAAGGCCAGTGCGCCTTCACCCACTGACCGTCACTTTGTATCACAACCAATGATTAACCTAGAGCAGGAAGCACGCCAACCGTAATAAGAACTTGTGCCAGAACAATCGCCGTACCTGCAATCCCCGTCACAACCAAGGTTCCTTGGCCACCCGCAACGCGGTATTCACCCGTAAATTCATCTGAGCGACGCACTTTTATCACCATCACTAGTGGTAAGAAAATCGCTAAGATAGCGAGTGCAATTGCAGCGTAACCCAACGCCATAATGAAGCCTTGCGGATAAAACAATGCAAAACCAAGTGGTGGGGTAAATGTTACTAGGGCCGCTAACAATCGGTTAGGTTTTTCGTTATCGCCTTTAATGGTATCCCCCAAGAACTCAAACAGTCCTAAGCTTACACCGAGGAAAGACGTTAACAATGCAAGGTCTGCGAATACACCGACGACATTGCCTAGATTTGATTGTTGTACGGTTTGCGATAGTTGGCCGATAAGCGCACTTAATCCACCATTGTCAATCAACGTGTTTTGGCTAACGACACCAAGCGTCACAATCTGCCAGAAAATGTAAATCACTAACGGAATCGTTGAACCAACCATGATTGCTTTACGCAGTGATGATGTATCCCCATCAAGGTAATTTACAATCGCAGGAATACTTCCGTGAAAACCAAATGAAGTAAAGATAACCGGAATAGCGGCAACAATAAGACCTTGTTCAACTGGCATACTGAGCAGGTACGATTGAGTAACGTTTGGGGCAAGGAAAAACAATACGGCGATCATGGCTACCATCTTCAAACCAAACAACACGCGGTTTACCTTATCAACCGTGCTCGTTCCAACCGTCACTACAAGCGTCACGATAAGCGTAAAAATAATGGTTGATGTCGAGCCAGAAAGTTCTAAGTCAAACCAATCAGTGAGTCGGTCACCAAACTGAGCCCCACCACCAGCAATGTAAGCGGCGCACAGTGAATAGAACAGAAACAACATCGAGAAACTCGCAATCCACTTGCCTTTCTGTCCAAGAATTTTTCTTGCCAGCGTGTGCAACGTCGCATTGCTATCAGCATATTGGTGCAATTCCAACATGAGTAGCGCAGTAAACGCCATCAATGCCCACAAACTCAACATAATAATAAGGGAGGTGGAAAAACCAATGCCTGCAGAGGCAAGAGGTAGCGCTAGCATTCCAGCACCAATTGTAGTCCCAGCAATAATCAGGGCACTACCAAACACTTTAGATTGACTCATTGTATATTTATCTTTACAGCCTAATAAGATTAATCAGCATGAGGTCAGGAAACCGTCTACCAAACCCAATACCACTATTGGAATACAGTTTGATTCTGTCGGATCTCTCAAATAAGATCAAGTAAAGTGTAAGGATTAAGATGCAGTAATGTACATTTAGTTTTACACCCCTACTTTAAGTCCGAATTTGGGCAAGTAATTAAGCGCATCGGTTGTTTGCTCAATACCAACTGCTTGATACAACAGCTAATGGCAGGTACTTAAAAATTAGCTTAATAGCAACGATAGAATAGGCTTGGGTTTCTTGGGTTTCTTGCGTTGCATTACGTGAAATATAGGCTTCTAAAGCATGAGTTAAAGCATCGATACCAGTATCGGCGGTGACCTTAGCCGGTAAACTAATGAGAAGATTTGCATCCAATGCCGCCATCTTAGGTACGAGCTTGGGATCAATTAAGGGGGTTTTCAGATGTGTAATAGGGTCAGACACGACTGCTGCAATGGTTACTTCGGAAAAGGTACCACCGACGCAGCAACTTTCAATCCGTTGGTATGTCGAGTTGAGCCAAACCTTTAGATAAAACACGAAAAGAAACACCTGATTTTCCGTGCTGCTGGATTAGTAAAAAAATATTACATACTGATATACTGAACAAAATCACACGAATTAGTCTTGCGAATGGATTACATAACACTCTCACGCATTAGCCTTAAACACCTAACGGTACTGCACATGCTACTCATGACACACAGCGTGACTCAAGCGGCGGAACAACTTTGCGTGACCCCTTCTAGCGTGAGTAAAACGCTCAGTCAATTGCGTGACATTCTGAAAGACGACCTTTTTTACCGCGATGGCACTCGTTTAGTCCCGACTCCGTTTGCTTTGAATATAGGCCCTTCGGTGCACGGCATTCTTTCCAGCATGAACGGTTTGCTTTACCAAGGTTCGTTTAATCCCACCTATTATGAAGGTCGATTCTCATTGGCAATGCGTGAAAGCACCTTTGAGATCTTCGCGCCTATGCTACAGAACCTATCTAAACAGATGGGCAGCCGAGCGCAATTGAACGTCTATGCGAAAGAGCAAATGAGTTTCGATTCTCTGATCCGCGGACAGGTCGACTTTTTGATTCTGCCGCATGACATCAGCCAGCCGCCAACCCACAGCAAAGACTTGGTATGGCAGACGATTCTAGAGGATGAAATGATCTGTTTGATGGGCAGAAATAACCCGTTGACAAAAGAAGAGCTTTCGATAGAAAACTATCTGTGTGCAAGACACATAGGCATTCACGATAAAGACTTATCCCAGCCCTACTTTGAACAGAACTTAACCCAGTGCTATGCCAAACGCAGTGTCGCGATGCACGTGGCAGACTTTGGATCCGCAGCAGTGATGTGTCACCACTCCGATTATCTATTCACTTGTTCAAAACTTTGGGCGCAAATGGCACTGCAAGCGAATGGCTTGGTAGAAAGACCTTTGCCATTCGAGTACGGGCAAGTGGCGTACAGTTTGGTGTGGAATAAAGCGAGTCTGAACGATCCCGCTTTGAGGTGGCTACAACAGCAAGTGCTTAAAGCGTGTGAAACCTTGGGAGGATGCAGCAAACCGAGAGTGAATTAAGTTCTAAACTTGTTTGCCTTTACTGCGCTACACGTAGACCGATGGCATAGTCATTGGTCTGCTGACAAACTGACTTAATTGAGCGTGAAAGCGTTCCATTTCATCCTTAGAGCATTTCTCCCATTCTAGCGCTTCGCCTGTCACACCATGATGTTGAAACGCGTTCAAACGAATGTTGACTGATTTCGGCAACGATTGCAGATAGTGCCCAACAGTGGCTATTTCTGTATCTAGATCACTTTTACCCGGTATATGAAGCAAGCGCACTTCATACAGCTTGTCAGCGTTTGCTAAATACTGAATCGTCTGGAATACGCGGTGGTTATCTCGCCCGACAAGCCAGTGATGCGTTTCACTTTGCCACGATTTAAGATCAATCATTGCGCCATCCATATACGGCAACACTCTTTCCCAACCTGAGGTTGATAAAGACCCATTGCTATCGATGAAGCAAGTAAGATGCTGCAATTCAGGATCCTGCTTGATCCCTTTAAACAGCGCAATAATGAAAGGAAGCTGTAAGGTAGATTCCCCACCGGATACAGTAACACCGCTAATAAAAAAGCGCTGTTTGCGTATCAAATCGAGCATTGCCTCCACAGAGTAGTCAGTAATTTTTGGATTTGATTGGTGCTGACATATCTCTGTGCAACGCTCGCAGTGGGTGCACTCCTCTTTAAGCCAAACAACGTTGTTGCTTTCGTCGAACTTCAGCGCGCCAACCGGACACACGCTTACACAATCACCACAATGATCACAGTGATTGATGGTGTGCGGATTGTGGCAGTTGATGCACTGATAGTTACAACCCTGTAGAAAGATGACTAGACGGTTTCCCGGTCCATCAACACAAGAAAACGGAAGGATTCGAGTGACCTTAGCCAAGGGATTTACCGATCGTCTAGTCATCTTATTCTTGTTTGTCACTCGTTACTTAACGTAAGGCGGTGACATTTCATGGCTCACCACACGTGGTGAACGTTCTAAAATACCCGTATTCTTCGCCGCTTCTGCACCTAGGAATGTGGTATTGGTACGTGAACCTTGTGCATCGTATTTGGCGATATCAGACAACTTCACCATGTAACCTGTTACGCGAACCAAGTCATTTGACGCAACGTTTGCCGTGAACTCACGGTAACCTGCGTTGAGCGCGCCTTTACAAAGGTTGAACATCGCTTCCGGGTTTGATTTCACCGTTTCGTCGATGGTCAAAATGTCGCTGATGCCAGAACGGTAGTACTGGTGATGCCCTGCCGTTGCTTGCACGTAAGAGACAGGATCCGGCTCGTTGCCGTAAGGAATACGAACGCCCGGAGTAACATCCAAATCAAGGCTAATGCCGCCCTGTGCATGCAGTAGCGCTTTGCCGTCTAAACCAAACTTCACAGGCGTACTTTCTACTAGCTCCGACAATTTAGCTGAGATTGCGTGGCCCAATTCGTTCGCTGTTGCATCTTGACCGTAACGGCTCGTATTGCCCTCTTTCTGTAGCAATACGTTTACCGCTTCTGCCATGCCGTAAATACCATACATTGGCGCAAAACGAGACTCTTCAATCAAACCTTCTTGTGTTAGGAAGCCTTTAAAGAACTCAGATTTCTCATGCAGGTGTGAAGCACGGGCATCCATGAGCTCAACCATCAAACCGTGGTATTCCGGCAGCACGTTGTTGAAGAAATCGTCACAGTTGTCTGAACGATTCGCCGCTTCTTTAAGATTCATACGCACAAGTGTGTTTGAACCACCAGCCAATGGCAGAGAGTTGTAGCAGCTCACGATACCAAAGCGACCACCTTCGTACGCGTTTGCATGCATTGGGTAATTCGCGATGTGTGGCTTGCTGCACTCACAAATGTTTTGTGTTGCTTGTTTTAGCAGATCGTCTGGTGTTACTCCTTCGTCGTACATGAACGTTAAGTTTGGCGCGATCTGTTTTAGCTCAGCGTCTACTTTCAAAATCGTACGACAAATAATGTTGTCCGTCGGACCAATGTTCACGTGCATAAACGCATCGGGCAATGTGCGATCAAGCATGACCCAAAAGTGTTTTAGCTTTTTGTAGACTTGCTCGTCAGTAAGGCCACCGACGTAAGGCATAAGCACATCATCAAGTTGACCAAGGTACACTGGGATGTTAGTTACCGAAGGCACATGATGGTAAATGATGGTCAACATGTTGATTGCATCATCAAAATCTTCTGCTGGATCTAACTCCAAGTATTCAGAGCCTTGAGAAAGAAATTTTGCGTAATCTGGCAAAACATAACGCGGCTTAAACGGCGCATGACCTTCAAACATGTCACATATGACGCCTTGCTGCATTGCTTGGCTTACCTCGTCAGAGACAGTCATATATGGAATAGTCGCTTCAGCTTCCAAAGCAAGAAAGTTCGATTTCTGTTTTGGAGATAAGTTGCTATCTGTCGCGATAGCTAGGAAACGCTGCTGAAGATCGGAAAGGCTTTGAGTCATCTAAGATGTTCCTGGAGAAAATACAACGAATGCCCCCCTTTCAAGTCTATACCTCGAAAGAGTGACTTGTATTCTACGCTTGAGAAGTCTTTGCCACTAATGAAAAAAACAAAACGGGTAATTTCCATTTTGGAAATAACAACTTCCTAATTTGGCTAAGACTGAATGCGTTAGCTAAATTATACTTCTTTTAGCTTCGATGCGCTGTCGACAGCATCACGCCCGCACTGATGAAGACACCCCCCGTCAGGCGATTGAATAACTTCGCTCGTCCTTTCGCAAATAGCCAATCCGATGTTCTCACCCCTAGCAAACCATAGAAGGTCAACCAACTCAGTTCGAACACTACAAAGGTACTGGCAAAGACAATGTACTGTGTGATTAACGATGCAGAAGGGTCGATGAACTGAGGAAACAGCGCAGTGAAAAAAACGATGGCTTTTGGGTTACTCGAACCAACAATAAAACCACTGGTAAACGCGCTTAAGTAATTTGAAGAAGATCGCTCAGGTTGCGCTTGCGAGAAGTCAGTTTGTTTTGAGCGCAGTGCTTGGATACCAAGCCAAATAAGATACGCAGCGCCACACCATTTGATGATGTTAAAGGCCAACTCCGAAGAAGCGATTACGACGCCGAGGCCAGTAAAAGATAAGGTAAGGATGATAGTAATTGCGATCAAACTGCCAAGAGCGGTCGCAAAAGCATAGCGAAATCCGCTACTGACCCCTTTGCTCAGACAAAGTAGTGAACTAGGACCCGGAGAGGCAGTAAGAACCAATATGGCTAGCGTGTAATAAATCCATGTATCCAGTTGCATTGGCATTCCCTTCCAATCCGTTATGTACTGTACTCAAGTTACGGTTACTAACCTCTAAGTACGACCATTTTTCTGTCCTTAAACGCAGAGCAATCAACAAACTTAGCGCTAGTAATCTGGAGTAATCGCGCCTAACCAGTGCAGTTACAATGCGATTAGTTATGCACTAAAAATACTGACATTATGCAACCATGTAAAGAGATAAGTTAGCCCTTCATAACTCAATCATAAAAAGGTTGGGGATCAACTTCTAACGTGGATGGGGCGATTGCTTTTTCGATCGCATAGGCACTGTTTTTCAAATCCACCATCGCAACATCAATATAACGGTTAAACTTGCGAGAATAGAAACACTTAATAATTGGCTTTAGTGGCTGTAATGAATTTGACGTCCAGACGATACCCACTCGACCATCGTTAAGTTGGACAATGGAGCCGACGGGATACATACCAATACAATTAATAAACTTATAGACAAGATCCGCATCGAGATGAAATGGCGTAAGACTTAACAGGATTTTGAACGCTTCCGCAGAACTCATCCCTTTCTTGTAAACTCGCTCCGCTGTTAATGCATCGTAAATATCGACAATACAACTCATTCGCCCATGAACAGGGATTTGCTCACCAGCTAGGCCACGTGGATAACCTTTGCCATCCAGTTTTTCATGGTGCATTAAGCAAACATCACGACTGATTTCGCTCACCCCTTTAACCCCAAGTATTATTTTTCTCGCATACACCTGGTGCAGCTTCATGTGCTCAAATTCTTCTGGCGTTAACCGAGCAGGTTTATGCAAAATCTCATCATCAATTTTTATCTTGCCGATATCATGAATAATCCCACCAACGGCCAGCTGTTTTAAGGTATCTTTATCCAATCCTAGATGCTTACCAAATGTAACCAGCAGACAAGCCACATTCACTGAGTGCTCAAGCAAGTAAGAATCTTTTTTGCGCAGTGCGGAAACACATTGAAGTGCATCCGAATCGATAAACACGCTGTCAATCATGTCGTCAGCCCACGATTCAATCTCATCGACTTCAATAAGCTTGCCTTCAAACGTCTGATTGAGCAGTTTTTGTGCTAACCCCTTAGCCTCTGCAATGAGTTTTTTGGCACGCTTATGCTGAGCTTCACGAGAACGAAACGCACGCTTAATTTTTGAGGTGGCGATGACTTCTGATGCACCCAGTGTCACATCGTGCTCTTCTTCGACGGGTTTAAACACGCACCCTTGGGCAGAGAGTTTTTGATCAACCCAAACGTACTTAATGCCGCCCGATTTTAACTTTTGAATACCTTGTAATGAGGAGACGCGGCCAGCATTCGCTAAGTTGACTCGCTTACTCTGTTGGATCGAGGTGACGAACATGCCAATACTCAAATCTGCGATCGCTATTTTTATCGATTCTTCTGTTTTGTACTGCATGCCGGCATATTCATTAAACGCTAAAATAATAAAAATGGATTATAAGAGATAAGACTATTCACTGTTACAAAAATTTGAAATTTATGCGCCTTCAATCAAATATTGGGCAAATTACGTACCACTTGTCCCTTTTATTTTTAAGGACTTAGACTCAGCACACATTAACCCGCATGAATTTTCAAAATTTTGTGGCACAAATCAACAACAACTTTGAATAAATAGTATCTAATGCTGAATGCACTTAAAAACGCAGAAAATCAAATCCATTGCGCTATAACAACTATTTATAACACTTGAAAACGTGAATCTCATAATAGACCGCACCCAATGGCACACTGTATAAATATGTCATTTACGCTTGGATCGATTATGTTATTCGTTCCTCAAGGAGGTTACGATGTGGAGAAATATCTAGACCATCAAGGTGAATGTAGCTGTCTCCGAGTATAATCGTGAGTCTCTTCCGGTTCTCGAAGTAAACCTAAAACAATGGCTAAACTCGGTTCTCTAAATCACGTTCAATGATAAGTGCCAGCTGTTATACATTAAGCTGTTCAATCAACATCTCCCTCGGCAAAAGGCATATTACGAACCGTTGCCAAGGAAGCGCACATTAGCGAAGATGATCAAACACGACATTTTGCTCGAGGTGAGCATGATATTGAGTGTAATCCAACCCCATCTCAAATATGTATTTCGTCACCAAATTCCGCACCCACTCTACTAATTGGCCAGCCTGCCAAGGCTTTTCAACATATCGATCAATGCCCGCTAAGTCGATAGGATTTATGATATCAGTATGAATGGCCTGTCCAGTGAACAGAACTTTGCTAGTACGTAGAAAGCGGCTGTCTTGGGATATCTCGTTCAGCAATCCGCTTCACTATTGACAGCCCTAGCCCAAAAGAGACAGTGTGCCATTGACGTACCCAGTGCCGCCATGATTGGCATCAGCAAGTTTGCTGTCGCAGTCTGAGACATAACATTAGCCATCAGCAAACGTAATATACACAATGATTTCTTTTTTTTCAGTAATTTACTCTTAACATTGAGATCGACTTTGGTTTGTTCTGCTTTGTAAAGCGAGCCGATTAATAACCAAATTAATGTTATGATCACGACCACAAATGGCACGCCAAAAACCGCGATAATAGGCGTTAAGATCGAACGCATCATCGCTATTGTTGCCATGTAAGACATGAACATCGAGAAAATCGCAGTGATCAGCATTAAGCCTAACATGACGTATTTTGGGTTAAGCTTAGACAAGTGTTCAAATAACGACCATGATCCTTTGATGGTTTTTTTGTGCTGTTTGTGCTGTTTATTTTGATAGCTAACTGACTGATTGACCATAAAGGGATTAATGAACGCCATTTTTTTTGAGAAAGTCTTTGAAGGTTTAGATCAGCATTGTATCATCTGATTATTTTTAAATGGTAAATGGAGTTGCTTGTGAAGGGCGTTACTATAAAAAATTTTTTACGAAGATTTGATAAATACCGCAAATCAAAAATGGAAAAGCTGGAGGGGTTCTTTCATAAGCTTATTAGAAATAACCGCTATTGTCAGTCTGAGCTATTACCAGTATCAGAAGTCAAACGTATTTTGATTTTGCGCAATAACACTCGAATTGGTAATGCATTATTTCTAGTCCCTTTTGTTCGCCAAGTAAGAGAAATCTTTCCTGATGCACATATTACATTAATGCTACACAATGAATTCTTAGGGCAGATATTCACCAACTTAGATGTTGATGAGATTTGTTATAGCCGATTGAGTTTTAAGCATAGTATCCAAAGCCTCAGTTTGATTCGAAAGTTAAAAAAAACAACGTTTGATATTATTTTTTCCCCGTATAGTTCGTCAGAAGATGCTGCCATTTGCGCTATAGTTCCAGCTATCAACAAAATTGGTAGGGCAAGTAAAACGAAAAGCAATGCTTTTACTCATACATTTGAGGGTTCAGGTGAAAAGAAACATTCTGCCCTAACGAGCCTCTACTTGTTACCAAAAGCTGGTTTTGCATTGCATCCTGTTAATCATACTATTGAGTTGAGTTCAGAAGAACTGATCGCTGGTAAGAATGAGTTTAATCAAATTAAGTCTTCAGAAAAAACTGTACATATCGCTTATTTTCGTGGGGCTAGAGGAGATAAATTACTCCCTGAATCTTACTGGCGTAAGTTAATTGAACGTATTGAATCTGAGGTTGTTGAAAGCATTGAATGGGTGGAAGTTTTAAGTCCAGACATACCAGAGCCTTTAATTAACAAGGTAAATACGTTTTATTCACCTAATATACGACATCTTGCTAGTTTTTTAACCAATGTGGATGCCTTTATTTGCTGTGATACAGGGCCGCTTCATCTTGCTGATGCAGCTAGTGCTCGGTGCATTGGACTTTATAATAAAACGGATACGATAACATTTGGCTTATTAAATAAGCAGAGTGTTTGCATAACTGACATCGACGGATTTGATGTAACACAAGCGTTAGGTATGACGAACGATGATTATATAGCCAGCGATGTGAGAATATAACGTAATGCTGTCAACGCCAGTTTAAATTTGATCCACTTATCGACGTTATCGCCGAAGTAAAACTGACCCACCCACGTTATTAACTCTTGTTTCCAGATAGACTTTCTAGAACCGCTG
>NZ_LIXM01000020.1 GCF_002608565.1 Vibrio sp. PID17_43
TGTCTTGCCCATTAAACGAGAAGATCGGATATATCCGAGAGCAATAAAAGCAAAGGCAAAGAAATACCCCAATAAAAAGAAAGCCAGTCAGCTTAACTGACTGGCATTAAGCACGCGGCTCTCTTTTTTATGAATTAGTTACGGCTTAACTGATCTTTTAGGTTTGGTGGAGTGCCTTTGATCGTTAGTGTGTCGGTTTCAGGGTCGTAGAAAATACGCTCTCCAAGTAACAGACTATCGAAGCTGATGTTCAAACCACCACCAGCCCCGACATACTTAGTCAACTTACGGACAGTTGAACGATCACCAGGGAAAGAGTCTTCTAACTCATAACCTTGCTCTTTGGTGAAGTCCATAAAACTCGTGCCACCTTGGCTTGCCGGCAATTCACCAGACAGTTCAGCTATTTGCACTTCATCGCCCGATTTGATTTGCTCGTTACAGTAGTTGTAAACCTGCTTCTTGTACTCGTTCGCTTCTTGCTTTTCCAACTTTGAATCTGCACAGAAGTCTTCTACCGCCTGCATCAACACTTGGTTTTGCAACTTAGTGTCTAAACCTATGTCTGCCTGCAAGAAATCGAGGAAGAAATCCGCCACTTTACGACCAACACGCCCTTTAATGTACGAAAGGTAACGATTTGAATCGCGATCCGTATCGTAGCTAGATAGATCAATACGTGCAGCGATGTCCATTTTAGTGATGTCTAGGTAGTCAGTGGCACTAATATCTAAGCCTTCTGTTACTTTTAGGCTTTGGTTCATTGGTAAAATACCGATAAACAGATAGTCAGTGGCTAAACTTTGATACTCAGCGAAGACTAAAATACCTTCGTCAGCGAATGGATACTTAATCAACTCTTGTTTCAAGCGATTTGCACTGATTTGTGAGAAGTCGTAAAAATCTCTCTCTCCTTTGCGCATTTCCTGAAGCCAAAACTGGAATTCGCTGTCTGACTGGAAAGAGCCGAAACCTTTGCCCGCTTTAGAATGGAATACGCGATGCAGTTCCGCAACGAGATTCTCTGTCGAGGTATCGTTCTCTAACGATGCCGGGCGAAAGTTTACAACCAGTTCGTCCTGATCGTTTTTGCACAGTTGGTGCAAAATGACATTTGAAAGATGAAGGCTCATAGTGATTTTATCTTGCTACAAGGTTTAAGTTATTAGGCATTGTAGGTTATCATAAGCCGCTTTTACTATCATTATTAGAGTCTTTATGCCGATTACATCTAAATATACTGACGAACAAGTAGAGAAAATTCTTGCTGAAGTGGGTGCTGTCCTAGAAAAACACGCAGCTTCTCCTGAGTTGACGCTAATGATTGCCGGAAATATCGCAACCAATGTCTTAAATCAACAAGTTGCTGCTTCACAACGCAAACTTATTGCTGAAAAATTTGCTCAGGCACTGATGTCTTCTCTTGACGTGCCAAAAACACACTAATCACGGACAATAGAACAAGTACATGGTAGACAGCGGAAACTCATACGGCGAACGCGTATCTCGACTGGTTGGTTGGGGTCATTGGTTTGCATTCTTCAATATCGTCGCATCGATGTTGATAGGTACACGCTATATCGTTCAGTCGCCTTGGCCAGAAACCTTGATGGGACAATTCTATCTTGCGGTTTCTTGGGTTGGCCATTTTGGCTTCCTCGTTTTCGCTCTTTATCTGTTGGTTCTATTCCCGCTGACGTTTGTCCTGCCATCTCGGAAGCTTTTCCGTTTGGTGGCAGTGATATTCGCGACGATTGGTCAAACCCTTTTGTTGGTCGATACGCAGGCCTATCAGTCAATTAACCTTCACTTGACCCCTGTCGTTTGGGAGCTGTTATTTAGTGAAGATAAAAGCGCCATTAGTGCAGATTTACAACACCTTTTTGTTGTTATGCCACTGATCTTCCTGATTCAGCTTGGTCTGTCTGAATGGGTTTGGCGCAAACAGCGCAAACTTTCTTACAAACACATAGGCCGTCCATTGGCCGCTGTGTTCTTCTTGAGCTTTATCACTAGTCACTTGGTTTACATTTGGGCTGATGCCTACTTCTATAACCCGATTACTAGCCAGCGTTCTAATTTCCCATTGTCTTATCCGATGACAGCGAAAAGCTTCATGGAAAAGCATGGCTTACTCGATCATGAAGAGTACCTTAAGCGCTTAGCAGAAAACCAAAACAATGTAGCCCTCGTGAACTACCCGCTCGAACCGCTTGAATTTAACCGTCGTGGTAGTAAGTTGAACGTACTGATGATCAGCGTCAACAACCTTCGTGCCGATGCACTTAACCAAGACCAAATGCCAGAACTCTATCGGTTTGCGCAAAACAACCAAAATTTTATCAATCATTACAGCTCAAGCAACGACGCTTACGGGGCGTTTGGCTTGTTTTACGGCTTACCGAGCAGCTACGCAAGCAGTATCAAAGCTCAAGGCTCTGCTCCTGTACTGCTTGATGTACTAACAGAACAAAATTATAACTTTGGCCTGTTTAGCGGCAATGGATTTGAAGATACTCTGTATTCCGAAGTCATCTTCAGAGATCTAAACCTTGCAGAGCAGATTGATGGAACGCAAGCACACAACGATAAACAATCCATCAATGCTTGGAAGCATTGGCTAACAGAACAAGCGAAACAGCCATGGTTTAGCTATATCGAAGTGACAGCTGTTGATAATTTCGAATCAGAACCTACAGTTGCGAACAAAGAAACGCTTGCGAGTGAACGCTTCAAAAAGGCATACGAAAAAGCCGTTAAATCCGCAGACAAGACCGTTGCAGGGATTATTGAAACCCTTGAGCAACAGCAATTATTAAACAGCACCATTGTGATTATCACCTCTAACCATGGTAGTGAGTTTAATGAAACCAATACCAACAGTTGGGGCGCTAACAGCAACTACAGTCGTTACCAACTTCAGGTGCCTATGATTATTCATTGGCCGGGCATGCTTCCTGGGGAGTTTTCTCATAGCACAAGCCACTTGGATCTTTCAGTCACACTGCTACAAGATATGTTGGGTGTATCATCCAATCCCTACGACTACAGCAGTGGCCGCAATTTATTTGATGAAAGCCGCCGTCGCTGGATCTTAGCGGGTGATACCCAAGAAATTGCCTTAATCACTGGTTCTCAAACAACCGTCATCGACAAGTTTGGTAACTATAAACTGTACAATGACGACTACAAGCGCTTGCGAGAAACCACACCCAAGCTACCAGTGCTGATGCAAGGCTTAACAGAATTACAACGCTTCTATTCGAAAAGCAATTAATTCGAGCAAAATCTCTACATTCGGGGAGCTTTTTTGTATCTTTTATCAGCAAACAGTTCATAATCGAGCAGTAAACGTCCAAACGATTCATTTTGGGGTTTACAAGATTTTCAAAGCCTTATATTATGCGCTCAACAACGGAGAGATGGCTGAGTGGTTGAAAGCACCGGTCTTGAAAACCGGCGTACGTTAATAGCGTACCTAGGGTTCAAATCCCTATCTCTCCGCCACTTTGTGATGAAAACGGGAACCGAGAAGTCGGTTCCCGTTTTTGCATTTGCAATTAAGTATAAAACAGCCATATTAGATCCTCCGAATATCAGCTTTTTTTCTGCATCTACCACCTTTACACTCATAACTGTAGCAAGCATGAGCTGCTTCAATGCCTCATTGTCTATCTGTTGCAAGTACCCCTGTAAGGCTGAGGCGACCTCTACTAACCTCGCTTCTCCAAAGTTTCTCACTGGAAGATTTATTTTCACTGTTAATTTAGCCATTTCAGACTCAAGAATATCTAATTGAGTAGATAGAGCAGTTATAGTTTTATTGATTCTTGCATCTGGTTCTAACTCTCCGTCGGCAACCATAGTGATTAAACGGAATTGACGCATTTCCAAATGGTTTATTTTTTTTGAAAGCTTTGTTTTTTCAAACGACAGCAGTTTACTAGCCTCCTTAAGACGCTGCTTCGCCTGATAACAAATTTCTCTCAGGTGAGCCTCTGTCAATAATTCATTAATAAATTTATCCTTTACTAAAAGCTCTACTTTATCTCTTCTTATTCTTTTAGATGTGCACGAGTCTGGCGCATGTCTAACCTGCTTGCTGCATTGGTAATAGCTGTACTTGCCACTTTTACCGCTTGTAACAACCATACTTGCACCGCAAACATTGCACTTTAATAACCCAGTTAATAAACAATTAGACCTAATTCTTCTTGACTCGGCAGAAAATATATCTCGGAATTTTAATCCCTCTTGAACATTATGAAACTGTTCCTTAGATATAATACTTGGTATGTTAACTACAATAGGCTCACTATCACTAGAGTTATAAATAAACTCTCCAATATAAGATCTATTATTTAAAATTCTACATACAGAGTTACGGTTCCACTTTGTGCCTCTTCGAAAGGATTTCTTTTTGTTCAACATCTCAGCAATAGCTTTTACTCCAAGTGGTTTACCATTAATTCCTTTTTCAGATAGATTGAATATTTCTATTACTAACTCAGCTTCCTCTTGTAGTATCTGTAGCTTTTTCCTAGACTTCGATGTCACACCAGAGACTTTAACAGAACGATAACCAAACGGAATTGGCCCACCTGTGAAATATTGTTTTAACGCTGTATCCCTCAGCCTATCTCGAACTACCTTGCCATTTTGCATACTCGAATGTTCGTTCATCAGGCCTAGAATTGAAGACATTACATAGCTGTCTTCATAGCTTTCGGGTAAAGCTTCTGTTGCTGAAATCAGACGTATTTCTTTCCTCTGTAATACCTTGGTAGCTTCTAATTGAGCTAATAGATTCCTACTGAAGCGCGATAGAGAATAGACTATTAATCCGTCTACTTTAACGATATCATTTTCAAGTTCTTGTAGCATTAGGTCAAAATTATTCCTCTTACCTTTATATGCACTAACACCATCATCTATGTACCACTTGATTATATTACCTCCTCGCTCAGTGACCCATGCGATTATTGACTTTCTTTGTCCATCAATTGAATCGCCTTTCTCTTTTTGATTATATGAAGAGATTCGTAGATACGCCGCGTATTTCATCGAAAGCCTCCTTATTAAATATATTTGCCATATTCTGAGCAATGAAAATAAATGATTTCATCAATAATTAATTCTGGTATCAGCTCAACATTAATTTCAATTTCAATCTCAAATAAAGAATTTCTAGCATTATTCATATTCAGCACCCTGTGACGATAATTAGAATACTATATAATGAAAGACCAATTATTAATTTTGTCAAATGAAGGGAAGCGCATGAACTATGAAGGTAAAATGTACGGCATAATAGTGATACAAAAAGAATTAATATTTTTAAAAAGTTTTAATTCGAAAAAGTCGTTGAATGTTATCTAGTAATTAAAATTCAATAATCCGCATATTGCCACAAAATAAAAAATTTAAATATTACTGTCTTTATATTGCCACTGCTCATGAGTTAAATAGGAGTTTTCTTATGACATCATGATATATAGTTGTCGTTATTTAAAATTAAACAATATAAAAATAAACACAATAAAACCTTTCGTCGAATCAGCCGTTGATGTCGATACCCATGATGTGATTAGCACAGAAGTCAGCCTCATCAATGTTGGGGATAGTGAAGTTCTCCCAACATTACTGAATCCACTTCGTAGAAGAGTTCATTCTGTATCAGTTGACGGTGCTTATGACACGAAGAAGTGCCAAGAAGTATTGCAGGCGAAGGGCTGAAAACCTCTAATACCTCCCAGAACAATGCTGGATACAGGGAAAAGGCTCACCCCAGAAATGAAGTGGTAAATGCACTTTACAATGGTACGCTAGCTCAGTGAAAAACTAACTCTGGTTCTCATGAGCGTTCGATATCTGAGGCCGTAATGTCTCGATGTAAAGGACTGACTAGCGGTACATTGAACTTGAGATGTTATAATGCTCAAGTTGGCGAAGCATTGGCAAACGTCAAAGCAATGAACAAAGGCAAGGTATCAAACCTTGCCTTTGTCATTACTTATACCAGCCGTCAGCCAGCACTTCAGCCTGCTCCAATACAAGCTTGATTGCCTCTTCAGCAGCATCTGGCGGGTACTTCCAGCGGCGCAGCAGTCGGCGAACTAAGTTACGCATACGAGCGCGGACGCTTTCTCGCTTCTGCCAGTCAACCGTAGCTGATTTACGAAGTTGGCCTGTTAGCTCAATCGCTAAGTTACGCAAAGCATCATCGCCAAGCTCACGTACTGAAGACTCGTTTTCAACCAAAGCACGGTAGAACGCCATCTCATCCACAGAAAGGTTCAGTTTATCGAGCAATTCTGCATCTTCCTGCATCTCTTTAGCCCATTGGATCAGTTCTTCAATGACCTGAGCGGTTTCGATGCTGCGGTTGTGGTACTTGTTTAATGTCGTCAAAATACGGTCTGAGTATTTTTTCTCTTGCACCACATCGTTTTTCATTCGAGCTTTGACTTCATCGCGCAGAAGCTTCTCGAGCAGCTCAACAGCAAGGTTTTTCTCCTTCATGTTCTTTACATCTTCTAAGAACTCTTCAGAGAGCAAACCAATATTAGGTTTATCTAAACCAACCATTGCGAAAATATCATCGACGCCATCCGCAATCACAGCATTGTCAAGAATTTGCTTCAATGCGGTATTACGTTGTTCTTGATCGATTTTTTTACCAACATTGGTGTGCTTTATAAAAGCAGCTTTGATTGCTGAGTAGAAAGCGATTTCGTTCTTGTAACCTCGCATCTCATCCATGGTGTTGCACAACGAGTATGCTTTACCTAGCGCAGCCATTACATCAAGGAAACGACGTTTGCCATCACGAACTTCTTTACCTTTACTATCAGTATGTGACAACCCTGACAAGTGGCTTGCCGCTTTAGGTAACAAGCGTAAAGCCTCGGTTTCGAAGTCTGGGCGATAGTTAAATACCTTGCCATCAACTGGTGTGGCAAACATGCCGCGAACGATATCAACCTTTTCCATCAGCACGGAAAAGGCTTCGGCAGTATCGACTGTTGGTTGCCCTTTACCTTGGCTATTGGTATAGGTTTTGAGTGCGTTTTTCAGCTCATTGGCGATGCCGATATAGTCAACGACCAGACCGCCCGGTTTATCTTTAAAAACGCGGTTTACGCGTGCGATAGCCTGCATCAGGTTGTGACCTTTCATTGGCTTATCGATATACATGGTATGGCAACACGGCGCATCAAAGCCTGTTAGCCACATATCACGTACAATCACCAATTGAAGCTCATCTTGAGTGTCTTTGTATCGCGCCTCAAAGAGCTTCTTAGTTTTCTTATCATGAATGTGCGGCTGCATCTTAGGTTTATCAGATGCGCTTCCCGTCATGACAATCTTGATAGCCCCTTTAGCAGGGTCATCGTTGTGCCACTCTGGTTTGATGGCAACAATCGCATTATAGAGGTCGACACAGATTTCACGACTCATCGCTACAATCATGGCTTTGCCGGGAAACGTTTCGGTACGCGTTGTAAAGTGATTCACTAAGTCCTGAGCTACTTGTTGGATACGTGGCTCAGCACCGACGAGCTTTTCAAGCGTTGCCCATTGAGATTTGATTTTCTCGCGGCTTGCGGTCTCTTCGTCCTCACCGATCTCATCTTCGATTTGGTCATTAAGCTGCTCAATTTCAGCTTGGTTGATATCAAGTTTAGCTAGACGAGACTCATAGTAGATTGGCACCGTGGCACCATCATCAACCGCATCTTGAATATCATAGATAGAAACGTACTCACCAAATACGCCACGAGTATCTTTGTCATCCATGGCAATCGGCGTTCCCGTAAAGCCAATGAACGATGCATTTGGCAGCGCATCACGCATGTACTTGGAGTAACCATAAACAAACTTTTGTGAGATGACATTGCCGTTAGCATCTTTGACATCCACTAACTTTGATTTGTTGCCGTACTGGCTGCGGTGCGCTTCATCCGATACCACGACGATGTTGGCACGTGTTGATAGCACTGGGTGCTCTGTCTCTTCTGCAAGTAGGGCAAACTTTTGAATGGTGGTAAAGATGATGCCGCCAGATTGACGAGAGAGCAGCAGCTCACGCAGCTTATCGCGACCGTCCGCTTGCGATGGCACTTGCTTAAGCGTTTCATGCGCCATACCAAAGGTATTAAAAAGCTGACCATCGAGATCATTGCGGTCTGTCACCACGACAATAGTTGGGTTGTTCATTGCAGGCTGTTGCAACAGTTTACTGGCGTAGCAAACCATAGAGATACTTTTGCCACTGCCTTGCGTATGCCAAACCACACCAGCTTTACCGCTGCCGGGCTTGATTTTATCTAAGCCTTTTGTCGCTTGAACTTGGTATTGGCTCATGTTTTCTGCAACTAAAGGAAGCTCACCATCGGCTTGTTTCGCACGCACAGTGGCCTCGACTGCCGCTCGCACCGCATGGAACTGGTGGTAACCTGCAATCTTCTTGATGACCGTATCATTGTCTGTTTCGAACAAAACAAAATAACGAATGTAATCAAGCAGTAAATCAGGCTTAAAGAAACCCTTAACCATGGTTTCAAGCTGGTAATCCCAAAGCGGTTTATCATCTTCACCAGAAACAGTTTTCCAAGGTAAAAAACGTTCTTTGTTTGCGGTGAGAGAGCCAACACGCGCTGTCCAACCATCGCTCACCACCAAAGATTCATTGAAAACGAACAGATCCGGGATTTCATCTTTGTAGGTTTGCAGTTGGTTGTAAGCATGCCAAATGTCCGCATGTTCATCGGCAGGGTTTTTCAGCTCAATAACCGCAATCGGCAAACCGTTGATGAATACCACCACATCTGGGCGGCGATTGCCTTTTTTACCTGTAATGGTGAATTGATTCACCACCAAAAATTCGTTGTTATCTGGATTGGTAAAGTCCATTAAGCGTGCATGGGTGTGCTTGGTTTTCGTTTCCCCATCTTCATACGCGGTATACTCCACAGGCACACCCTCTATCAGGTACTTGTGGAAAGCGCGGTTGCTTTTAATCAGCACTGGCGTGTCTGGCGTACTGACCGTATTCACCACCACATCCAAGCTTTCTTGTGGCAGCTCAGGGTTCAACACCTCTAAACGCTCCAGTAAGCGCTGTTTCAACACAACTTGGTGGTAATCATCACGTTCTGGTGAATCGCCATCAGGGGCGATGTCGTAGCCATTTTTGTATAGGTAGCCTTGGTCTGTAAACCAGTCAAGACAGAGCTGTTCTAGTTGGTCTTCTGTGATCACATTATTTTCTCACATTGGAGTATCGTTTTTATTTTTCGCCGTAGCATTGCACTTAGAATGGCAACCCAAACAGCAAACCAATTCCAAACCCAATAGGGCTAACAGGTACAGCCACATCAGCTATAAGTTCAGCGAGTCCTTCACTCGCGACCTCACTTGCTACAGATTCACCGACATGGCTGGATATTTCACCTGATAATGCTTCTGACACCGCATCACCTAAAGCTACATTATCTATCCCGGAGTCAATCACCATTGCACTATCGAAGCCATTAGCGACTTCACTAGTCACAATAATTGGGATATCTGGGTTCTCAGCAAGTGCCTCGTTAATATAAGCAACGCTGTCGGTCGCTTTCAATTGCACTTCAGCCGCAATGTCACCATCACTCATTAATGCAATATCAGAAACGGGATGGTTAGTGGCTTCAAAGAGCATGGCATCCATACCTTGCTCATTGAGCGCAGTAACAACTTCTTGCTCAAACACAATACCTTTGATGTTGCTAATATGCCCCGACATTGCGTCGGGGTTAACATCTGCAAAGTAATCAAAGATCTCGTCGTTACTTGCGAGTTCTAGCTCGTTATAGCCTCGGCGGACTGCATCAAAAACGGAGTTTTGAGCAATCATTGCTGACGGGTTCTTTCTAGAAGTTCAACTATCTGCTTGAAGCTTGTGTTTAGCATCGCGCCTCCATCAAATACTGATTTTGCTGGTGCATTTGCCTTAGCAAGTTTTTGAGCAGTCTTATTATCATCATTAACCAACTCGACATTAACCCCAAACTCCAAAAGCTTAGTGACAGATTCAAGATAGCCTTTACTCGCCGCCACCATTAGAGGTGACCAACTATTCTCATTTCGCAAATCAAGGCAAGCTCCATGCCCATGTAGCAGTTCTAACGTTGATGCTTGGTTATAACTAGCAGCCCAATAAGCAGCAGTTCTTCCAGACTTACTCTGAAGGTTGATATCTGCACCTTTATCAATTAGCAATGCAATGAGTTCATTTTTGCCATTTTGAGCTAACAAAGATAACGCTGGATGTGAATCTTTATTTCTTGCATTCGGGTTTGCACCAGCAGCAACGAGCGCTTTGGTCATATCATCATCACCCTTAGTAATGGCAATAATCAGCATCGTTTCTTTATCTTCGTTTTCAACATCAGGATTCACACCATCAGCTAGCAGCTTCTTCGCGATGTTGATGTGCCCACTTTGATATGCTGACAGCATGGCGGCTTCTGAATACTTCGCACTGAACACCGCTCCTTTAGCGAGTAACTTATCTACTATCTCTATGCGTTGCTTGAAGTAAGCGCCCGTCACCGCATTCCAGCCATCATTGTTACAAACATCAACAGCAGCGCCGTGCTTAAGCAAAAAATCAACCGCTTTGACTCGGCCTTTCATTGCAGCCCAAATCAAAGGCGTCCAACCGTTATCGTTGCGAATATTAACTTCAGCGCCTTTCTCTACCATCAGCTCAGCTAGCTCGAAATATTCATTATCTAAGCAAAGCAGTAATGCACTGCTCATTTGCTGTGGTCGATAGTTAGGGTTCGCACCTTTGTGTAACAGTGCTTGAGCAATATCCAAGAAACCCAGTTCAATCGCTAACCGAAGTGGGTTATGCCCTGCATGATTGATATCAAAACCTTCACTGTTCATTATGTTCTCGGTGAGTGCCGAAAACCCATTTTTCAACGCAAGCTCAAATGGTGTTGCTTCTAGTTCTTCAAAGACGGTGTTAACTAACTCTGGTTGTCGCTCAAGTACATCACTCAATAACGCCAAATTACCGGACTCAATTGCAGTCAATAGTTGCTCAGTCATTCGGATTAACCTCTGCGACGTCTAACTCGATTTCGCCCGAAAGCAATTTAGGAAGCAACGTATCACGAAGGCTTTCTAGGTTATGATTCTCTTCAATATTGCGTGTCATTTTATCGAGCATTGTAGCCAGTAATTCTCCATACCTTTCCAGCACTACATTGGATGGAATTGGTACTTCTAGACTATTTAGAACTTTCTGATTCAACAGTGGTTGTGCAGCTCCGCCAGCATGCTGATTTAAGTCAAGGTGCTTCAACAAATACAGAACAAATGGTAGCTGTGCTTTACCAGACTTGGCCGTAGCAACGATGGTGTTATCAGATGCCCAGAATTGTGAATTACAATATTCAATAGCCCCACAGTAGGCTCCTACACGACCAATAATGACGGCATCTTCAAACTTAGCTTCTTCGCTAAAACCAATAATTCCATTAGCTCCGTACAGTGGGAATTGGCCGCTATCTGACTTCTTGCCTGACTTACCATTCGCAAACTTAATCAACTCAGATAACTTACCTACTGGCCAGCCTTCTGGTATTAGCCCTAACTCAGACTCAACGAGCTTTTCTGGGAATAGCGAGGCAGTAGCCGCATCCATACCCTCTGGTTGCTCGCCATTCATCTTGGCTTTGACTGGATCGAAATCGACAAACCACGACTTGAAGATGCCTTGTGCCATTTGTTCTAGGGTTTGGTTTGTTTGTGCATTCAAATACCTTTTATCTTCTATGGCAACAAGAAGTGTATTGGCATTTTGTGCTTGTTCTGGACTACAAACATCAACCTCAAAATTATTTAGCAAATCTTTCCCAACATTAGGAAAAGTTGAGCCTGTTGCTGCCACTAATAGTTTGTCTAGGTTACACTCTAAAACGGCTCGCACATAGGGCGTCGGATACCCATTTATCCCACGAATAGCTCCTATACCTCGACCAATAGCATAAGTCTGATCAGCATAATTCATTCGCCCTGTGGTTGAACCACGAACACAGAAAAGGATGTCACCAACTTTTGAGAATTTTTTTCCTACCGTAGTAAATTGAACAGGTAATGGACTTCGTTCAGTAAACTCTGTAGGCCCATTCAATAGAGGAAAGCCATCACCTGAGTCATTACAATCACTACCTTTTGGTGATTGTCCCATGACCAACTCAGCGATTTCAGAGAATTTAACTCTAGATGTCATATCCCAACCCCGCTAGGTTCTTCTTGATCTCTGCTTCTAGGGTTGCCGACTCAGCGAACTGCTCGCTTAACTTAGCGGTTAGGGTTGCCATCTTCTCACCGAATGGAATGCCGTCGTCCAATTCTTCAGTTGCACCTACGTAACGTCCCGGTGTCAGTACAAAATCGTGCTTGGTGATTTCTTCAAGGGTGGCTGATTTACAGAAGCCCGCTTGGTCTTCATAAGCGATACCATTGACTTCTGCGCCTGTTTTCCATGCATGGTAAAGGTCGGCTACTTTCTGAATGTCATCACGGGTGAAATCACGCAGTACGCGGTCTTTCATGTAGCCAAGGTTACGCGCATCAATAAACAGCACTTCACCTTTACGAGCACGCAGTTTACGACCTGCTTTATCAGTGCGAGCGGTTTTGTTTTTGGTTAAGAACCAAATACACGCTGGGATCTGGGTGTTGGTAAACAGCTGCCCCGGCAGTGCCACCATACATTCAATGAGATCGTTCTCGATTAACGCCTGACGGATAGTACCTTCATTATTGGTACTTGAACTCATCGAGCCATTAGCCAATAACAGTGCTTGAGAGCCTTCTGGTGCTAAGTGGTGAAGCATGTGCTGCATCCATGCGAAGTTCGCATTACCTGATGGTGGTTGACCGTATTTAAAGCGTGGATCGTTATCATCAACACCAGTGTTCCACTCTTTCATGTTAAATGGAGGGTTTGCCATGATGAAGTCTGCGCGTAAATCAGGATGCTGAACATTGGTGTACGTACTCGCAGGCTCTTTACCGAAGTCGTAATCCAAACCACGGATAGCCATGTTCATTGCCGCTAGCTGCCATGTGGTGTGGTTATATTCTTGACCGTAGATAGAAATCTTCTGCTTTTGTGTCAGCGGGTCAATTTCTTTTTGGTTTGCTCTGCGCTCAATGAACTTCTCTGATTGCACAAAGAAGCCGCCAGAACCCATTGCAGGGTCATACACGCGACCTTCAAACGGTTCAATCATTTCCACAATCATGGAAACAATGGATGCCGGAGTATAGTATGAACCTCCGCGCTTTCCCTCTGCCAATGCGAACTGACCAAGCATGTATTCGTAAACGTGACCAAGGATGTCTTTGCTGTTTAGTGACTTATGATCGAACGGAATGGTGGCGATCAGATTGATAAGCTCGTTCAGCTTAGATTGGTCAATCTTCAACGATGAATATGACTTGTTCAGTACACCTTTCAGTTTTTGGTTGTCACGCTCGATGCCCTCAAGTGCGTTATCAATCAGATGACCAACCGAGGTGATTTTCTTAACCTTGCCGTCAATCTCAAGATCAGCACCACCAATTACGCGAGGGCCATTATCTTGTAGGAACTGCCAACGAGATTCTGTTGGTAGCCAGAACACATTCTTCTCGGTGTAGAAGTCGCGTTGCTCAAGTTCAACCGCGATCTCGGCTGCCAACTCTTCTTCTGAAAAGTCGGCAGGGTCTAGGTAGTATTCGTGATCAGGGTTAGCAAGGTCTGCTTTGATCTCATCCTGACGCAGCTTAAACGCATCAGAAACGTATTTAACGAAGATTAAGCCAAGTACAGCGTGTTTGTATTGTGCTGCATCTAGTGTTGAGCGCAGCTTGTCTGCCGCTGTCCAGAGCTTGCTTTCAAGCTCTTTCAGGAATAATTGTTCTTGTTGGTTCATTTAGGTTTTCTATGATTCGAAAAAGTTGCGTGCATTCTACCAGTAACCAAGCGATTTACCTTGATTTCTGCCTTACTTAATAGTGATTTTTATGAAGTAAGGAGCACATCATGGTAGCTTGGAACAAAGGTAAACGAGTTGGTCAGAAAAAAGCGTTCAAACTAGAAGATATTTGGCGGATTCGAATTCGTTTAGAGCTTGAAGAACGCTTGTTTGAGTTGGCGCTGTTTAATCTTGCTATTGATAGCAAACTGAGGTCTTGTGACTTGCGGAACCTCAAAGTGCAAGATGTCAGCCGCAGTGGGTGTGTGATGTCGAGAGCCATCGTTAAACAACAGAAAACCCAGCAAGAGGTACACTTCGAAATCACACCAAAGACACAACAAACGCTGTCACAGTGGATCATTCAAAATGCGTTGGCACCAACGGACTTCCTTTTCCCCAGTCCACGCCGTGAGGGCCAGCCAATTTCATACCATTACTACACCACGCTAGTGAACCGTTGGGTGACCGATATCGGTTTAGACAAAACACAATACGGTACGCATTCGCTGCGCCGAACCAAGGCTTCTTTGATCTACGCTAAGACCAAGAATCTTAGGGCTATTCAGTTACTTCTTGGTCATGCTAAGCTCGAAAGCACGATTGAATACCTTGGCGTCGAGATTGAAGATGCGCTAAGGATTTCAGAGAGTTGTGAGACGTGAGGAACCATCATGCAATGCCCAGAATGTGAAAACCATTTCGGTTGGGATTGGATTGAAGACGAGTGCATTGAGCCAAACGAAGAGTTTGATTGCCCAAGTTGTGGAGTGACACTGCGTTACACCATTGATGAGGGCACTTATTATGGTGCTGAGTATAAAACTGTTGAGGTAGTTGATGAATAGTTCACTACCCGATAAAGAGCTATTCGTTGAGTGTCCTCAATGTAAAAAGGCTATCAAACAGAAAAACCTTAAACGCCACCTTAGAAAAATACATGGCGAAAAAATAGCGCCTATCCAACTAACATCCTCCTCAGAAACTCCGAGCACCAGCAGAACAACATCTAGAACAGAGCGTCTAAACGCTCTGTTTTCAAAGATAAATCAGGGGCAATATGATAACCAAGACAGTCTAGTTAGGCTCATGAAAAATGCTGAAGCTAAAGGCGAAAAAACAATACTAAAAGCAGTGCAACAGCGTTTACGGAAAGTGTTTCCCAAGCTTTATCGTCGATATGTAGGCCCATTAACACTGCGAGACCCATTAGGTAGTAAAAATTGTTACTGCGCCAAACCTACATCACTCCATAATATTGCACACGACATTTTAAGTATGACCATTCCCACTGAAGCACTACAGTGCGACCTTTGTTGGGACGAAGACATTTCAGTTGCATGGGGTGTATATGGGCCTTTTGGAGCAAAAGTGATTGATAAACACACATGGGCGGCTACTTGCTATGAGCGTGGTGATGTGAAGTACGCTACTCATTAAAAATCTAATTTATAAGGCTTAATTGAAACCAATGAACAATATAACCTTTACTGACCGTGATGAGTTCAAACGAGAAACTGTCGCTGAAAAAGTAGCTCTATTGCTTGAGTCTTCGATAGATATTTCTCCAATGGTTGTTGATGGTGGATGGGGAACCGGAAAAACAGAGTTTTGCCATAAACTAATCAACTTAATGAAAGGCAAAGATTCGCATCATTTGATTTACGTTGATGCATTTCAGGCTGATCATGCCGACGAACCTTTGCTAACAATACTAGCTGAAATTTTGAAGGTTCTACCTGAAGGTGAGCAACGAGAAAGCTTCGTTCAAAAAGTCTTACCAACAGTTAGGTATGGTCTAAAAACTTTAGCAAAAGCAGGTGTTGCTCATGTTTTAAAACAAGATACAAAAACTGTCCTTGATGGATTTGATAAAGAGATCCAGAAAGTAGCAGACAAAGCGATAGATTCATCAGTAGAGTCGCTGTTAAAAGATCATATAAAGGCTAATGAAAGCCTAGAAGCTCTGCAAAAAATGATGGCTGATATTACGGAAGAAAAGCCTATTGTAGTATTCATCGATGAACTAGACCGATGTCGACCTGACTTTGCGGTGAATATACTCGAAGTAATTAAGCACACATTCCCTGTTTCTGGTGTTCAGTTTGTCCTAGTGACCAACACAAGCCAACTAAAAGCCTCTATTAACCATCGATATGGTGACAGTGTTGATGCTCAACAATATCTCGACAAATTCCTAAAATTTACCTTTACCCTGCCGAACTCTTTCTCTGAATCAACGGGCTATACCAAATCTCTAGCTTCTGTTCACCACTATCGAAACCTAATGAACCAAAGTCCGATTTTGGGAGCACTAAACCTAGCAGAAAACTCCGAATTTTCTTTTATCAGTCACATAATAAAAGTTCGGCACTTATCTTTACGAGAAGTCGAGACCTTAGTTCGATATATAGAAATCTATCAGCAACTGTCAGGTGAAGGGGCTTTAGACACCGATTTTGGGTATAGGCTACTTAGATTATTTGGTATTGTACTATTTTGTTTTAATAAAGAGATAGCTAGCTCACTTACGCAATCAAAAGCTGATGCTAAGCAGATTGCGGAATATCTTGGCGAGCATCAAATAGTTCCTATTCATGAAGGTGGCCTTAACGCTGAGCATCACCAAGTTGTTTTAACTATGATCGCTCAGGAGTGTTTCTATAACTCTGCGCTTTTCAAAGCTGAAGAAGGACATCATGAATCTGAGTGGGAGCAACTTATTACTCAATACTTTATTAGAGGTGGTTTCCCTCCACGCGAAGGAGAACGTTCAAAAATAGTCGTGGAAGCTATCCAAACTCTGAATCTAATGTAGAACTCTATTTAGCGATTTAGATTAGCTTCTAAGTCGCTTTTGTCCCTGACCAAGGAAGGTTAATGAAAACTGTCGCAATAAAACAGAAACACAAGAGCACATTTGATGAATTGGTAGATTTAACGCGCGGATACAGAAGCAGTAGTAGTTACTTTCAGTTTATTCAATTTGTTGCCAAGATAAAAAACTACTCGGCTTACAATGTAGCGCTTATCTATTCTCAAAACCCCAACGTGACGTACGTCGCTTCGAAAGCAGACTGGAGTAAAAGGCACAATAGAACAGTAAACAAAGATGCTAGGCCTCTTATTATTCTTGCTCCATTCCACCCAGTAATGTTCGTGTTTGATGTTAATGATACAGAAGGTGCACCGCTGCCTGATAGAGTCTTTGCACCTTTTTGGGCCAAGGGTAATACGCCTGAACACGCCGTTGCAAAATTACACAAGTTAGCTAAAAGGTTAAGCGTAATTATTCACGAAGAGCCAAGGTCAGCTACTAGTGCTGGATGTATAAAAACTAACTACATTGAAAACGAATTTAAATCATACATATTAGAGATCAATTCAAATCATGCACCTCAAGTTAGATTCGCAACACTCGTGCATGAATTAGCTCACCTGATGTGTGGGCACCTCGGAATTCACAACGTCAATGAAAGCTGGAAAGAGCGAACAAACCTGTCTCTAGATCAACGCGAGTTTGAAGCAGAGTCAGTTTCGTACATTATTTGCAAGAGATTCGGCATAAGGAGTAATTCTGAAGAATACTTATCAGGATATGTCAAATGCAAAGACTTCATTCCAGACATATCAATAGATACAGTTTTACATGTTGCTGGGACAATTGAAAATGCAATTAATGGGCAACTCCCGAACGAAAAACGGAACGATTCTACGGGTCAAGAACAGCTCGCTCTATTCTAGATCAATCTTTCAAACACTAATTGCATAATGAGTTGGTGTTTCTATCTCGCTTCTGTCCCAAGGTTATTCGCATCAAAAAATGATGCGAATAATTGAAGTAATCAAATCATACACTAGCTTGGCTACCGTTTGTGTGCTTAGTTATCAATGCTAACTACTCTGTTACTTCTGAGTCATGCTAAGCTCGAAAATACGATTAAATACCTTGGAGACGAAATTGAAGGCGCGCTGAGGATTTCAGATAGTTGTGATACGTGAGGAACCATCATGCAATGCCCTGAATGTGAAGAGCAATCTGGTTGGGATTGGATAGAAGACGAATGCATTGAGCCAAACGAAGAGTTTGATTGCCCAAGTTGTGGTGTGACGCTGCGTTACATCATTGATGAGGGCACCTACTACGGTGCGCAACATAAGACTGTTGAGGTAGTTGATGAGTAAGGTGCGCCGCCGAAAACAAGTGTCTAGTAATCAAAGACCTATCGATCTACATTTAACGGTTAATGAGCACTTACGACAGCAAATACTTGGTGGTAAACATCCTAGCGATGAACATTCTAAGTACATAGTCTACAAGGTAAAAAGTTGTCTCAAAGACACGAAATATCAATGGAGTCTGCTTTAGAAATGTTCATTAATAATCAACAAAAACTTCAGCAGTTAGATCGCATACGCCAAAAGACAGCGGACTATTGCCAAAAGATAAAAGAACGCCGCAAGCAATCTAAGAGAAAGACGATCCACAACAGTTCTATAAAGTTACCTACGGGGCTGATATCTCAACAAGATTGGCAGAAGACAAAGTGAGTAGATTAGTAAGAGAGTTAAAACGATCACATGAGGTAACAACTGGGTCTGTTAAAAAGCTACCTATGCCTTTGTGTTCTGGGCGTGAACAAAGCACAGTAAAGCCAATTTTTATTGATGATTCTGGGTTTGGTAAGTACACATTTATTAAACCAAACACATTTAGTGAATATTGGGTTTGCAAAGGTGGTTGTGGGGTCAGAATAAAAAAGCCAAAGCGTTATTGTAAAAAATGCAAACGTCAATTAATGATAGCCTAACATAACGGCGGATTGTAAGCGCAAGCAGGCATGTTGTGTGTACTTGATAAGACCCCAGTACTGGTTAAGCTGCAATGGCTAAGGATGCCTTAGTAACAGGCGTTCAAAGAACTGCTAACTTTCTCAATCTATCAACTCCGTGAGATAGATATGCTTTACAAAGTTTTTATCCATATAGCCTATCAACCCTTTACTTTTTACGTGCTCTAGAAAGGTGTCAATAGCATTGATATCTACCAGAAAGTTTAATGCGTCTGTTGTAAAGTACACGTTAGCTGATTGTAGGATGGTAGATACATGTTCCTCACACTCATCCATATACTCACAACCAAGGCAGTTCATGCTTACGGCTCCGCCGCAATCAACGGGATAGTCATTACTTGGTTTTATCGCCATTTTCTGTCAATTTTGAAAGGTAAAATTTTCACACCCATAAGCTTTGACCTCACTTTAAAATGAATCATCTTTAATGGTCAACTATTCAATCTAAGTTGTTTGTCCCAAGCTTATTCGCATCAAAAAATGATGCGAATAAATGAAGTAATCAAATCACACTTTAGCTCGGCTACCGTTTGTGTGCTTAGCTATCAAGTCTAACCATTCTGTTGAAATGACTGTACACAGTCTCGAAGCCGAACCGACGCTTCTTTGATCTACGCTAAGACCAAGAATCTTAGAGCTATACCGTTGTTTCTGGATCATGCTAAGCTCGAAAGTGCGCTTGAACACCTTGGTGCCAAGGTTGAAGATACACAAAATATTTCAAAGAGTTGTGAGACGTGAGGAACCACCATGCAATGCCCTGAATGTGAGGACAGCTTTGATTGGGATTGGATTGAAGACGAATGCATTGAGCCAAACGAAAGGTTTGATTGCCCAAGTTGTGGCGTGAGACTGCGTTACACCATTGATGAGGGTACTTATTATGGCGCTCAGTATATGACCGTTGAGGTTGTTGATGATTAACAAAACAGAAACTCTACTTGTTGAATCAGCTAAGCAGTCACTGAATAAGATATTAGAGAAATCAAATATATCAAAATGGATAAAATTCGACCAAACACCTAGAAATGTAAGTAAATCAAAGAACAATCCTAGTTACATTGATGCTTATGGTTGTGTGAAGTTTGAATCCTCAGATAACGTCTGGAATTTATTAGGCATTTCCATTTATGTTCAGAAGGGCAATACTGGAAAACCCGATAGAACAAATCCTAGAGAGGTTCAATTCCGACTTATATCAGGTGGTGTTGGCGGTGTGAATGGTACAGATGGGTCTACAGAAAAAGCCACTTTACATCAACGCTGCAAAAAAGCGTTTATGGATGAAATCTGTCATCGTTCTGGTGGCAAGGCTACCATTGCTCAAGGTAATAAAAATGGCGTTTACTGTACTGAAGACAATTCTATCGCAGTTGCCAATTGTATTGCAGAGATTATGTCTGAGGGAAAAAAACAACTTTTCGCGGCATATGATGAAAGCAATATAGAAGTAAAATCACGAGCCTATTTAAATCACGAAGAGTTTTTAAACGAAGCTTTTTCTACTGATACCACGAATAAAAACGTTGTTGGTGTTTTGCAGCCAGAAAAAGAGACGGTGTCGGTCACCCTATACAAACGAGATACACTTGTTGTCGCTGAAACACTGAGGCTTGCGAACGGGTACTGTGAACTTTGCGAAGTCAAATCGCCATTCAAGACGAAATCAGGTCGAGATTATCTAGAAGTGCACCATGTCATTCCATTATCTAAACAAGGCAGTGATACAGTAGCCAACACTGTAGCTCTCTGCCCCAATTGCCATAGAATGTTGCACTTTGGAGAGAACGCTGAAGATATGACTGCTAAACTTTGTAAAATTAAACGCTTAGATTGTTTTCAGTAAGAGTTAGGCACACAAACTAAAGCTCAACACCGATTAATAGAAAAGAGGAGAAGCTTCGGTCTCCTCTAAATCATCTTCAAGGTTGGTTACCCTTTACGTACTTTCGCTACTAATGCCAACAAATCTGCCGATATTTCGGGTGCGGTGCTTCCGTTGTGCGGTATAAACTTAATATTGTCACCGTATTTAACGAGCACTTGTCCATCAGCCCCAATCACAATGCCCACTAGCGCTTTTTGCTCGTCGACATCTCCCATTTCGATCAGCTCTTGACTGGTCACGTCCCATTCAGGCATACATTCACCTCATTCAATTTTGACCACCGCGTGATTAGTTTATAAGTCCCTATTAGTTAACAACAGAAAAATGGATGCATTGATTTGAGTAACAGCGCTTTATTAGCAATCACATCTTTCAGAGAATTAAGCTTTGCCTAGATTAGCGTTGCTTATGTTATTCAGTAATTCGAATTAATACATGATGTTATAACTCAAACTCCCAGTTCCCATATTCGTCCCATGTAGCCCGCCACTATTCATAGAAAAAAGCCGCTGATTTTCAGCGGCTTTTTTCTTTTCTGGTCCGCTCGATTTGCTCACTGAGTCAATTTGGTGAGTCAATGTATTTATATAAAAACCGCGACAGCATCTACTACGGCCGTATCTGTTCTCCCAAGCGTCTAGTCGCACTCGGCTTTCCATTCGATGTTAAATTCAGCCTGAAACCAAAGGGCGAAATATTGCGCTTCGTCGCTGTCACCCCATCATGATAATGATCTTTCACAGAGCTTTGCCACAATCAAGCAACAGCAGAACTGTAATTTTTGTTCACCTATAGATATCAAGTGTACTTCTAACCAAATCGACACTTAGCATAGTTCAACTCAACATATCAGTTCGTAATTATTTACACTCTCAACTAAGCTTTATTCACTTAGTTATAAACTGATATCAACCTATGTGAAGAGTCACAATTTGGACGTAAACATATGGAAAACAAACTAAAAGTAGGTCTAAAAACGCTTTTTGGAACATTACCCAATATCGAACGATACCTACATTTTGCGGTGCTTTTCTGGGTATTATTGCAATTACTTTCAAGCGGTTTGATGCATGTCCATGGAGACACTGAATTGAACCAAATTAGCGACCTCGCCTTTATTCATATCTATTCTGGTCTGGTGTTGCTTCCGGTTAGCCTAATCTTCGCCACTAAGGTCATCATGCGTCGTAAAATTCAAGATCTTTACCCTTGGCTATCTGGTCATTACCAAGTGATTAAAGAGGACGCAGAGTCGTTATTGAAACTTGAGCTACCCGAAGCCAAGCCATCCGGGTTAGCAGCAACAATAGAAGGGCTCGGGATTTTAGCGCTCATACTTGCGGTTGTGACTGGCTCCGTTTGGTATCTAACGGTTTTCACTAGTGGTCCAAGTGAGTGGCTACTCTCGATCCACAAACTGTCCGTCACGTTTATCCAAGTTTATTTCTTTGGACATGCCCTATTTGCGTTGCTGCATTTAGTGCAATGGTGGCGTGAATCCTCTACCTCTTAGTTTTTAGAATCTGAGATAAAACAGTAATACTCGACGTTCACCAGTGACTTGTAGAAGCGGTTCATTGCCGAAAAAACACATCGTGGGCCGCATGAATGAGCTGCATGTGAATGGGCACTAAATCGGCGTGTTGAGTTCGGTAGCCTCCCCCAACGACAGCCGCGACCGGAATGCCTTTGTCTTTCATCAACTGCATTAGAAAACGGTCGCGCTCCAAGATGCCTTGCGTGGAAACATCGAAATACCCCAGTTCATCATCGGTGTGAATGTCGACGCCTGCATCGTAAATCACCAAGTCTGGACGATGCAGGTGAATTGCCATCTTGGTCACTTCCTTAAATGCCATCAAAAATGCTTCATCATCCGTTCCTCGAGCGAGAGGCACATCAAGATCGGAGGCTGGTTTTCTCGCCGGAAAGTTTTTATCGCAGTGAAATGATAAAGTCACAATGTCTGGCTCATGCTCACACAAGGTTGCCGTACCATCGCCGTGGTGTACGTCACTATCAATGATCAACACTTTATCCACCAGCTCATTATCTAGCATATGTTTTGCAGCAATCACCAAATCATTGAAAAGGCAAAAACCACTTCCGAAGTCTTTATGAGCATGATGATAACCACCACTAAGATGAATCGCGATTCCCTGCTCTAGTGCGAGTTCTGCTGTCAGGACGGTGCCTGCCGTCGAGGTGAACGTCCTGGTCATTAATGACTCACTCCAAGGGAAACCAATTCGACGCATCTTCGCTGCGGGCAAAGTACCACTGACCAGTAAATCCACATACTCCTCGCCATGCACTCGCTTAATGTGATCGGCGGTCAATGGCTCAGGTTGGAAAAGCTGTATCTGATGACCCCAACGTGCTTCATTCATCTTCGTCAATACCGCTTGGTAAAGAAACTGATACTTCATGATTGGATAGCGGTGCCCAATTGGCAAATCGAGTTGCGAATAGATAGGGTGATAAATCAATGGCAGCATACGTCGGTCTTTTGGTACATGATGAGGAAATAGTACCAACTTCGAGCAATGAATAAAAATGGCTCATCACTGACGATTTCTGAAGATGCTCTTTCGTCCTCTCTCCCTGCGTCTTAAACCCAACTTAATGACTTGAGTTTCGCCATTTTCAAACCAGACTTGGTGAATTTGCAGTGAAGATCATGATCTCAATTACTGCTTAAGAAGTGCAGGCAAGCGTCAAACCCAAGTCAATCGCGATGCGCTGGTGGATTTGGGCAAACAAGTGAAACAAGACTTAGGTAAGCGTGTTCTCACTCAGGACGATGTAAGAGGGGCGATTCACAATAACGATAACTTGTTTGATTAATAGGTAAAGAGTAAAGCGGCACCCAAATGTGCCGCTTTACTCTTTAGGAGGATTGACGCTTAGCGGCACTCGATTTAGATGTACTGCCCTTTGAATAACTGCGTTTCTTACGTTTAAAAGCTGGTCGCTCGACTTTTGGCAAATGTCGTAACGACTCAGGAATCGGCCCTGTTTTGACCTGTCCCATCAATCCATCGATACGCTGCTCTAAAGCGTGCATAAACGGTTGGTAAGCTTGATTTCTCTCGGCCATTCCTTGCAGTTGGTGCTCCCAGTTTGCAGTCATATCCGGGTAGGTCGCATCGATCGGTAAAGCATGAACCAGACCTCGCCCTGCTTGGGAGCTCAGTATCGATTTACCTTGCCGAGTCAAAAGTTGCCGCTTAAACAACGTATCGAGAATCCCCGCACGCGTGGCTTCTGTACCAAGACCGTCGGTGTCTCTGAGGATCTTTTTCAGCTCTTTATCGGCAACATAACGGGCAATTCCTGTCATGGCTTGCAGCAGCGTTGCTTCTGTAAAATGTTTTGGCGGCTCAGTCTTGCGATCTTTTATTTCCCCTTCGCGACACGTCAGCACGGTTCCTTCGGGTAACGGTGGCACCGCATCAATGCCCTCATCTTCTTTGTCCGTTTTACCCATTAACGCTTTCCAACCAGGGGACACCAACTGACGACCTTTCGCCACGAACGTGCCACCCGCAATATCGAAGACCAGCTTCGCTTCTGCATACACCGCTGCTGGATAAAACTGCATCAAATACTGGCGAGCAATGAGCTGGTACACTTTCATCTCGTTACCCGACAAGGCATTCACATTGGCTTGTTTCGGTGTGGGAATGATCGCGTGGTGCGCGTCGACCTTTTTATCGTTCCATGCTTTGGATTTGATGGACAAATCGGCACCTTGTACCGCGCTATGAAGCTCTTTAGCGTTGTTCGAGATAGCCGATGTCACCGCCCCCGCTTGCGCATAATGCTCTATCGGTAGGTAACGACAATCTGAACGAGGGTAAGTGATCAACTTGTGCTTTTCATACAATGCCTGACAGGTATCCAAGGCCTGCTGTGCGCTCATGCCATAACGCTTTGCCGCATCAATCTGTAACGCAGATAAGGAGTACGGAAGTGGCGCAGATTGCTTGGTTTGCTTTTGCTCCGACTCGGTCACGTTAGCGGGTTGGTTTGCAATGCGACTCGCCACATTCTCTACCAGTTTTCGGCTTAAAATGCGCCCTTCTTCATCCTGCCAAGGCTTACAAGCTTCACTGGGTTTCCAGCGTGCTCGAATATCAAAAGCGCCATTGTGATCTTGATACGGAATGAGAGCGTGTAGCGTGAAGTAATCTTTAGGCACAAAGTTTTCGATCTCTTCATCGCGGCGAACCACCAAGCCCAACACGGGGGTTTGCACCCGTCCTACCGACAACACGCCCTGATAACCCGCTTTTTGCCCAAGCAACGTATACGCGCGAGACATGTTCATACCATAAAGCCAATCGGCTCTTGAGCGCGCAAGCGCAGAAACCGAAAGAGGAATGAAATCACGATTGCTACGCATCGAGTTCAACGCGCGTTTGACTGCGGGTAAGTTCAAATCGGAAATCAGCAGGCGCTGAGTGGCCTCTTTTTTGGCTTTGGAAAGCTTGCAGTAATCCAGTACCTCATCCACCAGCAACTGACCTTCTCGATCTGGGTCTCCGGCGTGAATCACTTCCGTTGCCTCTTTGAGAAGCTTACGGATCACGGTGAGCTGTTTGCTGGCACTTTTCCTTGGCCTTAATTGCCACTGCTGGGGAACAATCGGTAAATCTGCCAGGTTCCATTTTTTGTAACGCTCGTCGTATGCGTCAGGCTCAACTTGCTCTAACAGGTGGCCAATGCACCAAGTGACCACATCGCCGTTGCCACAACGAATAAAACCTTGGTCTTTCTTTTGAGGATTAGGAAGTGCCGCCGCAATCGCGCGGCCTAAACTTGGTTTTTCAGCAATAAACAGACGAGACATAAGTTTTTGGAAGTCATAATAATTAGGGCCACATTATCTAATGTCGCCCTAACAAATCAAGAAAAACTGTACAGATAAACAGTAAGTACGCTTGAGGTCACGCCTTTACTGGAACTCAACAAACTTAGATAGCTCGCGTGCCGGCACTTTTAACGGAGTACAACCCGGCGTCCCCAGATATAGAAAACCAACAATTTGATCTTCGCCTTCTAAGCCAAATGCTTGGTGCACTGTTGGATGGAACATCCACTTACCTGAACGCCAAAAGCCTTGGAAGCCTTGTGCTACCGCTGCCATTTGCATCGCTTGTGCTGCGCAGCCAGCAGAAAGGTATTGTTCAAACGCTGGCACTTTTTCATGCTCAGTGACCTTAGCGATCACGGTGATCACCATAGGTGCACGAAACGGGGCATTCTTCACTTTTTCAATCACCTCGTCTTCACTATTGTCTGCGATAGCGGCTTTAACCAGAATATCCGAGAGTTTCTTTAAACCTTCGCCTTGAGCGATGACAAATCGCCATGGTGTTAAACCAGCGTGGTCTGGCGCGCGAAGACCAGCACGAATGATGTTTTCTAGTGCCACCCCCTCAGGCGCAGGCTCTGACAACTTAGCGATAGAACGACGATTGAGCAAAAGATCGAGAGCATCCATGAACGGTTCCTTATTGAATATAGCTATTATTGTTTACGTTGCTCACTTTAGCACAATCCCCTACCACGAATAACACTCTGTTTTAAATGGTGTCAGCGCGTGAGGAGAAAGAGATTCTCACAACAAAAAAAGCTGCGCAAAACACGCAGCTTTTTCTTACTTTGAATCGCTAAAGCTCAACAGCGAGCTTAACCCCCTGACGAATCGCTCGAACAGCATCGAGTTCACCTGCGTGGTCCGCGCCACCAATGATGTGTAGCTTATCACCCAATTGATGCCATTTGTCTTCAAACGGTCGTACTGACTCTTGTCCAGCACAAATCACCACAGTATCCGCTTCAATCAAACGTTCTTTACCATCGACATGAATATGTAATCCCTGAACATCAATCTTATCGTACGATACACCACCCAATAGATAAACGCCGCGCTTTTCCAGTGTACGTTTATGGATCCAGCCAGTGGTTTTGCCAGGGCCTTTACCCACACGGCCTTTACGACGTTGAAGCACCCACACTTCTTTATCACTGATTGAATCGGGATAAGGGTATAAACCGCCAGGTTGAGACATCTCTTTATCAATGCCCCACTCATGTAACCAATCGTCCAGAGTTTGTCCTTCTGGTTCCGTTATCATGGTTGCAACGTCAACACCGATGCCACCAGCACCAACAATCGCCACTTTTTCACCCACCGGGGTTTTATCGCGGATCAGAGTCTGATAATCGATGACTTTTTCCGGGTTATCAATGCCATCAATGTTCACTTTACGCGGCTCAACACCCGATGCCATGACAACCTCATCGTACTCCGTTAGTAAATCGTAATTTGCTTCCGTCGATAAGTGCAAGTGGACGCCCGTTTCATCAAGACGGTTGGCAAAATAGCGAATGGTTTCGCGAAACTCTTCTTTACCTGGGATCTGCATCGCGAGGCGGAACTGCCCCCCAATACGATCATTCTTCTCAAACAGGTCGACTTTATGCCCGCGTTTAGCCAAGGTCGTCGCACATGCCAAACCCGCAGGCCCCGCGCCCACTACAGCAATATTTTTCTTCTTAAATGCGTCCTTAACCACAATTTCGGTTTCATAGCAGGCAAGAGGATTGACCAAACAACTTGCACGTTTTCCTTTGAACACATTGTCCAAGCACGCTTGGTTACAGCCGATACAAGTATTGATGAATTGAGATTTATTTTGCTCTGCTTTCGCGACAAAATATGGGTCAGCGAGGAATGGGCGCGCCATGGAAACCATGTCAGCCTGGCCCGAAGCAAGAATACGCTCAGCTTCTTCCGGTGTATTGATTCGGTTACAGGTGATGATAGGCACAGAAACATGCGGCTTAACCTTTTCTGTAACCCAAGTAAATGCGCCGCGTGGGACTTGAGTAGCAATCGTTGGTATGCGCGCTTCGTGCCAACCAATACCCGTGTTAATGATGGTCACTCCCGCGTCTTCTAACGCTTTAGCAAGTTCTATCACTTCTTCAAAGGTACTGCCCTGTTCTACGAGATCAAGCATCGATAAACGGAAAATGATAATGAACTTGTCACCCACCGCTTTACGAACCGCCCTAACGATTTCAACCGGAAAGCGCATGCGTTTTTTGTAGCTACCGCCCCACTCGTCATATCGCATGTTAGTGCGCTGACATAAAAACTGGTTGATCAAGTAACCTTCTGAGCCCATTAACTCCACGCCATCATAACCAGCGAACTGTGCCAGTTCGGCACTATTGGCAAAAGCATCAATGGTTTTCTTGATTTGGCGTTCACTCATTTTGCACGGAGCAAATTTGGCGATGGGTGCTTTCGTGCCTGATGCACTTTGCGCGAATGGATGCATCGCATAACGACCAGCATGAAGAATCTGTAAGGCAATCTTACCACCGTGTTTATGCACGGCGTCAGTGACCACTTTATGCGCTTTAGCATGCTTCGGCTTGCTGAACTCAGCGCTTAAAGGGTGTAATCGACCACGTAAATTAGGGGAAAAACCGCCGGTAACAATCAAACCAACGCCACCTTTCGCACGTTCTTCATAAAAAGCAGCGAGCTTCTGCAGCCCCTCTTTGTGCTCTTCTAAACCGGTGTGCATTGATCCCATCAACACACGGTTTTTCAATTGAGTGAAACCGAGATCTAATGGCTTTAACAAATTTGGGTACATGGCAGACATCGCTCAACATCCATTGTTATTTTTGTGGTCTGACCAGAGTACGCCTGCGC
Source organism: Vibrio sp. PID17_43 (assembly GCF_002608565.1). GTDB lineage: Bacteria > Pseudomonadota > Gammaproteobacteria > Enterobacterales > Vibrionaceae > Vibrio. Next base: position 28,507 of record NZ_LIXM01000020.1, read on the forward strand.
CATAAAAAAATCAAACGCACGTTTACATTTTTGTAACACCGATCAATCTCAAGTGAAAATATGCCAATTATTGAGTGACCGTGATAAGCTAAAAAAATGTTATCTTATGAGATCTTAGAGATAAGAACCCAGACTTTATAAGATTAGGGAATGACTATCTCATTGTGGAGACAAGATGAAAAAACTCTTCAAATTTATTGGTCTGATATTTAAGGGGATTTGGAAAGCCATCACCTTTGTCAGGCTTGCATTGGCTAACTTGATTTTCTTATTGATGATCGCCATTTTCTATTTTGCTTTTACCTACACAGGGAATGGCCAGCCCGTTATTGAGAAAGAATCGGCGTTAGTCATGAACCTTTCTGGACCTATCGTGGAGCAACGTCGTTACGTCAACCCGATGGACTCAGTTGCAAGTTCAGTATTAGGCAATGAGCTGCCAAAAGAAAATGTTTTGTTCGATATTGTCGATACCATTCGCTACGCGAAAGATGATCCGAAAGTTTCAGGCCTTGTGCTTGCGCTACGTGATATGCCAGAAACCAATCTCACCAAGCTTCGCTACATCGCAAAAGCATTGAATGAGTTCAAGTCTTCCGGCAAACCAATCTACGCAGTTGGAGCGTTTTACAATCAAAGCCAATACTATCTAGCAAGCTACGCCGACAAAGTTTACCTAGCCCCAGACGGTGGTGTACTGATTAAAGGCTACAGCTCTTACTCGATGTACTACAAAACTCTGCTAGAAAAGCTCGATGTCTCTACTCATGTCTTTCGTGTCGGTACCTATAAGTCTGCCATTGAACCATTCATTCGTGATGATATGTCTCATGCAGCAAAAGAGTCTGCCACTCGTTGGATTACTCAGCTTTGGAGCGCTTACGTTGATGACGTCGCCACCAACCGCAACATCAATGCCAACGTTCTTAACCCAACGATGGATGAGCTTTTGGCTGAAATGAAGTCTGTCGATGGTGACATTGCACAATTGGCGGTAAAAGTAGGGTTGGTGGATGAACTCGCCACCCGTCAAGATATTCGTCGCCTATTTGCGGATAAGTTTGGCAGTGATGGTAAAGACAGTTACAACGCCATTGGCTACTACGACTACCTCGCAACGATTCGTCCAGATGTTAATATCGCCGAAAGTGACGTCGCGGTTGTGGTCGCGAGCGGTACCATTATGGACGGTCAGCAGCCACGCGGTAGTATCGGTGGCGATACGGTCGCGAGTCTACTTCGCCAAGCGCGTAACGATGACAAAGTAAAAGCGGTGGTTCTTCGTGTTGACAGCCCTGGCGGTAGCGCGTTTGCTTCAGAAGTGATTCGCAATGAAGTCGAGGCACTCAAAGCAGCAGGTAAGCCCGTCGTGGCTTCTATGTCTAGCTTAGCGGCATCTGGCGGTTATTGGATCTCAATGGGTGCAGATAAGATCGTTGCTCAGCCAACCACTCTCACTGGCTCCATTGGTATTTTCAGCGTGATCACGACTTTTGAGAAAGGCTTTAATAAACTGGGTATCAATACCGACGGGGTTGGCACATCCCCCTTCTCTGGTGAAGGACTCACTACGGGTCTATCGGAAGGCGCGTCTCAAGCGTTTCAACTCGGTATCGAACACGGCTACAAACGCTTTATTTCTTTAGTGGGTTCTAATCGTGATATGTCGCTAGAACAAGTCGATAAAGTCGCGCAAGGTCGTGTTTGGACAGGCCAAGATGCGCAAGGATTCGGACTTGTAGACCAAATGGGTGACTTTGATGATGCGGTCAAGCTGGCAGCAGAATTGGCGCAACTCGATAAGTACAACATTTACTGGGTTGAAGAGCCATTATCGCCTTCAGAACAATTCATTCAAGAATTCATGAATCAGGCGAAAGTGTCTTTAGGTATCGATGCCTCAAGCTTTCTACCAAAAAGTCTTCAGCCAGTGGTTCAACAATTCGAACAAGACGCAAGCATGCTGCGAAGCTTTAACGATCCAAAAGGTCAATATGCGTTCTGTTTGACCTGCCAAGTACAATAGCTTTTTTAGCTTAGCCAAAAAGGGGCATCTCTGTGCGAGATGCCCCTTTTTATTAGGCTTCATTTCGCTATAATCCCCGCCACTGTTCCCATACATGAAAACAAAGTAGAACGATGACTAGAAAACACATCTACATCGCGTACACCGGTGGCACCATCGGCATGCAAAAATCGGATCACGGCTACGTGCCTGTGGCTGGCTTTATGGAAAAGCAACTCGCCAGTATGCCCGAGTTTCACCGTGCGGAAATGCCAGAATACACGATTCATGAGTACGAGCCTCTGATCGACTCATCCGATATGACGCCCGCAGATTGGCAGCAAATCGCTGACGATATTCGTGATAACTACAATGACTACGATGGCTTCGTAATTCTGCATGGTACGGATACCATGGCATACACTGCGTCTGCTTTGTCATTCATGTTTGAAAACTTGGGTAAACCGGTCATCGTAACGGGTTCGCAAATTCCATTGGCTGAACTGCGCTCTGATGGTCAAGCAAACCTATTAAATGCGTTACACATTGCCGCAAATTACCCAATCAATGAAGTGACACTTTTCTTCAATAACCAATTGATGCGTGGTAACCGCAGCACCAAATCTCACGCAGATGGTTTTAATGCGTTTACTTCACCGAACCTTCCGCCACTATTGGAAGCGGGGATTAACATCCAGATCAGCAACAATGTGAGTGTGGGTACAAAACCAGAAGGTGAATTCAAAGTACATAACATCACGCCACAGCCAATTGGTGTGATCACTATGTATCCGGGTATTTCACACGAAGTTATCCGTAACACGTTACGCCAACCCGTCAACGCAATGATCCTACTCACTTTCGGCGTTGGCAACGCGCCACAAAATCCAGAGCTATTAGGCCACTTGAAAGAAGCCTCTGAACGTGGGGTTATTGTGGTCAATTTAACGCAATGTCTAGCGGGCAAGGTGAATATGGGTGGCTATGCGACGGGCTGTGCGCTTGCTGATTCTGGCGTGATCAGTGGTTTTGATATGACTTCCGAAGCGGCACTGGCGAAATTGCACTACTTACTTAGCCAAAACCTGTCGTACGAAGAAATCAAGGAAAAAATGCAGCAAGTTCTACGCGGTGAAATGAGCCTGTAAGCTTAGCGCACCTACACGTTTAGAATGCATAAGCCCAATGATGATAATTGGGCTTTTTCTTCTAATCTCAATCACCGTAAGTGAGCAGAGTCAGCACAGGAAAAACGTTTAAGAACAAGGCTAAAATTTTCGATAAATAGTGATTCTACAATCAAAAATTTAAACGAAGTTATCGAGCGTTATTACAAGCTATAATCACCAATTATTTACTACGATTGGTATAATTGTCTCACACCATCAGGTATGGTTTGGGTTCACGCGGACGATGTCACTCTCATCTTCACAGAATTGCTTTTTCAATTCTTGCTTAGACTTAAAGCTGATTTCACCACCTGCCGCTACCGTCATGTGCTGAGCATCGGTGTTATGTTTTGATTGATACAACATCACAGCTTGCATACATGAGTCTCGCTGCTGCTGGGAAAGTGTTGTACCCTCTGGCCATCTTCCTGTTTCTACTGCATAGACTAATCGGTCATAGACTTCTGGCGTGATCGCTTTTAATAGTTGTTCTGCGTCCATAATGTACCTTCTTATCACATTCGTTTACAGAACATAACGAGTTAAGAAACAGAGTCAAGAACACACAAATGAATTGGTGTAACGGATCACAAGCAAACCATGAAACGAACATACTGGTTACTGGCAAGTCTTGCCACTGCAACATTAACAGGCTGCTTTGAAGGCAATATAACGACAGAAGAATTATGTCAAAACAACCCTAAGCTGCGTTGTGAACATCTCAATATGGACGACGGACAATGCCGAATCCCACGAACGGATCTGGTTTGGCACCGCTTTGAACAACTCAAAGAGCCCTCTGAAGCCAATCAAGTGGTTGAATACGGCTTAGTCGCAAAATACCGTAAATGTTTAGAGCTTGCCTCTCAGATCACACCAATCGATCAAAGTGCGCTGAAGAGAAAGCGCTTCAATGCGTTAGTTCATAGCATTGATGAACTGGATCGAATAGTGGCTGAACTACAAGGATCGGATGATCCATCGACGCTTTATTTCTTGTGGTCACAAACGGGTGATGAGCAGGCCCGTCGTCAGTTTCTTCAAAAAGAAGGCAAACCAGAGTTAAATTCCGCTGAACTGCAATATGCCCTCGCGACCTTCTATACTAGCCGCGACCCACACAAAACACTCGTTTTACTTAATAATGCGTTATCGATGTCCAACGCTAGCAATCTGAATCCTGTCATACTCGAGTCCATGGCGAGCATTAACCAAGGCCTAGGAAATAAAGAGCAAGCTTACTTATGGGCAATGGTGGGGAAACGCTTTGATGTGCCTCTTGCCGATGAAACCCAATTGAAGCGGATGTTCAATTTTACAAAAGCAGAAACGTATGAAGAGTTGGAAGATCTGGCTAGTTCTATTTCTAAGTCGATAGCCAAAGGAAATTATTCACCAAGGATGATTCCTAACGATTTATAAAATAATAAACTCCCGTTAAACTCGGGAGTTTATTTATGCATGGTCATCGTGAACAAGTCGTCTATTCATTGAAAGGATGAAACATTCTTTCAATGAATATCCGTATTATTGACCAGATTTGTTGAAAATTAACGACACCGAATTCACGCAGTAACGTTCACCCGTTGTTTGGGGACCATCTTCAAAAACGTGACCTAAATGGCTATCACAGGTCGCACATCGAATCTCAGTTCGAACCATTCCGTGACTTAGATCATCTAAATATCGTACTGCTTTATCATCAATTGGCGCATCAAAACTTGGCCAACCACAGCCAGAATCATACTTGCTATCTGAAACAAACAGAGGGGCATGACAACAGGTACAGGCGTACACACCTGTCTCCTTATTATGCAATAGCTTACCCGTAAATGGTGGCTCTGTGCCTTGCTCTCGACAGACTCGAAATTCTTCATCTGAAAGCTGTTCACGCCACTGTTCATCAGACTTCATCACCTTTACTCTACTTTCTTTCACCAATGGTTATTCCTTCTATTTTTTTTGGTCATGACTTTTTTGGCAAAAAACTTGATTCTCGTAACATTTGTAGCACATACTTTCTCACCAGAACACCACGTGTAATTAAATTGCTACGAGTACTTATCTCAAAAGTTATATTACGCCAACTGGAATGTAGAATAGCCAGCAAAAAGTTTAAAAATCGAGCACTTGCGAAGAATTGTTAAAAAAAGCGTCGCATTTTTTTGACTTTAGACAAGTTAAGTCCGATTATCTGTTGCAGATGTTTACTGGATTCTGTAATTTTACTACCAGTTATCTTTAATCAGAAATTAAGTTGTGGAGCAACTATAATGACTATCAAAGTAGGTATTAACGGTTTTGGCCGTATCGGTCGTTTCGTATTCCGTGCAGCGCAAGAGCGCAACGACATCGAAGTTGTAGGTATTAACGACCTTATCGACGTAGATTACATGGCATACATGCTGAAGTACGACTCAACTCACGGCCGTTTCAACGGTACTGTTGAAGTTGAAGGCGGTAACCTAATCGTTAACGGTAAAACTGTACGTGTAACAGCTGAGCGTAACCCAGAAGATCTAAAATGGGATGCAATCGGTGTTGACGTAGTAGCTGAAGCAACTGGTCTATTCCTAGACGACGCTACAGCTCGTAAGCACATCACAGCTGGTGCGAAGAAAGTTGTTCTTACTGGTCCTTCAAAAGACGCAACTCCAATGTTCGTAATGGGTGTTAACCACGCTTCTTACGCAGGTCAAGACATCGTTTCTAACGCTTCTTGTACTACTAACTGTCTAGCGCCTATCGCTAAAGTTCTTAACGACAAGTTCGGTATCGAATCTGGTCTTATGACAACAGTTCACGCGACTACAGCAACTCAAAAAACTGTAGACGGTCCTTCTGCTAAAGACTGGCGCGGTGGTCGTGGTGCTTCTCAGAACATCATCCCATCTTCAACTGGTGCAGCTAAAGCTGTAGGCGTTGTTCTTCCAGAACTAAACGGCAAACTAACTGGTATGGCTTTCCGCGTACCAACAGCTAACGTTTCTGTAGTTGACCTAACAGTTAACCTTAAGAACGGCGCATCTTACGAAGCTATCTGTGCAGCAATGAAAGAAGCTTCTGAAGGCGAACTAAAAGGCGTTCTAGGTTACACTGAAGATCAAGTTGTTTCTCAAGACTTCATCGGTGAAGTTCAAACTTCAGTATTCGATGCTAAAGCTGGTATCGCTCTAACTGATAACTTCGTTAAAGTTGTATCTTGGTACGACAACGAAATCGGTTACTCAAACAAAGTTCTAGACCTAATCGCTCACGTTTCTAAGTAATTAGATATTGAGTTATTAGCGAAGCTTGTGTTTGAAACATAAGATTTGAATAAAAGGCGGCCTTAGAGTCGCCTTTTTTGTATCTGGAAATTGAGGGTTGCCTTCAACATGCGCCCTAGTAACCATGGTAAATGGGCCAAGGTCCCTCCGCCCCCCAGCTATAGGAAACATCACATGGATTTAAATACTCTACCTGCCTTAACCGTTCTATCTGACAATGTCACTGTCGTAGAAATCGACCAAGTAAAAGTGGTTCGCATTATTCATGATAAAGCCATCGCTGGTATCGCTTTACACGGTGGTCATGTGATTTCGTTTACGCCTGCAGGTCAAGACGATCTCATTTGGATGAGCGAAAAAGCCCTTTTTGATGGTAAAGCCGCACTCCGCGGCGGTATCCCAGTCTGCTGGCCTTGGTTTGGTCGCATTGCCGCGCCGGCACACGGTTTTGCTCGTACAGCAGAATGGGAACTGGTTGAGCATCGCGAAAACGACAATGGTGTGATCGTTGAACTGGCTTTGCTCCCTTCAAAAGAGATTCACGACATTTGGCCACACATGTTTGATGCTCGCCTAATTGTTGAAGTGAGTGAAGAACTGAAAATCACACTAAAAGTGACCAATATTGATGACGATGCTTGGACGTTCTCTGGTGCACTGCACACTTACCTCAACGTGGGTGACGTCAAGCAAGCGCACACCAGCGGTATGGGATCTGAATATATTGATAGCTTGAAAGCCGGCGAAGTATGCCAAGGTGGTGACGTTCTGCAACTGACGGACACTATCGATCGTGTTTACACTCAGCCTGAAGCGCAAATCTTCGTGAAAGATCCAGTATTCAGCCGCACACTGAGCGTAGAAAACCACGGTCATAACTCTGCAGTATTGTGGAATCCTTGGGCAGAAGGCGCACAAAGTATGGGGGACATGGCAGACAACGGCTATGAAACAATGCTTTGTGTCGAATCCGCTCTTCATGCGCCAAGTATTGAACAAGGTAAAACTCTACAACCTGGAGAAAGCCATGAACTGGTGACCATCATCTCCGTAAGATAAATGGTGTGGAACCAGAATTCAGATTATTTAAGGTCGGTTTATCCGGCCTTTTTTATTTCGCTTGAGGCTATCCTTTTGGTAGAATTTGTTGCCCTAACCTCCGTCAGAGATCGTCATGAACTACCAATGCCCTCTATGTCACTTACCGCTAACGCTAACCGTAAAGACGTTTAAGTGTGAAAACAACCATCAGTTTGACCTAGCAAAAGAAGGCTATGTGAACTTGATGCCAGCACACCACAAGCGCTCTAAAGATCCAGGTGACAACAAAGAGATGATGCAAGCGCGTCGTCGCTTCCTTGACGGGAACCATTACGATCCATTGCGCCAAGAAGTGGCTCGCCTGTGTGCAAAGTACACAGAAGGTACTCGCCACCAATTGCTCGATATTGGCTGTGGTGAGGGGTACTACACTGATCAAGTGCAACAATCACTGCAAGCGCAAGATGAACAAGCACAAGTCTTCGGCTTGGACATTTCAAAAATCGCCATTCGCTTTGCATCAAAGCGTTACCCTAACTGCGATTTCAGTGTGGCATCGAGCCATCGCTTACCATTTGCTGAGCAATCATTAGATGCCATTCTGCGTATCTACGCTCCGTGCAAAGCCGAGGAACTGCAACGAGTGATAAGAGACAACGGTGTTGTCATTACCGTCACCCCTGCGGCTCGCCACTTATATCAATTCCGTGAGCGTATTTACCAAGACGTGCGCCTCCACAACGAAGAGCCTGAGAACATCGAAGGCTTTGAGCTAGAGCATCAGCAACAGCTTAACTACAGCATGGATTTACAAAATGGTGTCGCCTTCGATCTTCTGCAGATGACACCTTTAGCATGGAAAGCAACAGACGAACTTCGAGAGGAGCTCAAGTCCGCTACACTTTTCCAGTGTGAGGCGGATTTTATGTTGCGTGTTTACCGCAAAAAAACCGTTGTGGAGAGTGGCAAGGCTTAACGTCAAAGACTAAATTGCCATTACTCATTCGCTAGTCAGCCTCCACCAATATCATTCAGACATTTCTGGAGGCTTTCAATGCGCTTTTCTACCCTAGGTCTGATTTTTACGGGCTTAATTACAGGCTGTACATCTAATACACCGACCACTCCTAATACCGTTGCTGGTAACGTGACCAGTTTCTATGACTACCAACTTCATGCTCCTTCTGGTGAAGCCATCTCTGTCAATCAATTAACGCCAGAGCTACAGCAAGCCGATGTGATTCTGATTGGTGAATGGCATACACACGCTGGTATCCACCGTTTTCAGACCGACATGCTAAAACAGCTATCTTCTATAAACCGTCCTCTTGCACTTTCCATGGAACAAGTGGCGCGTGATAAGCAAGCGATCTTGGATTCATACCTAAACGGTGAAATTGGCGAGCAGTACTTCATGAAACAAAGTAATGCATGGCCAAATTACGCAAGTGATTACCGCCCGTTGGTCGAATTTGCCAAGCAAACTGAGATTCCAGTCATTGCCGCAAACGCGCCAAAAAACATTGTGCGTTGTATTGGTCGCCAAGGTGTCGCTTACCTAGATAAACTCGATAGCGATGAGCGCAATTTTGTTGCGGATGAAATCAACACAGCAAGCAGCCCATACAAAGAAAAGTTCATGGCATCCATGCACCATGGCAAACCGGAACAAACTGAAAAGCAATACGCAGCTCAGGTTACATGGGATGAGACCATGGCGGAGTCCATCGTCAAATACTTAGAAAAACATCCCGGCACTCAAGTGATTCACGTTGCCGGTAAATTCCACACTGAAGGCGGCTTAGGCACGGCAGCATCGATCCTCAACCGCAATCCAAACTTAAATGTGGTCGTGATTACCCCTAGCCAAGCGATCACAACAGATAGCGCAGATTACCAACTCAACGTATTAGCGCCACCAGTACGATTCGTCCAAAGAGACAATCTCCTCCAAGCGTACCAACACCTTGCCGAACGGAACAACACTCTTCGATGCAAATAGAATATTTGCCTATTTCCTAACCTTGCTGCGAAAAGCCGGTCGGGTTTTTGCTTATTTTTCAGTCATGTAAAATCGACAGAAACAGATCTATTTCTTATAGAATTCACGTAAGAAATTACTCACTTCACCAATACAAAAATAACACCTTTTTACCTGCACTCAGTGAACGAGTGCTAATGTTCGGAGGTATATCCTTGCTTGCTGCACTGAAGCACATTGACCACGAAAGCAAAAAAGTAGAAGCGGAAAACAAAACCGTCGGTGAGCAAGTGGAACCTTTTGCCCATGGTGCGTTAGCTATGGCTCACCCCGACACCATTGAAGCAGAAGAAGACGATTCATACTCAGCAGGCCAATACTTCTCTGCAGTATTAGCGGTTGACGGTGTTCTTCTCGCACTTGTGTAAACGTTAGTCATTATACCCAAGTGACTTCAAGCTAAGTCATTCTCGATGAACCAAGCATCTCGAGGTTACTTGGGTATGAACAAGATTATCTTTCTTTACGACAAGCTTCCTCGTTTGAACGTTTTTTTACTCCACCCCATAATAATTAACTATTCATTAACGGACGATGAACTTTGAAAAACGCATTTTCTCTTATCGACAAACCCACTTTTTTTGGCGCCATTGCGCTACTTATCTCCATTGTTTTCCCTTTAATTTTATTTCCTGTAGAAGGCGCTGAATGGATTGCTGTCGCGAAAACCTTCATGACAGACAAACTTGGCTTCCTATATTTGGCACTCGGCCTCGCTGCCTTTGTATTTATGATCTATGTTGTCTTCAGCGACATGGGACAAATTAAACTCGGCGACCCAGATGAAAAGCCAGAGTTCTCAACAGCGTCTTGGGCTGCAATGCTGTTCTGCGGTGGCATCGGTGCCAGTATTCTTTACTGGGGTTGTATCGAATGGGCATATTACTACCAGTCGCCACCATTCCAACTAGAACCAGGCAGTGAAGAAGCGGTTCGCTGGGCGGCAACGTATGGCCTGTTCCATTGGGGGCCAATCGCATGGTCAATTTACCTTATCCCAGCACTACCGATCGCTTACTTCTTTTATGTGCGTAAACAGCCAGTGCTAAAAGTATCAAGTGCACTCATGCCTGTACTAGGTGAAGCGCGCAGTAAAGGCGCGGCAGGTAAAGTGGTCGATGTACTATTCATCTTCGGCTTGCTTGGCGGTGCGGCAACCAGTTTAGGTTTAGCGGCACCACTGATTGGTGAAGGCCTGCACTACCTGTTTGGTTTACCAAAGAATACCTTTAGCCAAGTACTTGTTCTTCTCATCTGTACCGCCATTTTTGCCTACTCCTCTTACGCAGGTATGGAGAAAGGCATCAAGGTGTTGAGTAACATCAACTTCTGGGGCGCAATGGGTCTACTTGCTTTCGTATTAGTAGCAGGTCCAACCATCTTTATGTTGGAAACCGGTCTCGATTCGATTGGCCGTATGCTGTCTAACTTCTTTGTCATGGCGACATGGGCAGAACCATTTGGTGGCTACGGTAGCTTTGATGATACTCATTTCCCACAAGACTGGACTATCTTCTACTGGGCGTGGTGGCTGGTGTTTGCACCAAGCATGGGCTTGTTTGTCGCACGCATATCTCGTGGTCGCACTATTAAGCAAATGGTCTCTGGCTCGATCTTTTTCGGTTCTCTAGGCTGTTTCTTGTTCTTCATGATCTTAGGTAACTACGGCCTATCATTGCAGCTATCCGGTGAACTTGACGTGGTTGGCATTCTCAATGCTGAAGGCGCTACCACTGCTATTTTCGCTATGTTGGATGCGCTGCCAATGAGCACCGTCGTGATCGCTGTATTTACCATACTTTGTATCATCTTTACCGCAACGACATTTGACTCGATCTCTTACATCCTCGCTTCTGTTGTGCAAAATAACGTAACGGAAGAACCAATGCGCTGGAACCGTATGTTCTGGGCATTCACGTTGTCGTTCTTGCCGACTGTTCTCCTGTTTATGGGCGGTTTAAGCACACTACAAACAGCAGCGATCGTTGGCGGTTTACCTCTACTTGGTATCTCAGTCATGCTGATGGTCTCCGCCGTGCGCGCAACATCACTCGATATCAGACATCAAGAAGATTACGTCGAGCCAACTATCAACATTGAAGAACTTCCGGACATTGACCCATGGTCAACGGAAGGGATGGCGATGGCGAAGTTCGAACGTGCACGTGATGCGGCTCAAGAAGCGGCGGAAGAAGAACGTGAAGCATTAGCAGCACTGATGAAAATGCGTAAACGTATTCGTGCCTTTGCCTTGGAGCACAGCAACGACACCAACTTTTCTGATCATCACCTACCTCAAGACATGCAAGATGAATTGCAGGCTCTAGTTGATGCTGTAACAGCGACTCAAGACAAAAAACTGCAATTGTCTGAGCAAGCACAGCAAGCTCGCATGGACTTCAATCAAGTGGTTGTCGCACAAACTGTTGCGATTCCTGCGTAATCTTTCGCTAAGACGTTTACCTCTTAAACTGAAAACTAAAGCCCATTTCGGTGGGCTTTATTCTACCGCCAAAAAACGCCCCCTCACACAAGTGAAAGCCCGTATCACGATCCAATAATTGCTTCATCGTTCTCTTTGTTTTAAACCGGCAGCTCGCGGTTTTAATAATCCTCTTATTAACCACACGGCATAGTGAACAGCCGAGCAATGGACGATGCGTGATACCGACTCAGATAAGTAAGTGGTATAGCGTAGAAAAAACGCTTGAGAAATGGCAGAAATGATTGACATAAAAAAGCGCCGAACAACCAGTGTTCGACGCTTTGATTGGCTACGCTATCGCTCATATTATGGGTGAGCGATACGCCCCTTGTTATCGTGACTAAGCGCTTTATTAAGCTCCGCTTCCACATGTCCTGGCGCTCGAGTCTTCGCAGAGATCAGGCGGTACATTGCTGGAATAACGAATAACGTCACTAAGGTTGCGAAGCCCATACCAAAGAAAATCACGGTACCGACCGCGACGCGGCTTTCATAACCGGCTCCGGTGGAAACAATGAGTGGAATGGCCCCAGCTAGCGTAGTAAACGCCGTCATCATGATCGGACGAAGACGACGAGCGGCGGCATCAATAATGGCTTTTTCAAACTCAATACCTCGATCACGGAGTTGGTTAGCAAATTCAACAATCAAAATACCATTTTTGGTCACCATGCCTATCAACATGATCATACCGATCTGGCTATAGATGTTCATTCCTTGCCCCATAACCACAAGGCCTAAGAACCCACCAAATACCCCCATTGGAACGGTGAACATTACCACTAATGGGTTAACGAAGCTTTCGAACTGCGCGGCAAGTACTAGATAAGCCACCAGTAAAGCTAAGCCAAAGACAATCGCGACGCTAGCCTGGTTCTCTTTGAAGTCTTTCGACTCCCCAGAGTAACTCACCGAAATATCACCCGGCAGATTATCAATCGCTTGTTGGTCGAGGAAGTTCAGTGCCTCGCCTAACGTAAAACCATCCGACAAGTTCGCTTTAATGGTAATCGATTTCTGCTTGTTGTAGTGGGACAGACGGATCGAGGCCGCGACCTCCTCGATTTTGGTTACCGTATCTAACGTCACCAATTCACCGCTGTTGGTACGCAGGTAAATCTGACTCAAATCTTCCGCATTGCTAAAGCTGTTTTCATCACCACGCAAATAGACATCGTACTCTTCACCGCGCTCAACGAAGGTGGTCTCACTCTTACCGCCGAGCATTATTTCTAATGTGTCCGAGATGTCTTTGACACTCACACCCAGTTCTGCTGCGCGACGCTTATCAACCGAGACCAATAACTCTGGGGTTTTCTCAGAATAATCGATCTCCGCACCTTCCATTATTGGAGACTCTTCCGCTTTATTCTTTAGCATTTCAGCCCAAACCAAAAGCTCATCATAATCAGAGCCACCTAGCACGAACTGGACAGGTTCACTTGAACCACCACGGAAACCAGGCATGAAAGGAAATACTCGGACATCAGGAATACCGGCCAACGACTTACGAACCTGGTTTAACGCTTCTTGCGCGGTCACATCTCTTTCGTTCCAATCTTCCAAAATCATGATCACAAAGCCAGTTTGATCGCCAGCTTGACCACCAAAAGCAGGCGTCTGGATGCTGAATGATTTTAAAAAGCCTTGGCCAAGCAATGGCATTAAGCGGTCTTCTACAATGTCCATATTTGCCGACATACGATTGTATGACGTGGCATCCGCACCACGAACAAACGCAAAAATAACACCACGATCTTCTTGCGGTGTTAACTGTGCAGGTACTTGATTCATCAAGACATAGCTGCCCCCCATACAAGCAACAATCACCAACGGAGCGACCCAACGTAACTTAAGTGCACCTTTTAACGTTTTTCGATAGCCGGTTTCTAGGTGGGCAAATAATTTATCCACGGCGAGATTAAAACGGTTTGGTTTTACGTTTGCTTTTAGAATCTTACTGCCAAGCACTGGCGTTAGCGTCAACGCGATCAATGACGAAAAGATCACCGACATCGCCAACAAGACTGAGAATTCGGTAAACAACAAACCAACCATGCCATCCATGAAGGAAATGGGCAGGAACACCATCACCAAAACCAGTGTCGTAGCGACCACTGCAAAGCCAACTTCCCGCGTACCTTTATAGGCAGCAAGCAGTGGTGATTCACCGCGTTCTATATGGTGGAAAATGTTCTCTACCACCACAATCGCGTCATCAACCACCAAACCAATCGACAGAATCAATGCCATCAGGGTGATCAGGTTTATCGAGAAACCAAAGTAATAGGCGGCGATAAAAGAAGAAATCAGCGATACCGGCACAGTGACCGCTGGAATAAGCGTTGCCCGAGCCTGACCAATAAAAATATAGAGGACTAAAATAACCAGACCACCCGTAATAAAGAGCGTGCTGTATACCTCATCAATCGAGCGTTCAATGAATACTGTGGCATCATAGTCGATGGCCAGACGCGTACCGTCCGGTAAGAACTTCTGAATCTTATCCACTTCTGAGCGCACCGCCTGTGCCACTTCTAGTGGGTTGGCGTCTGATTGCGGAACGACGCCCAAGCTAATGTTGACTACACCATCGCTCTTAAAGGTTGAGTTTTCGTTTTCCGCACCAATGAACACGTCCGCCACATCTTTCAGATAAATAGGCGTGTTATCGCTAGCACGTTTCACGACAAGATATTGGAAGTCTTCCGGCGTATTGTACGTACGTGCTGTACGTACTGACATGACGGTTGAATCGTTACGAACCTCACCACCTGGACTTTCCAAGTTTTCACTTCGCAGAGCGGCAGTAATATCAGAGGCAGTGACAGAGCGCCCCGCCATCAGCTCCGGCTTTAGCTTCACGTACATCACTTTGTACAAACCACCGGACAAGTCGATCGAACTGACGCCCGATATCAGACTGAAACGGTCCATGAGTACGCGCTCGGCATAATCCGTTAGCTGGGTACGGTCCATCTCTGATGAACTGAGGTTAATATAGAGGGAGGCTTCACCAGAACCATTATTCTTGTAAACAACGGGATCGTCCGCTTCATCCGGCAACGAACGCTGTGCACGCGCCACGGCATCACGAACATCACTCACGCCGGTGTTTAAGTCATAACCCAATTCAAAGGTAATGGTGATGCGCGACATACTGTTGCGCGTCGTTGAGCTGATCTCATCGATGCCACTGATGCCCGAAAGCTGATCCTCAAGTACCGAAGTAATTTGACTTTCAATGATCGTGGCCGATGCGCCTTCATAACGTGTACTGATCGAAACCACCGGGCTTTCGATGTCTGGCATCTCGCGGACTGCAAGCTTAGTAAATGAAACAAAGCCAAAAACACAGAGCAGCAAACTTAACACCAACGCAGCAACAGGGCGTTTTACCGAAACATCAGAAAGTAACATTAATTCACTTCCTTAGCGGCTTCATGTTGCTCGCCCTTGGCATCGGCATTTTTTACTTCAGAAGGCGCGGCAATCTCTTTTACTTCTACACCATCGCGCATATTAACAATGCCTTGAACGACGATCTTGTCGCCAATTTCCACACCTGAGTCGATCACCACTTCGTTCTCAACTCGAGCCCCAAGGAAAACTTGCTGACGCTTGGCTTTGTTGTTTTCATCGATTACGTAAACAAAACGTTTCGTCCCTGAGTACTCTAGGGCTTGCACTGGAATAATAGGCGCTTCGATAGCCGGGAATGCCAACGCTGCATTCATTAACATACCTGGTTTTAAGCGATTCTCAGGATTATCGAACTTAATTCGAACGCGCAAATTCAGCGTTTCCGCGTTAATGCGGGTATCAATGGCAGTCACTCTTCCTGTAAAGTCGAGATTACCCCAAGCACTGGTCGTTGCGTGCACTTCCATACCAACAGAAAGCATTGACAGGTAACGTTCTGGCACTGGCAAGTCCAGTTCCATCACCGACAAATCATCAAGCGTTAAGAGCTCGGTGCCTGCGCTCACCATTTTACCTTTGCTAAAATCAATAAAACCAACGGTACCGGCAAAAGGGGCAGTAATGTGAAGATCCGCTAGGTTAGCTTTAGCCGCGTCAAGGCGTGCTTGTGCTATTTCTACACGCGCTTTTTGCCCATCAATTTCAGTTTGGGTAATCGCATTGCGTTCTAACAAACGTTGGAACTCTTTGAGCTTGCGCTGCTCATCGCTGAGGTAAGCTTTTGCCTCAATCAAAGCCGCTTGAGCTTTATCATCATTGAGTTGGACCAAGAGCTGACCTTGCTGAACGTTTTGGTTCGCACTAACGGTGATTTGTTTGACCTTTCCAGAGACCTCAGAGGCAACCACCACAGATTCAGCGGCTTCTAACTTGCCAATAAGCGACAGAGATTGGTTAATTTCATGCGTTTCTACTTGCTCTGTCACAACCGTAACAGCCGATGGACCACGCTTTGCTGCAATAGCGGTCGGTGATGCCATCAATATAGAAAGCGTTAAAACAGATAAAGTGGCTTTCATGCTCATAATTTTGATGTCATTTAGGGTTATCTCATTAAACTGCCTACAGTTTATCAGTTGAATCCCTTAATAACGTCAAGGAGTGTAAATTCGAGTAAAAAGTCAGTATCTACTTTGTATATTCCACATACAAAATGCCGAGTTTCTATCATCTTTGCCCAAAAAGGCAGCATTCGATGTGAAAACGTAAGAAAAACGCTTTACAGCCGGAGCGAGTTTGCTATGATTCGCTCCGAACTTGAGAGATGCGTTGGGAAAACACTCTTAAGCATTACTCTGCAATGAGTAAGAAAACACCCTGGAGGGGTTCCCGAGTGGCCAAAGGGAGCAGACTGTAAATCTGCCGGCTCCGCCTTCGATGGTTCGAATCCGTCCCCCTCCACCATATTGCTTCTTGTGAACACATCATAAGAAACCACTTGAAAAGCCGTGTTGGGAAAACACTTTTCAAGCTTACTTTGTGAAGAGTAAGACAACACCCTGGAGGGGTTCCCGAGTGGCCAAAGGGAGCAGACTGTAAATCTGCCGGCTCCGCCTTCGATGGTTCGAATCCGTCCCCCTCCACCATATTGCTTCTTATGAGCACATCATAAGAAACCACTTGAAAAGCCGTGTTGGGAAAACACTTTTCAAGCTTACTTTGTGAAGAGTAAGACAACACCCTGGAGGGGTTCCCGAGTGGCCAAAGGGAGCAGACTGTAAATCTGCCGGCTCCGCCTTCGATGGTTCGAATCCGTCCCCCTCCACCATATTGAAAAGCCAGCTCATTGAGCTGGCTTTTTTCGTTCTATTGCACACAAAACAAACTAACGCTTAGCGCTCGTCTTTGCTTTTTTCTAAATGATCAGCGTATTGCTTCTCTACCCATTTGGGAAAATGCATGCCTGCCTTCTTAAACAACATGTAATCTAATAACACGAGCAGCAAAAGACCTAATATCGTTCCCATCGAGTTGCCCCTGACTTGTATTCATTAATACATAAACAACCATTAAAAGCCGAAGCACAAGAATAGATTGGCTGATAGCTACAGAACCAATACTGCATTGAGTTACGCTAAGTGAATAATCGACAATAAACGATTGATGCTCTAAAACTATTAGCGCTCTTTGATACTCCACCTAACAACACAACCCAGAACATACTTAGCTTCAGATTCCAGACATAAAAAATCCCGCTTAGAAACGGGATTTTATTAAAACGAAATCGAATGTTTGGCGATTAACCTTGAATACCAACGATCAACCAAGGTGCATTTGGCACAGTTAGATCACGCTCAAGATGCCAGATATCTTTGATATCTTCTTCGATATTTTCAGCAGCATCACGGTAGCGACCGCTGAACTGTAGGCTAAGCTGTGCTTTATTCGCATCGTAATCCGCACGAACAATCTCCGCATCAACGTACATCACATCTGTATGTTGCTCGCCTTCTAGCTTCGCGCGCTCTGCCTTCAGGTCTTCAAATAAGCTCTGAGAAACATACTCTTCAATCGTGTCTAGTTGATTGTGATTCCAAGCACCTTGCAGGATTCGGTAGTGTTCACGAGAACCATTAATGAATGCTGCTTGGTCAAAGCCCGGAGGGTAGTTATGTGGGATATCCGCTTGATTGCCGAAACCACCAAAGCCACCTGTGTTTGTATTTGGCTGCTGTTCAAAGTTCTGCATGTTTGGTTGTTCGAACTTAGAGTGATTACCACCAAATGCAGGCTGCTGACGATGCTGGTTCATACTGCCCTGCTTAGCTCCAAGCAGGCCTCGCATTAGCTTGAAGATGACAAAAGCAATCAAACCAATGATTAAGATATCCATAAACTGGATGCCTTCGAACGAACCACCAAAGAATGCGGCTAGTAACCCACCGGCAAGAAGACCACCAAGTAAACCTCCCATCAAGCCTTTCTTGCTTGAAGACTTAGTCGTTTGCTCTTTACCGATCGTATTTGTATTTTGCTGCTGCTGTTTTGGTGCAGGCGCGGTTTTATAACTCTTACCGAAAGATTTACCACCACCAAACTTCTTCGCTTCCGCGATAGGCGTTACAGCAACAGTAAACATCAGTAGGGCGACAATCGAAAATAAACGTTTCATCGTTATCCTTAAAATTGACGATAAGTACTTAATCATGCTGCGGACTGTGCGACGAACAAGCATCTAATGTCAGTAGCACGCTAAATATGAGATATGACCATCATACTCCGTCACATTCAACAATGAAACACTCCACAATAGAAGACATGTATCAGAATATTGCCAAACTTATAGGCTTATGACTTCTTTGTCTTATTGACGCATATTCACGAGCTGACTATCATATTGAACATTGTTCAATATGTGGTTTGGGACTATGGCGCGCAGAAACGATCATACTAGGGAAGAGTTAGTGAATTTGGCCTTAATGACGGTCAAGCACTTTTTAGATGAAAATTCTTACCACGAACTCAGTCTTCGTAAGATTGCAAATATGATCGGTTACGTGCCTAGCACATTGGTCAACATTTTTGGAAACTACAATTTACTGTTGTTACACGTTGTAGCACAAACACTGGACGAGCTACAGCAAGAAGCGCTAAAAGCAACTCACAATTGTGAAGATCCCCATCAAGCCTTGTTTGAACTAGCCTACTGCTATCACGACTTCGCAAAACAGCACCCTAACCGTTGGCAGCTTGTGTTTGAGCACAACATGAACGGTGCTGAATTACCAGAGTGGCACGCTAAACGTATTGATGGCATGACATCTATGTTGGAATCATTACTTGCTCAAATTTCCCCTCATCGAACAGAATCCGAAGTACTACAAGCGAGTCGTGTTTTATGGTCAGGCGTGCATGGTATTACTCTTCTTAGCGTCGATGATAAGTTTTTCTCGAGTGAACCCATTGATGGTAAACAGCTGATTAATAACCTGCTCTCTAACTATCTCGTCAACTGGTAATAAAGGGATTATTCATGCCATCTGACAGTCAGCCGTCTCTACTTACTCAAAGAAAGTTCTTTCCCTACTTTGTGACCCAGTTTTTGGGGGCTTTCAATGACAATATTTTCAAGAATGTGCTGTTGCTGTTTGTGGCCTTTGCTGGTTCGAGCGCCTTACCTATATCAAGCAATCTATTCATCAACTTAGCCGCTGGCTTATTCATTCTGCCCTTCTTTTTGTTTTCTGCATCAGCAGGTGTTCTGGCCGACAAATACGAAAAATCATGGTTTATCCGTAACGTAAAGCTGTGCGAAATCGGCATCATGCTGCTCGGTGCGATAGGCTTTATTACCGAAAGCTACGGTATCTTGCTGCTATTATTATTCCTCATGGGAACTCAGTCCGCTTTCTTTGGCCCGGTTAAATACGCACTTTTACCTCAGCAACTCAACGAAAAAGAGCTTATTCCAGGTAACGCACTCGTAGAAGCCGGAACCTTCATCGCCATTCTCATTGGTACTATTGGTGCAGGGCTGATTGCCTCTGCAGACAACGCAAAATACTTAGCCGCGTTCTGCGTGGTTATCTTCGCTTTGCTTGGCTATTTATCCAGTCGGTTTATTCCGTTCGCGGCTTCAAGCGCTCCGAACATTCAATTCCGCTGGCAACCTTATAAACAAACCAAGCACACACTTTCGATTGCTAAATCTGATCGTATCGTATTTGAGTGTATTATGGCCATTAGTTGGTTCTGGTTCTTAGGTGCTGCGTACTTAACTCAATTTCCAAACTTTACCAAAGAATATTTGAACGGCACTGAAAGTGCCGTTTCCTTCTTGCTGGCTCTATTTTCCATTGGGATTGCATTAGGCTCGTTAGCGTGTAACTGGTTTTCCAACCACCGTATCGAAATAGGGATCGTACCCATTGGTGCGCTTGGAATCACTCTATTCGGTTACCTGATGACCACCTCTATCCCTTCCGAATTGCCAAGATTCCATACCTTAGCGGACTTCATTAGCTACGAAGCATTTTGGCCACTGTTCTTCTACTTATTAATGATTGGCGCATCAGGGGGGCTATTTATTGTACCGCTGTACGCTCTGATGCAACTTCGAGCCAAAGAGACGGAACGCGCTCAGGTGATTGCAGGGTTAAACATTTTCAATTCCCTGTTTATGGTTGGTAGCGCCATCCTCGGCATTGTTTGTCTCAGCGTGATAGAGATGACAATCCCTCAGTTGTTCGCACTATTAGCCATAATGAATTTTCTCGTCGCGACTTATATCTTTTTGCAGATCCCTATCTTTGTTGTGCGTTTTATTATGTGGGTACTGACCCACACTATTTACCGTGTGAAACACAAGAACTTGCACTATTTGCCAGAACATGGTGGTGCGCTGATCGTCTGTAACCACGTCAGCTACATGGATGCACTATTGCTGAGCGCAGTATGCCCCCGTTTGATCCGCTTTGTCATGGAAGAGGATTATGCCAACCTTCCGCCGCTACGACGCTTCTTACGCCGTGCTGGCGTGATCCCGATCTCTGCAAGCAACCGAACATCCATTCGTCGTGCCTTCAATGATGTTGAACAAGCACTGAACGACGGCCACATCGTCTGTATCTTCCCTGAAGGTCGACTCACTGCAGATGGTGAGATGAATAAGTTTATGCGTGGTATCGATATTATTCTTCGTCGTAGCCCTGTACCAGTCATCCCAATGGCACTAAAAGGACTCTGGGGCAGCTACTTCAGTCGTGCAAAAGGTCGAGCTTGTAAAGGCATGCCGACGCGTTTTTGGTCTAAATTAGAAATCGAGGCGGGTACACCTGTCGAGCCCAAAGAAGCCACTGCAAGCGCCATGTTTGAGAAAGTAAAAGCACTGCGCGGTAACTGGCGCTGAGTTTAAGCGAAGTATTTCTGGCTCTTATACATACGTTTAGTTTTTCTGAACGCTTGTTCAATTCATTAAGACTTTCTGACCAAAAACGTTACTGTATACTTGACGCTTTAATTCATTACAACGAACGACATCCTTGAATACAAAGAATATTCCCTTTGGACTGGCACTGCTGTTTTGCTTCACCCCTTTTGCGTCCTCTCCTATTGCGCTTATGATTGGTTTTCTATTGGCGAGCTTTAGCCTAGTACCGACAGAGCTTCCTATTGCTTCGTTTACCAAGAAGTTGCTTTCTTACTCCATTATTGGCTTGGGCTTTGGTATTCATTTTGAGCAAGCACTGGCCGTCACTTCTGACGGTATTGGTCTGATCATCACAACCATCGTGGGTACGCTAGTAATTGGTATGATGATCGCGAAAGTCATTAAACTCGAACGCACTACCGCTTATTTGATCGCTTCTGGTACTGCGATTTGTGGTGGCAGTGCCATTGCCGCTGTTGCCCCCGCCATCAAAGCGAAGGATGAGCAAATTGGCTTAGCCTTAGCGACTGTGTTTGTCCTTAACTCTTTAGCGCTCTTTATTTTTCCGGTGATTGGTCATGCTCTTGGTTTGGATCAGCACACATTTGGTACATGGGCAGCGATTGCCATTCATGATACTTCTTCAGTCGTCGGTGCTGCATCGGCTTACGGTGAGGAAGCACTCACAACCGCAACAACATTAAAACTCGCTCGCGCGCTGTGGATCATTCCTGTTGCACTAATCAGCGCGATAATTTTCTCTCGTGGGAATGGCGAAGAAGGTAAGAGTAAGCTAGTAATTCCTTACTTCATCTTTTGGTACTGTGCTGCCATCGCATTCAGCGACTTCTTCCCACAGTTTGAAATGGTATATCAAGGTATCTTTACGATTGCTAAACAGGCGCTTGTGGTATGTTTGTTCTTGATTGGCTGTAGTATCTCAGTATCAAAACTGAAATCGGCAGGGGCAAAGCCGTTAATGTTTGGTGTGACGCTTTGGGTGCTGATTTCAACAATATCACTGGGTTGGCTACTTCTCAGCTAAGCTTCGATTGATTTTCTTTGGCTGAACTGACTCAGCTTTTCGAACGCTTTGGCTTTTGTGTACTAACACTAAAGCCAAAGCGACCAGAAAAGCGGTTAACTCAGCCAATGAACGCATTAAGCCCTCACTGCTGATAGCAACACCGATTTGCAGTAATACCGCCACCGCTAACGCTAATTTGATCATTCTGAAACTTATGCCTTATTCCTTAATCTTTGAGCATGATTATGATTCAGAGTTATAAGGATACGAAATTCCCTTTTCGACTAATTGATAGCAAAATTGACTAGTTAACCTGAATGTAGATCAGTTAAGTATGGAGAATAGCCAGTCTTTAACCGCCTTACGTGACACTTTAATCCCTCCTCCTAATAAGCTTTGAGGCATTAAGTGGTAAGCTACTGGCCATTTGAATTTTTCTAGCTTGGTTTGCAGATGCTGCTCATATTGCGCTTTACTCAGTAAGGATTCTGTTTGAATCACCGCGACTGGGCGATGTCCGAATGCCACATCTTCTATTGGCACCACAATACTCTGCGAAATACTCTCGATTTGGTTTAGTACCGCTTCAATTTCTTCACAGTGAACGTTCTCACCGCCAGAAATAAACTGGTTATCCGCTCGACCAATGATCTTAAGTTCATTGCCTTGCCACACACCTAGGTCTTTACTGTCAAACCAACCATTTTCATCCACCAGCTTGGTCAAACTTCCTTGCTGAAAGTAGCCAGACGCAAGCGTTTGTCCACCAATATAAATTCTTTCGTTCAACAGCTTAATATCGCGATTTGGCAGTAGATGCCCTGCATTGCTCACCCTGTCGATTTGCTTTGCGGTAACCGTAGAGGCCGCTTCTGTCATGCCGTAACCTAGCCAAGTTTCAATGCCTTGCGAAGTTGCGCGTAATGCCAACTCATGCGCGACATGGCTACCACCGAGCAGTACATGAGTCAGAGACAACGTCACTTGTTCATCCAATAACCGCTTGAGCTGTGTTGCAACCAAAGACGCATGAGAGACGCCAACAATGTCTTCAGCTAAGTTCCCTGTCCCAACTTTGAGTGTTGCACCAGCAAACAGCCATCGATACACAATCGCGAGGCCTGATACATGGTAAAGCGGCAGAGAGAGCAACCAAGTATCTTGTTGGTTGAACTGAAATTCACCCAACAAGCCTTGAGCAGAAGCAAGGTGCTGCCTGTGACTATGAGCCACCGCTTTAGGGGATCCTGTTGAGCCAGAGGTAAACACAATTGAGGCTAGCGCATCGTGCTCATAAACTTCTGTTGAAGCGATGGCCTCCGTGTTTGCCACTACCGGAAATGAGAGTAAGGTAACATCCAGTTGTGATAATTGCGGCTCCGAGTACGCACTCTCCATACCATCAGCTAACCAAACAAAGCGCGACTGGTTTGGCTTATACAAGGTGTTTAGCTTACCTTGTAATGCCTCAAGAGGTTGCGGCATGGTTAACGCTGTAATGGAACCCAACTGCTGCGCGGCAAGGTAAAACAATAGTGTCTCGGCTTGATTTTTACCGACGAGAGTGAGCAGATCACCGCTCTTCACCCCTTGTTGTTGCAGGTCGTGAGCATACCGGTCAATGTGAGCGGTTAATTGCTGCCAACTCAGCGATTCATTGTTGGTTTCAAGCGCAATAGAAAAAGGGCTCACTTGAGCCCAATATTTCCATGGTGCAATCGCAGTATCATCTATGCTGAATGCCACACTAACTCCTGCTCTGATAGCGGAATAATTGGAAGTTCACAATTAGGCCAACCTTGCTCTAGCTGCACTTTAAACAGACCAATGGTATCCAAACCAGGGATCTCATTAGGCAACTGCCATTGTGCTAAGCGCGCAAGCTGGTTTAGACCAAGGCTTGATTCAATGCTTGAGCTTATCACCGCTTTGATGCCAAGCGTCTTCGCCTTTTCAATCAGCTTAATACAGAAATCCACCGAACCAATCAGCGTTGGCTTGATGATGATGGTTTTCACACCCGTGAGATCTTCTAGGCTGAAGTCTTCACGGCGAACCGCGTCTTGCAATGTTTCATCCCAAGCAATCGCAATGCCGGTATTGATCGCAAAAGACAAACTGTCACCCGGAGAGCGACATGGCTCTTCCAAGAAAGTGATACGCTGACGCAGTGACGGTGCAATATACTTAGCAAACTGATGCGCTTTCTCTGATGTCCAAGCACGATTTGCATCAAGACGAAGGGTAAGCTGTGGGATCGATTCTAGGAACAAGTTCACTAGCATACCGTCGCGAATCGGCTCATACAAACCCACTTTTACTTTCGCAACTTTCTCACCTTCCATCTCGTTAAGTTTAGGGATGAGGTCGTCTGGATCACCGTTACACAACGGAGCAACTTGGTACTTGCCTTGTGCAGGTAAGCCGCCTTTAAGCTCAAGTTGAGCCATCGATAAACCAAATGCTACCGATGAGTACATATGGTTGTAATCCAAGGGGAAATTTGCCACCCAGCGTTCAACTTGTGCTTGCAGTTGAATGCCCGCATCTTCAGTGTCTTCGAGGCTAAAACCAATCAGAGGGGCCACTTCTCCACGACCCACCTTATCACCTTCTGACAACTCAATAATATAACCTGTACGTTCCGTCAGCTTGTTATCACGCAGTATAACGCCACTGTCCATTGGTAGGCAGTAGCGGTAAATCTTCGCTTTACGCATAATTCGAATCCTATGTAATGCCGTATATTCTGAGATCTTTAACGAGAGGACCCGTTAGCCTCCTAGAGAGCGAGACACTCAGGACAAAAAACGAAACCGAGGAGCACAATGGCTCCCTTTCTTATACGGATTATGGGTTACGAGGGAACTTATCGAAGTCT
Source organism: Vibrio sp. PID17_43 (assembly GCF_002608565.1). Taxonomy (GTDB): domain Bacteria; phylum Pseudomonadota; class Gammaproteobacteria; order Enterobacterales; family Vibrionaceae; genus Vibrio. The sequence continues at coordinate 53,777 of NZ_LIXM01000020.1, forward strand.
GGGCGACGTTTCTCGTTAAATGCGTTACGACCTTCCTGGCCTTCATCTGTCATGTAGAACATCATGGTTGCGTTACCAGCAAGCTCTTGTAGGCCCGCTTGACCATCACAGTCCGCGTTCAAGGCGGCTTTCAAGCAACGTAGTGCCATAGGGCTGTGTTGGAGAACTTCACGACACCAGCGAACGGTTTCTTTCTCTAGATCGTCTAGTGGCACCACTGTGTTGACTAGCCCCATGTCTACTGCTTCTTGCGCATTGTAGAAACGGCATAAGAACCAGATTTCACGTGCTTTCTTCTGACCTACGATGCGAGCCATGTAAGATGCGCCCCAACCACCGTCAAAAGAGCCGACTTTAGGACCTGTTTGACCAAACTGAGCATTGTCAGCAGCAATCGTTAGGTCACACATCATGTGTAGAACATGACCGCCACCAACCGCCCAGCCAGCTACCGATGCGATCACAGGTTTTGGACATGTGCGGATATCACGTTGGAAATCCAATACGTTTAGGTGGTGCGTACCTTGATCGTCTTTGTAGCCGCCGTAGTCGCCACGGATCTTCTGGTCACCGCCAGAACAGAATGCGTCTTCACCTAGACCAGTCAGAATGATTACGCCAACACCTGAGTCATAACGTGCATCAGCTAACGCATCAATCATCTCTTTTACCGTTTGAGGACGGAACGCGTTACGCACTTGAGGGCGTGCAATCGTAATTTTCGCGATACCATCTTCAGACTTGTGGTAATGGATATCCTCGTATTTCTCGCCGCAATCTTTCCATTGAACCGGAGCGTAAAGTTCTTCTTCAGAAATGCCTACTGTTTTAGCCATGGTGATTCCCATTGTTCTCGTTGCTCTCACTTGAAGTGAGAATGAATTATTTGATTAATGTGCATCGCAAATTGATGGGGTTGCTCTTGGTGGACATTATGTCCCGCATTCTCAACTTGTCGATAAGCCAACCCGCTACTTTCAGCCAGTTGACTAAATTTTTTGTCTTTTTTGCCACAGATGTAATACAGCGGAACCGCTTGTTGTTGCAGTGCTGGCAACAAGTAAGATTGCTTTGCCAGTGATGTTGCAAGCAGCATGTCCGCAACCGCAGAACCAAGATTAGCACTTCGTTTTGCAATCAATGTTTGTCTTTGCTCATGGTTTATTGAAGAAAAGACTAACTGTTGGTACCAATCGTTCAAAACACAGGCAAGAGACTCCGTTTTGAAACGCTGTACCCAGCGCAAGTCATTATCTAATCGTGCTTGCTTTTCTGACTCGCTTTGCAGCCCAAAGTTTCCCCCTTCAACAATGGCAGCACGAATATTGAGATCAGGGAAACACTGGTGTGCAAGGCCATGCATAGCAATGCGTCCACCCATTGAGTAAGCAATAAGGATAAGCGGTTGTTGAGAAGGAAATAGTAAAGATAGTGTGGAATTGAGCTGTTTGCAGCAATCACTGAGATCGTGGCAAAAAATAGAGTGGCTAGCACCATGTCCGGGAAGGTCGATGGTCACTCGTTCATACTGAGGCAATACCTTTATGCATTCTTTCCAATCCGTGCCGCTGCCAAGCAAACCATGCAAAAACACCAAAGTTGGCACCGTGCCACTTTGGTGTTTTTCAGTAGCAGGAAAGTGTTCAGAATAAAGCATGCAGATTCTTATTGAAGGCTCTTAAATGCTCGGTCGCTTGGTTTGGTGGTGTTTGTACTTCCACCACCAAAGTCCCCTTACCCGCCGTAAAATGTTCAGTGACCACAGCTTGATACTCAACCAACGTCTCGGGTTTACAGTATTGCAAACCGAATTGCTTCGCAGCATGTTCAAACTCATAGCCATGCGGCATTTGATAGAATTTTTCTCGATGTGAGACAGGTACTGGCAGCATATCAAAAATCGCCCCCCCATCATTGTTGGTAATCACAATCACGGTCGGCTGCTGAGTATGCGTAAACAAAGCGAGAGAGTTCGTATCATAAAGTGCCGAGGTGTCACCTATGTACATCAAAATAGGATTGTTGCGTGCACGTTGAACACCATTCGCTGTCGCAAACAGACCATCAATGCCAGACGCGCCACGGTTAGTGAATATCTCTGTATTATCCAATTTACCAAACATATCAACCAAACGAACAAACAAGCTGTTGCCCATGAACAGGTCAACACCTTGTGCTCGTTTTGCGACATCAATGGCCAAGGCAATCTCATTAAGCTCACTTTGAGGATCAGAAGCAAACAACACTTTCGACTTTTGGCTTACCAACGCAATATCTTTTGCCAGTTTCTCTGCCCACCCCGTATGATAAGACTCGCAACGGGGCGATTGAGCGATCCACTCGGAAGGCTCTTCAACCCAATGAGATTGCGGAAGATGACTTTGATTATCACGTTCTAAACGCGGTGAAATCAACCAATAGCCAGCTTGTGAGCACGACACCTGTTTTTCCAACCACTGATTTAAGCGTTTAGAGATAATACGGCTACCAAACTGAACAATGAGATCACAGCATTCTATTTGCTCCGCAAACGTCGAATGTTGCAACCATAAGTCATAGTAAGCCCAATCAGAACTCACACCGCTTTGTGGATCAGCCAAAATAGGCCAACCCATCTGCCTAGCAAACTGTTTAGCGGCTTGTGCTTGCTCTAACGGTAAACTGCCGATGATCACCAAGCCTTTCTTATCATCGCATTTAGGACGCTCGCCATTCGTCAGCGAGATAAAGCGGCGACAATACGTGTCCGAACTCTCATGCCAAGATCCCACCATATCGAGATAGCTTTGATAAATGCTCTTCTCACCATTGGAGTATAAAGGCTCAGGAAATGCGCAGTTAATATGAACAGCACTGCCTTTCAAACGCTGGGTGAACATCACTTCATCAACCGACGTCAGTAGCCAGTTGAGTGGTGTTGCAAGCGAAGGACTTGGTAGATTCAAGCTGTCACAAACGTGCTGAGAGAAAATACCAATCTGGTGGATGGCTTGGTTTGCGCCGCAGCCCACCAATTCAACCGGACGGTCAGCCGTGAGCACCACCAGCTTTTCGCCAGTGAGCTTTGCTTCTGCGATGGCAGGCAACAAGTTCGCGGCTGCCGTACCAGAGGTCACAATCACGATCACTGGCTCTTTACTTGCCTTTGCAAGCCCCAGCGCCATAAAGCCCAATCCACGCTCATCGAAATGGGTGTGAATGGTAAAGTGTGGGTTCTCTGCAGCTTCTAACGTTAACGGTGTTGAACGTGAGCCTGGTGCAATACAAACATGCTTTACCCCAAATCGACTCAGTTCTAATAAGATGGCTTCAGACCAGATACGATTTAACACAGCTTGATCTGTGCTCATAACGCCACTCCAAGCGGGGGATGATCAGAAATCAGGGATAACAGAGTAGACATCTTTTTATCAAGTTCGACCCACTCGTGCTCTGCAACAGAGCCCGGGACGATGCCTGCCCCAGCAAACAACTGGACTTGATCACCTAAAACCAACGCACTTCTGATTGCGACACAGAACTCAGCTCGCTCATGACTAATGTAACCCATCGAACCCGCGTACCAACCGCGTGCAAACGGCTCATTATCCAAAATAAACTGCATCGATTCCTTACGCGGCAAACCAGCTACGGCTGCCGTTGGCTGCAAGGCAGAAAGTAGCTGAACACCATTGATCCCCGACTGGAGGTGCGCGTGAATATGGCGTTTAAGATGCTGTACTTTTCTCAGACGAACTAAACTCGCCTCTTGGTCGACTTCCACGCTTTCTGAATAAGGCAGCAAACGCTCAATGATGTCATCCACGACATATTGGTTCTCGTTGAGATTTTTTGTGTCAGTAGACAGCCAATTCGCCAGCTCCATGTCTTGCGTTGCATTATCGCCACGACCAATCGTACCCGCTAACGCTTCGGTATGCAGCTCATGCCCCACACGCAAATACAAACGCTCAGGTGTTGAGCCCATAAAACTGTGCTTACTGTCCAAGCTAAACAAGAAGTGGAAGCTGTGATGATTACTCAAATAACTGGCTTTCAATAGCTGCGCTGCACTGAGAGGCGAATCTAAATAGATGAATGACTTACGTGCTAATACCACTTTCTTGAAGTCATCACTTGCGATCCCAGACAGCACTTTATTCACCAACTCATGCCACTGTGGCTCGGATGGCGTATGCTCAATCGATCGAATATGTGAAGAAACTGGCGACAATGCGGGTACATCACACACTAATTTGTGCAAACCGGCTAACGTGCTTGCTTTATCTTGTGAGATATTCACCGCGAGCGACCACGTCTGATCGAAACGAATTAACTCAATTTGTGGAAGGAAGAAGAAAGATGGCATACAGCGACGATTTTTCTCGTGCTGACCATCAAATGAGCGTCCACCCCATACACGCTGGCCTTCACCCAGTATCGTATAGGCAGGGCCTGGTTCGACAAAAGTATGGAGCTGTCCAAGGGCAACAACTTCTTCACGAGTATCACGGGACTGCCAGTAAAACTTGGGAAAAAGTGGTTGGGCTTCAAGCCAATCAATAAAAGCGAAATTAGGCTTCGCATTGAGGGGCTCGACTAAACGTGTTTGATTGCCTTCCGTTTGCTGAACTCTCTCGATAATTCTCTTTACGGCTTGGTGGAACTGTGACAAATCAACCTCGAAGTACGTGAGGATAAGGGATAACTGACGGGTACTCTAAGTTTAGACCCAAAGCAAATCAAGGTCATATGCTAACTTTTGCAAAATCCTGTGACAAACGCCGTACAAAAGTTAGCCAGCAAACAGATAATTTACAGATTTTTATTCTAATAAAAAACAAATTATTGTACTTTAATAAAGAAATTAACGATTTTTTAGGAATCACACAATGCAAAATATCGGGATGTCGTCAAAACTCGACAATGTCTGCTACGACATTAGGGGACCTGTACTCAAACATGCTAAACGCATGGAGGAGGAAGGGCATAAAATCCTAAAACTAAACATTGGTAACCCTGCCCCATTTGGCTTTGACGCTCCTGATGAGATTCTAGTAGATGTCATCCGCAATCTACCAACATCTCAAGGTTACTGTGATTCCAAAGGTATTTACTCCGCGCGTAAAGCGGTTGTGCAGCACTATCAACGTAAAGGCATCCGCTCTCTCGATGTAGAAGACGTATACATCGGTAATGGTGTATCCGAACTGATCGTGATGGCAATGCAAGCGCTGCTAAACAACGGCGATGAAATGCTGATCCCATCACCAGACTACCCATTGTGGACCGCATCCGTTGCGTTGTCGGGTGGCAAACCAGTGCATTACATGTGCGACGAAAGTGCAGATTGGTACCCTGACCTAGATGACATCAAAAAGAAGATCACGCCAAAAACGCGTGGTATCGTGCTGATCAACCCGAACAACCCGACAGGTGCGGTATACAGCCGTGATTTTCTACTTGAAGTGATCGAAATCGCTCGCCAGCACAAACTGATCATTTTTGCAGACGAAATCTACGACAAAGTGCTTTACGACGGCGCGACACATACTTCTGTAGCCACGCTAACAGATGACGTATTGGTGATGACTTTCAACGGTCTATCTAAAGCGTACCGCGTTTGTGGTTTTCGTGGTGGTTGGATGTTCCTAACAGGCCCTAAACACCTAGCTCAAGGTTACATCAACGGTCTTGAATTGCTTTCGTCCATGCGTTTGTGTGCCAACGTGCCAATGCAGCACGCGATCCAAACGGCACTGGGCGGTTACCAGAGCATTAATGAGTTGATCCTGCCAGGTGGCCGCCTCCTTGAACAACGCAACCGTGCTTGGGAGCTGATTAACCAAGTGCCTGGTGTATCCTGCGTTAAACCAAAAGGGGCAATGTACCTATTCCCAAAAATTGACACTAAGATGTACAACATCAAAAATGATCAGCAAATGGTGTTGGATTTCTTGAAGCAAGAAAAAGTACTGCTAGTACAAGGTTCTGGCTTCAACTGGCCGAAGCCTGACCACTTCCGTATCGTGACACTACCGCACATAGAGGATCTCGAAACCGCGATTGGACGCTTTGAACGATTCCTATCGACTTACAGCCAGTAGTAATTACCGCTGAACTCTCATATGCTTAGAGGAGCTCCACGTGAGCTCCTTTTTCGTATCAGGTATCAATACCACTAACGCAATAGTTAATGAAGTTGGTATACAGGAGAGAGCAATGAAAGAAAGCCATTTTTTCGCCCATTTAGCACGGATGAAGCTAATCCAACGCTGGCCTTTGATGCGATCGGTCTCACCAGAGAACGTCTCTGAGCACAGCTTACAAGTTGCTTTTGTCGCTCATGCCCTAGCCCTAATAAAAAACAAAAAATTCGACGGTAACCTCAACCCTGAACGCATTGCCATTCTCGCGATGTACCACGACTCAAGTGAAGTGCTTACGGGTGATTTGCCAACGCCCGTAAAATACTACAACCCAGAAATCGCAAAAGAATATAAAAAGATAGAAGCAGCTGCCGAGCAAAAACTACTGTCCATGCTACCTGAAGAATTCCACGACGATTTCGCACCTTACTTACTTTCTCATTCAGCACATGAAGACGATGCACAAATCGTTAAACAAGCCGACTCAATCTGTGCCTACCTAAAATGTCTGGAAGAGCTTAGTGCTGGCAACCACGAATTTGCCCTCGCGAAAAAACGCCTAGACATCACATTGCAAGAACGAAAAACACCAGAAATGGAATACTTCCTACATACTTTTGCCCCAAGTTTTGAATTATCGCTGGATGAAATCAGCTAGTTGATGGAGAGAGCCGTGTCGTTTGAACTACCTACTCAATGGCAAGAGCGCCATGATGATGAACACAAGATCCGCCGCGATGATCACCGCAGCCCTTACCAGCGAGACCGTGCTCGCATTCTTCATTCTGCTGCGTTTCGGCGTCTACAAGCTAAGACTCAAGTCCATGGCAACAGCTTGGAAGATTTTCACCGCACCCGCCTGACTCACTCTTTAGAGGCGGCTCAGCTTGGAACGGGGTTCGTTGCCCAGCTAAAGAAGAAACAACCGGAATTTCGCGATTTACTACCCTCAGATAGCTTGATTGATTCACTCTGTTTGGCACACGATATCGGTCACCCGCCCTATGGCCATGGCGGTGAAGTCGCATTAAATTACATGATGCGTGAGCACGGTGGCTTTGAAGGCAATGCGCAAACCTTTCGCATTGTCACCAAATTAGAGCCGTATACCGAGCACTTCGGCATGAACTTGTCTCGCCGTACCTTACTTGGTCTCATCAAATACCCGGCTCTCATCAGTCAAAGCCGATCCGTCTATTTACCAGATCCTGTTGAGCATCAGCGTAAACTTAAGGCTCAAGAATGGAGCCCCGCCAAAGGAATTTACGATTGCGATAAAGATTTGTTTGACTGGGTAGTCGCACCGCTGACGGATAACGACAAAACACTACTTAGCCAAATGCGACACTCGCCAGAATCCGATTTCGAACACAGAAAAACGCGCTTCAAATCGCTGGATTGCTCCATTATGGAGCTGGCAGATGATATTGCTTATGGCGTGCACGATTTGGAAGATGCGATTGTGCTTGGCATGGTGACTCGCCAAGAATGGCAAGAAGGCGCGGCAAGTCAGCTTGCCGATTGCGGTGACCCGTGGTTTGAACAGCACATTGGTTTCATTGGAGAAATGCTGTTTAGCGGTAAACACCATCAACGTAAAGATGCCATTGGTGGCATGGTGAATGCGCTACTCACCAGTATTTCTATCAAGGTCGTCGATGAGCCTTTCAATAACCCATTATTGGCCTGGAATGCGTGTCTCGATCCACACATGGCAAAGACACTCGATGTGCTAAAAAACTTCGTCAGCCAGTACGTTATCCAAGTTCCACAAGTACAGATCGTTGAGTACAAGGGTCAACAGATTATCATGGACTTGTTTGAAGCATTAAGCGCGGCTCCAGAACGTTTACTACCAAGGCACACCCAAGAAGTTTGGCGTAACGCAAGTGATGAAAGAGCACAAATGCGAGTAATTGCCGACTACATTTCCTCCATGACAGACGGCCACGCCCAAAAACTGCATCGCCAATTGTTTTCTTCCATCGTTCTTTAGCGCGGGGCTAATCTTTCAAATAGTTCTTCTCAAATACGCCTGGAGGCATCTGGGCGATTTGAAATTCAATCATTTTCTCGAACACATTCAGCAAAGGCGTAAAGTCTTTTTCTGGCTCAAGTAGGCTGAGCGCATGGTAGCCAGCCTCAACCGTTGATAAGCTGTTTTCTGAGGGCGCTTTACGAATGGTGTAATGGCCTTGCAAGTTTTCCGGGAGTTTCACGGTTGGCAAGCCATGTAGATTGGTAGACAGTTGCCACATTTTATACGCTTTCTTCCAAGTCCCATCCAATAATATCAAGCGCACTTTCTTATCATCATGTTGTTCACAACCGAAAGCTGACAAACACAACGAGTGCTCTGACGGGTACAAAATCACGTGACAATACGCCTCATCCGCAAGCAGTTCGTTTAATGTTGAGTTCTCAGAAAAGTCTTCCCCGATCAAACAAGTACAGTAATTTAAACTCAATTTGAGAATCCGTGCCGTACCAAGAGGACGGTGCACTTCACTGATGTGCTGAAGAATGATAAGTTCAGCCTCACTTGCTAACGGTACTATCCATTGGCAAATACAAGCTTTACGCGACTTTCCACACTGAGAACAATAACGAGACATTGAGTGAACCTTTATACATTGCTGACAATCATCAGCATTATCTGCTTAGTACTGCAATTCGAACCAATGGCCAGCCTTGCCGAATGGCACGCCTACAATATTCGCCATGGAGAATGGTGGCGAATCGTAACAGGAAATCTAACGCATACCAACTTTGCTCATCTTGGCATGAACTTAGCGGGTTTGTGGGTCATCAGTTTTATCTTTCGGCCGAGCGTTCGTAACTTCTCCATCGTATTTCTTATTCTGTGTACCTTCATTGGTGCGATGAACTTATTCACCAATATGTCGATTTATGTCGGTCTGTCTGGTGTGTTACATGGACTATTTGGCTTTTGGGCGCTGAGAGAAGTATTCGAGGGTAGAAGAAGCAGCTTGCTACTGGTGGCCGGGCTTGTCGCTAAAATCGCTTGGGAGCAATTCTACGGGCCATCGCCCAGTACCGCGGCTATGATTGGCGCACGCGTTGCGGTTGATGCTCACCTGCTTGGTGCAATTGGCGGCTTAGGGATGGCAGGGGTAGAAAAATTAATGCATCGCCGTCTCTTTGGCTAAGCCTCTTTGGGTAAAATACTTTAGCGTTAAAACAATGAATAAAATCCCGAACCAGTAAAAAGTGCTGGTTCGGGAAAGTAAGGTTCGGACACAACAAACTTAGCTTCTCAATGGTAGAACATTGATTACAACAAAATACGTGCTTCGTTCTTCTTCACCGTCGCCTCTCCGATGCCTTTCACTTTGCTCAGATCCGCTGCAGTTTTAAATGGACCGTGCTCATTGCGATATTCAACAATATCTTTGGCTTTCTTCTCACCAATCCCCTTCAGTAAAGTGGCGATTTCTTCCGCTGAAGCCGTGTTCACATTGACGGTGATTTCAATACCTTCGTATTTTTCTGCTTTACCGTTCGCGACTTTACTATCTGCCGCCCAGCCCATTGGGGCCAACAACATTAGGCACAAAGTTAACATCCATTTCATTATTCCATTTTCTCCTGAGTTATTGTGATTAAAAATTACCACTACTCTAGAAAATACGCCGATGACATTGAAGGCACGACCGAGAAAAATAAAACGGGCCGCTAATGCGACCCGTTTTTGTTAACATACAAATTACATGTATTGTGCTTAGTTGCTCACAACAAAGTATTCGATTTCCGTATTTTCACGTAATACTGCAAGAACAGAAGTCAGATCTTGCTGTGATGATACTCGTTGCATTTGCATTGCGACTTGCTCTTCTAGAGAGCTATCTAGCGCTGCATGCACACCATCTAGCTCGATAACTACGATGTCGCCTTCAAGGTCTTTAGACTGAGCATACACTGGCTTGCCGTCCACTGGTTTTGCCATTGCAAATACCGTTGTCGCAAGCGGTGAACGGCGGTCAATGGATTCTTGCTCACCAAACTCTAGATTGTTTTCCGCAAGAACGGCTGTGTTACCTTCTTTAAGGGCTGCAACAACCTTAGTCGCCAGTTCCATCGCACCCTGCTCGCCCTTAACGCGAGATAGCTCAGCAACCGCTTGGTCTTTCACTTCAGCAAGAGGAAGTACTGTCTCGTTGCGAGCGCCTTCAACACGAACCACGATAATGTGCTCTGGTGCTACCTCGATAGCTTCAGAGTTCAGACCGTCTTCTTTCACTTCAGGGCTCAAGATTGCTTGCATTACCGCTTGGTTCTTAAGAACTTCAGGAGCATCAACTTGAGAGATGAAGTCGGTTGTCTTCACTTTCTGACCAACGGCTTTAGAAGCATCGTCTAGAGAATCAGGGTATTCAAACGCCACTTTCTCAAGCTCGTTTTGTAGCTCGTAGAATTGATCGACCGCTTTCTGGTCAACCATTTCTTGTTTGATTTCTGCTGCGACTTCAGAGAAAGGCTTCGCAACGGAATCTTTTAGCTCTTCAAGCTTGATGATGTGGTAACCGAAATCAGACTTAACTAGACCTGACATATCGCCTGGGTTCTTAAGTGCGAAGGCGGCATTTTCAAATGCAGGGTCCATCACATCACGCTCAATCCAACCTAGGTCACCGCCGTTTTCAGCGCTACCGAAGTCGTCCGATTTTTCTTGAGCAACAGCGGCAAAGTCTGCACCAGCGTTTAGCTCATCAAGAATCGCTTGTGCTTTCGCTTCGTCATCACCTTCCACTAGGATGTGTGCTACGCGGCGTTGCTCTTCAGAAGAGTACTTATTTTGATGCTCATCGTAGTATTTCTTAACTTCTTCGTCAGAAACTTGGATTTGCTTTTTCAACTCTTGAGCAGAAAGTTCGATATAAGCAACTTTAACCTGCTCTGGACGAGTAAAGTTATCTGGGTTTGCTTTGTAGTACGCTTGAATTTCTTCATCAGTTAGATTGACATGTTTTGCAAACTCAGCCAAATCGATCGTTACGGTACGAATATCACGAGTTTGAGTAAACAGCTTACCTTCTGCCTGAACTTCGCCAGGTAGTGTGAATTCACTGGTTTGCAATGCGTTCAATAATTGCTCACGAACCAATTCACGACGCATGTACTCTGCAAAAGAGTCTGGAGAGAAACCAGCACGACGCAGAGACGCTTGGTAGATCTCTTGATCGAACTTGCCGTTAGATTGGAACTGAGGCATTTCTAGAATCATGCTACGAACTTGCGCATCACTAATACGTAGACCAAGCGCTTCTGCTTGTTGGTCAAGCAATACGTCATTAATCATGCGATCGAGAACGGATTTTCGGAAAGATTCAACGTATGCAGGGTCTGCCAGCATTTGAGAGAAGTAATCACCCAATTGAGATTGCATGCGATTACGCTCATTTTGGTAGGCCATCTCGAACTCACCACGAGCAATTTCGGTATTCCCTACTTTAGCGGCGACGTTGTTACTACCGCCAACGATGTAGCTACCTACACCTGCAAAGACGAAAGAAAGGATGATAAGTCCAAGGATAATTTTGACCGCGATGCTATTCACGCCTTCGCGTAGTCGATCCATCATAATTTAACTGCTCTCCACAATTGAAGCCAACTGCTTCTACTAGAAAATGTAATGACGCGATAATATCAGAAAAAGAAATGCGCATCAGTAGGATGCGCATATTTTAAAAAAGTTCGGCGACGAGTTTGTAAATTTTTGTTCCAAACGGACTGTTTGAGCAAAAGTCATGCAAATGCCGACGCTTCTATCCGCTTAGGATTAGTTACAAGCGTCTTTTAGAGCTTTACCTGCTTTGAAAGCAGGAACTTTAGCTTCTGCGATTTGGATTTCTTCACCCGTTTTTGGGTTGCGGCCAGTACGTGCTGCACGAGTGCGAAGGCTGAATGTACCGAAGCCAACTAGAGCAACTTGGTCACCAGATTGAAGCGTACCACTTACTGCTTCGATGAATGCGTCTAGAGCACGGCCAGCTGATGCTTTAGAGATGTCTGCGTTTTCTGCAATTTGTTCTACTAATTGAGTTTTATTCACTGTGATTTCCCCTTAACGTCATCTGTGATTATTTTTGTGATGACTTTCGTTCCATAATAAAGAAAAAGTTGTCACCCCTTGTATTTCAAGGGCTGGCAGCTATCGAGCCTAAGTTAGCTTCCAAAAAAAACGCTGACAAGCCTTTTCGGGCCTATCAGCGTAAACTTTTACTTATTTTTGCTGCATATCACTATTTTTTCGCGTCAAACTCAACGCCAGTCGGGTCTCGCTCTAGTGCAACTTTCAGAACTTCGTCAATCCACTGTACCGGGATAACCTTCAGATCTGCGATAACATTTTCTGGAATCTCTTCCAAATCACGCTCGTTGTCTTTCGGAATCAACACAGTTTTGATGCCACCACGATGTGCCGCAAGTAACTTCTCTTTCAGGCCACCAATCGGTAAAACTTCACCACGTAGCGTGATTTCCCCTGTCATACCCACTTCGGCTTTAACCGGATTCCCCGTCAAGCTAGAAACCAGTGCAGTACACATTGCAATACCGGCACTTGGGCCATCTTTTGGTGTTGCGCCCTCAGGAACGTGTACGTGGATATCACGCTTCTCGTAGAAGTCTGAGTTAATGCCTAGTTTTTCGGCACGTGAACGTACAACCGTCATTGCCGCTTGGATCGACTCTTTCATGACATCGCCAAGTGAACCTGTTTGTGTCAACTTACCTTTACCTGGCATCGATTCGGTTTCAATCGTCAGTAGATCACCGCCAACTTGTGTCCAAGCTAGACCCGTAACTTGACCGATACGATTGCTGTCGTCTGCTTTACCGAAATCATGACGTTGTACGCCTAAGTATTCTTTTAGGTTGTCCATCGTTACGGTTACTGACTTCAAGCTGCTATCAAGCAGGATATTCTTCACTGCTTTACGGCAGATCTTGGAAATCTCACGCTCTAGATTACGTACACCCGCTTCACGCGTGTAGTAACGAATAATGCCGATGATTGCAGAATCTTCGATAATAATTTCGTTTGCCTTCAGACCATTACGCTGAACTTGCTTATCAACAAGGTGGCGTTTCGCGATATTTAGCTTCTCGTCTTCTGTGTAACCAGATAGGCGAATCACTTCCATACGGTCTAGTAGTGGACCAGGAATATCCATCGAGTTCGACGTTGCAACAAACATCACGTCAGACAGATCGTAATCCACTTCTAGATAGTGATCGTTGAACGCATTGTTTTGCTCTGGGTCTAGGACTTCAAGCAGTGCAGAAGACGGATCGCCACGCATATCTGACGACATCTTGTCGATTTCATCTAAAAGGAAAAGTGGGTTTTTCACGCCAACTTTCGACATTTTCTGAATGAGCTTACCTGGCAACGAACCGATATAAGTACGACGGTGACCACGAATTTCCGCTTCATCACGCACGCCACCTAGAGCCATGCGAGTATATTTACGACCTGTCGCAGCCGCAATAGAGCGACCTAGTGATGTTTTACCCACACCTGGAGGACCAACAAGGCAAAGGATCGGACCTTTTAGCTTGTTAATACGGTTTTGTACCGCCAAGTATTCGAGGATACGTTCTTTCACGCGTTCTAGACCGTAATGGTCTTCGTTTAGAATCTCTTCTGCTTTCGCTAAGTTCTTCTTCACTTTAGAACGCTTATTCCAAGGCACGCTCACCATCCAGTCGATGTAGCTACGCACCACTGTCGCTTCGGCAGACATTGGAGACATCATCTTAAGCTTTTGCAACTCTTGTTCAGTCTTCTCACGTGCTTCCTGAGGCATTTTTGATTCTTCAATCTTCTGCTTCAGAGTTTCGAACTCATCCGGCGCATCTTCCATCTCACCCAGTTCTTTCTGAATGGCTTTCATTTGCTCATTCAGGTAGTACTCGCGCTGAGATTTTTCCATCTGCTTTTTCACGCGGCCACGGATGCGTTTCTCCACTTGCAGTAGGTCAATCTCTGATTCCATCTGCCCCATCAAGAACTCAAGACGCTCAGAGATATCTGTCGTTTCAAGCACTTGCTGCTTATCAACCAATTTTAGAGGCATATGCGCTGCAATGGTATCAGCCAGGCGTGCCGCTTCGTCGATGCCGTTTAACGAAGTCAGTACTTCAGGTGGGATCTTTTTATTGAGTTTGATAAAGCCTTCAAACTGATTGATCGCACTGCGTACAACCACTTCTTGCTCTCGTTCATCCAGCTCAGGCGTAACGATAAATTCCGCCTCAGCCAAGAAAAACTCGCTCTCTTTGAAATGATTAATCTTCGCACGCTGCTGACCTTCGACCAGTACTTTTACTGTGCCATCTGGTAGCTTCAGCAGTTGGAGAATGGTTGCCACTGTACCTACTTCAAATAGGTCATCAACCGTCGGTTCGTCAGTATCCGCTTGCTTTTGTGCCACAAGCAGAACTTGTTTGTTGGTTTCCATTGCCGTTTCTAAACAGCTAATCGATTTCTCGCGACCAACAAACAATGGAATAACCATGTGCGGGTAGACCACTACGTCACGTAGAGGTAGTACCGGGATCTCGATACGCTCGGAACGTTCCAAGTTCATATAATTCTCTCTTCCGCTTTCACGTTTAACGTATTACTTAAGGCAGTATATGGGGGCTAATTGCTTGGATTCAATAACAGAAATAAAAAAAGGAGGTAATTACTTACCTCCTTTTTATTCATCGCTGTTTTTATTCTGCGCCAGCGGCCTGGCTGTCGGCATTACTGTAAATAAGCAATGGTTCTGACTCTCCGTTAATCACGGATTCATCAATCACAACTTTACTCACATCTGTCGCAGATGGCAGTTCGTACATGGTTTCCAGTAGTACACTTTCAAGAATTGAACGTAAACCACGAGCACCGGTTTTACGCTCCATTGCTTTCTTAGCAATAGCACGCAGTGCGTCTTCACGGAATTCAAGCTCGGCATTTTCTAGCTCAAACAATGCTGCATATTGCTTGGTCAGTGCATTCTTCGGTTCACATAGGATCTGAATTAGCGCTTCTTCATCAAGCTCAGTCAACGTTGTTGTTACTGGTAAACGACCAATGAATTCAGGAATCAAACCATACTTCACTAGATCTTCTGGCTCAACTTGCATGAACAACTCACCGACGGTTTTGGTTTCGTTTTTAGAACGCACTTCTGCGCCAAAACCGATACCTGCACCTGTCGCTACACGCTGTTCAATCACTTTATCTAGGCCAGCAAATGCACCGCCACAGATGAACAGGATCTTAGACGTGTCCACTTGTAGGAATTCTTGCTGCGGATGCTTACGACCACCTTGTGGTGGAACCGACGCAACCGTACCTTCGATAAGTTTCAGTAGTGCCTGCTGAACACCTTCACCAGATACGTCACGCGTAATTGATGGGTTTTCAGCTTTACGAGAAATCTTGTCAATTTCATCAATGTACACAATGCCGCGTTCAGCCTTCGCTACATCGTAATCACATTTTTGCAGAAGCTTCTGGATGATGTTTTCCACATCTTCGCCCACATAACCCGCTTCGGTTAATGTGGTTGCATCAGCCATAGTAAATGGCACATCCAAGAAACGAGCTAGCGTCTCAGCAAGAAGCGTTTTACCACTACCCGTTGGACCAATTAGAAGGATGTTACTCTTACCAAGCTCCACACCTTCGCTCGTTGTATCACCATTGCGTAAACGCTTGTAGTGGTTATATACCGCAACTGCGAGCACTTTTTTCGCGTAATCTTGTCCGATCACATAGTCATCAAGGTGTTCACGGATCTGTTTTGGCGTTGGTAACGCTTCAGATTCTTTCTTAGGGAGAACATCCTTGATTTCTTCGCGAATAATATCGTTACATAAGTCGACACACTCGTCACAAATGTAAACTGACGGACCTGCGATTAGCTTGCGAACTTCGTGCTGACTTTTGCCACAGAAAGAGCAATACAGCAATTTGCCGCTGCCACTTTCTTTGCTTTTATCTGTCATTCGCTAACCTCTTAGCCTTTACTCTTTATGAATCAGTGTATATCAAATTTAGCCAAAATGCGCTGGCTAAATTATTCGCCGCGATGGCTCAACACTGCATCCACAATACCGTATTCTACCGCTTGATCTGACGACATGAAGTTGTCACGATCTGTATCACGTTCAATCACTTCAAGAGGTTGGCCAGTGTGCTCCGCTAATAGATTATTTAGCTTATGCTTGATGGTCAAAATTTCTTGTGCATGAATTTGGATATCAGAAGCCTGACCTTGGAAGCCACCAAGTGGTTGGTGGATCATCACACGTGAGTTAGGCAGAACATAACGCTTACCTGGCGCACCACCTGCAAGCAGGAATGCACCCATTGAGCAAGCTTGACCCATACATACAGTGCTTACATTTGGCTTGATGAACTGCATAGTGTCGTAAATAGACATACCTGCTGTCACGCTACCGCCTGGAGAGTTGATGTATAGGAAAATATCTTTATCTGGATTTTCAGATTCTAGGAAAAGTAGTTGAGCCACGACAAGGTTTGCCATGTGGTCTTCCACTTGACCCGTTAAAAAAATCACGCGCTCTTTAAGTAAGCGTGAGTAGATGTCGTAAGAGCGTTCACCACGGGAAGTTTGTTCAACCACCATTGGTACTAGCGCGTCAATAATTGGCGACATTGCATTTTTTTCTTGGTAGCTCATATTCTTATGTCCCTAAAATAAATGGCCCGGATGATGGGTATCATACGGACCATTGTTAGCAGAATAGTTAACGATAAGTCAACCTTCTACGCAAGATATTGCTTATTAAGCTGCAGGCTGTTGGTTAAGTAGCTCGTTGAAGCCTACTTCTTTCTCAGTAACCTGTGCTTTAGCGATGATCGCGTCGATAGCTTGCTCTTCTAGAGCAACGTTACGCATGTTGTTCATCATTTGCTCGTTTTGCTCGTAGTAAGCAACAACTTCTGATGGATCTTCGTATGCAGTCGCCATTTCTTCGATTAGCGCTTTCACTTTCTCGTCATCCGCTTTTAGCTCTTCAGACTTGATCACTTCACCTAGTAGAAGGCCAACCACTACGCGACGTTTAGCTTGCTCTTCGAATAGTTCACGTGGCAGCTGTGCAGCAGCTTCTGGGTTACCGCCGAAGCGTTGTGCAGCTTGTTGACGTAGAACGTGGATCTCTTGGTCGATAAGTGCAGCAGGAACGTCGATGTCGTTTTGCTCAACTAGACCGTCGATTGCTTGCTCTTTGATGCGGTTCTTAACAGCTTGCTTAAGCTCGCGCTCCATGTTCTTGCGAACTTCAGCTTTAAGAGCGTCAACACCACCTTCAACAACACCAAACTTAGCAACGAACTCGTCGTTTAGTTCTGGAAGTTCACGTGCTTCAACTTTGTTCACTTTGATTGCGAACTTAGCTGCTTTGCCTTTTAGGTTTTCAGCGTGGTAATCTTCTGGGAAGTTTACGTCGATTTCGAATTCCATACCTTTAGTTTTACCTTCGATACCGTCTTCGAAACCTGGGATCATACGACCTGCGCCCATTTCTAGAGGGAAGTTCTCAGCTTTACCGCCTTCGAACTCTTCACCGTCGATAGAGCCAACGAAATCGATGCTTACGCGCTTACCAGCTTCTGCTGCTTCTTCAACTTCAGTCCAAGTCGCTTGTTGCTTACGTAAAGTTTCGATCATCTCTTCTACGTCTGCATCTTTAACTTCTGTTGTTGGTTTTTCAACAGTGATGTTTTCTAGGCCTTTAAGCTCAACTTCTGGGTAAACTTCGAAAGTTGCAGTGAATACTAGATCTGCGCCTTCGTTGTTTTCAACAGGTGCGAAAGTTGGTGCGCCAGCTGGGTTGATTTTCTCTTTTACGATCGCTTCGATGAAGTGACGTTGCATAACTTCACCAAGAACGTCTTGACGTACTGCTTTGCCGTACATCTTAGCAACCATTTTTAGAGGCACTTTACCCTTACGGAAGCCATCGAAACGACGGTTTTTAGCGATGTTGCGTAGTTCAGCTGTTACAGCGTCTTCGATGTTTGCGGCTGGAACAGTAATGTTTAGACGGCGCTCTAGGCCTTCTAGCGTTTCAACAGTAACTTGCATTATATATAAACCTCTAAAGTGGCTCGGTTTTTCGAGCGTATGAGCGAGAATCTTTGAGTTCACGCTTCATCCTTGTGTAGTGTTCCGTCCGAACACCTAATTTAAAACGAGTATCGATGTTGTAAATCAACACCTGACTAATCAGTGATATCTTCAACGAAACGCCAAAGGTATCTCCTATTAGCCTCAGGACAGAATTTTAGACGCGACATTCTAGCGATCTGTCGCTACCCTGTCGAGCCAATAGCCACTATGTGGACATTGTCTGCGCTAAATTCTCGAATACCGACTCAAATATCTGCGAAAAATGTCATTTCAACACCGCTTTACCCGAGCCAGCATATCTAGAATGGGGACAATAGCGACTTTTTCAAGAGAATCGACTGCTTTTTTTATTGAAAAGCGTAAAAAGAGATCTTGCTCTTGTTTTACTCCACAGAGTTGAAAACTAAACCCCCATTCTCTCCTACAAAACATTAACATTTCGTTACGTAAACCAAAAAACAGGTCAAGGAGCAAAAGGATGGCACAGCGAAATTGTATTCTACTGATTTTTTTCGCCTTCTATCTCTTTTTTGCACTCGTTGGTGGTCGCTGGGTGTGGTACAGCAGTTACCAATCTCTACTCGACAAACATCAAGCTCAACTCGAGCGGTTTTCCAACCATATACAGAACAAACTCGATAAATACGCCCATATTCCGCAACTGCTTTCCAAAGATGAACCACTGATTGAAGCTCTGCTTAACCCAACCAACACTGCCCAGTTGGAAATCACTAACCGTTACCTTGAGTCCGTGAACCATGTCATTGAAGCCGCTGATACTTACCTTATTGATAAATGGGGGACGACTATCGCCGCGAGTAACTGGCGTAAAACACGTTCGTTTATTGGTCGAAACTTTGCATTTCGCCCCTACTTTAAACAAGCCATCATCGGCGAGAGCAGCCAATATTACGCCCTAGGTTCAACCTCTGGTAAGCGAGGCTATTACTACTCCTACCCTATCGCCTACGCTGGAGGGGTCATTGGGGTCATCGTGGTCAAAATGGATTTAGACAAAATTGAAGATAACTGGCAGCATCCAAAAAGTATTTTTGTTGCCAATGATCCATACGGGATTGTCTTTATGAGCAGTCGCAATGACTGGCTATTTAAAAGCTTACAGCCGCTCAACGATATCCAAAAAGCAGAACTGTGGGCTAATCGACAATATCTAGATACTTCCGTTAAATCACTGAATTTTATCGGCAGCTTGGATGCCCCCCACTCAGAGGTAAAACAAGGTTACCCTTATAATAAAGGCACTCTGGTGGTCTCTTCGTTGTCTTTGCCTGAGCTTAAACTGACGATTCGCGTCCTGTCTCCCAAACAGAGCGTTGTTTGGTTAACGTTAGGCTATCTACTGATACTCACGCTTACCTTTACGATATTGTTCTTAATCGGGCAACTCGTTTATCACCGTCAACAGCGCCGTTTACATTTTGAGCGAATACAACAGAAAGCCAATCAACAGCTCGAGTATCAAGTCATGGCTCGAACTGCTGAATTACAGGCCGAAATTGCACAGCGAACAGAAACAGAACAAACCTTGCGCATCACTCAAGATGAACTGGTTCAAGCCGCCAAACTCGCAGTATTGGGGCAAATGTCTGCGAGCATCAGTCATGAGTTAAATAACCCACTGGCGGCAATCCGTAGCTTTGCAGAAAACGGTAAGCGATTCTTGCACCAAGAAAAGCTTGATCGGGTGAAAGACAATCTAACCCGAATCTCTGCCCTCACTGATAGAATGGCAAAGATCAGCCAACAATTGCGCTCCTTTGCCAAAAAAACCAGTGGTAACGAGCTCGTCCATACTCGCCTCTTTCCTGTTATCGCTTCTGCAAAAGAACTGATGAAGCCAGCATTCAAATCAGCACAAGTAACGTTAGAAACGGACGTGTTAGGACAAGATATCGATGTGTACATCAATACCATTCAACTCGAGCAAGTGTTGGTCAATTTGCTGACCAATGCGATAGAGGCACTCAAAGATCAAGAAGATAAACAAGTGCGATTGTCTGTGAAACGGGACAGCGAATTCGAGCGTGTTTGGATCCATATCGACGATAACGGCGCAGGGTTTGGCGATTTTACGCTTACTGAGTTGTGCGAACCTTTCTTAACCACCAAACAAAATGGTTTAGGTTTGGGGCTTTCTATCTCACAACAAATCTTGGCCGGTATGAACGGGAAATTAAGCGCACAGAATAGAGAACAAGGTGGGGCTCGATTCTCTCTTTGCTTACCTATTGTTTCACCACTCGCCGAACAACCAGAAGGATAAGACCATGTGCCAGGTGTTTTTTATCGATGACGAAGTTGATCTCAGGCTAGCCATTGAGCAAACCTTCGAACTGGCCGACATCGAAGCCAAATTTTTTCCGGATGCAGAGTCCGCTTTAATTGCCATACAACAAGACGAAGAAGTTGGCGTAGTGGTCACTGACATTTGCTTGCCGGGTATTTCTGGCATGGATTTGCTTACTACGCTGACCCAACGTGATGTGAATCTACCAGTGATCATGATTACTGGACATGGTGATATTACCATGGCGGTTCACGCACTCCATCAAGGCGCATACGACTTTATCGAGAAGCCCTTTGCGCCGGAGCACTTAGTTGAAACCGTTAAACGTGCCATTGAGAAACGCCAGTTAACCAATGAAAACGAAAAACTACGTCAATCCCTGAAAGCCAGTCAAACCCTTGGTCCGCGTATTATTGGAGAAACCACAAGTATCCAGATGCTACGTGATACCATCACTCACATTGCTGACACAGATGCGGATATTTTGTTGTTTGGCGAAACAGGGACAGGTAAGGAACTGATTGCCCGCTCCCTACACGAACAAAGCTCTCGTCGTAACCAAAACTTTGTCGCGGTGAACTGTGGTGCCGTACCTGAAAATCTCATCGAGAGCGAACTTTATGGTCACGAAAAAGGCGCATTTACCGGAGCAGATCGTCGCCGAATAGGCAAGTTTGAATTTGCTCAAGGTGGCACCCTGTTTTTGGACGAAATCGAGTCAATGCCGATTCAGGCGCAAATTCGATTACTTAGAGTGTTGCAAGAGCGAGTGATTGAGCGCGTTGGTTCGAATGAACTGTTACCGCTCGATATTCGTGTTATCGCAGCCACCAAAGTTGACCTAAGACAAGCGGCTGAAGAAGGCACATTTCGTCAAGACCTTTACTATCGTCTAAACGTCGTGACCTTAGACTTACCCCCACTACAGGAGCGCAAAGAAGACATCCCCGCACTGTTCCACCATTTTCTGTTGGTTGCTGCTTCACGCTACGGCAAAACCTCCCCTAGCCTCTCTTCTCAAGATCTCGCACAGCTTATGGCTCATGATTGGCCGGGCAATGTACGTGAACTTCGTAATGCTGCCGAGCGTTTTGTTTTATTAGGTAAGCTGATGCAACTCGGTCAAACTACACCCACTGAAAGCACAGCCCTAAGCCTCGCGGAGCAAGTCGCTGAGTTTGAGAAAGCGGCCATCGAAAGTGCATTACTGGAAAACAGCGGCAGCATCAAGCAGACCATGGAGCAATTGAATGTCCCTCGAAAAACTCTCTATGACAAAATGCAACGCTATCAACTAGATAAGGGCCTGTATAAATAAAATGCACCACGTCATTTGTGGTTATCTTTAGCTTGAGCCATACTTTTGCCAAATAAGCAGGCGAGGTCATATTGGTATGGGTGAAAAAACTAAGATACCTATCATTACTGATACTGTGATGGTCGATGGGCACTATCAAGAAGAGCGACGTTCAAGAGAAGATCGACGTAAAATCCGAAAAAAGTGGACGGGGTATGAGCGAAGGGTAGCCGCTGATCCACGATTACAGGCTCGCAAGTCAATTTACGAAGAGGTGTGAAGATTCACACCTCTTGTATTTTGGAGAAAAGTTGCTGTTACTTAGTGATGATTTCTGGCCCCATTAAGGTGGTTGGCAACCACGTTGATACCCAAGGTACGTACGTCACTATGATTAAGAAGAGGAACATTACCCCTACCCATGGCAGCGCCGCTTTCACTACCTGCATCATCGACATCTTCGCCACCCCGGCAGTCACAAATAAGTTGAGTCCGACGGGTGGGGTTATCATGCCAATCTCCATGTTCACTACCATCATGATACCGAGGTGAATTGGGTCGATGCCCAAAGCAATCGCAATCGGGAACACCAAAGGCGCTACGATAATCAGCAGGCCAGATGGCTCCATAAACTGGCCACCAATCAGTAACAAAACGTTGACCACAATTAGGAAAGTAATCGGACCAAGACCCGCTGAAAGCATCGACTCCGTGATCATTTGCGGAATGCGTTCTTCAGTCAGTACGTGTTTCAAAATCAACGCGTTGGCAATGATGAACAGCAGCATGATAGTCAACTTGCCCGCTTCGTATAACGTGTGTTTGGTGTCTTTATGAACGAAGGTTTGGAAGATTTTAACCAGCGCGGGTTTGGTATTTTTCTTATCAGCAAATGGCCCCATGTCTTTGTAGACAAAGTTAGCGATAAAGAACGAGTATACCGCCGCAACGGCAGCAGCTTCCGTCGGAGTAAAAATACCACCGTAGATACCGCCAAGAATGATCACCACCAGCAATAAGCCCCAGCTCGCGTCTTTAGCGGCATCGAAAGTTTCTTGCCAACCGACAAACGGTTGCTTAGGCAGATTCTTAATACGCGCTGCGATGTAGATGGCAATCATCAGCATCACTCCTGCCAGTAGCCCAGGAATCACGCCTCCTAAAAACATCCGTCCTACCGATACGTCAGTTGCTGCTGCGTAAACCACCATGACAATAGAAGGGGGGATCAAAATACCCAACGTCCCCGCATTACAAATCACGCCTGCCGCAAACTCTTTGGAATAACCGTTTTTGATCATCCCTGCGATAACGATACTACCGATTGCCACCACCGTTGCCGGAGACGAACCTGACAGCGCAGCGAACATCATACACGCCACCACCGATGCCATCGCCAGACCGCCACGGAACCAACCAACAATAGCGATGGCGAAACGGATGATGCGCTTCGCAACACCACCAGTAGACATGAAGCTTGAAGCCAAAATAAAGAAAGGGATCGCTAACAGCGTGTAGTGACCCGCAAAGGCATTAAACAACGTTTGGGCCACCGAAGCCAAAGAGGCGTCCGAGTGCATCAACAGGAAAAGAATACTGGCAAGGCCCAGCGAGACGGCAATTGGTACACCAATCAGCATGAAGCCAATAACCATCAAGAATAACAACAGAATATCCATGATTTATTGCTCCTTACTGTTGGATTTTGAAGACGAACCGCTTGGCATCGGATCGGCGGCTTCGCTAAGTGCTTCTTTCAGCGTTTCCAGCTCTTCTTCCGCTTCATGGCCAGCAATCAAACGGTCGAGTTTGCCCGTGGCGATTTGCCAAGTAATTTGCACAAAACGGAACGTTAGTAGCGCCATGCCAAGTGGCAGCGCAAAATAAGGGATAAAGCGTGGCAGTTTCTCATAGCGTTCGCCTTCATTGAGCCAATCTGCTAAGAACTGAAACATCTCTGGCATTGGAATATCGTCGGTTTCATACCATGCGCGTTCTGTTGCAAACGGATACCAATAGTTCCAAGAACCAATCAGAAGTAGAACGGAAAACGCCAAACAGCAAGCAGCGGCTAGAAGCGCAAAAATCTTACGTTTACGCTCCGACACCATATTGATGATCACATCAACACCAATATGAAAATGTTTTTTCACACCGTAAGATGCCCCCACCAACACCATCCACGCAAACATGAATACGGTAAGTTCTAACGCCCATAGAATATTGTCGTTGAAGACATAACGAAAAATTACATTGGCAAAAGTGAGCAGCGTCATCGCACCAAGAAAGAAAGCAATCAGCGTTTCTTCAATGGCATCCGTGATTCGCCCTGCCTTGGCAAAAAAAGTCTGTTCCATAATTACATCACATCATTATTGGGAAAGAATGGCCCTCTCCCATCTCGAAGTACGTGAGGGCCAATAATGTTGTTACTGTTGGTTAGATGCTAAAGCGGCATCAATAAGATCCGTACCAATGTCTTTCTCAAACTTCTTCCATACCGGTTGAAGGGCCGTCACCCACTCTTGGCGTTGCTCAGGTGTCAGAGTACGAACCACACCCCCCGCTTCAATGATGTTGTTCTTATTAGCAAGGTTAACTTCGGTCGATTCCGCATTACGTTGCGCGGTGACTTCTTGAATGATGGTATTGAGTTGCTCACGTTGATCGTCTGGTAGTTTTTTCCAGAAATCGTTCGATGTTACGACTAGATAATCGAGAATGCCGTGGTTAGTTTCTGTAATGCCGTCTTGCACTTCGAAGAACTTCTTACCGTAGATGTTTGACCAAGTGTTCTCCTGACCATCGATAACCTTGGTTTGCAAGCCGCCATACACTTCTTTAAACGACATTTTTTGTGGGTTTGCGCCAAGCTGCTCGAACTGGGCAACCAAAACGTCCGATGCTTGCACGCGGAACTTCAAGCCTTCTGCGTCACTTGGCAACATCAACGGTTTGTTTGCTGACATCTGCTTCATGCCGTTATGCCAGAACGCCAAGCCCTGCAATCCACGACGTTTCATCGCGTTCTTTAGCTTTTCACCTGATTCTGAGTTTTGGAAACGGTCGACCGCTGCCACATCTTCAAACAGGAATGGAAGGTCAAAGATGCGGTACTTCTTGGTGAATTTCTCAAACTTAGAAAGAGAAGGGGCAGCGAGTTGAACATCCCCATTAAGCAGCGCTTCCAGCACTTTGTTGTCATCGTAAAGGGTCGAGTTTGGAAAAACCTGCATACAAACTTTGCCGTTCATCTCTTCGTTAACACGTTTTTCCAGTAGCGAAGCAGCAATGCCTTTCGGGTGTTTGTCGGTGTTGGTTACATGACTGAACTTAATCACGGTTTCACCCGGATCACAGTTTGCAGCAGCGTTAAAACTGGTGACAGCAAGAGCGGATACAGACAAAAGGGTTAGAGGCTTAAACATTATTATTCTCCTTGTTGAATCACATCCCATCCTTTCCATGAGTACCTAAATGGGTAGAGGGTGATGGGTACGGATGTATGACAAGGAGCAAGTAACAGACCAATTCATTTAAATCATAAATATCATGAACTTATATTCATAGAGATAAAGAATGGGAATTCAGAGGGGTAAAACCCACCCATACAAACCTGAGTGATGGGTGGAAAATGACCCATTTAAGAAGAGCAGCTGATTTCCATTTTCTTGCCCCATTCTGGTGGCAACTTGGCGTAATCATCAAACTCTGGGTGTTCATCGAAAGGGTGCTTTAAAATCTCCGCGAGGCGATTTATTTCGGTGAAGTCCCCAATTTCTGCTTTGTCGATAGCCAACTGAGCCAAGTAGTTACGCAGAATGTATTTCGGATTGACCCGACGCATTCGCTCACAGCGCTGCTCACTTGTTACCACTTCACCTTGCTGATCCACTTCCAACTCACAACGTGCAAGGTACAAATCTACCCATGCGCTCGCCGCATCTCGATCAATACATAAATCGACCACCGCTTGGGGCGCTTGGGTATCAAGATAAGAAAGCTCGCGGAAAAAACGAGTGTAGTCGGTCTTGTTTTGATTTAAGAGTTCAAACATCGCCTCAAACAAACGTCCATCTTCATCCACCTTGGTATGAAGCCCAAGTTTGGCGCGCATCAGTTCGCTGAACTTCTGACTTAAACGAACTTCAAATTGCCCCAATGCGGCTTCTAGATCTTCTCGCTCCACTAGCGGAGATAACGCATGCGCCAATGCGGACAGATTCCAAAGTGCAACTCTCGGCTGTTGATCAAATGCGTAACGTCCTTGGTAATCTGAATGGTTACAAATGTAGTTTGGATCGTAATCGTCAAGGAAACCAAACGGACCATAATCAAAGGTTTGCCCGAGAATCGACATGTTATCGGTATTCATGACGCCATGAGCAAAACCGTAGGCTTGCCAAAACGCAATCATTACAGCGGTTTTATCCACGATAGCCTCAAACATCGCTGCATACGGCTTTTCGGTTTGAACGCACTCTGGGAAATACCACTCAATGACTTTGTCAGCCAACAGTTTTTGCTCGGCCAATTGATTGGTATAGAAAAAATGCTCGAAATGACCAAAGCGGATATGCGTTTCTGCTATGCGGATCAACAGAGCGCCGTATTCCATCTTCTCACGATAAACCGGCGTGTTACTGTCCATCATACCGAGCGCTCTGGTGGTCGGAATACTCAAACCCGCCATGGCCTCGCTACACAAATATTCACGAATAGTAGAGCGTAGCACCGCCCGACCATCACCCATGCGGGAATACGGCGTCAGCCCTGCCCCTTTTAAATGAATATCAAACCAAGTGCCATCTTGGTGCTGAATTTCAGCCAAAAGCAAACCGCGCCCATCGCCCAAATCTGGGTTGTAAACGCCAAATTGATGGCCTGCATATTTCATGGCTAGCGGAGCAAAAGATCCAAATTCTCTTTGCCCGGCAAACACATTCAACAATTCATCATCGGCTTGTCTTGGCAAACCAAACTGCAAAGCCAAATCACGATTCCAAACGACCCAACGCGGATTGTCTAAAGGCTGTGGCGCAACGCGAGTAAAAAATGCAGACGGCAGCTCACTGAAGCGATGGGTGAAATTGACCCCTTCCCAGATGGACATAATGATTCCTTAAGCACAACTTCCTGTTTATGAGTATACGCCGTGTATAACGCCACTTTCAGCCATGAATTGTTCATGGGTATTGCGTATTTTTTGCATAGAAGTAGATAAGAAACGTAATGATAAATAATGACAATGCGAGTTTCTCTACTCTTTACGCGTAGAGAAACTCGCATTACTAATAAAAGATCATTGTGTTGTTAAAAAGATTAACCAGTTAGCACATTGTCCTCTGGGTACTTGATCAACGTCGGTTCAGGACGAGCTAGCATGTAAGCAAGCGTGAGAGGCCCGATACGTCCGATGATCATCACCACAATCATGATGTATTTACCGGGCTCCGACAACTCTGCAGTTAACCCCGCCGTTAACCCTACTGTGGCAAATGCCGATATAGTTTCAAACATCACTTTATCAAAAGCGGCCTTTTCGGTGATCATCAGCAAAAACATCGCGGTGGTAAGAATCGCGCCACTGACAACAATGATCGCCAGCGATTTAGTCACCGTTGACCAGTTCACGGTACGTTTGAAGATCACCACGTGTTTCTTCTGGCGAAGAAATGCCCACGTCGCTATAAACGCAACAGCAAAAGTAGAGACCTTGATACCACCGCCGGTTGAGGTTGAGCCTGCGCCAATCAACATGAGCACAATCATCACCAGCAAGGCTGGTTGAGTGAACTGTGCAAGATCTACGCTATTAAAGCCCGCAGTACGTGCACTTGCTGATTGAAAAAACGCCGCTAACCATTTCCCTGCTATCGGTAGAGATTCCATCGTGTTGGGATTATGTCTTTCCAGAAGCCAGAACAATAGCGTACCAACAATAAGCAGCACTGGTGTCGCGATCAGCATAATCTTTGTGTGTAATTGCAAAAAGTGAAAGCCACGACGCCAATGCAGCCACAAATCACCAATAACGGTAAAGCCTAAGCCACCGAAGATAAACAGCCCCGCAAGTGTGAAGATAACCACAGGGTCATTCACAAAGCTCATCATATTGTCAGAAAACAGTGCAAACCCTGCATTGTTAAACGCCGAGATAGAGTGGAAAAGCGCGTAGAACATCCCCGTCTGCCATCCCATTTCTGGAACCCAGCGGAATGAAAGAAAGAGGAAGCCTATCATCTCAGCCACCAAAGCAAAGGTAACGATACTTTTTACCAATCGACGTAAGTTAACTTGGCGATCTTGCCCTAACGCTTCTTTCGCCAGACCTTGTTGACGCAAACTTAGACGTACTCCAAACATATAGAGCAAAACCGCAGATAACGTCATTTGGCCCAATCCACCAATTTGCATCAAGCACATTAGCAAAATTTTGCCCGCCAACGTAAAGTGCTGTCCCGTATCGACAACACCTAACCCCGTCACACTGATCGCAGAGGTTGCGGTAAAGAGCGCATCCGTCATGGACAAACCAGTCACAGAGAATACGGGCAATGTCAACAGCACCGCCGATGGTAATAGCACACCAAGAAAACTCAGTAATATAATGCGTGGCTCGCTGCCTTTCGCTTTATCTCGTTTGCTCTCTGGGACGTAAAAGACGCCTCTCTGATGAAAGTGCTTCATAATGATCGTAGCTTGCTCGCTAATTTGTCTTGTGGGCCAACCACGATGATCAAGTCGCCGATTTCAAGCATCTTACTCAATTCTGGCGCCTTGGTAATTTCTGGACCACGTTTAAAGCCTAGCACCTGTACGCCTTCCTCTTTACATAGCGCCAATTCGCCTAAGGTTTTTCCCATCCATCGTGAGCCAATCACAAACTCTGTCATGGCGAGTCCACTGCCTAGTGGGTGAAATTCCAATACATGTTGATCAAGCATTTTACGCGCAACTCGAATACCCATATCACGCTCTGGCATAATGATGTGATCTGCGCCAATCTTCTGCAAAACGCGGGCTTGAAAGCGATCATTAGCTTTCACCCAAACCGATTTCACCCCTGCCTCTTTGGCAATCAAGGTGGCGAGGATGCTGGCATTAACATCAGCACCAATGGCGATCATAACCATGTCATAATCATCCAACTTTAGCTCCGCAACCGTCTCTTCATGAGTACAGTTAGCCACGAGCGCTTGGCTCACAAAACTGGCGGCTTCTTTCACTCGGTCTTCGTTAATGTCTACTGCTAAAACTTGAGAGCCGGAATCTTGCAGCTCTTTACACACAGCCAAGCCGAAACGCCCCAGACCTATTACCGCAAATTGCTTATAACCCGTTTTCATTCATGCCTCGTTTATGCGTTCAATAGCAGGCGCGAAAGTCTGTGCCTATTCCCTATCATCTGCAAACAAGACGACAAGAATTTGACTAAAGATTAACTCAAACCTTCCGCACATTCTTTCTACAGCGTAAGACACAATGATAATTTTTTCATAGTTAACCGCCGCTAAATCAACAAAATAGCCAATCGCCTCACAGTTAGCCCGTTGCCGAACTCATCAATGTAACCGAAAAGTCCGTACATCAGTTGGTGTTAATTCGGGTACGTAAGCTCTCAGCTTGTTACACTGGAATCATTGCTAAGAGTAAGGGATAGATTGCAAATAAAAAAACCGCATCGAAATGCGGCTTGTTTTTATTTGAGATCTCAACGAAAGGGATTCACACGGAACTAGTTCGCGTTAGGCTTTTCATCGTTGTCGCGACGAGAACGCTGATCTTGTGGTTTGCGTTTGTTCTTCGGTACGTAGTTCAAGATCGAAATCGGTACTGGTTTTCTTGGTGCAAAGCCTTCGATTTCCACACGCTCTAGCAGGTGACCAAGGCGGCTTTCAATCATGCATAGATTTTTGAAATCGTCTTTTGATACCAATGAAATGGCTTCACCTTGCGCACCAGCACGTCCTGTACGACCAATACGGTGTACATATTCATCCGCAGGGAAAGGCAAATCGTAGTTGATGACCACTGGTAAGTTATCAATATCAATACCGCGCGCCGCCACGCCTGTTGCCACTAGGTATTGAATTTCACCCGCTTTAAATTGCTCAATCAACTCTTGGCGAACACGTTGGTTGCGACCACTGTGGAAGGCTTCTGCCACAATGCCACGCTTTTCTAGCTGAGTAACCAGCTTCGCCGCACCGTGTTTAGTTTCGATAAACACCAACACTTGCGACCAGTTGTTCTGAGTCAGCATGTGGCTCAATAACGACGATTTCATGTCTTTATCGACGGTGGTGATCCATTGCTTGATGTTTGATTTCGATGCGCTGTGCTTAGCAATCGTGATTTCTTCTGGGTCGACAATCGCGTTCTTGGCCAAATCGCGAACTGGATTCGATAACGTTGCAGAAAACAGCAGACTTTGCACGTCCTCAGGCAAACAATCAACGATCTTATCAATCGCATCGATGAAGCCCATATCCAGCATCTTGTCCGCTTCATCCAGCACCAGCATTTCCACTTCATCAAAGTGAATGGCGCGCTGGCCATAAAGGTCAATCAAACGACCAGGTGTACTTACGACAATATCAACGCCTTCAATCAGTGCTTGTTTTTGCGGGGCGTAATCCACACCACCAAACATCGCCATTGAACGAAGTGGTAAGTTCTTACCGTACGCTTCAATGCTCTGATGAACCTGAAGTGCGAGCTCACGCGTTGGGGTTAAGATGATCGCGCGTGCACGCTTTTTACGTTGCGTTTCCCCTTTACTGAGTTTTTCTAAAATCGGCAATACAAAGCTCGCCGTTTTACCGGTGCCCGTTTGCGCTGCCGCAATCAGATTGCTACCACGCAGAACAATTGGAATGGCTTTTTGTTGGATAGAAGTCGGTTTTTCATAACCCAGCGCCAACACTGCATCAGTGATTGGTGTGCTTAAACCAAGCTTAGAAAATGGCATAGAAACGTCTCAACAGAGGAAATGGGCGCGTAGTGTATCAGAATCCGTACTAAGTAACAGAACCATTCCTCTGCACTTCATCCCCCACATTCAATAAACAAATTCTATCCTATTAATAAGGCATTCTATTGTTGCAGCGTGATGATGTATTCGCGACTTCACGTTTCTGATTCCCGAACCTCGCTATGCTGATGAGGTGTAGATTACTGGAAAAATCATGGACATTTTACTACTCGTTGGATTGATCGCGCTCAATGGCGTGTTTGCCATGTCTGAAATTGCGTTAGTCACCGCCAAAAGTGGCCGCCTAAAAAAGATTGCTGAACACAGCTCGCCTGCTCGTCTCGCCCTGCAACTAAAAAACAATCCAACGCTATTTCTCTCTACGATTCAAATCGGCATCACTGTGATAGGCATTCTTAGCGGGATCTTTGGAGAAGCCACATTATCTGTTCCTTTTGAGCACTGGCTCGTTGCCCAAGGGCTGGAGAGCGAAATCGCGACCGTGCTTGCCACCTCTACGGTTGTTATCCTCATTACCTACTTTGCGATTGTCATTGGCGAGCTGGTTCCGAAGCGCTTTGCCCAAAACAACGCTGAGCACATCGCCATTATCGTTGCCTACCCTATTCATTGGCTAGCCAAGCTCACCACCCCATTTGTGATACTTCTGACCCGTTCCACCGACGCCTTGCTCATGTTATTCGGTCAAAATGGCAATAGTGAGGCGGTAACAGAAGAAGATATCTTTGCCGTAGTCAGCGAAGGATCAGAATCCGGTGCGATTGAGCCTCAAGAACAACTGATGATAAGAAATTTACTGCTACTGAATGACCGCCTCGCTCTATCGTTGATGACACCAAGATGTGACATTCACTTTCTCGATGTGGATCAACCGATAGACTCTATTCTCAAACATTTGCGCCAAACTCAACACTCCGTTTGGCCGGTATGCAAAGGTGGGCTCGACAAAATCATTGGCACCATTTCCTCCAAAGCCCTGCTGGATGAATACGATCACCTCTCCATCACTCGTCTGGGTAAGCTCGTCAAAAGGCCACTTTTTGTCCCTGAATCCATGAAAGGCCTACCATTGCTTAATCATATGCAGCAAACCAGCACCGAAATGGTCTTTATCGTTGATGAGTATGGGGATGTACAAGGCTTGGTGACCCACTATGATTTGCTGAAATCCATCGCGGGAGAACTGGGCATGGCACCCCAGCAAATTTGGGCGAAGAAACAAAAAGACGGCAGTTGGCTAATGGACGCATTAATCCCTCTCAATGAACTGAAGCACAAGCTCGCGCTTAGTCACATTGAAGGGGAAGAAAGTGAAGGCTTCCAGACACTTAATGGTTTGCTTACCTGGTTGCTTGGCCGAGTACCCAAACAAGGAGAGATAGTCGTATACCAAGAGTGGCGCTTTGAGGTACTGCACGTACGAAACCACCGCATCATACAGGTAAGAGTAACCGAAACTGAGCCAGTGAAAGAGGCGGAGCTTGAGCACTGATAGAATAGCCTCCGCACTGGAGGCTATTCTATTATCGAGGAAGAACATATTTCGGCTAAACAATCACCACTCGGCAATACAAAGTCGGCTTTTCACACCACGAATTTGTAATCCCATAGCCTC
Organism: Vibrio sp. PID17_43; assembly: GCF_002608565.1. Taxonomy (GTDB): domain Bacteria; phylum Pseudomonadota; class Gammaproteobacteria; order Enterobacterales; family Vibrionaceae; genus Vibrio. The sequence goes on from NZ_LIXM01000020.1 coordinate 86,302, forward strand.
AAATACCTGTTCAAAATCCTGACAAGAGGCTGGGATGTTAGGTAAAGACAACGATGCTTCAGTAAAAAACGACTGGTTTAGGGTGCCTGATTCACCCCATGCCAACTCCCACCAATCCAAAATGCGTTGCTTTGAGGTATTCAATCGAGACACTGCAGGAAGCCGATCACGCTTGTTTAAATTTTCCGTTTTAGAGGTTGGTAGAAGATTCCATTTATCATTGTTCGGCCAATATGCAAAAGGCAAACAATGATCGACGTGATATTCATTGCGTAACTTACGACCGCTCCAAACACTGATTATCTCAGATTGACTAGAGCGCAGTTCTTCTACCCTCTTGCGCACGGTGCGAGTGTCGTGGTCTTTATCAATCCAAACCAAACAATCGTGATACGTTTGTAGTGTGATTCCTCGTTCTTGGTTTGAGCTGAAACGCTGCATTTCAAGAATCCATTGGTTAACCACCAGCGACTCAATCCAAGAGTGATAGAGCCTAAAGCAATCCCACAAACTCTCATCAAGAACAAATTGGCCATAGCTTTCAAGAAAAGTCCCATCAATAACGATCGAGTCTTTATGCTTCTTCGAGGAACGAACCATTTCGAAATACGGGTTCGATTTATCACCTTGATAAGTGTAAGTCACTGGCCCGTCTTTTATGGTTTTTAAGCTGTCTTTGATCGCTTTGTCTAAAGCCACTACATCATCCCCAAAGAAAGCAGTACCAATCGCTAAATCATCAGGGCTCAAGTGAAAAAGCTTCCCCCAACCATCAGGCTTAATAAAACCAAGCCCTTTTGATGCATTGGAACTTTGCTGAATATTTTCTTTGTCGATGAGACGCTTAAACTGACGAATCCAATACAGACCAACCAACCCAAGAGGAATCGCAACCCTGCCATCAGTCCGATCAATCACTGCTCCTGAGTGTGCGTCAGCAATACGCAATAAGGTTCTCAGTAACGCTAACTTATAAGTGGCGGATTTTGAATCATTAACAATGATATGACGCACTTTGTTTAGGTCACCTGAGCCATCATCAGGTAAAGACATCACGACAGTTTGCCAGTACACATTATCTCGTTTGAGCTGATCGTCACTGTCAGATATGTGCCTCACCATAAGAGCACTGTTCTTTGAAAGTTGTTCTAACTCTTGAACGGAGACTGGGTAAGCTTTTCGCCCATCAGTAAACTCGCCATGTCGAAGACTAATCACCAACCGTCCGTTGGGCGCTAGCAAGTTGGAGAGCTTACGAAAGGCACGTTCACGATGAGAGGTTGCTAGATGCATCCAGACCGCGCTAACCAAAATCAGGTCAAAACGCAGTCCCAGATTCGTCGTCTTCTCAAGTACTGGTAACGCATCATCTAGCCAAGTAACAGCATCACCTGTCAAAGACTTTCCTTGCTGCAGCAAAGACGCGGCTGGCTCAATAGCAATGACTTCACAGCCTTGCTCTGACATCCACTTAGCATCTCGGCCAGAACCCGCCCCAACATCAAGGACACGGTCGCCAGAATGAGGCCAGAAGGCTGACCATTCCGCATGAACTTTTTCGAATGTTGTCGAGTTGTATTGCTCCGCTAATGAGCTCGCATTTTGGTTATAGAAACTAGAAGTTGAGGACATAAAGGTAAGACTGCAATTAAACTAAACACATAGTAAGTGCTATTGATTGCAAAGACTAGAAGGTAGTGCAAAAGTTGTAGAGAACGTTGCGCTAAAAAGTATGGTGACTAAAAAAACAAAACCCCGATAACTCATTGAGCTATCGAGGTTTCTAAATAAATGGCACGCCCTGCAGGATTCGAACCTGCGACCACATCCTTAGAAGGGACGTGCTCTATCCAGCTGAGCTAAGGGCGCTTTCTACCGTGAGCACAGTCACGCGGTACGAATCGTACAAGACTGTACCTGAGTTTTCAACTCGCCATAAGATTTGTTTCTTAGGTTTGCATAGTAATATCGATTGGTGTGACACACGCAGGACTTAACTGGGTTAACTCAGATTTGCCCCACTGCGTGTTTTAAAACCTCATACTGGGAGTGAAATTTCTTAATAGAGTTGATATATAACTTAAAAAATGAAACTTCGCGTTAATCATAATTCTTTGTATGTATTTATTCTATGTGAGGCTATCTACACTTTGAAAGTGAAACATTATGAAACCAATACAACAAATAGCACTTATATATGATGACTATTTCTTTTTGAAAACAGTTTCTTAGAATGGCATTGATTTTTAATAAAGGACTGATAAAAATGAAAAAGTTTATAACGTCGATTATTGTGTTGGGTTTAACAGCTTGTGGTGGTAGCGATGGTGGAGACGGTGCTACCACTACCTATAATTTAGATGGAATATATGTTGATGAGTTCGGCGATGTAACGCTAATTGATGCCAGCGAAGGGCTAATCTCAGTGGAAGATAGCGGTATTTATTATGCCGAACGACATGAATATACAATATCTCAAAATACCTTAAGAGCAACTGACCAATGGTCTTCATTAGGGTATGATTTTTCGGAAGAAATTGTACTTACAGCTGATAATGACACTAGTGCTACAGTGACATACAATTATTCACAAGTTGACTCCACGACAGGTGATGTCGTCTATAGCGACACCGAATCCTACCCACTTGAAAGGCAAACTAACAGTCTGTCTATAACCGAAATGCAACCCTTTGCATATTCAGATATTGATCCTGGCACCGTTTGGAATATTGAAGAAAGCGGGCAAATAACTGCATACGTGACGTATTGTAACGTAGCAACTGGCCAGCTGACTGCCAAAGAGTTTTATTATGAGCTCGACTTTGTAGTTTCTGGCTGCTCTTTAGAGTATGCAGAATTTGAAGGAAATTATGGTGGTTACGCATACACCGCAACCGTCGATGGAGCTGACAAGCTGTATATTGCAGCACAGAAAGATACAGAAGACGCGTGGTTTTGGGATATCATTTCTAAATAAAAGTTACGAGCCACTCACCGAGTGGCTTTCTTTATTGATGCTCATCCTACAGGTTTAATTTCAATATGTCGTTAGATGGTGTAGTGGATAAGTTTGACCGTTGATTTCGGCGTTTCAGCTTGAAGAAATTTGGTGAATCAGAACTATGCGTATTTCGGTGATTGCGAACGCTCGTTTCCGCTGTTTTTCAAGCAAGTTGTCGTCTTTTTTACAATTTAGTAACGTGAATAATTACGCGGCACACTTTTCAGGGTTCAAGTACACCTCATCGATATAACTCCAGTCTCTCGTTTGCCGACTCCATCTGCCTGGATGAGTCAATTGAGCACGTCGGTAGACTTGCATACGCTGTCGTAGAATTTCATTATCCTCGCCGCAATGCCTCTGCTGAGGTGTTACATACTTTATGCCACTGTGTTTATGCTCCTTGTTATACCAATCAACAAAATTACCAACCCAGCACCGAGCGTCTTCAATGGAAGAAAACCCATCCACTGGCCATGAAGGACAATACTTTATTGTTTTGAACAACGACTCAGAGTATGGGTTGTCGTTACTTACTCTTGGCCTAGAATAAGAGCTTACGACCCCAAGGTCATGCATCTTTGCAAGCATGGTGTAACTTCTCATAGGAGCACCGTTGTCAGAGTGCAAAGTGATGTTGCCTTGCACACACTTTTCCCGCCATGCTGTTCTTTGGAGTAACTCCGCTGCATATTCGCCTAGCTCCTGATCATACACTTCTGCACCTACTACTTTTCTACTGAAGATATCCATTATCAAATAGAGGTAATAGTGCTTCCCTCGTATTTTCGATGGCAGATAACTGATATCCCAGCTCCATACCTGATTTGGTTTGCAGGCTTTTTGGACCTTTGGTCGAGAAGGGCTTGTACCAACTTTGTTGCGAGTTCGCTTACCTAGCTGGTTGTTTGCTTTTAATACACGATAAAATGTGGACTCTGAGGCAATGTAAATGCCTTCATCAGCCAACATTGGAACGATGGTATTCGGCGGTAAATCTGCATACTCTGGTGTATTGCAGATATCCAATATCTGCTGCCTTTCGGCTTCTGATAGCTTATTATGAGGTTCGTGCTGCCGAGGATGCTGACGCATATCACTTGTGACTTCGGCAGAGTTCCGTGTCCAGCGCTGAAACGTTCGTATTGATAACCCAACGGTGGAGCAAGCCTTTGTCTTTGTTGCCCCTTTACGTACAGCTTCATCAACAAGTGTGACTATTTTAAGCCGCTCTGAGATAGGAATCAGTCTTCCTCGTTGGTCTCCCAGAGGGCATTGAACTTTTCCCGCAAAACTAGTAGTGCAGCCGTTTCAGCAAGTGCTTTCTCTTTACGTGCCAACTCCTTCTCCAGCGCTTTTACCTTTCTGCGTTCCTCACGTAGTTGCTTATTTTCTTTGTGTGATATTGAAGTCGATGTTGCGCTCTGCGCCTTGATAGATAGTGCTCGCCAGGCTTTAACGTCATCGACAAATAACCCTTTAGACCTACAGTATTCAGCTAACTCGCGTTCAGACATTGTTGCAGTTTCAATCACTATGAAAAATCTCTGCTCCGCTGAATAATCATTAGTAGTATTTTCTAACGTCGGCTCTGTAGACAATAGGCCGCTTTCAACAAGTTCATTTCTCCACTTAGATACCACGGAAGGACTCACATCTAATTCTTTAGCAATTCTTCGATGAGACCAATTATATGGTGGTAACAACCAAGTTTGACCTTTTGTTTTCACATCAATTGGAACTGGATTTGCTGGCATAGTTATCTCCTTAAAAATCTAGACGACAACTATGCTGACACAGGGGGGAAATGACTGATCGGAATGCTCCGAAATATGCACATAACCATTAACGCAATTCATTAACATACAGAACTGAATCTAGGTCCATTCATGAAGTGCCTAACAAGATGATAGAAAAACGATTGTGCTATCGCTCAGGGTAAGGAGGGGTGACATCACACAACTTAGTTTCTGTCACAACTAAGTTGAGGCACGTTTGAGTAAATTGCTTACTAGACTATAAACGTGACTATGATTGCCAAAAACGACAAAACCCCGATAACTCATTGAGCTATCGGGGCTTCTAAATAAATGGCACGCCCTGCAGGATTCGAACCTGCGACCACATCCTTAGAAGGGACGTGCTCTATCCAGCTGAGCTAAGGGCGCGCTACAGGAGGGATTATACGAGTTCAACCGCTTAAATCAACGGGTTTTCGTAACATTCTGATCTGAATGTCTAAAAAAAGGCCAATGATGCGAAAAATGTTCAAAAGAACCCCAAGGCAAACGTTTGCTTATGGATGTTAAATCCATTTTCTGCGACAATGCGCTGCAAATAATTAGCCTTCTTATTTAAAAAGGAAAGTCATGACTGCTCAAAATATAGATGGAACTCTTATTTCCCAAACTGTTCGATCAGAAGTTGCAGCACGAGTGAAAGCTCGCGTTGAGGCTGGCCTTCGCGCTCCTGGTCTTGCGGTTGTTCTTGTTGGTGAAGATCCTGCTTCGCAAGTTTACGTTGGCAGTAAGCGCCGTGCGTGTGAAGAAGTTGGCTTTATCTCTAAGTCTTTTGACCTTCCTGCGACCACTTCGGAAGAAGAGTTGTTGTCTCTGATTGACGAGTTAAACAACGATGCAGAAATCGATGGCATTCTAGTTCAGTTGCCTCTTCCTGCGGGTATTGATACAACGCACGTTCTTGAGCGTATTCACCCAGAAAAAGACGTGGATGGCTTCCACCCTTATAACGTTGGGCGCTTAGCCCAGCGCATTCCTAAACTGCGCTCTTGTACGCCAAAAGGCATCATTACCCTACTCGATCGTTACAACATTGAGTTACGTGGCAAGCACGCGGTCGTGGTTGGCGCATCGAACATTGTTGGCCGTCCAATGACGCTAGAGTTGCTACTTGCAGGTTGTACAACAACAACGTGTCACCGCTTTACCAAAGACCTAGAAAGCCATATACGCCAAGCCGATGTGGTTGTGGTCGCCGTTGGTAAACCAAACTTCATTCCTGGTGAGTGGATTAAGAAAGGCGCCGTGGTCGTTGATGTTGGTATTAACCGCCTTGAATCTGGCAAGCTAGTCGGAGACGTGGAATATGATAAAGCGCGTGAAAGCGCAAGCTTCATTACTCCAGTACCAGGTGGTGTTGGTCCAATGACCGTTGCAAGCTTGATTGAGAATACGATGCTGGCTTGCGAGCAGTTCCATACGAAGAAATAGATTCGAGATTCGAAGAAATGAAAAGGGTTGACGAGAAGCGTCAACCCTTTTGTTTTTGAGGGAGCAAGAAGATGCGTCTGAGCCAAAACTGTCTTCCTCTACCCTCTCGAAGCGAAGCGTTCCCGATTCCAGAAACGCAGCGCTCTAATATGTTAAAGGCTCAAAATCACGCCAGCGATTGATGCACTCATCAAGTTCGCCATTACGCCCGTGGCAATAGCTTGGAAGCCGTATTGAGAAATTCAACTTAGAATGTGATGCGGTCAGCTAAGTGACTTACCGCCAGTGCGAAGTAGTAAGAGCGGTTCCACTTCATCAACACATTGTAGTTGTTGTACACCAAGTAAGTACGACCGTTTTCATCGTCGGGCATGATTAGCCACGCTTTGATGTCTTCGTCCAACTTAGGTAATGGGCTGCCATCGTATTTGGTGATACCAAGCTTGCTCCACTCTTGCAGGTATTTGCCTTTCTCTTCTCCGCGGCCTTCAAGATTGTGGTCGATACCGTGTGGCACCTTCACCTGACGACCCCACGTGAACTTGTCGTCCCAACCCGATTCGCTTAGGTAGTTCGCGGTAGAAGCAAACACGTCCGCTTCTGATTGCCAGATGTCTTTCTTACCATCGCCATTGCCATCTGCGGCAAAGCGTAGGAATGAGCTTGGCATAAACTGACACTGGCCCATCGCACCTGCCCAAGAGCCTTTGAAACTCTCTAACCCAATATGGCCTTCATCTAGAATTTGCAGCGCTGCCATGGTTTCTTTACGGAAGAACTCTTCACGACGACCTTCAAATGCCATGGTCGATAGCGCATCGATCACGCGGAAATTACCGGTGAACTTACCGAAGTTACTTTCCACGCCCCACAGTGCGACAATAAAGCGCGGTTGCACGCCATATTCGTCACCAATGCGCTTTAACTCTGCGTAATGCTCTTTGTACAATTGCTTCGCTTGCTTTACCTTCCATTCCGGTACCGCCCGAGGAATGTACTCATCCAACGTCAGTTTCTTTTCCGGTTGATTTCGGTCTGCATTAACCGCACGAGGTTTGTATTCAACATTAGCAAAAGCGGCACTGATCACCTGTTCAGAGATGCCTTTAGCACGCGCTTCTGTACGCAATTTATTGAGGTACTCCTCAAAGCCCTCATTACTTGCAAACGCTGAAGTACATATGCCAACACTGAGCATCGTTGCCAATATCTTTTTCATATTGCCCTCCTTGAGTAAGGCAGTATTCTCAGATGAAAAACGGACTTACTGTTCGCCTTTCTGCTGAGTTTTTTGTTCTTTGTATTTTTCTAGTAGGTTTTCTGGCGGAGGTGGTAATTGCAAAAAGAAGCCTTCATTCTGTAATGATGCCTTCACTTTCTCGATATCAACTTGCGCCAAAGTGCGACCATCAAGTTTGATCGTCATGACTGGCATAGGCTTACCGAACATTTGCATTAACGTGTCAGGAACCTGTGAAAAATCGTCTTTTTTCGGGATATAAAGATAAGCGCCTTCTTTTTTTGCGCTTTTATAAATAGAACAAAGCATGACAAGCCTTTTGTGCTGATTTATCCGCTTTTAGCGCGGATTTTGTTGAAAACGTAAAATTCTCGCAAACTTAATAGCAAATTTGAGATTAAATCTCGGATTTGCCCGCTTGAGAACTTGCTGCGTCAGAGGATGGAATATAACATGACAGACCTAGTTTAAGGCAACGCTCTTTCAATAAAGGCAAGTAGTCCACGATGACCCATACACCAGACCTTAAAGGTAGCAGTTTTACTTTGTCAGTTTTACACCTTTCTGATAATGAGGTCGACAAAACTGTCGATTTTTTGCAAGAAAAGGTTTCTCAAGCCCCTTCTTTCTTCGCATCCGCTCCTTTGATTATCAATATAGCAAAAGTCGAAGGCGATATTGATTTCAGGGCGCTGAAACAAGGGATTGCTGACGCCGGGTTTATTCCTGTCGGGGTTACGGGTTGCAAAGATAAGCGCGTTCAAAATCTTGCCTCAGAAGCTGGCTTTGCGATTATGTCTGCAAGCAAGTCGCCGACTCAAGCTCCAGCTAAAATCGCCCCGACAAAAGTGGTTCGCACCCCCGTCCGTTCGGGTCAGCAAGTCTACGCTAAAGATGGCGACTTAGTGGTACTCGCGCACGTCAGTGCTGGTGCAGAGGTGATAGCAGATGGCTCTATCCACATTCATGGCACCCTACGTGGACGCGCGATTGCCGGAGCGAGCGGGCAGCAAGAAGCTCATATTATTTGTCACGATTTACAAGCTGAACTGGTTTCCATTGCTGGCGATTACTGGTTGAGCGATCAAATTGAGAGTGAGTATTGGCAAAAGAAAGTAATGATCAGTAAAGCCGAAGAATCATTACGTCTGGAAGCACTCACTATTTAGTCTAAAAAGGAAATAAAATGGCACGCATTATTGTAGTAACGTCTGGTAAAGGTGGCGTTGGTAAAACCACTTCAAGCGCAGCCATCGCCTCAGGTCTGGCTCTTAAGGGCAATAAGACTGCGGTGATCGATTTTGATATCGGTTTGCGTAACCTCGATCTGATCATGGGTTGTGAGCGCCGCGTCGTGTATGACTTTGTAAATGTCATCAACGGTGAAGCAACGCTAAACCAAGCGCTGATTAAAGATAAGCGCACGGATAACTTATTCATTCTTCCCGCTTCACAAACACGTGATAAAGACGCACTCACCAAAGATGGTGTACAACGCGTGTTCACTGAACTCGGTGAAATGGGCTTTGACTTCATCATCTGTGACTCACCAGCGGGTATCGAGCAAGGTGCTCTAATGGCGCTATACTACGCAGATGAAGCGATTGTAACGACCAACCCTGAAGTCTCCTCTGTTCGTGACTCTGACCGTATTCTGGGCATTTTGGATTCTAAGTCACTGCGCGCGGAGCAAGGCCTTGAGCCTGTGAAACAGCACCTGTTGCTGACTCGCTATAATCCAGCTCGCGTTAACCAAGGTGAAATGCTGAGTGTACAAGACGTCGAAGACATTCTTCACATTCCTTTGTTAGGCGTGATTCCTGAAAGCCAAGCGGTACTGAACGCATCAAACAAGGGCGTACCCGTTACTTTCGATGAAAATACGGATGCAGGCATGGCGTACACTGATACCGTAGAGCGCCTTCTTGGTAGCGAGGTTGAATTTCGTTTCCTTACTGAGGAGAAGAAAGGACTCTTTAAACGACTGTTCGGAGGCTAGACATGTCACTATTAGAATTTTTCCGCCCTCAGAAAAAAACATCGGCCAGTTTAGCTAAAGAACGTTTGCAAATCATCGTTGCTGAGCGCCGCAGCCAGAACGACCCTGCACCTTCTTATCTGCCTCAATTGAAAGAGGACATTCTGAAGGTGATCAGCAAATACGTCGCGATTGATCCAAACATGGTCGATCTGACATTTGAACACAAAGACGATGATATCTCAGTTCTTGAGTTGAATGTAAAACTGCCAGACGACGAGAAATAAACCACTTTTCGACTTTGCTTTGAGTGCCCTCCTCTTCGTCATTCTGGACAGCGAGGAACGAGCGTGATTCAGAATCTATTACCAGAGTGCTCGGATTGGTGAGATAGGATTTTGGCTTCAAAGTGGGCGGTGCGTAGATTCCTAGTCTCACTTAGGTTCGCTGGAATGACCCACTATCTCCCCGTCATTCTGGACAGCGAGGAACGAGCGTGATTCAGAATCTATTACCAGAGTGCTCGAATTGGGAGATATTATTTTGGCTTCAAAGTGGGCGGTGAGTAGATTCCTAGTCTCACTTAGGTTCGCTGGAATGACCCACTATCTCCCCGTCATTCTGGACAGCGAGGAACGAGTGTGATTCAGAATCTATTACCAGAGTGCTCGGATTGATGAGATAGGATTTTGGCTTCAAAGCGGGCGGTGAGTAGATTCCTAGTCTCACTTAGGTTCGCTGGAATGACCCACTATCTCCCCGTCATTCTGGACAGCGAGGAACGAGCGTGATTCAGAATCTATTACCAGAG
>NZ_LIXM01000021.1 GCF_002608565.1 Vibrio sp. PID17_43
TGTGGTTAATTGCAAAATAAAAGGCTCTAAGTTTTGGGAACTTAGAGCCTTTATAAGCCATCTGTAGGATCGTTCAACCGATCATTTATCTCTTAACTGATCGGCATTACCCAATACCCTCTATTTCTCTTCTATACCCTTTGGCATGATTTCGACCGAGCAATACGCTTGGTTCTACCGAGGCGGAGGCATGGAGTTGATGGAAAAGGTCTACGCCCCGCACAACTTACTGTCGTTTCCTGGTGGTAACTCAGATATCCAAATGGGAGGATGGTTTAAGAAAGAGATCCACTCTCTCGATGATTTGCAAGGCTTGAAGATCCGCATTCCGGGCTTTGCTGGGGAGGTAATGGCAAAGGTTGGCGCAAAACCGACCAATATCGCACCCGGTGAACTTTACACATCGCTAGAACGAGGAACGATAGACGCGTTAGAGTGGGTTGGTCCCGCTTTTGACTTAAGAATGGGGTTCCAAAAAATTGCGCCTTACTATTACACCGCGTGGCATGAACCTGGATCTGAAACCCAGTTCCTCGTAACTAAGAAAACATGGGAAACACTGCCCGCTGATTTACGCTCAATTCTGGAAACTGCGTTCCGCGTGGCTGCCTTTGATATGTATACCCAAGCAGTCGATGCTAACGCAAATAGCTGGGCAACAATGAGTGCAGAGTACCCTGATATTAAAGTCCGAGACTTCCCACCAGAAGTACTGCAAGCGATGCAAAAAGCGACCGAGGATCTGCTCCAAGAACAAGCCAGTAATGATCCTTTAACCAAAGAGATTATTGAGTCGCAGCAACAGTATTTAACCAAAGTACGGGCTTGGACAAATATGTCTTCCAAGGCGTACCTTGACGCAAGTCAGCAATAATATTGATCATGCACCTGAAAAAGGGCTAACAAACTAGCCCTTTCACTGTCTGCCTTTTCCTACTGGTAAGCAGTCAGATAATCTTCTACCTGCGCACGATACTCTGTTTTTAATCCATCGCTGATGAAACTTGCATTGATGGCGTTAATAGTGAACTGAGCCAACTCCTGTTTGCTCATCGAGTGAGCGTTACTCACCGCTAAGAAATTGTCTGTCATATAGCCGCCAAAGTAAGCGGGGTCATCTGAATTGATCGTGACTGCCACACCTTTACGAAGCAGCTCGACGATATTATGCTGCGCCATGTTATCAAACACGCACAATTTAATATTGGAAAGTGGGCACACCGTTAATGGCATTTTGCTCTCAATCAATCTTTCTACCAAAGACGCATCTTCTACGCAGCGAACACCATGATCGACACGGTTAACGCCAAGCATTTCTATCGCATCAATAATGTTCTGCGCTGGCCCTTCTTCCCCTGCGTGCGCAACGGTTAGTAAACCCGCCACTTTGGCTTGCTGGAACACATGCTTAAACTTCTCTGGAGGGTGCCCCTGCTCAGAAGAATCCAACCCCACACCAATAATTTTATCTTGATGATTCAGGACGGATTGCAACGTTTCAAAGGCGCTTTCTTCTGAAAGGTGGCGCAAGAAGCACGCGATGATCTGCGAAGTGATACCAAGCTTATCGTGACCGTCTTGCATGGCTCGGTATATGCCATTAATAACAGTATCAAAATCAATGCCTCGGTCGGTATGCGTTTGCGGGTCAAAGAAGATCTCGGTATGGATGACATTGTCCGCTTTACATCGTTCTAAATATGCCCAAGTGAGATCATAAAAATCTTGTTCGGTTCGCAGCGCGTTCGCGCCTTGATAATAGATATCGAGGAAAGACTGTAAATCCTCAAATTCGTAAGCGCGGCGTAATGTCTCTGGAGAGTCATATGGAATGTCGATGTTGTTTCGTTTTGCAAGTTCAAACAGCAGCTCCGGTTCTAACGAACCTTCAATGTGTAAGTGTAGCTCTACTTTTGGAAGCCCTTGAATAAATGCATTCATATTCCACCTATTTAGTTATGTTTTGTGGATGCAATTACTCTAAGAATAGATAGTGATTAGAAAAAATCGAACGCCATTACAAAGAGTAAGATCCACTGTGACCTCAACTCTTCGTAATCAGCACTTTGCGGGAACTGGTAGAGATCCCCAATCCATATTATTGGGGTTATACGAAGCAAACCTGCGCTATTTTACGTGATAAAAGATGAATCTCAAATCGATGATTGTTCAATAGCCATACGCAAACTCCAAAAAAACGCTTCTCCCTCCCTTACACATGCATTAAACGCATAACCTATTCCACTTTTTGTCATTTGCGTCATTACTGGTTTATCACTACACTTCGCGCTCATTTTTTTACGTGAGCGCACAATGCATGCTTTTTTCTCAATCCATTTTCGCTCAGGTGCTGAGGATATCGGTCATGTTGTGCTTGTCATTAATCATTGTCCATAACTCTCCTAAGTTATTGGAAATTCTGGCAGCACAAGCCATTAATAGTGGCTGTCACCAAACCACAGGTGACAATAAAGAACACTCTCATCATCACCACCATCATTAATAAGAGCAATTTATGAGTATTTTCCGGTTTCCACTCCTAGTTTGGCTGGGAATAGGGATTCTAATTATCTGTCTAGGGATCAGACAATCATTTGGCATTTTTATGATGCCAATTTCCGACTACTTTCAAACCGGGCGCGAGTTCTTTAGCTTTGCGATAGCATTGCAAAACCTATTGTTTGGTGTTTTCCAGCCTTTTGTGGGTATGGCAGCCGACCGTTGGGGAGCAAAGCGTATTATCATTTTAGGTGCCATCTCTTACGCTTTGGGACTGTTTCTGACATCGATAGCCGTTGCACCAACCATGATGTACCTATCACTGGGTGTACTTGTTGGTCTTGGTCTGAGTGCCACCAGCTACGTGATCGTTCTGGGTGCCGTCGCGAAAGTCGTACCAGCAGAGCATGCTGCAAAAGCATTCGGTTTAACCACGGCCGCTGGTTCATTTGGTATGTTTGCCATGATCCCAGGCGCACAGACACTAATGAGCGACTTTGGCTGGCAAGGGGCAATGCAAGCATTCGCTGTGCTATGTAGCTTTATGGTGGTGTTTGCCCTATTTATGAGGACGGCAAAGCCAAAAGCCAATGCCGCTACCAATGCACCAGAAGACAATCAAACACTGAAAGAAGCATTGAAAGAAGCCTTTGCTCATAAAGGTTACTGGTTGATTCATGCCGGATTTTTTGTGTGTGGTTTCCACGTGATGTTTATTGCCACTCACCTTCCAAGTTACCTGGCCGATAAAAACCTGCCAGCATCAACCGCGGCAATGGCGTTGGCTTACGTTGGTATCTTCAACATCTTTGGATCTTACTTCTGGGGAGTAATGGCCGACCGTTTCAACAAACGCCACGTAATGTCAGCACTGTACTTGATGCGCACAGTTGTGATCACCGCTTTTGTGACGCTACCTGTCACTGAACACACGGCAGCTATTTTTGGTGGTGCAATCGGTTTCTGCTGGCTTGGAACAGTGCCGCTGACATCTGGCCTGGTTCGCCAAATCTTCGGCTCACGTTACCTATCGACCCTTTATGGTCTGGTGTTCTTCACTCACCAGGTCGGCAGTTTCTTGGGAGCTTGGGTGGGCGGCCGAATTTACGATTACTACGGCTCATACGAGCCTATCTGGTGGTCTACCGTGGTTCTTGCGTTGATCGCCGCACTGATTCACCTGCCGATTAATGACAAACCTGTACCGCGTTTAACTATGGTTAAGGCCTAAGTATTGAAGGCTCTCAATACACGTTGAGAGCCTTTTTTATCTGTCGTTTCAACGCTCCAATGTGCTATACCCAAGTAACCTGAACTTGGACATGCTGGATATCAATAGTGCAATCTCATTGCAATTATTCATCCTCGGTTAATGTTTATATGACATACTTAACTTAACGCTATAAATCAAAAGGGTTTTAAATGAGAACACTCGGCAACATCATCTGGTTTGTATTCGGTGGCGTATTCATGGGTTTGCTATGGTGGTTCTTCGGGCTACTGGCATTCATCAGTATCATCGGCATTCCATGGGGACGCGCTTGCTTCGTAATGGGTAACTTCTCGTTTTTCCCATTCGGCAAAGAAGCCGTTTCACGAGATGAACTCACGAACGAGATGGACATCGGCACTAGCCCTCTCGGGGTGATCGGTAATGTGATTTGGTTTGTGTTTGCGGGTATCTGGTTAGCAATCGGTCATGTACTTTCTGCCGTGGCATGCTTTGTAACGATCATCGGTATTCCGTTTGCACTTCAACACCTAAAACTGGCGGTCATTTCTCTCGCACCGATTGGTAAAACCGTCGTATCGACAGAAGAAGCCACAATGGCTCGCTACAACATCAAACGATAATCTATAACCAAGTACCTTGAGATTGTTTCGGTATAGTGACCCTCTCAGCAAATGGCTTAGAGGGTTATTCCGGTAATAGGTAACCCGCCATTAACGACGGTTTATTAATAAACCCAAGTAAATGGGGTAATAACCGGTGGTTATTAATGGTGAGTTCTCGAGTCTAAGTTGTTTTTGATAATCTCTGTAACGATACCGCGTAACCAATGCACTGTGACATTGCTCAGATTTTTGTGATGATAGCAAGCCTGCAAGGCGGGCTTAATAACCATCCACCGTACTTGAATTCGATCCGACATAGATAAGAAAGTTTCTCGGCATTCAGCGTCTTTGAGGCAGGAAATACCATATCCGAGTTTTCGACTACATCCACAATGGCGAAAGGCAGTTCACAACGAAAGCAATGTTAGGCTCTACACCTTTGACCTTTATAATTTTTCGCAAATGAAACGTTGGAGTTCCAGTCGGCTGCAATGATGGTGGCGAACTCTAAGTTCTCACAATCCGTAATCTGTAAGCGTCCACCTTTTAGCGGATGATCCTTACGTACATAAGCGCAAAATGCATCCTGAACAATAGCTTTGGTCAAAAGCTCTTTCGGGGAGTGACTGATCTCATAGTTGACGCCTAACACGGTTTCTATGTGGGCGATGCTGGCGAGCGAATGAGATATGAGTTACAGTTTGTTACAATCACTAAAGTCTCTCATTCTTATACCAAAAATAGTTTGGGCACACAGCAAGGATTTCTATGATAAATAAAAAAGTACTCATTCTCTTTGCCCATCCTTCCCAACACCGCTCCGAAGTGAACGCCCCTATGTTCAAAGCCGCCCAAGAAATTGAAGGAGTGACGTGCGTCGATCTGTACAGTGAGTATCCTCATTTCAATATTAATATCGACCGAGAACAACAACGCTTATGCGATCATGATGTGGTGATTTTTCAGTTTCCTCTCTATTGGTACTCCACCCCTTCTATCTTAAAAGAGTGGCAGGATCTTGTGCTTGAATACGGTTTTGCTTATGGCACAGAAGGTACAGAATTGCGGGGAAAAACGATGCTATGCGTGCTTTCTGCGGGCGGTAAAGAAGAAGCCTACAAAGCCGAAGGCTACAACCACTTTACCATTCGGGAGCTACTTGCACCTATCGAACAAATGTCTTCACTAACCGGAATGAACTATATTGCCCCTCTTGCTTTGTTTGGTTCTCGCACCGCGCTAGAAGAAGGGCGAATCCCCCATCATCTTGAACGCTACCGGACTCTGCTCACCGCGTTAGTCGAAGACAAACTCAATATCAAAGCAGCAGCATCACTCATTAAGCTCAACAGCGCCTTACCAGAACTGATTAAGGGAGCATCATGACTGGGGTTTTCTTACAAGCTTTTATCTACCTAATAGCGGCAGTGATTGCCGTTCCTTTAGCGAAGCGCTTGGGGTTGGGGTCTGTACTCGGCTACTTAATTGCCGGTGTGATTATTGGCCCCATCATTGGTCTAGTCGGCAAAGAGACCACCACCATTCAGCACTTCGCTGAGTTCGGTGTGGTGATGATGTTATTTCTCGTCGGTTTGGAACTAGAGCCCAAAATGCTCTGGGCAATGCGCAATCGTCTAATGGGCTTAGGTGGTTTGCAAGTTGGTGGTACTGCTGCTGTGATCATGGGGATTGCGCTTTATGTTGGGCAGCCTTGGACCGTTGCTTTAGCCATCGGCTTGATTTTCGCCTTATCTTCAACCGCCATTGTGCTACAAACCTTCAGCGAAAAAAGGTTGACCAAAACAGAAGGTGGTCAGAACGCGTTCTCTGTACTTCTTTTCCAGGATATCGCCGTCATTCCAATGCTAGCCTTTATCCCCCTCCTAGCATTGCCCGAATTAGTAGAGCAAGCACAATCCGCTGCGCAAACGGCGGCAGAGCATCATGAAGAGTTAAGCTTAGTCGCTGGATTGCCTGGTTGGACATATGGCTTAGCGATTACCGCTTCGATTGCTCTCGTGGTCGTTGGCGGCCATTTCCTGAGTCGCCCATTATTCCGCTATGTCGCAAGCTCAGGTCTGCGTGAGATATTCACGGCTACAGCGTTGATGCTGGTGATCGGTATTGCTGCCCTGATGAGTTTAGTTGGTCTATCACCGGCTTTGGGAACTTTCCTCGCAGGTGTCGTCTTGGCAAACAGTGAATTCCGCCATGAGCTTGAGTCAAATATTGAACCCTTTAAGGGCTTGTTGCTCGGCCTGTTCTTTATCACGGTTGGTGCAGGCATCGATTTCTCTGTCCTATTTAGTGGCTTCGGTTTAATCATCGCTCTCACGCTCGGCGTCATGCTACTAAAAGCGTCCATTTTGCTCATTTTAGCGTTTATATTTCGCATTAAAGGGAGCAACCGTTGGTTGTTCGCGTTGAGCTTAGCGCAAGCGGGTGAATTCGGTTTTGTGCTATTAAGTTTCTCAGTACAAAACCACGTTATTCCATTCGAGCTATCTCAAACATTAGCCCTCGTCGTGGCTATCTCGATGTTCCTTACTCCGGGGTTATTTATTCTGTTTGATAGAGTGATTCTTCCTCGCTATCAAAGTGAATCGAACGAACGTGAAATCGATACTATTGAAGAGCAAGGCACGGTTATCATCGCGGGTATTGGTCGTTTTGGTCAGATCATCAACCGTCTCTTAGTATCCAATGGTGTAAAGACCGTCGTTCTGGATCACCAAGCGAGCCAAATTGACAACATGCGCCAAATTGGCACCCGTGCTTACTTTGGTGATGCAACGCGTCCCGATATGCTTCATACCGCTGGCATTAAACAGGCCTCGGCAATTGTTGTCGCGATTGATAACCAAGAATCAAGTGTCGAATTGGTGAAATACATCAAACACACTTACCCTCAGGTGAAAATCATCGCACGTGCATTCGACCGCGGTCATGGCTACCGTCTCCGTCAGGCAGGAGCGGATATTATAGAATCAGAGACTTACCACTCTGCATTAGAAGTTGGTGGTCATGCGATGAAGCTGCTTGGTATTCATCCGTTCTTTGTTGAACAACAAAAAACCACTTATAAGCGTGTCGAAGATAGAAAATCCAATATTCTGTACGAAGCATGGGCCGATGATTCAAAAGGTGAGCGCTACGACAATAACTTCCTTCAGCTGTTTATTCACCTAGAAGAGAAAATGGCCGAAGAGATGCGAAAAGACCGGCACGATAAACTCTCGCGATCAGAACGAGGTTGGACACCACCACCGAAGAGCTACGCAGACAAGTTTGATGGTGAAAACGTTCCAGATTTGCCGACTCCAACAGAAGACACCCCATAAAATGAAAACCTCCCGCGGGAGGTTTTTTCTCGTCTAAGCATCAACTGAAGTTACATAAGATCACTCATTAAGGTCTCATATTCTTCATTGGCTTCATCAACTAGGTGAGAAAGCTCCAACGCATCTTTTTTCGCAAGGTTGAATTGCCACGGCACGTTGCCTTCTTTCCCACGCACTCTGGTTTCGCTACCACGACTTTCAAAAGACAAGTCACCAAAATCCGTCGTATGATGCTCACCCAGCTCAATGATATCGACTTCCAACATTCCAACTGGATTGACTTCAACGCTAGCATGCAAGTCTAGGCTATTCTTCAAACTGTATTCACGATGCACGGTAATCATGGTGCCTCCTTGATCCTCCAATAGGCTACCTTTTAGAAGTATAGATGAAGGCATGTGATCCAAAGATTAAATTACGCTGAAGATTGATCTTGATTAAAAAAACCGCAACTAAATTATCGAACAAAGATCAAACAGTATGCGTTTTGTTCTTACCGTCTCACGAGTTTGAAATACACTGTGAATGTGAAGTTAATGAGCCACAAGGAATAAACAAATCCCTGAGTCTAGGCTCGGGGATTTTTGTTTGAAAGCAATCGTGCGTATTCAGCTTTATTCTTTTAAGCAAAAATAAAGGTGTATAGGTATCCTGCACTAATCGCCATGCTTAGAATCACGAATAGAAACGTCGCAATCATTTGGTTCTTAAAGATAGATTTTAGCAAAATCACTTCTGTAAGACTTGCGCCCGCGCTACCAATGATAAGCGCCATGACTGAGCCCAACGCCATGCCTTTTTGTACTAGCGCCGCACTTAGTGGAATCACCGCTTCTGCTCGAATGTACAATGGAATGCCAATCACAGCGGCAACTGGAATCGCGTACCACTTAGCTTCACCTGCGTACTCTACGATCAGATCAGTCGGAATGAAACCGTAGATGAAAGAGCCAATTGCGATACCCATCATTAGGTATGGGAATACTGGGAAGAAGGAACGACGTTTTTATGATCTCACTTAGAGAGCTAACCAAAGAAAACTACTTGGATTGCATCCGGCTCAATTTGCATCCAAAACAGGAAGATAGCCTCGCGTCCAATGCCATTACGATTGCCCAGTCTCACTTCGAAATCGATTACCAGTTGAAAGTGATTTATGAACAAGAGACGGTTATTGGTCTATTGGCGTTTTGTCATGAAGATGAGCCACTGGATTATTCTATCTACTGGCTGTTCCGTTTTATGATCGATAAAGATCATCAAAATAAAGGCTATGGAACACAAGTACTCAACCTTCTTGTTGAAGATGGCGTGTTAGACGATGGTGATATTTCACTAAAACTGGTTTTGAGTTGATTAAATCAGCTCCTTAGTAATGCTCATGGTAAAGCGGTGAACACGACGCGACTAAATACCATACTCGGCATTTAGTCGCTTTTTAAACACATATTATTCAGACACTAAAAGCATGGCGGATTTAGCTGCAACCTTCACCTCTTGCCCACTAGCTACCTTCAAGTTGGATATCATATCGACTAGATCGTTGCCTCCTTGCAGCAACAACGATTGAGGTCGAGCAGATTTATTCAACACCAAAATTCCCTTCTCACCCCGTTGAAGTACTAACATATCATCGTTGCCTTCTAGCACCATCATCGGCTCACCATGAACTCGGTTATGAAACGCGATCATCTTCGCCATTCTTGAGTCTTTCCACGTATTCTTCCATCTTGGTTTGCCATCTTTGCCTTTAATACCGCTAGTATCGAGGTCGGTGTAAATCAGCGGCACACCGCCATCACGACCAAGAATATAGGCATACGCTAACCACTCGTCCTCTTCATCCATGATCAAGTCCAAGAACACATCGTTGTTCGGGATGTCATGGGTAATGGCGAACGTAATTGCGCGACCATTCGATAACGCCTGACCAAAACAATAAGGGTCAATCAAAGATTTGAAGCTGCCCTTCTTGGAGAACGCCTTAAAGATGGTTGAGAACAAAGGGAAATCGTAGGCTCCCAAACGCGTCTCTTTCAAATATGGCTCAAGAAACAGTTCGTACTCTTCTTCTGTAGCCCCACCATCAGTAATGATTTCACCGAAAATATGGATATCATGGGTAATGTCTTCGGTCCAAACCCGCTTTAGATGTTCCAAAGTCATGTGTTTAGCCGCATCAATACGGAAGCCTTTCACACCGAGTACTTTTAATGCGTTAAGATAAGCACGCTGCTGTTTAACGACGTCGTCACAAACTCGAAGTGTCGGCAAGCCAGGATCAGTCGGGCCTCCGGTAATTCGTCCGTTCTGCACTTCCCACTTGTCTTTCCAATCTGTGATACCAAAGGCTTCAACAAAATCATTTTCATCAAACAGCGGCTCAGATAAGTCACCAAATAGAATCAGGTCTTGATACTTGTCCGTATTTTTCTGGTAGTCATCCATCACTAATTGGCGCGGATATTGTAGGTCCGAGCGTAGATGTGCTTCGTTTGCCATGTGATTAAAAACGACATCGGCATAAACTAATACGCCTGCACGGTCGAGCGCTTCAACCATGCTTTTAAAATCTGTGGTATTACCGAGCGCATTGTCGATAACACGATAGTCTTGAGGTTGGTAACGCTGCCACCAGCGTTCGTCTTGTGCGCTTTTCATTGGTGGTGAAACCAATACCGAGCCATAACCTAGCTCGCTGATCTCCGCTGCGCGTTGGGCAATGTCAACATACTTCCAATCAAAAGCATGCAAGATAACATTGGCACCCGTTGATTGTGTGTCCTGTAAGCCACTCATGTTTCTCTCCTCGTCGCGTTCGCTCACCCATTGTTACTCGAATTCATCGTGAGCGAATCCAATAGCCAAAATTATAAGAACTATTGACGCGCCTCCCTCACCCCTTTTGCGTTTCTGCTAGGGGGAAAAACAGGGCGTAGCTCATCCCCTGTAAAGGTTTAATAAGCTATGTTAGCGCCCAAACCATCATCAAAACTACAAAAAACCAGTGCATAAACCCCTGTTTTATAGTAACTTTTAAAGATGACATCTTCTGCCCAGCCTCCATTCTCACTAATACGCCTTAGCTCAAGAAGAATGTAGCAATGGAGAAATCACTCGCTATGTAACAAACATTTAAGAAAGCAAAACTGTTACTTACATCACGATCGGTGCAATTTATAAATAGATAGGAAAGTCGACAAAGGCTCGAAAAGATAACGAGAGGAGCGCGAATAAAGGGCGGTAAATACAAAAATAGCGCGATAAACGCGCTATTTTTTATTAGGTACGGTACAAGACCTTAACGACGTGCCAACCAAATTTGGTCTTCACAAGGTGTGGCGTTAGCACTTCACCGGAAAAACAAACTTTATCGAACTGTGGCACCATTTGACCACGTCGAAACTCACCTAGGTCGCCACCACGTTTACCAGATGGGCAAGTCGAGTATTTCTTTGCTAACGCCTGGAATTTAGCGCCTTTTTTAAGTTGCGCAATGATGTCTTCAGCTTGTTCTTTATGCTTCACAAGAATGTGCAAAGCCGCTGCTGTATTTGCCATGTGCCTGTCTCTCACTGTTCGGATCGAGCAAGTTTACCGAATTGACCTGATATCGCCAATAATTTCTCACATACAGCTCTATTTTGGAGCGAAAAATGAGCAAGGAAAAACTGATAATTTAGTGAAATACTGTGTGGCCATTCACACGATATCCACTCAAATTAGGAAGATTGCTTCAAAAGCTAACTTTTCTCTGCTAAACGGTTGAAGCTGTCGCCTTATAAGATTAGATTAGCGTCATAAATCAGCAGTATAGATAAGGATATTTTATGACTAAAGTCATTAGCAAAGCGAATCAATCACAGGGAATGCTGGTATTTAAACTCACCCTGCAACAGCACTTTGCAATAGGCACCCTAAAAGTTCGTGAAATTGTTCCTTATCTGCCTACGACTAAAATTCCTTATTCACATTATCACGTAATCGGGACCGTTACGATTCGTAATTTAACCGTCCCCGTGATCGACATGGCGGCAGCGATTGGTTTTCGCCCTATGCACGAAGAAGAGTACCAAGACTGCTACTTGATTGTGACCGACTGCCTAAGAACCGTCGTCGCCTTCATGGTTCGTGGCATTGAAAAAATCATCGAATGCGACTGGAAAACAATTGAAACGCCGCCAGAAAGCGCTGGTAACAATATCTTTGTTACGGGTATCACTCGTTATGAAGATAACATTGTTCAGATGTTGGATGTCGAACTGCTACTTTCAAAAATCTATCCACAGTATGAAAATGCGAAAATTCCAATGCTAACGGACATTGAGCGCGAGCGATTGAAAGCATTGAATATCTTACTGGTTGATGATTCCGCCATCGCACGAAAACAGCTCTGTGATGCGTTAGATAGCATCAACATTCCTTACCAAATCTGTAAAAACGGAACTGATGCATTGGCATTGATGAAACATGATGCCGCCGCTAATCGTCCTATCGACTTGTTGGTCAGCGATATTGAAATGCCTGGCTTAGACGGATACGAGCTTGCCTTTGAAGTTCAAAATGATGCCGCGCTGAACCACTCTTACCGTATTCTTCACACTTCCCTGTCGAGTGAGATTTGTGTTGATCGCGCTCACCAAGTCGGTGCACACGAGGCACTTGAGAAATTCAACGCAGGTGAACTGGTGGAAGCCATGCTTCGAGGGGCAAAAGAGTTAGAAGCCAAAGCCATGGCTTCTTAGTTTACTTCTTTGGCATTGTGTAGCTGCGAGACACAAACTCCGTCTCTGCAACCTGATAAAGGTCATTAATATGTGATACACGTTAGGCTGTAATCAAGTCAGGATATTGCGACTAAAATCATCCAACTCCATCGTTAGTACTAACCCAATGCGGCTGCATAGCTCATCAGCAGCAATTTCAAAGTCACACACTGGGCTGGCTTCATAAATGAATGGGTAGCAAATCTCGGCTAGTTCCTTACTTATGGGTCTCATGCTTTTGTTCCAAGATCAAAAGAAATCCGTATATACCCGAGTGACTTAACTTCCCTCCACATTCATTATTTCGCGTTACACCTAATGATTACAACTATTTTGTGGCCATGTTGGAGGAGGACAAATCAAGGACATTATCACCTGATACACCCGAAAGGTTTTAACGAAAAGAAAAAAGAAGCCCCGCATCGTTGCGGGGTTGGTCTATGGTGTTTGAGTTACTTGCTCATTTGAATCAATGATCGGCCAAGCAACCACTCAATTTCTCTCGCGCTGCCGTCTCCAAATTGACTTTCTGCCATTTTGTACAAACGGTCTATACCATTAGCAGCAAACTCATGAGCATTTTCTGAAGTAACAATATGATGGAATAATAGGCGTAAGATCGCCAAAAATTCTGAATCATCAAGAGCCTTAATCCAGCTCTGAGAAAACACCTCTAAGCCTTTATCAAACTCCAAATGATCGACGAACATTTTAAAGATACGACCATCGAGTGCCGCGGTAAAATCCGTTTTCTTAGGGAAATGGTGGCTAATACCCGTACGTGATACCCCCGTCTGCTGACTCAACGTTGTGTAAGACATTTTGTCGTAACCAAGTCTTAAAAGTTGATCAACAACGGCATCCATAATCTTCTGAATAGTAATTTCGGTATCTTCTTTACTACGCTTTGGCATATTCTAAGCTCTTCTCTTCATAAATCCATCTAACTCACTTTTCGATGAAGCTAGAATGAAAATCACCCTTAACAGTATCTACTTCGCGCCCCTAATCTTATATTAGGAACCAACATACCCCATTTGCACTGTATTCCAGTGCGAACCATAGTAATAGGACTATCACTATATGTGACTAAAAACATGGTAAAAATTCATTCCATCAGAACTTTACACCAAATCATTCATCAAAACTATGTTAAGATTAAGAGTGATAATTGTATAAAAACAATCAATCGGAAATAGTCTTATAAATTGAATTCCAGTTCAACCAATCAAACGAAAATCTCTCTAATATGTTGGTTAATTGCTTTTAAACATTGACAGGCATCACACTATTTTCCTATAAGCATCGAAACCTAGCCTATTACTTTTGATTAACAACATAACATGCTGTTCTATTTTTGTCCAAAAACGTTCATTTTTGTAGATACAGATCAAATACCTGATAGAATACCCACAGTATTTACATGAGGATTTGTTATGAGTATCGAATTAGAACAAAATCAAGTATGTGAAGCTTGTGGTTGTGCTGGCGAGATGGGCTTTATCATCAAAGAAGGCGACGATGTTGCTGACGTAACGATTTTCGCAGAGTCAAAAGCAACATTGGAAGCAGAGTTAGAAAAATACGTTGAATTGGCTAAATCAGTATGTGCAGATGTTGAATACAACACATCTGAACTGACTGAAGAATCAAAAGAGCTAACCGCTCGATTCAAGTTTGAAGTCAGCGCTGAAAAGCTAATCTTTGAACTAAAGACTCGCTCTCTAATGCGCTAGTCATGGATAAAAGCGAGCACTCGCTCGCTTTTTTAACTTCGGTGAGTACCGCCTCACGGTTGTTTCTTAAGTATGACCCACTTAAGTGCACCATTGGATTCAAAATCATTGGCCTCCGCACAAACCAAAAGTACATTGTCGACTTTAAGCATCGCCCCCTCGGTATAAGCTTTATCATCATAGTGACAAATACGCTGTCCGACCTTGCCATCCGCTGCGATGAAGGCTCCCAGCTCTGGTGTACTATAAGACTTTGCCACCACTGCATCAGAAACCGACAACGACGCCAAGCTCATGATCATTATTAAAATCGATTTCAAATTCATGCATATCTCCTCAAATAGATTTAAGCATACTAGCAGGTAGATCTTTTATGTTCTTGGCAGCATCTCATACTATTGGTAAGTCAGGCTCTAGATGCGCAAGTTGCTTTACGCTATGCTTTTCATGTTTTTAAATTTAGAAGTGTCGACGATGCGTGTTGTCCCATTATTATTAACATTAATGGCTGTCAGTGGTTCACCTACCGCCTATGAACTCGACTACTATTCCAAATTTGGTCATACCGATAACTATGGCAACCTTGACCTGAGGAATAAACCCTATCGTCAGTTGCCCGATGGCTTAGCGGTGAAGGGTAACTTGAATATCTCACAAACCCCCATCACTAAGTTACCTAAAGCGCTAGATGTCAGTGGTAATTTAGAAGCGAAGCATAGTGCATTGAAAACCATCAGCCCCGGCACAAAGATAAAAGGTTATGCCGATTTATTGGGCAGTAAAATTGAGCGTTGGCCTATAGGGATTAAACTGGGTGGGTACTTAAATTTAACAGATACTCCCCTAAAAAGTCTCCCTGCAAGGCTACGAGTGAAAGGAGACTTGAGTGTCATTCGTACACCATTAACGGCATTACCAGAAGGGTTAATCGTGGATGGAAACCTCTATATTGGTGGTTCTTCACTTACTCAATTTCCAGATATGATGACCGTTAAAGGGAATATCTTTTTAGGTGGAAACAAAATATCAAAATGGCCTCGCAACC
Organism: Vibrio sp. PID17_43; assembly: GCF_002608565.1. Classification (GTDB taxonomy): domain Bacteria; phylum Pseudomonadota; class Gammaproteobacteria; order Enterobacterales; family Vibrionaceae; genus Vibrio. Next base: position 15,224 of record NZ_LIXM01000021.1, read on the forward strand.
TAACACTAGGTGGCGCTGTCGCGCCGTAGTAAAGAATTAAGGTGAGAAACGAGTATAGAATCAACAGATAAACCCTATTTAGACTTCGCCTCTCACTGCTTCACTGCCACGGATCTTAGTTCCGCGTTGACTATTCCTGATTGTTTACCGGATTCGCATAGCTCGCAACCAAATAGGTTTGCGCGCCAGTCGGTAATTTCTCTAACTTCTCAGCCAGTTGAGCTCTCACAGAGTCGGTAATGCTCTCATCTTCACGCCCTGCGGCTAGCAGATTGATTGGGAACACACGGTAGTTGTGATGGATTTGACGATCGATTTCTGCCGCCAATGCATCTGGCGTTTCAAACTCTTGGTCAATGACATCCCCAAAAGAAACGTGCACTTTACCTTTGTAGCCTATGATTCCTTGGATGATGCTCTCAATGTCTTCAAATTCGCCTTTTTCATAGCGACCATTCTCTGCTTTCTCATACAACTCTTTAGCCTTGGCGATATCACAAGGATCGTTTTGGTACGAGATAGAAACAGGAACAATTTTCAAAGAACGCGTATACTCACCAAAGCTAATTTTATGTTTTCGGCCTTCCACATGAAACATTTTGAGAATCGCTGGATCGGTAAAGTCGTTCCCATCTTTCGCGCGGCCTTCTTTTTGAGCAATCCAAATTGAGTTCCCTGTATCCAGAGAGTGTTTGATGTAGCTAGAGAGTTGCCCTAGGGCCTTCATCATCTCTCGTGGCGCTCTTGCCGAACGTTTGACGATGAAACTTTTATTCAGTTTCATCAGTTCAGTCGCACATGGCTTCTTAAGTAAGTTATCACCAATAGCAATACGTACCGTTCGGTGATCATTTTGGTGTAAACCATAGTTAACAAGCGCTGGGTCCATCGCAATATCACGGTGGTTAGAAATAAAGAGGTAAGACGTATTTTTGTCTAACTTATCTAAGCCAGAAAAGGTCACGCCATCCGTTGTCGCATCTAAGGTATCTCGAAGATATTTCTTTACTTCTAACTGAATGGCCTCCACCGACTTCAGTTTACTCCACTTCGCTTTTAAGTAGATGCGGATAACTGGGCTCATCAATGCTTTAAACCAACCAGCTTTATTCGCAAAGCGGTGCTTTAAAATTGCACTGATGAATTCATCGTCTTGGATCAGACGGTCTAGCGCCGCTGGAATCTCTTCGTCATTGTATGGACGAATTTCAATATAGGGATCGGTATTGGTTGTCATTATTTATTTCATTTCATTTCAAAAAAAGCTGGCACATTCTACGCATTGTTTTGCCACGCCGCAGCAGTTCAACCCATACTTTTAACATGGTCATACCAGTCGTATTACAATTTAACTTGTCAAAAAAATCTGTTACCCGGTTGGCATTCAAATGCTTTAGCGGTACTCTTAGCGGCCCAAAAACTCTGGTATTCATAATGAACTACGCAATTGAATTTCACGACGCTCACTTCCCTTTTCTGCATGTAACAGCACGTAAAAATGCGCTCAAACACAGTTTGCTATCTGTTGTAGAAGGTTTGGCGATCATAAAATTGGGTAGGCAGGAGTATGCCATCGAACCGGGTCAATATTTTTGGATTCCACAGGGATGTTTGAGCTCCCTCACTTTTTTACCTAACACTCGTGTCAATCGCTGTGATTTCTCTGTCCGCTTGAAAGACTCATTCGCACACCAAGCGGGTTTTGTAACGCCTTCGGTATTATTGAAAGCCCTCGCGGAAAAACTCTCCACTACGAAAGAACGTAGTACATATCAACTTGATTTATTGACCGTTGTTAAACATGAGGCGCTTACCCTAAAACCTAGCTTGAACACCTCCCCTCTAACCACTTCCATTAATCAGTGGAAGCCAGGGAGTGAGGAGCGCATTTCAAGAGAGTTGTGCCTAGTGTTAACACTTCGTGAAGCTAGAAAAATGAAACTATCTGGCTTAAAGCAAGCAGATATTGTCGAGCAATTATTTGCGGGCAATGAAGAAGAATATGAGCAGTTATGCTACTTGGTGTTTGGAGAAGTACTCTAGGTTTTACCGTTCATTGTCGAACAGAATTACAAAAAGGGCGTACATAATGTGAGCCCTTCAATCAGTTAACGTGGGTTAGAACGGCACTTCGATTTGCATCATCCAGTCCGCGTCGTAATACTCGTGCCAGCGATAATCAAAACGCATCCGTGGTTCGCCATCATTTTTATCACCAAAACCAACACTAAACATCAAGCCATGGCTGCGTAGCCATTCCTCTGTGGTCATTTTATTTTCATCGCCTTGCAACTCTTCTGGCATCCAGACACCTAAACCAAAGTAATTGTTTTTATGGTTTTTCGTGAGTAATGGCGTATCTAGCGATTTAATCGCCCACTCATCCCAATAGTTATCAGTTAGCTCATCCGTCACTTTTATCTCTTCATACCAACTGAGCGTATCGACACTGAGCACACCAACGCTATCAAAAACGTCTTCGCAAACAGGCATGGTGTTATTCACAAAAACAACCGACCGATCAGACAAATAGTTACAAGCAGAACTCGCCTGTGTGGCCACAAGCAGCGCGCATGCACTAAATACCACCATTCTGACCATGAGAATCTGACCTCTTAGTTACCAGATAATGTTTCTTTATATAAGCCTTCGCTTAGCAATAATTCACTGACTGTTGGGGTCGTATATGCACTGATATCTTTGCCCTGCAACAATGCATTACGAATGTCCGTACTTCTGATTTTTATCTTTTCTGGACACGCCATAACAGACCAACGCCCCATAATCTCTTCTGCTTTATAAAATTTAGCAAAATTGAAGAAATTATCAGGACCGATAACAAAAGTTATATCGGCTTGCTCATGAGTTTCTTGAATTTTTTCTAATAACGAAAATGTCGTCACACGTTGCCCAGGCTGGTACAAAGTTTGCTCTAAATCTGATCGTTGAACATTAGAAAGCCCCATGTCCTCAATAAAAGCATCGACCAGTTTGCACCGTATTGGGTAATCCAACATATTTTTGCCCCAAGCGTGTGCAATACTGGGCTCTAGCAACACAAGATCAAAGTGGCTCAGTGACTCGATTACGCTCTTGTGTCCTAAGCTAGGCGGGTTAAATGCGCTGCCAAAAACGGCGATTTTTTTCATATCCGGTGATTACCTGGTTGAAGGGTGTTTTCTAATTCGATGAATTCGGTATGATACTACAAATCTTTAAAGCTTTTGACACCAAAGCGACGTTTATGAACATCAATTGAATGGTTTTGCGCCATTTGTGAACGATAAACGCCTGCCGTTGTAAAATCTATTAAAATGGATTTTGGTGTCTGACATATTTGCAGGAAAAGGAACCTTAAATGGAACAGTCCATCCGCGATGAAATGCGTGTATTGCCATCAATTGACCCGCATTTCGAAATTGAGCGCCGTGTCGCTTTTATTAAGCGTAAGCTTCAAGAAGCCGGTTGTAAGTCACTTGTGCTTGGCATCAGTGGTGGTGTTGACTCAACAACGTGTGGCCGCCTAGCACAAATTGCTGTTGACCAGTTGAATGAAGAATCAGGCCACCAACACTATCAGTTTATTGCTGTTCGACTGCCTTACGGTGAGCAGAAGGATGAAGATGAAGCGCAACTGGCGCTCTCTTTCATCCAACCAACACACTCTGTATCCGTTAACATCAAAGAAGGCGTTGATGGTCTCCACGCGGCGTCTCATGTTGCACTTGAGGGAACGGGGCTTTTGCCTACAGATGCAGCAAAAATAGATTTTGTAAAAGGTAACGTTAAAGCACGTGCTCGCATGATCGCGCAATATGAAATCGCTGGTTATGTTGGCGGTTTGGTCATTGGTACCGATCACTCCGCAGAGAACATTACTGGCTTTTACACCAAATTTGGTGACGGTGCCTGTGATATGGCTCCTCTATTTGGTCTAAACAAACGTCAAGTTCGTGAAGTTGCAGCAACGCTAGGTGCACCTGAATTACTGGTGAAAAAAGTCCCAACAGCGGACCTAGAAGAACTTGCTCCGCAAAAAGCAGATGAAGATGCTCTAAGCCTGACTTACGAGCAGATTGATGACTTTCTTGAGGGGGAACCAGTATCACAAGAAGTCAGCGATCGTTTGGTTTCTATCTACAAGGCAACCCAGCACAAACGTCAACCGATTCCTACGATCTATGACTAAATAGTGCTACTACGAATAACCGCTTCGTACCGCTCAGGTAAAAACGCCGCATACCCTATGCGGCGTTTTATTAGTTAATAGGCGCTAGCCTGTCACTATGACGTCCGTTTCTGGAATCGCGCAACAAGCTAGAACCGTCCCCATTGCACGCTCTTCATCGGTGAGTGCAGGAACGTCAGGATGATCAACTTTACCTGACTCCAACTGCACCTTACAAGCACCGCATAAACCCGCTCGGCAGCTATTTGAAACACGCTTGCCTGCATTTTCAATCTGTTCCAGTAACGTTTGTTGATTGTTGCCCAACAGTTTAAAACCATTAAATTCAATCCCTACCCTCTTTTCCGGTCTCGCAGCCATTGCCGCAATACCGAAGGCTTCCTGATGGTAGTTGTCTTCTGGTAACCCTTTCTTCAACAGCAGATTCTTCGCCTTTTGCATAAAGCCATCCGGGCCACATACAAACACTTGCCTCTGTTCAACGTCTTTGATGAGTTTGATATGAGAAAGGCTTAAGCGACCTTTTAGACCAAACCAATCAATCGTTGGTTGGGTCAAACTGATTTTCAAATCTAATCCTGGATGCTGACGTTTAAGCGCCTCCAATTCCGCTTTGCAAGGAATATCCATCTCGCTTCGACATTGATGATAGAACACAACATCATCTAACTGATTTTGATCGGCTAAATAACGCAACATCGAAAGCATTGGCGTCACACCGCTCCCAGCAGAAAGCAATAATAATGGTTGGGCTTGATGTTCTTTCAAGTGAAATTGGCCATCGGGTGTTCCTGTTTCTAGGACATCCCCAACTTGCAAGTTGTCCAATAATGCATTGGAGACTCGGCCTCCTGCAATTCGCTTGACGGAAATGGCATATCGACCCTGCCTTGATGGGCTAGAAGAAAGCGTGTAACGACGCCCCACTTTCTTGCCGTCTATTTCCACATCAATTGGAAGATGTTGGCCTGGTAGATATGGGGGCAGTAAGCCTTTGCTTGGTTCTAGCCAAAAAGTCACGAAGTCGCGGGCGATCGCTTCACGTTCAACACAAGTAAGCGACATTCGTTTCGGTGAGTTGTCTGGATAGTACTCCGGTTCTTTGTATTCCAATACTTCGACTTTGTCGCCTTGACGGATAATGCCCTCATTGCGTGCAACCAGATTTTGTCCGAAGAAGACACCCCCACGCTCATTGGCACGAAATTCTTGCAATGTTCTTAGTGGCTCTTTACTCTCACGAAATGTACCGCGTTGTGTGTTTACGGTCGTTAGGATGCAGCGCTCACAAGGCTTAACTGTTTCAAATTCCACTTCACCAATTCGAATGCGTTTCCATGAATCTTCTTCAAATGGCTTTGTGCCGGCAACGACAAGATTGGTGCGGAACTGTTCCATCGAGTGCTGTTCTGAGCTTCTGCGATTCAGCTCCTCTAGTGACGCTTCACTGATCACCAATACTGGGTAACCATCTGCAAAGCTGACATTATGACCCAGCTTTTCTCGTACTCGATTCGATTGCTCTCCGGTAAACAACAACTCGACACGCAGTCCCAATACCTTGCTAAACCAGTCATCGGCTTCATCCGTTGTGGTAAAAGCCGTAAACGTATCCTTCCAAACCGTGGCTGGGGTTTCCTGCATTTTGAAATCTTGATAACGAATTTTTAGCGGTTTCGCCTCAAGGCTGGTGAATACCACACCATCTGGCAACAAGGCAGACTTAATGGTCACCATTTGTGGGTGCTTCCTTGCAGTGACCATCGCCCCGTCAGCTTTCGCAATCATAAAACGACGGTCAAAACTCAACCCTTGCTTTTCTACCCACGCAGACGAAAGCAAGACGCCACCAACGGATTTTACTGGAAATACATTTATTTGAGACAACACAGACTGAGACACGACCCTATTCCTACCGATTCGTTAATGATTAAACTATTCTATCTCCATCGGCTCTTTGACCCAAGTGCCGATAAAAGAGCCACACCAATCAGCTAGGTTTTAGAAAAACCACCTGTGATGAACAATGTTCCATGATTTTGCAGGCTTCTAACTAAACAGGGATTGCCAAATTGTGTCATTGCTTATGCAATCTCGTCAGTTTTTTTTGACGCCACCATTGTCACTTATCCTGAGTTTAAACCATGGATACAAATAAACTCATTCTGATATTGCTGTGTATCTTTCTTCCACCCGTTGCAGTTTTTATGGAGAAGGGCTTAAGTAAGGACTTTATCATCAACCTCGTTTTGACGTTTTTCTTCTTCCTACCGGGTACAATTCACGCACGTTGGTTAACGATGAAATAACCCCGCAGAAAGAAAAGTGAAAAATGGGATGAAATGGATGTGCATTTCCTCTATCATCCTGTCGCCTAAGCGCAAGCGTTTGCTCTTGAGGTAAATGCAGCGTTTAGGCTCCAATCACATATTTTCACTGGTGGGAGCCATTAATGACAACACTGACTATTACTCGTCCTGACGACTGGCACGTTCACTTACGCGATGGTGAAGTTCTAAAAGACACCGTTCGCGATATTAGCCGTTATAACGGCCGTGCGCTGATCATGCCAAATACCGTCCCACCTGTTACCAATACCGAAATGGCGCTCGCCTACCGTGATCGAATTCTTACTGAACCACACGGTGACCAATTCGAACCACTTATGGCACTTTATCTGACTGACAACACCTCACCTGACGAAATACGCAAAGCCAAAGCAACGGGCAAAATCGTCGCCGCAAAGCTTTACCCTGCAGGTGCAACCACCAACTCAGATTCAGGTGTCACTGACGCGAAGAACATTTACCACGTTCTAGAAACGATGGAAGAAGTCGGTATGCTTCTATTGGTGCACGGTGAAGTCACCCACAATCACGTAGATATCTTCGACCGTGAGAAGGAATTCCTTGATACCGTTCTTGCTCCAATCGTTAATGACTTCCCTAACCTAAAGATCGTTCTTGAGCACATCACAACGGCAGATGCCGCAAACTTCGTCACCAACGCATCTGATAACGTTGCGGCAACCATTACCGCTCACCACCTACTATTCAACCGTAACCACATGCTTGTAGGCGGTATTAAGCCTCACTTCTACTGCCTGCCAATTCTTAAGCGCAATACCCACCAACAAGCGCTTATTGCAGCTGCAACTAGCGGCAGCAAGAAATTCTTCCTGGGAACGGACTCTGCGCCACATGCGAAAGGGGCAAAAGAGTCAGCTTGTGGCTGTGCGGGCTCATACACTGCACACGCAGCACTAGAGCTATATGCTGAAGTGTTCGACAAAGAAGGTAAGCTAGAGAACCTAGAAGCCTTCGCAAGCTTTAACGGCCCTGATTTCTACGGCATCGCACGTAACACTGATACCGTCACTCTTGAAAAAACCTCTTGGGATGTGCCAGAAACGATGCCATTTGGTAACGACATCGTTGTTCCTATTCGTGCCAACGACAAGATTGAGTGGGAAGTGAAATAATCACGCCTCCAAAATGAAAAAAGGGTCATCTGCCACACCTAGTTGGGAAGGGCATGACCCTTTTCTTTGGGCCTTTTCATACTCACTGCCTCTAAATAACCAGAACTCAGATTACTCACCGCGTACTTTTTCTACGACTGTCCAAACCGCAACAACAGCAAGGCCTGCAACAACACCGACAAGACCGTTTAGTAGCGTCGGTACAATCGCTGTCGCAATGGTGTGACCTCGGAAATCCATAATGATGGGTTCTATCAGATGGTGAACAGCAGGCACATTGTGTACCACAATACCACCACCGACTAAGAACATTGCGGCGGTACCGACTATCCCCAAAAACCTCATCAGTTTTGGTGCAAAACTAACCAGCACGCTGCCAATCTTGGCTTTGACTCCTTTACCTTTCGATGTGCGCTCAAGATAGAAGCCCAGATCATCGAGTTTCACGATGCCAGCCACCAGCCCATACACACCGATTGTCATCAGCAATGCAATTAAGCTTACGACTAAAATTTGAGTCAGCATGCTGGCGCCCGTCACAGTGCCAAGTGCGATAACAATAATCTCAGCTGAAAGAATGAAATCGGTACGAATCGCTCCCGCGACCTTTCTCTTCTCATATTCTTCGACCGACTCGTCAGAATCGACTTCGTCTTGTTTTTCTTCATGTTTATGTGCATGTGGGAAAAGCTTTTCTAGAATTTTCTCTGCCCCTTCAAAACAGAGAAATAAGCCCCCCAGCAAGAGTAAAGGCATGATTAACCAAGGTATAAAAGCGCTAATTAGTAACGCTGCAGGGACGAGGATAAGTTTATTTCTAAATGATCCTTTAGCCACCGCCCAAACCACCGGAATTTCTCGCTCAGCGGCAACGCCTGATACCTGCTGAGCATTTAATGCTAAATCATCACCCAATACACCTGCGGTCTTCTTTGCCGCGACTTTAGACATTAAGGCGACATCATCCAATACAGTCGCTATGTCATCCAACAACGTGAGTAAACTCGCTCCAGCCATTTTCTTATCTCTTTTATAGAATTGAATTAGTAACCTACATTCAGGTTAAGTAACAAAATGCAACACTACAGAAAGCTCAACAAAGTAATGATTTTGCAAACAATGGTGTGACAAATTGTGTTTTCTATTGCCGTCAGATTCAGAGAATACTAGTCTTGTCTTACCTTCAAGCACATAAAAGAAAAGTATAGATGAAAAGCGGATACACTGACCCAATCGGTACCCAAGGTGAACCTTGGGGTGAAGCGGAACGCAAAGCATGGTTTGAACAACGTGACGTAAAACGCAGCTATCAAGAAGAAGTGGTGTCTAAGATTAATGCGCTTCGTGATCGTTTCGAGGTGGAGCAATATGGCGCGCTTTCTTACGACGAATCACGCTTCCCACTGTTTTGCATCAAAACCCGTAACTGGGATGCAAACAAACCGGTTGTTTTAGTAACAGGTGGGGTTCATGGCTACGAAACGAGCGGTGTGCATGGCGCACTGAAGTTTGTTGATACTCAAGCCGAACGTTACGCTGAGCACTTCAATATTGTCGTTGCTCCTTGTGTTAGCCCTTGGGGTTACGAAGTCATCAACCGTTGGAACCCAAATGCGATTGATCCAAACCGCTCTTTCTATGCTGATAGTCCTGCAGAAGAATCGGCAAACTTAATTAAGTTGGTTGCAACGTTAGGCGATGTGTTGATGCACATTGACCTTCATGAAACGACGGATTCTGACGAAACCGAATTTCGTCCTGCACTCGCTGCTCGCGATGGCATTGAGTACGTAGAGGGTATGATCCCGGACGGTTTCTACACAGTAGGTGACACAGAAAACCCGCAACCAGAGTTTCAAAAAGCCATTATTGAATCGGTAGCCAAAGTCACGCACATCGCCCCAGCCGATGATAAAGGCGAAATCATCGGTTCAACGGTGGTTCAATTTGGCGTGATTAATTACCCAATGCTAAAGCTAGGTCTGTGTGGTGGCGTGACCAACTGTACTTACGGCACCACAACGGAAGTTTACCCAGACAGCCCGAAAGTAACGGATGAAGAGTGTAATGACGCTCAAGTCGCAGCGGTTGTGGGTGGTCTGGACTACGTACTCACTCAGCTATAACAAGCGATTTTTATACTGCTCCGGTGTAATGCCGGAGTATTTTTTGAACATGGTAATAAATGGGCTTGCTTGGTTGTAACCCAATGTTAGTGCCACTTCTTTTACTGTCTGTCCTTTACGTAACAACTCCATCGAGTGCAAATAGCGCACTCTTAATCGCCACTCAGTAAAACTCATCCCCAGTTCACTCTGACAGTGACGCGCCAACGTTCGTTCTGTGGTGTGGACCTTCTCTGCCCATTCTCCCAAACTAATCTCATCCGTCGGTGCTTCTTCTACTGCTTTTAAAATCGGCTCAAGGTACTTGTTGTCAGTAGTCGGCAAGAAATGGTGCTCGACTTCTTGTTTAGCTAGCTGATCGAGTAACACCTGAACTAAGCGCTTATCCTCATCGGTTTTTGCCACGTTGATATCGCGTTGGCGAAAATCTTCTACTATCGCAGAAACAATAGGAGTGACCTTAATCAGACTGGTTTTCTCTGGGAAATACTGGGTAAGTTCTGGCGCAATATTTAAAGAACAATATTCCAATGGCTTACGATTGTAACTGGTGTGTCGGATTCCGGCTGGTACCCAAATCGCAAGGTGTGGAGGTGCAAGAAAGCGGGTATCTTCGGCATCCATCTCCAAAATGCCGCCACTGATCAACTGTACTTGGCCCCATGCATGGCTATGAACTCGCGTTTCAGTGTTCGACAAAAACGCCTCAAAATTCATAAATACATCTGATGGTGCAGCGTCGATTAATAATGAAGGATGAAGATTTCTCATACTCTTTTTCAAATTTGTCTTCCTGTCGCTTACAATGTCTCTACAGAGATACTTTTCATTATAAAGACCTGTCAGACTAGCGCTATCTAATATTATGCGATAGGGCTCTCATGGTTTATTTACTTCCATTTTTCACCGTTATGATCTGGGGGGGCAATGCCATCATCAACAAAATGGCATCGAGCACTATTGAACCGAGTGCAATGAGTTTCTATCGTTGGTTTTTGGCAATGCTGATCCTAACGCCATTCTGTTTACCCACGGTGATCAGGCAGCGTCATATTATTCGTCCTTACCTCACCAAACTGGCAGTGCTCGCATTGTTAGGTATGGTATTAAACCAATCTCTCGGTTACTACGCAGGCCTAACGACCACGGCATCGAACATGGCACTGATCTCTTCATTAGTACCGCTGATTAGCGTATTCTTGAGCGTGCCTCTACTTGGCAAATCTATTTCCATGTTAAGTCTGGTTGGCGGTGTCCTTTCATTAGCAGGGTTAGCATTTATGCTAGGGCATGGTGATATCAGCTACTTCCTTCACCAAAATATGACTCAAGGCGACAGCTTGATGCTAGCAGCCTCGCTCTGCTACGCGATTTACTGTGTGTTGCTCAAACGCTGGAAAATGCCCTTCAACAGCCTGACTCTAGTGTACATGCAAGGGGCATTCACTTTGGTCATGTTGATGCCTTTATGGCTTCGCAGCGAGCAGTTGCTACCAAGCCAAAGCGCGCTTCCATTGATCGCCTATGCGGGTATTGCCGCTTCTATTTTTGCACCACTAATGTGGGTGAAAGCGATCGACTTAATCGGTGCGGATTCTAGCGCAATGTTCATGAATTTGATGCCCGTGGTCTCCGTTGCCCTTGCGTCATCCTTGTTGGGTGAGCAGGTGTACAACTATCACATTATCGGCGGTATGCTGGTTATCTCTGGAGTCGTTCTTTCGCAGATAAAGGTACGAAGAAAGACGCCAATCACCAGTCCAGAGTTACCACCTGCAACCTCTTAATGAACAGTGAACAAGCCACGGAATCTACCGTGGCTTTTTTGATTTCAAGAAGTCTACAAAAGTTAACATTTTGTTGCGCCGCCTATTCCAGAACCAAGTGCTTACTGATACATTGAAACGACAATATTGATGAAACAGCAACGCACAAAGGAATGACAGATGAGCAGTGGTCAAAGAGACATTACCCTTCGTTTTCTAGCGGAACCCGGGGACGTAAATTTCGGTGGTAAGGTGCACGGCGGTGCAGTCATGAAGTGGATCGACTTAGCGGCCTATGCCTGCAGCGCAGCTTGGAGTGGCAAATACTGCATTACCGCGTATGCTGGAGGGATTCGCTTTGTCGCTCCGATTCACGTGGGTAACCTGGTAGAAGTCAGCGCTAAGGTTATTTATACGGGACGAAGCTCTATGCACATCGCAATTGATGTTCAAGCCTGCGATCCTAAAAAGATGAAAAATCGCTTAACCACTCATTGCATCGTGATCATGGTTGCCGTTGATGAAAATGGCAAACCTATCGACGTACCTAAATGGATTCCTGAGTCCGATGAGGATAAAGCGCTCGAACAGTCAGCGATTCGCTTAATGAACATGCGCAAAGAAATTGGCGAAGAGATGGAAGCGCACGTTAAATACCCAAAATGATTCCTTTCAGCGCAAACTGATTCCCCATCATGCATGAAGCAATGTCATCGTTGCTTCATTTGCTTGCGCTCTGTCATAAATATTTCACTTTGTTTTGCTTAAATTCCATCACTATTCTGGCGTTGTATAGAGTTTGGATCTTGAGATTGAAGAACACCACATTGAGTGAAGTGACACTCTCCAATTTAAAATCCGTTGAATACCAATGGGTCAGAACCATGTATGTCGAAGGCTACAACGAAGCTGAAATCAACCACTACATTCAAGCTTGCTTTGGTGGCGATGTTACTTTCGCGGATCTATTTCGCCGCGTTGCGCTTCAGAAAGAGAGTTTATATACACTGCTTCAATACGTCGGATGCGCACCTTCCAGTCGTGAGTTTTAGATTGTTCTACATTTAAACCCAAGGCAACTCGCTGCTTAACCCTTCCTACTGGTTAGACTCCCTTCCCAAGGCACAATCCATATTGGTATTATCCCTTCACCTCAGAATATCCCTACATTATTTATGTGAAGTGAGACGCATGGCCTATCTCTGTCTCTCTGTATACTCCATTACAAAATCGCTAGGCTATCTCTACATTTTCGATACGCATAAAAAACCTGAGTCGTGACTCAGGTTATGGTTACAAAAACTGTTAGTGATTAAAACGTAAGGAACTAAGCTAACAGCCAGCTATGCGTAACGCCAATAAAGCCTGATATTACTGATCGGCGGCCAAACCAAAGAGCGTAATATCAAAGCTATATATAAGGGCGACCATTGGTCGCCCTTTTCTTTTTATTCTTTCAGTTCATACTTAACGACCAAATTAAGTATTAACCTTTGACACCACCAGCGGTTAGGCCACCAACCAACCAGCGCTGTGCAAGCAAGAATACTGCTGTAATTGGCACTGCTGAAAGTACCGCAGCGGCTGCAAAGTCACCCCACAAATAGTTTTGTGGGTAGAGGTATTGTTGCATGCCAACAGCAAGAGTGTATGAGTTTACATCAGATAGCAGCAGCGACGCTACAGGAACTTCGCCTATCACCATGATAAATGAAAGAATAAACACTACTGCTAAAATTGGTACAGACAGTGGAAGCAATACTAGACGGAATGCTTGCCAAGGCGTCGCACCATCGAGTGCTGCTGCTTCTTCTAAAGAAGAGTCAATACTTTCAAAGTAACCTTTAATCGTCCACACATGCAGAGCGATACCGCCTAGGTAAGCAAAAATCAAACCACCATGCGTATTCAAGCCTAAGAATGGGATGTATTGTCCAAGCTTGTCAAACAGTGCGTATAGAGCAACCAGAGCCAGTACCGCTGGGAACATTTGGAAGATCATCATCGCCTTAAGGATGGTGTTTTTACCTTTAAACTTCATACGTGCAAACGCATAAGCTGAAGTTGTCGATAACGCCACAATCAAAATAGCCGAAATGCCCCCAACTTTAACGGAGTTCCAAAGCCATGTCATAACCGGGAACGGTGGTGGCGTAATCGAACCATCCGCATTGGTCACGGATATTCCTAGTGCTAATTTCCAGTGATCTAATGTCGGGTTATCAGGGATCAAACTGCCCGTTGCAAAGTTACCCTCACGGAATGAAATCGCGATGATCATCAATAACGGGAAAATGATCAGTGATAGAAACGCCCACATTGCGATATGTGTAGCCCAAACACGGTATTTTAATGACTTACCTTGTACCATTGCCATTGTTCTGTCTCCTTAATCTTGAGCTACTTTAGTTACACGAAGGTTTAGAAGAGCCAATGCGCCCACTAACAAGAAGATCAACGTTGCGACTGCACTTGCCAGACCAAAATCTTGGCCACCAGCACCTTCAAACGCGATGCGATACGTGTAGCTTACAAGTAGATCCGTGTAACCTGCTGGTTCAGATGTACCAATCATGTTCGGACCACCACCCGTCAATAGCTGGATAAGTACGAAGTTATTGAAGTTAAATGCAAAGCTTGCAATCAGTAATGGAGTCAGTGGCTTCAGCATCATAGGTAGAGTGATGCGAGTGAAGTTGGTGATGAAGTTGGCACCGTCGATAGCTGACGCTTCATATAAGTCATCAGGAATCGCCTTAAGCAGCCCCATACATAGAATCATCATGTAAGGGAATCCCAACCATGTGTTCACCACAAGAATCATTGTTTTCGCCATGAACGGGTCTGAGAACCATGCAGGACTAATACCAAACAGCCCTTCAAGTAGCATATTTATCTCACCAAAGCTTTGGTTGAAGAGGCCTTTAAAAATCAAGATTGAGATAAACGCTGGTACCGCATATGGCAGGATAAGCAAAAGTCGGTAAACAGCACGGCCTTTCAGTGCTTCCCATTGAACAACACTGGCAAGAACTAAACCAATAACAAGCGTAAATAATACCGTTAAAGCAGAAAATATAATCGTCCAAATAAAGATGCTGATGAATGGTTCTTTAATGCCATCATCCTTCCAGACACGCTCAAAATTATGTGTGCCAATATTCACAACAAAGCCCGGAGAAACCGTATTGCCGACAAACTGCCCATTTTCATCTACAGGCTGATAGTAGCCAACTTCCATATTTGGACGCAGTGTTTCGTTGGTACGGTTGTTGTATAGCGTTTCACCATCGTTTTGTAGCGTATATAGAGGTACCACAGCAGCAAACTTACGCAGGCCACTCATACGGATATCATCACCGTCTGGAAAATGTAGGTCTACGCTACTTAATGCACTGCGGTTCTTAACGATAGTCTTGATTGGCTCCTTCTCACCCGTTACTTCCGTGATTGGCACTAGATCAAGATCCGTTGCAGAGAAGCCTTGTAACTGGAAGGTAGGCGTCGCTAAAAGCTCTTCGCCTTTCTTAACCACAATTTGATGCCCCTGCTCAGTCTTATACAGAGTAAACGGGTAGCTATCACCACTTTGGTATGTTCTGTCTAGCAGCACAGTCTGTGCACGGTCAAAGGAGAGTTGATTTTTTGCACTGTAGTTAGTAAACGCTAACCCTATAGTATATGCCAATGGGAAAAGGATGAATAAAATCATCCCAGCGATACCCGGGTAGATATATCGGTGAGCGTAGGTCTTTTTACTACCAAAGATATACAGTGCTAAAGCGGTAAGAAGAAGCGTAAGTAACGCAAACGCAATCTCACCACGAGAATACATAAGAATTGTTGCGTAGCCATTAATAATGCCGACTGTGCCTAATAGTGCCCACTTGATAAACACTTTTTTGCTGCTCGGAAGGTTGGCTTCTGGTGCTGTCATAGCATTTGTACCTTGAACTGACTGCATAGGGAACCTGCTAGCGAATAGAGAATAAATATAGAAAAGTAAGGAGGAGTTACCCCCTCCTTAAAAGGGTATTACTGAATTATTTTGTCATTTGTTTTTCTGCGTCAGCCAGAGCTGCGTCAACGGATTGGCGACCATCAACAACATTGATGATAGCGTTTTTAGCTGCACCCCAGAACGCGTTCATTTGTGGAATGTTTGGCATGATTTCGCCGTTCATCGCGTTGTCCATTGTTGCCGCGATACGAGCATCTGAATCTAGCTCACGTTGGAACGAGTTAAGCGCTACCGCACCTAGTGGCTTATCACTGTTAACCATACGTAGGCCATCGTTTGTTAGTAGGTAGTTCTCAATGAACTCCACTGCTAGGTCTTTGTTTGGTGATGCCGTACTGATGCCTGCTGTTAGAACACCAACGAATGGCTTAGAAGATTGGCCTTGGAACTTAGGAAGCGTAGTTACGCCGTAGTTCACGCCAGACTTCTCGATGTTGCCCCATGACCATGGACCATTGATAGTCATCGCTGCAGTACCTTGGTTAAATGCAGACTCAGATACTGAGTAGTCCATATCAGCAGAGATCACGCCTTTGTCTACTAGACCTTTAACGAAGTTCATTGCATCTTTCACGCCTTCGTTTGCGATACCAGCGTCTTGCACGTCGTAACCGTCAGAGGTGTATTTGAACGCATAACCGCCATCAGCTGCCATTAGTGGCCACGTGAAGTACGGTTCTTTTAGGTTCCACATGATTGCAGACTTACCGTCTTTCTTAAGTTTCGCGTCTAGCGCTGCCACTTCTTCCCAAGTCTTAGGTGGGTTTGGAACAAGATCTTTGTTGTAGATTAGAGATAAAGACTCAACTGCTACAGGATAGCCAATCAGCTTGCCATCGTAGCGTACTGCATCCCATGCAAAATCAACGATGCCTTCTTGGATTTCTTTAGATGGTTTAATTTCAGCTAGTAGACCTGCTTCCGCGTAGCCACCAAAGCGATCGTGAGCCCAGAATACGATATCAGGACCATCACCTGTCGCTGCAGTTTGAGGGAACTTGTCTTGTAGCGCATCTGGATGAGCCACTGTTACTTTAATGCCAGTGTCTTCTTCAAACTTCTTACCAACTTCTGCAAGGCCATTGTAACCCTTGTCACCGTTGATCCAGATAGTGAGTTGTCCTTCCTCGATAGCAGCATTTGCACCAAAAGAACCCAGTGCAACAAGAGTACCTAGTGCTGCAGCGCTTAATTTTTTCATGTTCGTATCCTTTTTATATTTTTGATGTAGGGCTAGTCCATTGAGGTTCAGCCATATTTCGACACATATCATCTGAAATTATCTATTGTGTCTCATCCTCCTAACCCCTACGCCCTTGCCATTATGACGTATTTTCGTGATCTGAATCGCCAAGGGTTGGGGACTCAAATCACAAAATGAACACTTCCTGTGATCAGATTCAACTTTAGGCCATGCAATAATGTGATTTCTGCCCAAATCATTCATTACGCGTATTTTTCTACTCCTCCCTGCCTACTCCCCCTACATTTATTTTGTTTGGGAGGATGTCGCATTGAGCACGATCTTAGAAACTGCAGCCATCCAATAATGGATGGTAAGAACCCTTTCCCAGCATTCCCTACCCTGTAGGTTATAGATTTGCTGGTTTGCATTGCCATACGAGTGGTATGTCATTATTAGTTTTGTTTGTGGTAATTAATTCACGGGGGAGACGATACGAATAATGTGGGGGAGATACACTCGTATTTGGCTAGGAGGGGTAGTGTTCCTATTTATGACATTTTGAACATTACCCTATTTTTCTTACCACCATTAATAACTTACCAATTCCTACTGTTACTGCTCGCGAGATAACTCATATAATGATGAGCGGTAAATAATAAAAAATTGATCGAGGACGAGCTACATGGCGAGTGTCACGTTAAAAAATGTTTGTAAAGCGTATGGCGACGTACTGATTTCTAAAAACGTAGACCTAGAGATCAACGAAGGTGAGTTCGTTGTCTTCGTAGGTCCATCTGGTTGTGGTAAATCTACCCTACTACGTTGTATTGCCGGTCTTGAAGACATTACTTCGGGTGATTTGTATATTGGTGACCAACGCATGAACGATGTAGAGCCATCCAAACGTGGTGTTGGTATGGTTTTCCAATCCTATGCGCTATACCCACACCTTAACCTCTATGACAACATGTCATTTGGTCTAAAACTGGCTAAAGCTGACAAAAAAGAGATCGATAAGCGCGTTGAACACGCTGCAGAAATTCTTCAACTTGGTCACCTACTAGAGCGTCAACCAAAAGCACTTTCTGGCGGTCAACGTCAACGTGTTGCTATCGGCCGTACACTGGTGTCTCAGCCAAATGTATTCCTTCTTGATGAACCACTTTCCAACCTGGATGCTGCATTGCGCGTTAACATGCGTGCACAAATCACTAAGCTGCAACGCCAGTTAGGCTGTACCATGATCTATGTCACGCACGATCAGGTAGAAGCGATGACAATGGCAGATAAAATTGTAGTTCTAGACGGTGGTTTCGTATCACAGGTTGGTAAGCCATTGGAGCTATACCACTATCCACAAAACCGTTTCGTTGCTGGTTTTATTGGCTCACCAAAAATGAACTTCATGAGTGTGTTCATTGATGAAGTCGAAGCTGAGCGCGTTAAAGTTCAACTGTCTAACGGTGTGTCTTTCTGGATCCCTGTCGATGGCACCACCGTTAATCGTGGCGATCGTATGTCTCTAGGTGTTCGTCCTGAGCATCTAGTAACGGCAAACGAAGCGGATGCAACGATTAAAGGCGAAGTCATGATTGTCGAGAAATTGGGTAACGAAACTCAGGTATACCTAAACTTAGAAGGCGCAGATGCTGACGTGATTTTCCGTCAACCAGATACATTAGCCGTCGACACGGGTGACAAACTGGAAATTGGCATTCCTGCACACCGTTGTCACCTATTCCACAGCGATGGGCGCGCTTGCCGACGCCTATACAAAGAAAACGGCATCGAGATCGAATAAACACGGTTGCTTGCTACCAATCCCTCTCAATCGAGAGGGATTTTTTTGTTTGAGAAAGTGAAAAAATAGAAGCTTGGGGCGGCACTCTTTTGGATATTTTTCTTTAATAGCGAGATATAATTGACGTAAATAAACCCATAATGAGTACTAACCATGTCTTCACATCCAACCGAAATTACTTTTTTCGAGTTCCTCACTCCGCTGATCACAGCGGGTAAAAAGACCATCACTATCCGCGACGAATCAGAAAGTCACTATGTGCCAAATACAGAAGTCGAAGTCTTTACTTTAGAGACTAATCGCAAGGTATGTAACATTCGAATACTGTCAGTAGAACCATTGAATTTCGACGACATCAACGAGTTCCACGCCGAACAAGAAGCCATTGAGCTACCAAAACTGAAAGAGCTGATCCGTGAGATCTATCCAAATATTGATGAACTTTATGTGATTGAGTACGAGTTGATCAAATAACACCCAGGAAATGCTAGGCGACTGGTCTAATTTTGTTTATGGTAGATTCATGAACGCAAAAACGAACGATACTCGTCAACACATCTTAGATGTCGGCTACCAATTGGTCGTCGCCAAAGGCTTTACTAGCGTAGGGTTATCCGAATTGCTCAAAGTAGCGGATGTACCCAAGGGTTCTTTCTATCACTACTTTAAGTCGAAAGAACAATTTGGCGAGGCTTTAATTGAAGCTTACTTCACGCGTTATCTTAAGATGATAAAGGTTCACTTTTCAGAAAGTGATGGCTCTGGTTGTGATCGTATACTCAGTTACTTTGAACGTTGGATGGCGATCGAAAATGGCCAATGCAACGCCAACAAATGCCTGGTCGTAAAGTTGAGCGCTGAGGTTTCCGATCTGTCTGATGCAATGCGGATTAAACTCGCCAACGGCGCAAGTCAGGTTGTGAAAGCCATTGAAGAGTGTATTCAAATTGGTTTAAACGATGGCTCTATTCAGGTAGCGTCTGCAGAAGAAACCGCCCACTTGCTCTATCACCAATGGATTGGCGCGAGTTTGCTGAATAAGCTGTATCTAGATCGCTCGGGTTTACAATGTAGCTTTAAAAGCACACAAAATATGTTAAAAGCTGAATAATCAGCCACACTTAATCCGCCTTCTCTTTAATCAAAAAGTACGGCGGATTTTTTAGGAATCAATACTAGACGACTGGTCTAATAACTACTAAGGACACAACATGACTCAATCACTGAACCGTCAAATCGTTCTCGCCAATCGCCCTGTGGGCTCTCCAGTTCAAAGTAACTTTCGATTAGAGCAAACGGCTATCCCTACCCCAAGCAAGGGCGAAGTGCTTTTGCGCAGCGTGTACCTATCTCTAGACCCGTATATGCGTGGACGTATGAGTGACGCGAAGTCTTACGCCGATCCAGTTGAAATCAACGATGTGATGGTTGGGGGGACGGTGTGTCAGGTTGCCGCTTCTCAGCATCCAGATTACCAACAAGGCGAGTGGGTGGTGGCTTACACGGGTTGGCAGGATTACGCACTTTCTGATGGTGAAGGCCTGTTTAAACTCGGTAACGAGCTGACTCACCCGTCTTACGCGCTTGGCGTGCTGGGTATGCCGGGCTTTACCGCTTATGTGGGCCTGCTTGAAATCGGTCAGCCAAAAGTCGGTGACACTCTGGTTGTGGCAGCTGCGACTGGCGCTGTAGGCTCGATAGTTGGTCAAATAGGTAAGCTGAAAGGCTGCCGTGTGATTGGTGTTGCAGGCAGCGCAGAGAAGTGCCAGTACGCAAAAGAAACATTGGGCTTTGATGAGTGTCTGGATCATACCGCAGAAGACTTTGCCGAGCAGTTAGCTGCAACTTGCGACAAAGGCATCGATGTCTACTTTGAAAACGTAGGCGGAAAAGTGTTTGATGCCGTATTGCCTCTGCTTAACGTCGGTGCTCGCGTTCCACTTTGTGGTTTAATTTCTCAATACAATGCCACTTCACTGCCAGAGGGCCCAGATCGCATGTCGCTGCTAATGGGCAACATTCTGGTTAAACGCATCAAAATGCAAGGCTTCATCATTTTTGATCACTATGAGCAAAATTATTCAAACTTCGTCAAAGACGTTAGCCACTGGGTAGCAGAGGGAAAAATTCACTACCGTGAACACTTAGTTCAGGGGTTAGAAAATGCACCAGAAGCTTTTATTGGTCTCCTTGAAGGCAAAAACTTTGGCAAGTTGGTTATACAAACGAATCAACCGCTTTAAATAAAAGGAATGTTCAATGATCAAGCTACATCACCTAAACCAATCTCGTTCAAAACGAATCATATAGATGTTTGTTGCTAAAGATAGCGCGCAAACAAACTTTCTAGCCGACTATGCCGATGCAGAAATGATGAAAGTGAGGAGCTACGTTGATCAAAGCCTAGAAGGGAAAACTTGCTTTATTGAAGAACGCCTGACTGGTGCGAATTTCATGATGTCGTTTGTTGTCGATGTCCTAAACAAATTCGGCATGATTGACCGCTTCTCTAATATTCAGCGTTATGGCGCACAACTTTCGACTCATCCTTCTTTTCACAAGGCAGAAGAGCTTGAAGTGAAATTCGGTTAATTCATTTTTACCGCTCAATCGATTGAGAATTTCTGTCTATTGTGAACGATTTAAAATAGGCAGCAATTTTTCTCACAAACCACTATTAAATGTTATTTTTAATCCATACAACAAACAATGTTAATTGACAGTAAGTTATTACTTAACAATCACTTAATGCGTATGTGATACCTATCACACTTGCTATTAATGATAGTTTTCATTATCATTATCATTATCATTATCATCGCTATTCTCCTCGCATAATTTTCGGATTCATCCAAAAGACAAGATTTATCATCACTATTGCAAGGAAATTTAAATGAGCAAGAAACTGACGACAGCAGCAGGTTGCCCTGTTGCACATAACCAAAATGTTATGACTGCTGGCCCACGCGGTCCTCAATTATTACAAGATGTTTGGTTCCTTGAAAAATTGGCACACTTTGATCGTGAAGTGATCCCAGAGCGTCGTATGCACGCAAAAGGTTCTGGTGCTTACGGTACGTTCACAGTAACTCACGACATCACAAAATACACTCGCGCTAAGATCTTCTCTGACATCGGGAAAAAAACAGAACTATTCGCTCGCTTCACTACAGTAGCTGGTGAGCGCGGTGCCGCAGACGCAGAACGCGACATCCGTGGTTTCGCACTAAAATTCTACACAGAAGAAGGTAACTGGGACTTAGTTGGTAACAACACGCCTGTATTCTTCCTACGTGACCCACTAAAATTCCCAGATCTAAACCACGCAGTAAAACGCGACCCTCGCACTAACATGCGCAGCTCTACCAGCAACTGGGATTTCTGGACATCACTACCAGAGGCTTTCCATCAAGTGACCATCGTAATGAGTGACCGTGGTATCCCAGCGTCTTATCGTCACATGCATGGTTTTGGTAGCCATACGTTCAGCTTTATCAACGCAGAAAACGAGCGTTACTGGGTGAAATTCCACTTCAAAACTCAGCAAGGCATCAAAAACCTAACTGATCAAGAGGCAGAAGCGATCATAGGGAAAGACCGTGAAAGCCACCATCGTGACCTTTACGAAGCGATTGAACGTCAAGACTTCCCTAAATGGAAGATGTACGTACAGATCATGCCTGAGCTTGAAGCCGATGAAGTCAACTTCAACCCATTCGACCTAACACGTGTATGGTCTCAAAAAGATTACCCATTGATCCCCATTGGTGAATTTGAACTAAACCGTAACCCAGAAAACTTCTACGCAGAAGTTGAACAATCAGCGTTCAACCCAGCAGCTGTCGTACCGGGTATCGGATTCTCTCCAGACAAGATGCTGCAAGGCCGTTTGTTCGCTTACGGCGATGCTCAGCATTACCGTTTAGGTGTGAACCACCATCAAATCCCTGTGAACGCTCCTCGTTGCCCTGTTCACAGCTACCACCGCGACGGCGCGATGCGAGTTGATGGTAACTTTGGCTCAACATTGGGCTACGAGCCAAACTACAAACAAGAATGGGCAGAGCAACCAGACTACTCTGAGCCACCACTACGTATCAACGGCAACGCTGATCACTACGATCACCGTGTAGACGAAGACTACTTCAGCCAAGCGGGTGAGCTATTCCGCCTGATGAACGAAGAACAACGTCAAACTCTGTTCGACAACACGGCTCGTGCAATGGACGGCGTGCCTGATTTCATCCAACAGCGCCACGTTCAACACGCTTACCAAGCGGACGAAGCGTACGGCAAAGGTCTTGAGATTGCGCTAGGCTTAAACAAGTAAGCGAACGCTGCAAGTATCACACTGTGTGACTAACAGACATAAAAAAGGAGGTGCCCTAAGGCACCTCCTGATTTCAAATCACTAATCACAATCAATGCTCAAGGAGATTCATTATGATCAACTTAGATTTCTTTAAGCTCTTTGATACCCAAGAACTGTTTATCTATTACTGATTCATCAACTACTGATTTTTAGCTACCGCTTTGATCAGTACTGATGTATCCATGCGACCTAAACCATCGCATTGAAGGTCTGCGTATTGCTCATCCACTTTCTTAGTCAGTGGAAGGTCTAAACCCACTCGCTCTGCTTCTTGCAAACAGAAGCCTAGATCTTTGCGCATCCAGTCGATTGCAAAACCAAAATCAAACTTACCTTCCGCCATGGTATTTGCACGGTTTTCCATCTGCCATGAACCTGCGGCGCCGTGTTTCAGTGTTTCAACCACTTGGGCAATGTCCAAGCCTGATTTTTGTGCCAGCAGCAAAGCTTCACTCAGACCTTGTAGCACGCCACCAATACAAATTTGGTTTACCATCTTACAGCGTTGGCCTTGGCCGTTTTCACCCAGTAGTGTCATCTGCTTCGCGTACACGTCCATCGCTGGAGACACGCGATCGAAAATACTTTGCTCACCACCACACATGATGGTTAGTACGCCGTTTTCTGCGCCCGCTTGACCACCAGAAACCGGTGCATCAATGAAGTGATTGCCGTATTGAGCGCACGCTTCGGCAAGCTCTACCGCCAAGTCAGCAGATGTCGTCGTGTGGTCAACCAACACTGCACCCGCGTTTAAGCCAACCAAGATGCCCTCTTCACCGTATACGACGCTGCGTACATCATCGTCGTTGCCAACACAAGTAAAGACAATGTCACAACCTTCGGCAGCTTCACGTGGTGTCTCACACGCTACGCCTTGGTATTCTTCAGCCCACTTATCTGCCTTAGCTTTGGTACGGTTGTACACTTTGGTTTCAAAGCCCGCTTTACTTAAGTAACTAGCCATTGGGTATCCCATAACACCCAGACCGATAAACGCTACTCGTAGTTTATCCATTGCAAGACTCCTGAATTCGAATTAGTTTCGTTTTGAAGTATGTTACTAAAGAATTCAAACCATTACCTGCAATTTATGTAAAAACCTAGTTGACTTTCGCCGGACAGATTATTAACGTTTACACATCGGACTGTAGCGCAGCTTGGTAGCGCACCGTCATGGGGTGTCGGGGGTCGCTGGTTCAAATCCAGTCAGTCCGACCATTTTCAATTCCCCCCTCATGATTTCCGCAATATCAGCACACAGTATCTAAATCGCACTTCTCTAACTTTTTAGTGCGCCAAAAGATAGCATTCACTCCTCTGTCTCACTTTATCAAGCCTATGTGACCTCAGCTCGGGATAATCTAAGCCATTCAGCACAGTGATGAGCCAATATTTTGTGAATGGTAACGCGTTGCGAACAGAGAACCTCAGAGCAAAAAAAAGCCTCGCAACGGCGAAGCATTATAGGTTTCATGTGATTCAGTTTCAGTTAAGCGTTCGCTTTCACTTTTAATCGATTTTTATTGTCTCGGTTAGCAATGACTTGTTGATGGTCATCTATTGAACCTAACGTTTTCGCTAAACGGTCATACAAGACAACATTAACGGTCGCGGCAAGATTCATGCAGCCCGTGGTAGGGACATACACAACGTGATGCGCTTGATCGACCACATCTTGTGGCAATGAACCGTCTTCAGGTCCAAACACATACACCGCTTTCTTGGGATGAGTAAAGTGCGGAAGCGCCACTGCGCCAACGGCCAATTCTACGCATACAATTTCTACATCGCTTTCTAACTCAGCGGTAAGATCGTCCATCTCGACCAATCCAATACGTTCATGCATGTTTTTGGTGTCTGTTTGGAATTTTACGGCGCGATTATAACGAGTACCGTTATAGCGTACCTGTGTGGCGTCATAACAGCCCGCAGCACGCATAACAGCGCCAACGTTAGTTGGATTTTTCGGGTTGTGCAGGCCAATAATGACCGTTGGCTGTGTTGTCATTGCTTGTGTTCTACTTCTACGTTTGAATATTGAATCGAAACGGTGGATTATGGACCTAATGTGGTCGAAGTACTATCGCTAGATCACAATATTTGCCCGCGATTATTCCAATATGTCAAACCATCTCCATCGCTAACAGAGAAGATGACTGATAGTGAGTCTGGCCTTCCTTGGTTTTATTTCTGTGCAGCTTTTCATCAATGGAGAAAGTTGGTCTTGGGTCCAAGGCATACGAATATAATTGGTATTCATCTAAGAGCAATTGTAACCAAAAGAGCAGAGATAAATCCCTGCTCTTTTTCTTTAAATCAAAGCATTAACACTCAAATTACTTAGTATGAAAAATCTGCTCGGTCTCGAGAGACGTCATTGCTCGAACTTGACGCCAAATGTAATAAAAAATACCAAACATCATCAACATACTTGGAATTGCAATGATAGGGTAACTGTAAAGTGTCAACTTACCCAACTCTTCATTGAACGCTACTGTGCCTGCTGGGCTGGTGACAATCCAGGTTGCTAAGAAGTAATTCATTGCTGAAGAAAACGCAAATGTGCTAGCAAATAGATAATTTGATGACATCAAGCAACGCTCGAACTCCTCAGTTCGGCCGCGCGCGCTCAAGCGTTCCTTGATCAAAGAAAGGTTTAACACCGTATCATTCAGGAGCATCTTCTGCATGAAAGGATAACGTGTAAACGTTGAACCCAACACAGCTAAACCAATAAGGCCAGGAATCAGAGCCTCTTTCAGCGCCAACCAGCGCGTATCGAGTTCTAATAAACCAATGCCACCCGTTAATAGAACACTAACAAAGCCAAGTGCAGAGATGAAGTTAAACTTCTTGTTACGGATAAGATCCATACCACCGTAAACAATAGGAAATAGCAAAGCGACAACGAGTGCCATCGCGGTTCCTAAATGCTCATCGCCACTGAACTTCATCAAGATGAAAGAAGGGATGAATACGTTAAAAAGGATCTCGAAGAGAGGATTCGACTTTTTCGCGGTTGTGTTGTTCATAATTTCCTACTGAATCTACTATAACCCCAAAAGGCGGGTTGCCTTGAGATTAAGTGGGCATATCTGTTACTTGTTTACTTTGAGGTGAAGTGTTCACCGCTTAGCGCCAGATGTAAAGGGTTAAAGCCTCGAGTTATGTAACGACTTATGAAATAGACGAGCAAACGACACGTTAACTCGCTGTACGCAAAAGGAAATGCGCCTTAGCTATGATGTAAATGTTGTTATAACAAACGTTTAGAGAGGGATTCGCATGGCGTTGCTCAGCACTTAAACGGTCGTCGTGTCACATCCACTACTTGTAACTGTCTGGCAATAGGGCGTGGCCAGCGTACTCTGTCAAATAGACGAGCGCATCAATGACGCGGATAGGCGTTAACAGGTTATCTTCGTTACAGTTATCTAATTCAAATGTAAGGTAAATGCGACCAAATTCCACCTTTAGAAATAGGTTTCCTTGGGGGGCTCTATCTTGGGTTAAAGCAAACACGCCAACACCGATAAAGTGCGAGCTTTTCAGATTTCTAGTCGCGTAGATATCACACTTCAGCTGGTGTGCGAGCGTTAAGAAATCGAGAAGTAGATTAATTTGATCGTCTGAAACGTTATCTAGTGCTTTTATATGCGGTTCTTTGCAGAAACGCTCTAAATAGCTCATCATTTCGTCGATATCGTTGTTAAATAGCATCGTAGGCCGCCCGTATTGTAAGGCTTGCGATTGTACCTTTAGAGCAACAACATACAAAGCGTTTAAATTGGCCTCGGCAGCGACATTGCGGAGGCTCCCTCACCATCGATCTTCCGTGCGGCTTTTGATGCGGTCAGCCACTCTCGCGTCCGTGAAGAAGGCGTTGATGTGATGCAACCTGCCTCACAGCATGGTACGCCGAGTTCACGAATCAGCTTTGTGGAAGCATTTTGGATGCCGACTGCCGGGGGCGCACAAGTATTAGATGCGAAGACTGGTCTGCTAGCGAAAAACCATCACTACGATGCCATCGTGGTCGAGGCGAACAAAGATGTTGGCAACCTTCACATTTGGTCGGAGTTTGATTCACCAAAAGACATTCTAGAAAAGATCATCTGCCTGGCTCAAAAAGAGAACGTGAAATGCGTTTGGGTTCAAGATAAGTTGATTATTTAGATATAATAAAAACTTATCGGTCACACCTACCTTAGTCCCTGTAACACACCTAGGTGACTTCAACATGCAGGGCTCTGGACGTATTGCCTTAGGCATATACCCAAGCAACCCAAGATGCTTGGGTAAACCAATAAGCGCCTCCCACTTCGAGGCGTTTTTATTGAAACGAGTAATACTCACCTAACGAGCAATCATGCAAATCAGAAATAACGTAACTTCTCAGCGAATTGATTTTGAAATTAAAAACCACATATTTACAAACATTGCGATTGCTTTCGCTGTAAGTGATATACCCTTCACTATAAGCACGTTGACCGTCGTTAGAGGTGATGTCTGCCGCCAATTCTAAATACGCTTTATGGGCATTAACGCGCTTCATCATCTCATATACATCGAGCCACTCTTCTCGGTTTGCCATTTGAATCAACATAGATTCTGCTTGGGTTTCCAACCTTTGTGGGTAAACATAAAAACGCTCATACGCTAAGTAAGCACTCACCAAGATAAGGATTAACACTGCTGATGTCGTTCTTTTCATGCAAGTTGGCTCTTATCGTTATAAAGATTCTGAGGATCTCTCAGGCTAGATATATACCCGAGTCACCTCAAGATGCTTGTGTATAAGAGTTTAGGGTAAGGAATTGACCCAAATAACAAGCGACGGTCAGAGTCAGTCAATTTCATGACAAACCGCTATCTTCCAAAAAATGACCATCGAATCGCCCATCAAGGTTAAACCATTTTTATTCGAACCAAAGTGGGGACGATCGTCGGGACGCAAAGCTGGTCAACCTTGCTTATCGCACACAAAGTTCAGTACACCGTGCACGGCTTTATCGCGGCACGCTTAGATGCACTGACCACAGCTAATGCAGTGGTTAGCATCAAACTCGATAAACTCAGAGCTACGGTCCATAACCTTGGTTTCTTTTCTGATACGCAAGCTTCATGCGCAGACATATCTGCATCTGCGGCATGGCGTTTAAGCTGGCGAAACGTGTTCACTTCAGTCAATAGGAAGCAAAAATTAATTAAATCTTGACCTTACCCTAAGGTTAACCTTTAAAATAGAAAGGCTTTCATCATTTTCATCAAAACGGGAAAAGGTATGCACTTAAAGTCGCTGCATACAATTTGGTTAACTCTCTTTACTGCGCTGGTACTTTTGGTATCGAGTGTGGCTAATAGTGAGCCTTTGATGAACATCCAAATGATGTCAAACGGCAAGATGAATCATGGACATTCTATGATGAAGAGCGACAGTGAGCACTGTGACATGCCCGAAATAATGGGCGTTGCTATGACAGAAGTTTCAATGACAGACGCTCCCTTAGTAGAAAATAGTGACGCAAAAGAAACCAGCATGAACTGCGGAGGCAGTTCCGGTATGGTTCACACCTGCTGCACAACCGCATGCACAATCGTGTTTGTTCCCCTGCCTATTCCTGTCAATAGTCCAATGCCTACCGTTTATCGTGCAGCCATTACTCCCGAATTCGCTTCCCCTGTCGTGCATATCACCCGCGACCTGTACAGGCCCCCTATAGTTTAAGTCAGTCAAGCATTCGACCCTGCGTGTATCTCGCAGGTTGTTTTAATGCGCCCGAGCGATGGTGTAAGACTGGCTTACTGTTCCCGCTTTAACTCAAGTCTTCCCCCTATCGATCCGGCGAACACTGGATTTAGATTATGGATTTCAAACCATACCGCCTAACTGCACCTATTTTAGTCATGGCTCTAGTTTCTGCGCCGACCTTAGTTAATGCAGCAAGCACAAAAACTAAAGTAGCAGGATCTACCGCGTTAAATATGCGTGCTTCAAACGACAAGCTCACGCAGCTAATTAATGTGGCCTTGAGTAACGATGGCAATCGCCAACAATACTCGGCGCAATCTACTGCCATGCGTGAAACGGGCATTGCAAGCTCAACCTTGATGGATCCAAAACTGAAAGTGGGCTTCGGTGGCTTACCTGTCGACAGTTTCAAGTTCGATGAAGACCCAATGACCAACATCTCCGTTGGATTAATGCAGCAGTTTGAGCGTGGCTCGACGCTCGACCTTCAACAGAAGAAAGCCAATCAACAAGCCGATGGACTTGGGCTTCAAGTACATGCTCGTGAGCTTGAGGTTGCCAACAGCATGACTCAACTTTGGCTAGAGCTTGGCTATCAGCAACAAGCTGAGCAAATCTTGCGAGAAAACCGTAAGTTGATGAAGGAAATGGAAAGCTTTATTCAAACCAACTACTCGATTGGCAAGAGTGAAGCGCAAGATCTACTCAACTCACAACTCCAAGTAAGCAAACTGGACGAGAAACTGCAAGCCAATGCGCAAATGCAACGTCGTCTTATTTCTCAACTATCCGAATGGTTGGGTTCAGACTGGTTAGCGAACGAGCAGGCTCTGCATGCAAGTAATCAACTGAACTGGGACACACTCAATAACAAACTTGCGTCCAGTCTTGATTCGACTAAGCACTACCAACAACTCCGCCAGCACCCAATGGTTAAAATGGCAGATGTGAGTATTTCTACCAATAAAACTCAGGTCGAAATTGCTGAGCAAGCCTACAACCCTCAGTTTGGTGTCGAAGTGATGTACGCTTATCGTCAAGCCAACAATATGAAGGGCGAGCCAGCGTCAGACTTGGTCAGCGCTTATCTAACCATGGACATTCCTTTGTTCACCGGTGACCGTCAAGATCGCAATCTTGCCGCTGCTCAGTACCAAGTTGGCGCTGCACAATCACAAAAAGACACCTTATTGACGCAAATGAACGCCAAAGTGAACACTTTGTTAGTTGATCGCGGCAACCTAACCCAGCGTCTAGAACGTTATCAATCCACCTTATTACCTCAAGCAAAAGCGCGCATTCAAGCCGTGGAGCGAGGTTACCAAAACAACACCGCGCAGTTTAACGATGTGATTTCTGCCACGACTGATGAGTTGGCATTACAGCTAGAGCAACAACGTCTGTTGACCGATCTCAACATCGCAAACAGCAATTTAGCCACCCTACTCGGCGGCTTCGACTATCAAGTAGCTTCCCCTGAAGCTCGCTCTATCTCGGCATATTAATTTGTAATTCCCCAACGCGATTGGGGCTGAAGCGATATGACAAACAAGAGCAATCAAAAACACTGTAGTGTCAAATGAAAACAGGAAAATAAGGTATAAAAATGAAAACTTTACAAGTAGCAACCATCGCACTGATTGTTGGTGGAGCTTTAGGGTTTGGTGCGAATCATTTTCTTGTGGGTTCAACTCATGACATGAGTGCAATGGGTGGCGAATCGGCTACCAGTTCCAACGACCCTCTCTACTGGGTTGCTCCAATGGATCCAAACTACAAACGCGACAAACCGGGCAAATCTCCGATGGGGATGGACTTGATCCCTGTTTACGCTGAAGACTTAACTGGCGAACAAAATAAACCAGGGACAGTTACGATTGATCCGTCAGTAGAAAATAACCTTGGTGTAAAAACCGCAAAAGTAACGCTGGAAAAATTATCACCGCGCATTGAGACCGTCGGCTATATCGCCTTCGATGAAAGCCTGTTGTGGCAAACCAACGTGCGTGTTGCTGGTTGGGTTGAGAAACTCTACATCAATGCCGTCGGTGAAAAAGTGAAGAAAGGCGATGTGCTTTTCACCCTGTATTCACCAGAGTTGGTTAAGGCACAAGAAGAATTGCTGAATGCTTACCGCACTGGTCGCAACGGTTTAGTAAAAGGTGCAACAGAGCGTTTGGTGACGCTTGGTGTAGACCGTGGTCAAATAAAATCCATTAGGCGCAGCGGAAAAGCCTCTCAATCCATTGAAATTAAAGCACCGGCTGACGGTGTTATTGCAAGCCTAAACGTGCGTGAAGGTGGCTACCTATCCCCAGCACAAGCGGTGATCAGTGCTGGTCCATTGGACAATGTTTGGGTTGATGGGGAAGTCTTTGAGCGCCAAGCACACTGGATAAAAGCTGGCTCTCAAGCCACGATGACCCTGGATGCGATTCCGGGAAATGAATGGCAAGGCGTGGTGGATTACGTGTACCCAATCCTCGACCCGAAAACACGTACGTTGCGGGTTCGCCTTAAATTTCCTAACCCAAATGGCGCATTAAAGCCAAACATGTTTGCCAACATCGCATTGCAGCCTGTTACTGAAGACGCGGTATTAACCATTCCTAAATCATCCGTTATTCGTTCTGGTGGCATGACTCGCGTGGTTCTGGCAGAAGGTGACGGCAAATACCGCTCTGCCCGAATTGAAGTAGGCCGCGAAGATGGTGAGCAAATCGAAGTATTACAAGGCCTTAAACAAGACGACAAGATTGTCACCTCATCACACTTCATGCTCGATTCTGAATCAAGCCAATCCGCGGATCTCTCTCGCATCAACGGTGTAGAGCCTGCAGCAGAAACTGCTTGGGCAAAAGGTGAAATCACCGATGTGATGGAAGAACACAGTATGCTGACCATTAACCACCAACCTGTACCTGAATGGGGTTGGCCTGGCATGGTAATGAACTTCACTCTTGCTGAGGGCATCGATATCGGTGACTTAAAAAAAGGTCAATCCATTGAATTTGAAATGCAAAAGACTGAATCTGGTCAGTACCAAATCATTGATTACAAATCGGACAAGAGCGTCATTGCAACAGAAGTCTGGCTAACAGGTGACATCACTATGTTGATGGCAGACTTTGGCATGATCACCTTAAATCACCTGCCCGTTGCTGATTGGAACTGGGATGCAGGCGAGATGAACTTCTCCGTTGGTGACGAAGTGGATTTATCTGGCTTTAAAGAAGGCCAGAAAGTTCGATTTCTATTGGAAAAACAAGGGACTGACTACGTTCTGAAGCAACTAGTGGCCGTTGAGGGGCAATTATGATCAATGCCATTATTCGTTGGTCAATCAACAACCGCTTCTTCGTGTTGATCGCGACCTTAGCCCTGGTATTAGGCGGACTTTACAGTGTAAAGAATACGCCTGTTGATGCGATTCCGGACCTTTCTGATGTGCAAGTGATCATCAAGACAAGCTACCCGGGTCAAGCTCCTCAAGTAGTGGAAGATCAGGTTACCTACCCACTAACAACCGCAATGCTTGCCGTACCGGGAGCAGAAACGGTTCGTGGTTACTCTTTCTTTGGCGATTCCTATGTTTATATCATTTTCAACGATGATACCGACATGTACTGGGCACGTTCACGCGTGTTGGAGTACTTAAGCCAGGTAGCACCAAAGCTACCACCGAGCGCAAAACCGACCTTAGGTCCTGACGCGACCGGTGTGGGCTGGGTTTACAGCTACGTTTTACAAGACAAAGCCGGTAAGCACGATTTAGCCGATCTTCGTAGTCTACAAGACTGGTTCTTAAAGTACGAATTGCAAACCGTTGAAGGCGTATCGGAAGTGGCCACCGTAGGAGGCATGGTGAAGCAGTATCAAGTGCAAATTGATCCTGCCAAGCTGCGAGCTTACAACCTCACGCTACAACAAGTGAACATGGCAATCCAAAACGGTAACCAAGAAACCGGCGCGTCCGTAATTGAAGTAGCCGAAGCCGAACACATGGTTCGTACCACGGGTTACCTAACCAGCATCGAAGACATTAAATCGCTCCCTCTGAAAGTCACCGACAAAGGCACGCCACTACTATTGGGTGATATTGCAGACATTAACCTTGGCCCACAGATGCGTCGTGGTATCTCAGAGCTGAATGGCGAAGGTGAAGCCGTTGGCGGCGTTATCGTGATGCGCTTTGGTGAGAACGCAAGTGAGGTAATCGCAAAAGTTAAAGACAAACTCGCAGACCTACAACGCGGTCTACCAGAAGGTGTTGAAATTGTTGCAACTTATGACCGTTCGACTCTGATAGATGCTGCGGTAGAAAACCTATGGAAGAAGCTTGCAGAAGAGTTCATCGTCGTTGCGATTGTGTGTGCACTATTCCTATTCCACATTCGCTCCTCGTTGGTTATCGCTCTTAGCCTGCCGGTCGGTATTCTTACTGCGTTTATCGTAATGCATTGGCAAGGCATTAATGCCAATATCATGTCCCTCGGTGGTATCGCGATTGCCATCGGCGCCATGGTGGATGGTGCAATAGTAATGATAGAGAACGTCCACAAGCACATAGAACGAACACCACTGACCGATAAAAACCGCTGGCAAGTGATTGGCACAGCGGCTGAAGAAGTCGGTGCCCCGCTTTTCTTCTCATTGCTGATCATTACCCTGAGCTTCGTGCCCGTATTTGCCTTAGAAGGTCAAGAAGGCAAGATGTTCTCTCCGCTTGCGTTCACTAAGACTTACGCCATGGCAGCGGCCGCTGGTTTGGCTATCACGCTTGTTCCTGTACTCATGGGTTACTTCATTCGCGGTAAGGTGTTACCGGAGCACAAAAACCCGGTAAACCGTGGCTTGGTCGCATTGTACCGACCACTGTTGAACACCAGTCTGAAATACCCTAAGACCATGATTGTTATCGCCTTAGGTTTGATGGCATCGGCTTACTACCCCACCAGCAAGCTGGGCAGCGAATTCATCCCCCCCCTGGATGAAGGCGACTTGATGTATATGCCGACAACCTATCCGGGTATCTCGATTGGTAAAGCACGTGAGCTTCTACAACAAACCAATAAGCTAATCAAAACCGTCCCAGAAGTACAAACGGTATGGGGCAAAATTGGTCGTGCAGAAACCGCAACTGACCCTGCACCGCTGACCATGATTGAAACCGTGATTCAACTCAAACCTCGCGAACAGTGGCGTGACAGCGTCACAATGGAATCGTTGCGCAAAGAGTTTGATGATCTGGTGAAATTCCCAGGCTTAACCAACGCGTGGGTAATGCCAATCAAAACGCGTATCGACATGCTGGCGACCGGCATCAAGACCCCTATAGGCATTAAGATCGCAGGCCCTGATCTAAAAGTGATTGAAAAGATAGGCTCTCAGTTGGAACCTATTCTTAACAGCGTACAAGGCACGGCTTCTGTTTACGCAGAGCGTGTAGCGGGCGGCCGCTATGTCACAATCGATATTAAGCGTCGTGCGGCAGCACGTTACGGCTTAAACATCAAAGACGTCCAGCAAGTTATCTCCACCGCAGTAGGCGGCATGAATGTGGGTGAAACTATCGAAGGCTTGGAGCGTTATCCAATCAATGTTCGCTACCCACAAGACTACCGTGACTCGGTAGTTAAACTGCAAAACTTACCGTTAGTCACACCAAATGGCGCTCGTATCGCATTGGCTGACGTTGCAGACGTCCATTACGAAGACGGCCCTCCAATGATCAAGACTGAAAACGCGCGCCCAAACGGTTGGGTGTTTGTTGACATCGATGGTCGTGACTTGGGCTCTTACGTCGTGGAAGCGCAACAAGTCGTGGCAGGGCAACTAGAACTTCCTGTAGGTTACTCGCTTGCTTGGTCTGGTCAATACGAATACATGGAGCGTGCAAAAGACCGCTTGAGTGTCGTGGTCCCAATCACCATCGCCATCATTATGTTGTTGCTTTACTTCAGCTTCCGTCGCGTCGGTGAAGTGATGATCATCATGCTTACCCTACCGCTCGCTATGGTGGGTGGTTTGTGGCTAATGCATATCCTCAACTACAACTTCTCGATTGCCGTCGGAGTGGGCTTTATCGCTCTTGCCGGTGTCGCAGTTGAAATTGGGGTCATCATGCTCGTGTATCTCAACCAAGCTTGGTACTACAAAAAGCTCGACGCAGAAGAGAACAAGCAACAACTTGAGGCGAAAGACCTAACCGATGCCATTCGTGAAGGTGCTGGCTTACGTGTTCGCCCTGTAATGATGACGGTACTGACGGTCATTATTGGTCTGATCCCAATCATGTACGGTGAAGGCACAGGGTCAGAAGTGATGCAACGTATCGCCGCGCCAATGATTGGTGGTATGGCATCGGCACTGCTACTGACGCTATTAGTACTGCCAGCCATCTTCAAATTATGGAAACAACATGAACTGAATAAAAGCGAACTAAACAAACGTTCGTAATTAACGCCCTCCCCCCAAAGTCCGAGCACTTCGGGGGAGGTCACCGACTTAGATGCTACAAAGGATATTCACAATGAAAAAAACACTCATTACTCTAGCGCTCACTCTAACAACGACCGGCGCTTTCGCTCAAATGGACCATTCCAATATGGATCATAATAATATGAGCCACGATAATATGGATCATGGCAGCATGAATCATGGTGAAATGGACCACAGCAAAATGGATCACTCCAACATGATGGACATGCCCGGGATGTCCACTGTTGGTATGCCAGCGATGGGAGCAAAACCAGACAAAGTCGTACACGTTATTTTGAGCGATGACATGACGATTAAGTTCAAGAAAGACGTTAAGATTGAGCCAAATGACGTGGTGCAATTTGTGGTAATGAACACAGGTAAAATCAATCACGAATTCAGCATCGGCTCAGCGAAAGAACAATTAGAACACCGTGAAATGATGAAGAACATGAGCGGCGACCACATGCACGACTCAGGTAACGCTGTCACGGTTGAACCGGGCAAAGCAAAACAGCTGCTGTGGCATTTCCACGGCGACAGTAACGTTGAATTTGCGTGCAACATTCCAGGTCATGCGGAAGCTGGCATGGTCAAAAAAATAGAACTCTAGAGAATAAAAAAGAGGCGCAAATTTTACAGCGCCTCTGTTTCTTTAACGCATCACGAATAGCTCTTCGTGATAACGCTTTTCAATATCGAATTGGTACGTATCTAGCTCTTTTTTCAGTGTTTTTGAAAAAGCTTCTGGCCCGCAGAAATACGTTTCATACTGATCCAAATCACCGCATTGTGCGATGATACGTTCAGCATTCAAACGAGGTGATTTCAACGTATCAATCACGTGCAATTTGACGTTTGCTTGGTGCGCTAAGTGCCACAGTTCATCGACCAACTGGCCGTCAATACCACGAGTACAGTAGAACAGATGAATATTGGGATGCGCTATTTGTGCTTTCAGCTCCTCTAAAGCCGCGAAGAAAGAAGCAATCCCCACGCCACCAGCGATCCAGATTTGTGGTTGGTCTAAATCAAACTCTAAACGACCATAAGGGCCTTCAACCATCACCACATCGCCTGCTCGGACTCGTTCATAAAGCCCAGTGGTAAAGTCACCTAGCTCTTTAATTAAGAAACGTAACTCGTTGCTTTCACTACCTGATACGATGGTAAACGGATGAGCATCTTCATCACCAAAGCGTAAATAAGCAAATTGACCCGCTTTGTGGCCTTGCCAAGAAGCTTCCGGTGTTAAAACCAATTCCATGACTTCCGCTTGCGAGAAATAACGTGTAGAAGCCACAATCGCTGAGTGTTTGTTACGGCGTCCGACAAAACCAAGCAAACTATATAGCGCAGAAATCGAGCCAATCACAGCAAAAGCAACGGTCAAATAGTAAATTGGCTCACCCCAGTACGCGCGTTTCAACAGCAGTACGGAATGGACAGCGGTTAGCAGATACGCCACAGACATCAAGCGGTGTGAGAGTTTAAATGGTTTGTACTTCACTGCGCTCGATAAAGAAACCACCAGCAAAACCAATAGCATGTAGAAGCCCCATTCACCCATGCCTTGAGCAAGGCCCCGCAAACCATGAATCCAAGCCTCGATACCAGAGAGGTTACCCGCAGGGCCTTCACCTGAATGTTTTACCGGTCTAGCCATTACACCTGATATTACCAACCATTTTGGTACTTGATACCAAAGCCAGTGCGCCACGCCCAATGCAACACCACCGATACCGAGCCATTTGTGCACTCGATAAGCTTTGTCCATGCCATGCAGCCAGTTTTCCACTATAGGCAGACGCATCGCCAACACCATGGCGATCGACATCAGCATCAGCGACAAAATACCTGAGTATTGGATCAGGGCAGAGCGCCACTCAAAGATATTCGTTGACGAGAAAAGTTGCGGCTCCAGCGTAATCCATAGCAGAGTGATTACGATGACCATTACCCAAGGCATATTGCGGACCATTTTCATGCTGAGGTTCTCCGTTAATCGACAACTTTACTTTAACCAACGAGGTGTAAAGCAACGTCAATAAACGTAAAAGCAGGCAAAGCTTGGCATATGCAAAGATTCCTACAGAAAAAAGACGAAAATCTAACAGTGATTAAAGCATTCACTCGTTATAGTGCTCCTACTTATCGCAAAGTGCGAACCTGATTAAATAACACTAAGAAATCGATAATGAAAAAGCTATTGCTGCTATTTGGACTACTGGCCTTTTCTAGTGCAACTTACGCCGCCCAATTAAATGAGGATCTAGCCGCCATTGAGCAACACATCGCTGGTCGTATTGGCGTGACTGTTTGGGATACCCAGACAGACCAACGTTGGGATTACCGTGGTGACGAGCGTTTTCCGATGATGAGCACATTCAAAACGCTCGCATGTGCCACCATGTTAAACGACATGGATAGTGGCAAATTAGATAAAAATGCCACAGCAAAAGTAGAAGAACGCGACATCGTGGTTTGGTCACCAGTCATGGATCGAATGACAGGACAAACAACACGAGTAGAGCACGTATGTGAAGCGGCAATGCTAATGAGTGACAATACGGCTGCCAATATTGTGTTGCGTAGCGTAGGCGGCCCAAGAGCAGTGACGCTGTTTTTACGCTCTATTGGCGATAAAGCCACACGCTTAGACCGCTATGAACCCGGTTTAAATGAAGCAACACCTGGAGATAAGCAAGACACCACGACACCTAACGCCATGGTAAACACGCTACATACTCTGCTTGAAGGTGAAGCACTGTCGTACGAATCTCGTACCCAACTAAAGATCTGGATGCAAGATAACAAAGTGTCTGACTCTCTGATGCGTTCTGTCTTACCTAAAGACTGGTCGATTGCCGATCGCTCAGGCGCAGGCGGTTTTGGGTCACGTGGTATCACCGCAATGATATGGAAAGAGAACCACAAACCTGTCTTTATCAGTATTTACATCACTGAGACCGATTTATCACTGCAAGCCCGTGATCAAGTGATTGCTAAAATTAGTCAGTTAGTTCTAGAAGAATATATAAACATCCCGAGTGCAGGTTAACGGCTTAACAGTTACCCTATAAAATTCAACGGAGCTTTGAGCTCCGTTTTTATGCTCATCTTGGTGGTAAGAAGTTACCAATAGCTCGGGTTATCTAGACCTTGTACACAAGACGAGCCACCAGCAATTGGCATTAACGTTTCATTCGTCAGTGATTGCGCCAACCAACCGTGCGGGTAACTCAATGCATGTGGTGCTTTGAATTGCTCTTCCGTCACTTGTTGGAAACCAACGCGCGAGTAGAAGCTAGGATCACCATAGGTAAACACGAATTCGATCCCTTGCTGCTTCAAGTGATTAAGACCAAAGCGAATTAAAGCTTGCCCCACACCTTGACCTTGACATTCAGTCAGTGTTGCCATTGGTGACAATAAGTAGCCAACTTCGCCATTTTCAAAACGTAATGGCGTAAACAACACGCCTGCGATTAAGCGTTCACCTTGTTTAGCAACAAAACCTTGAAGCTCTTGCTCTGGTGTTGTGGTCAATAAATCACTGACTAGCGCACCAATCGTTTTACCTTCTGCTTCACCCTCTGAATCAGAGAATGTTTGCGTAAATAGCGCGATCATATCGCCGCTCATTGTTTTCTCGTATGGAGAAAGTGTGTAGTTTATTTTTTTATTAGTCGCTGCGCTCATTTTTTATCAATCTCTTTGTAGGATAAACATCTGATACGCCACTTCATTGCCTCGGCGTTTAACGATGTCTATTTCTCGTTGTATGTCTTTTAGTGCTTGTGATTCCAACATCTCGGCTTTCAAGCTTTGCACTCGTTCATCCAAAGGCTGGTAGTAGTTGTCCCAAGCCTGCTGGCTAATTGGAAACGTCTCTAACACTCGATAACCTGCGGCTGTCGCCTGCGCAATGCGCTTCTCTACACGGCTGACATCTGGGTACTCTTTCTGCCAGAATGCCACCGTGTCTTCGCTTGGCGTTTCTGTATTCCACACCAGATCGCTGACCACTAAAATGCCATCGCCAGCTAACAAAGGACGCCATGCTTTGAATGCGTTTTCTACGCCCATGATGTAAGCGCTACCTTCTGCCCATATTAGCTGGCTAGAACCCTCAGAAAATGGCAGTTCTGTCATGCTAGCGCACACGGTAGTGATGTTGTTACTCAAACCAAGCGCTTGTGCTTTAGCATTTAAGCGTTGCAACGATGGAGCATCGTTATCCACCGCAGTGACATGCGCGTGTTTTGCTAAGGTGCGAGTTGCAATGCCCTGCCCGCAGCCGATTTCAAGAATATCATCAGGTTGCGTTGGCAATAAACTCAGCGCTTTTAACGTATCTTGCTCTGAGCCTGGGCCCCAGAACTCCAAGGTTTCAAATACGCAGAAGAAGTCCGCCATGTAGTCTTCGTGAGTATTCATGTCTTTTGATAACCAACGTAAGTGAAGGGCTTCTTTCTCGCTAAAACCTTGC
This sequence comes from Vibrio sp. PID17_43, assembly GCF_002608565.1. Taxonomy (GTDB): domain Bacteria; phylum Pseudomonadota; class Gammaproteobacteria; order Enterobacterales; family Vibrionaceae; genus Vibrio. The sequence goes on from NZ_LIXM01000021.1 coordinate 54,893, forward strand.
GTCATTAGCCATTTTAAGTGCGCATCCGGCGCGACTTCATCCAAAGATTCATGCCATTCGGTTAACGGCGTTTCACCAAGCAGTGCCGCCAACAACTGACGCGATTTCTGCTTTTGCTCGATCTCTTCATCAAGCTGCTTGAGCCTCTCTAACATCAATTCGCGGTCTACTTTGGCCTCTAAACACGCTTTGCACTCTTTAAGCGTGAGTCCACCACTTTGCAATTGCTGGACCAAGCGTAAACGTTGTAAATCCGCATCACTATAAACACGGTAGCCATTGCTTAACCGCTGCCCTTTTATCAGTTCGATCTTCTCGTAATAGAGCAATGTGGTGCGAGACAAACCCAGCATCTCTGCCAGTTCCGATATCCGATACATGTTTGTTTCCTCAGCGCTGATAAAAGCATCTTAAACTGTAGAGTTTTAGACAGGTCAACTTTAATTTTGGAAAAAGATTCAAAAAACAAAACGCCCACAATTCACAAGCATTGTGGGCGTTTTAAATTTTGTCAGTGATTTAAAAGCAGGCTAATTCACTAACCCTTGCACAACTAGTTGATGGAACACATCATTGCGGAAAATCGTGCTAATCGAAATGTTATCTACGTTTGAAGAATCCACCCATTTGCACTCTTCGATTTCATTGCTTGCGACAACATGACCAGCATAAGAATCAACAAAAAATACATCCATGATGAGAGTCACGTCGACTTTATCGTGAGCGGGCGCCTCAAAGCGACCAAAAGCCGTTAAGTCACCTTCTCTAACCGCAATACCGACTTCTTCTCGTAGTTCACGACACAACGCTTGTTCTGGTGTTTCACCACTATCAAGTTTCCCGCCCGGAGCGTAGAAGGTGTCTTTGCCTTTTGAACGCAAGACCAACAACGCCCCGTCTTTAATAATTATTCCTGCTGATTTATGCATTTAGATTCCTAAAAACACGACTGAAAACTCGCAGCATTCTACACCCAAGTCATAGACGTCAATACAAATCAGGGCTAATTTTGCCTAATGCCTTATATATTGCCCCATGAAAAATGAAGGTGGGTTCAAAGGAGAATAACTGGCAGCTCAATGTTCATAGAGCTTCGATTTCAAAACAAAAACGCAGCCCGATAAGCTGCGTTTGAGAAGGGAAAGGTACGGTTACAGTTTTTCGACGCCCATATTAAAGAGCGTAAAGCTGTATACATCGGCAGTTTTTTCAATAATTTTACTCGTTGGGGTCCCCGCACCATGGCCAGCATTGGTTTCAATACGGATCAGTGTTGGGTTAGTACCCGCCTGTTTTGATTGCAACTCGGCAGCAAACTTGTAGGAATGTGCCGGAACCACGCGATCGTCATGATCGCCTGTGGTGACCATCGTTGCTGGATACTCAACACCAGGTTTCACATTATGCACAGGTGAGTAATCTTTCAGATATTGGAACATTTCTTTGCTCTGTTCCGAGGTGCCGTAGTCATACGCCCACCCAGCACCAGCAGTGAAAGTGTGGTAGCGCAACATATCCAATACACCTACCGCTGGCAGTGCCACTTTAAACAGTTCTGGACGTTGCGTCATTACGGCTCCAACAAGCAAACCACCGTTCGAACCGCCATTGATCGCCAGCTTTCCCTTAGATGTGTAATCTTTATCGATAAGGAATTCTGCTGCTGCAATAAAGTCATCGAACACATTTTGCTTGTGCATCTTTGTACCAGCGTTGTGCCACTCTTTGCCATACTCGCCGCCGCCACGAATGTTGGCTACCGCATAAATGCCACCGAGCTCTAGCCACGCCGCTCGGCTTGGGCTGAAGTAAGGCGTTAAGCTGACATTAAAACCACCATAACCATACAAGATAGTCGGAGCTGTGCCGTCTATTGGCGTCCCCTTCTTATAGGTAATGATCATCGGAATCCTAGTGCCATCTTTGGATTTGTAGAACACTTGCTGAGATTCAAATTGTTCTGGTTTGAATGGCGCATCGGATTTGTGGTAGATCGTGCTGTCTCCGTTTTCTATGCCTAGGCGATAGGTGGTGCTAGGCGTCTTGTAGTTGGTGAAAGTGTAATAGACTTCTGCATCCTCTTTCTTACCCCAAAAGCCGTAAGCACTGCCGATGTCTGGCAGTTTGATTTCTCGAATGAGCTTACCGCTCATATCGTATTGTTTGACCATGGATAACGCATCCACGATATAGCTCGCAAACAAAGTGCCACCCGCGGTCGATGGTTTAAGCACATTGTCTGTTTCTGGAATTAAGTCGTTCCAATGGTTCGGTTGTGGGTTACTCGCATCCACCGTCACGACCCGTTTATTAGGCGCATCGAGGTTGGTCACCAAATACAATGTGGTACCTTTGTTATCAATTACCCAAGTGTCAGATTCGGTATTATCCACAATGGTTTGCAGCGCACTGTCTGGCTTAGTCAGATCTTTAAAGAACAGCTTATTACCCGAAGTTGAAGTACTTGCTGAAATAAACAAATATCGTTGATCATCAGAGGTATAGCCGCGAATGTATCTGTGTTTCTCTGACTCTTTACCACCGAAGATAAGCTTATCTTCACTCTGCTTGGTACCCAGTTTGTGGTAATAAAGTTTGTGCTGATCCGTTTTCGCTGACAGCTCACTTCCCTCAGGTTTGTCGTAACTCGAATAGTAGAAACCATTGTTACCTAGCCAGTTCACACCACTGAATTTAATGTCTACTAGCGTCTCACCCACGGGCTGCTTAGTTTCCGTATTGAGAACGATCACTTTTCGCCAGTCGCTGCCCCCCTCTGAAATACTGTACGCCACTAGAGATCCATCTTTGGTGAAGCTCACATTTGCCAATGAGGTGGTGCCATCTTCGCTAAAGGTGTTGGGATCGAGAAAAACGTCAGGCTCACCATTGCCGAATTGACGATAAAGGACGTCCTGATTCTGTAAACCATCGTTCTTATAGAAGTAGGTGTATTTGCCTTCTTTAAATGGTCGTCCTAGTTTTTCGTAATCCATCAACTTGGTTAGGCGCGCTTCAATCAGCTTGCGATATGGCACTTGCTCTAGGTAATCAAATGTCACTTGATTTTGGGCTTTTACCCAATCAGAGGTCTCTTTGCTGCGGTCATCTTCTAGCCAGCGGTACGGATCGCTCACGTTGGTGCCAAAGTACTCATCAACCACATTAACTTTTTTGGTCATTGGATACTTCAGTGCCATTTCATGCACATGTTCAACCAACTGTTGCGTTGCATCTTCTGCAAGCACAGTGGATGAGACGCCCGTCATCGTAACGGCAGTAAACAGTGCTAAGGTTTTATTTTTCATAGACTTCCATTTCTTTTTTAAGGTCTTCTGTAACGCATCATGCATCTTACAAACTGTACTACAGATTGGGGGCATGGTTCCAACTCATTCAACTAAGAAAGAAACAAGCGGTTATTTTCATTGCGCACTAGTCCCCGCGAAATGAGTACGTCCGAAAGACTCTCTCTATGCAATGTAACATGATAATTTGACAAAACTTTAAGCAGTTTCGAGCTCTTCTCGGCACATTTTTTTCTGAAGCCATACTATGCTTAAGATAAATGCAATGTACGTAAGGGCGTGGCTATGAAATACAAACATATTCTTGTCGCACTGGAACTGTCTGATGAGAGTACTGTGTTGATCGATAGAGCTGTTTCAATGGCAAACTATCTCGGTTCCGAGATTTCATTTATTCACATTGACGGTACACACGGCGAGATTTATCCAGAGCTAGTCGACATCGTAAAATACCCTGACAACAGACCGCTAAGCGAACATTCAATGGAGTGCTTGAGAAGCTTCGGTGACTACATAGATCACCCACTTAAACGTTTTTTGGTTGGGACTGGTGACTTAGCGGATAAACTTGAAATCACCATCAAAGAAGAAGAAGTCGATTTGCTCATTTGTGGGCACCACCACGACTTCTGGAGCAAAATTATTTCTTACTCAAGACATCTCATCAATAAATGCCCGGTAGATATTTTAGTCGTGCCGATTCACGATTAAATCGACAAGAAAGCCGTCTACTGCAGGGCGGCTTTTAAATTAAGCCGCGCATTTCGTTCCACTCCCCTAAACTTCCTCTAAAAATAACCCCTATTCTGTTCACCCAGTACGCAATTCCAACTTCAGCGCAACAAACGTTGCTTGTTATGTTGACCAATTTATTTTGTTTGTCGCATCCAAGAGCTGACCATATCATTCGCCGCATGAAGGAATGAGATTCCTTTTTATGCTCTTTAATAATCAAATGCCGCACTTCTAAGTAGTCCATGACCTACAAAAGTAAAAGTTCCATTTTTTTCCAGTTTTCACTTTTACAACCACTGAGTAGATCATTTAACGCTTTGTTCTACACAACAGTCTATTCATGTAGGAATTTATCGTGGATAAATATCAAGCTGCTTACTCAAAACGTGTAGAAAAGCTAAAAGGCAACCGTTCGCCAAAAACTATTGCTCGCCTTTCTGCGTGGGATGCGTTTTTTAACAAAGAATATGAAATGCAAGACCTTGAGTCTCAAATGGCAGATTCGGCACGTAAACATTACGAGAAATCTGATGTAAAAAATGAAATTAGCTTTGGTTCATTCAAACGCTCGTTCTACAACGAATCGATCGTGATTTACGATTTAACCGATGGCGCATCAATTCAAAAAGTGTTCACGCCATTACTTGCGTTAACCGCGTTATGGGTAATGTTTGTGTATTTCTCACATTGATGATAAACCTGATAAATAAGCACTATTGGTACTGTACTGTTTACTCTGCTAATGATAACAAGTTGAGGGTTTGGGGATGAAAAAATATATAACGCGGCATTTGGATACGGCTTCAAGCTCTATCAGGAAGCCAATGGGTTCGTTTACCCAATCTACGAGAAGGCGTTTATTCTTAAATGCCTAAAATAACTCTTCTCTTACTTGCAACAACGGCCGGCGCCGGAGTCACCGGAGCGGCATTCTGTGTTGGCATCACCTACGCCTTTACACAACTGCCAATAACGCAAATTATATCAAGCTTATAATTCTAAAAAGTAGAGCATTTCGGTGCTCTGCTTTTTTACTATTTCCCCCTCAGCAAAGCTCAAAAGCGTTCCCACGCCACATTATGATGACCATCGTTCGATTTCCTCTTCCCTAAATTGGCTCAGATCTATTAAGCTACTTTCCCAATAAAAGGATAGTTAACGGAAGGATCGGATGAAACTGGTAGGCCCTCATGCACTGATTGTTGAAGGTGGCGCAATGCGCGGCGTATTTTCATGCGGCATACTCGATCGTTTTCTAACCGAAAATTTTTCTCCATTCGACAGTTTTTGGGGAGTATCTGCTGGAGCCAGTAATCTAGCGGCTTACCTAGCTAAAATGCCAGGCAGAAATCTGAAGATTTATCTCGATTACAGCTTACGCAAAGAATTCATCTCACCAACTCAATTGCTGCGTGGCGGAGATATGATGGATTTGGACTGGATATGGGAAATCACACTAAATGAGCTTGGTATTGATCATACCACTCTCGCTGCAGACCCTCGGCCTTTCTTCCTTGGTGTGACTCGCCAAGATAACGGACAAGCCGAGTATCATACTCCCACAATCGATATGCTGGCTGAAACGATGAAAGCAAGCAGTGCACTGCCGATTCTTTACCGTAACGGCGTCACATTAGGCAAGACAAAATACGTCGATGGGGGAGTTACAGATGCCATTCCAATTGCAGAAGCCATTAAAAGAGGTGCAACTAAAATCATGATCCTCCGAAGCCGTCCAGCCAGTTATCGTAAATCAAAAAGCAAGTTTAATGCTCTCACTAAACGCATGTTAAAAGATACGCCAGCGTTAATTGAGCCAATGCTCACTCGCCATATTCGCTACAACCAGTCCTTACAACTTATTCAGAATCCCCCTGTGGGCGTAGAGATCATTCAAGTTTGTCCTCCAGAGACTTTTAGGCTTAAACGCCTCAGTCGTTCTCCTGAACCATTGCATGATGCCTATAAGCTAGGTATTATCGCTGGAAGAGACGCCATCGCTCGGTGGAATAACTAATTAAAGTTAGTTAAATATAATTTAAAATAATTGTAGCTATTTTTTAAACACCCTGTATAGTGCGCTCTGGCTCTTAGAAAAGAGCTGTTAATGCTACATTTAGTTTAAGTTCCCTCTCAGTACCCCCCTGAATCACTCAATTCAGACACCTGCGTAAAACTTCCTCTTGATTGCACATTCAATAGCTTAAAAAAGAACCATCATAATTCATATATTTTTGTTTAAATTCAGAGGTTTTTATGTCTGGTAAAGTAACTGGTTCAGTAAAATGGTTCAACGAAACTAAAGGTTTCGGTTTTCTTTCTCAAGACAATGGCGGTCAAGATGTATTCGTACACTTCAACGCTATCGTTGCTGACGGTTTCAAAACGTTGACTGAAGGTCAGAAAGTAAGCTTTAACGTAGAAGATGGTAAAAAAGGTCCTCAAGCGACTGAAGTTACCCCTCTATAATATCGCTTTTCTTGGTGCTGCATGTCCATGCGGCACCAAACTCTCTCCCCTTCAAAATGTCTCACAACCAACACTAAGCAAACATTTTTGCTTGGCTTAATGCTGCCTACAATAAGTTAGGTGCTATATATTTATTAAATTATTTTTAGGAAAGATTATGTCTAAAAGAACAAGTCGTCAAAAACACTGGTTTCAATTATTGAACAAAGAAAAAATATCCAAGAAACAGGAGATTAAATGTTAGAGATTGAATTCAATTTAACAAAGCCGAATATTTCTTGGTGTGCCAAAATACACCAACTCAATAGTGATATTTTAAGACGACACATACTAAGAAAACTTCAATCTGCTTGCTATCTCATTGATTTTAAATATTGTGAGAAAACTCACTCAGGTAGCATACTGTGTGACTCGGGTTCAAAGTTAGGAAGTTTTACTATCAAGTAAATCCATTTTAATGCATTAATATAGTATTGAAATACAGCAAATTTAAAAGGTACTCAAATGGCTAGAAAAAGTAAAAAACAGGTAGCACAGGAAAAGAAAGAATCTGAGCAAAGCGAAGCAATTTTAAAACAACAAACACGCCGAAAAATTGAAGATATCATGGAGCAAAGAGCATTTGATAAATTGTTTGAACTCTAATAAGCGAACCCTCCATTTTCTGTTCTTTATTCCTCTCAGCTAAATATCGATGTGCAAGGTATCGCCACCCCTTCTCAGTTCACAATGAGTAATGCACAATTAACTTTAAGCCAACCCACTCAAAGAAGAAATGACAAAGCGTTTATTGCATTCCAGCGGCTCAAACCTTGAGTGCTCTGGCTGCATGTACGCGATATTTTCCACAGCACTCGCGAGCGTCGGGTCGATTTGAGCAAAAACCGTTGGCGCAACACCGTGACTCTCACAAAAAAATAACGCATCACTAAACACCTTCCTTAGTCTTACCACAGCTTGGCTTACCGCTGACTGGCTTACGACTAACCGTAACGCCGCTTTGGTGCAATTTCTCTCTTCCATTATCGCGACAAACGTGGGGATTAAACTGTAATCTGAGTGCTTCATACTTAATGTTAACCAAGAAAAATAACCACTAAAATAAGTTTAACTTAAATTATATATAAACCAACTTATAGAGGTTTTTATACTATTTTGCGAATGTGATGACGAACTAGAAACAATAATCACCCGCTCAACGTTTACCCTCTTAACATCGACAAAAGGGATAACTATGAACGTCATAAAAGCCATAGGTCGCGTGATATATGCGATCTTGATGGTGCCAATAAAGTTCTCTTTGTTTATGCTTTTCGGTGCTTATCTACTCGCACCCACTGGCACTACCATTTAAAAAACATTGATATAAACTTGTCCCCCCCCCTAACGACACCATGATGGTGATTTTAAATTCCGAATACTTCAGCGGTTACCTATTTTCAGTCACTATAGCGCTCGCCATTTTCATACTCTATTTGCTATGGTAGATCCATGAAGTCGCAGTTCATCAAGCGCAAGAGTAGAGAAGTTCCCATATTCACCTGGTGTTTGCTTTATTACTTTGTGGCCTTTTTCTTCACAAAGCATGGTGATATTGGCACTCATCATCGCGTTCACTAACTGGGAACACATTAGCCACTCACTAAGTAACATCATTCGCAATAGCCTTCTGTCACCACAAACACAGCCCCAGACACCAGCCAAAGCCACTGAGGAATAGTCCATGTAAGACGTTATGATTCCGTACATTTTGATCATGTTGATTTTGGCGCTAGACTGAGTGAGCGGAACAAAGCATACACAAAAGGAAGATAATCATGATTAAACAAGGCCAAACACTGCCTGCTGCAACTCTTAGTGAACTGACGACGGATGGCATGGTGAACCATCAAGTGAGCGAACTTTTTGCCAACAAAAAGGTTGTCCTGTTTGCGGTACCGGGCGCATTCACGCCAACGTGTTCTGAAGCCCATTTACCTGGGTATGTCGTCTTGGCAGACCAGCTAAAAGCCAAAGGCGTCGACCTAATTGCTTGCGTTTCTGTCAACGATGCCTTTGTGATGCAAGCTTGGGGAGAAGCACAAAACGCAAATGAAATAATGATGTTGGGCGACGGGGATGCGAGCTTTACTAAAGCACTTGGTTTAGAGATGGATACCGGAGGTTTTGGTGGCATACGTTCACAGCGTTACGCCATGCTCATCGACAACGGCGTCGTCACGAATTTAAACGTCGAAGCACCACAAACGTTTGAAGTGAGCAATGCAGAAACCATCCTCGCATTACTATAAATCAATAACTTAATTCAATCGGAAGCTTTTCAGCTTCCGTTTTTTTGTTTCTGAGTTAACGCATTCTCACTACGCTGGTCTCTTGCTTACTTTGTAATTCAGCAAAACTGAGTACAAATGGGGCCGACTGCTTTACGCGACTTGGTAACGATGACAACGCATCGTATGCGTCTTGCTTGGTTCTGAAGTCACCAACGGTCACCGTGTACCAACGAGTGCCTCGGCTGTTTTTCCAGTTCACCCAAACTGGATGCTTCGGATCGATGTAGCGAATGTACTCTTTCACATCTTTCTCTTGCTTTAACGCCAGTACTTGCATGGTGTAGTGGCTCGGGTTTAGGTAGCCGTAAGCATCTTGCGATGACATCACCCCTACGCACTGTCCGCTGTCAGCCTGCTGTTGAGGCAAGGTACACCCTACAAGCGTAAAAGCTAATGTCAAAGATAGAATCTTATACACGTGTCACTCCGTTATTATTCTGAATGTATCTCTTTATGAGTTCTCAAAATAAAAAGGCGACCGTTTTGGCCGCCTGACTAAATTTGTCGAGTGATTAGAACCAACTTAATACCAAGCGTTTAACCCAGTCCACCAAGCGTTTAAAGATACCGCCCTCTTCTACTGGCTCAAGTGCCACAAGTTCGGTCTCTTTCACAACATCATCGCCCACTTTGTACACCACTTTACCAACCACTTGGTCTTTTTGAATGGGCGCGATTAAGTCACTGTTGTACTCCAGTTCGGCTTCTAGCTTGTTCACGTTACCTTTTGGCAAAGTGAGATAAACATCGCGTTCAACGCCGACTTTCAGCTCGTCTTGATCCCCCATCCATACACGAGCCGAGGCCATTTTTTTACCCGCTTTGGTTGGCACGACTGTATCGAAGAAACGGAAACCGTAACTCAACAGCTGTTTGCTCTCTGATTCACGAACACTGGGGCTCTTTGCGCCCATAACAACAGCAACTAATCGCATGTCACCATTCGTCGCTGAGGTAGCTAAGCTGTAACCTGCACCGCTGGTGTAACCTGTCTTCATGCCATCAACATTCATACTGCGATCGCGTAACAATCCGTTGCGGTTGTATTGCGTGATTCCGTTATAAGTAAACGACGTTTCACTGTACATTGGATAAATATCGGGCAAGTCACGAATGATTGCACGGCCTAACGTCGCAATATCACGAGGGGTTGAATACAGACCATCACTGTCTAAGCCGTGCGGATTGGTAAACGCCGAGTTCGACAAACCAAGTTGGTTCGCCCAGCTATTCATTAAGCCGACAAAACCCACCTCGCTGCCTGCAACGTGCTCGGCAATCGCCACACTGGCATCGTTACCCGATTGCACCACCAACCCACGATAAAGTTCAGACAGAGAGACAGACGTCCCCACTTCAATGAACATTTTCGAAGAATCAGGGAAGTTCTTCGCCCATGCATTGCGGCTGATCACCACTTCATCATCCAGACTGATGCTGCCAGATTTCATCTCTTGGCCTGCGACATAAGCTGTCATCAACTTGGTCAAGCTTGCAGGGTTGAGACGCTTATCCGCATCACGTTCTACCAACACCGTACCGGTGTGATAATCCATTAATACATAGCCACGTGAGCTTAACTCTGGCGCATTTGGTACCACGGTCGGAGCAGCAAAAAGAGGAGTGGAGATGGTCGTCAGGGCTGTGACTAACGACGCATTAAATACTAAATTTTTTTTCATAGCAGCATTCTTTGGCTTACAAACTAAGACGAGTATATTGAAACGCTGCTCAGTTACAGCAGCTCCGTTACGATTGGTTACGTTTACTCGATCTTTGTCGAAAAGAATGCGAAGTTGATTGAAAATTACTTATAAAAAAATCCTTCGCTCAGAAACTGCAACAACAAAAGAGTTTGAACATCAATATACGATTACACGTCGGTAACCTCATCGTTCACGGTGCCCCCCCCTCCAAGAACCAAACCAAAAAAAATTACACATCAAACGATTACCATTGCGCACTCACACATAAAATACCGCACAAAACGCTCATTATTTGCATATCGTTACATAAAACATTATCATTCCGTCACATTTTTAATTAGAACTCAAAACAAACGGAGGGCGGTTTTAGTGTTTTTCTTGCACAAGAAAGACACATTAAAAAGCGTACATGTTGTATTTATGGATAATGCACTCAAAAAATATAGTATCGAAACTACCGATTATCAGGTTGGCCAAGACAACGTACAAAAGTGGGGGTTTGATATCCACAACCCAGTCTTTGGGATTAGCGCAGGCCTTGTGATCCTTTGCCTTATTTCTCTTCTTATTGTTGATCCCGCCACTGCTCGTGAAGCCTTAAACGGCTTGAAAAACGGCATCATCGCAGACTTTGATCTGTTCTTTATGTGGTCAACAAACTTCTTCATCTTATTCGCTATCGCCATTCTATTTTCTCCGCTTGGTAAAATCAGAATTGGAGGTAAAGAGGCGCGCGCTGAACATTCAACCATTTCTTGGCTTTCGATGCTGTTTGCAGCAGGTATGGGAATTGGTCTCCTTTTCTGGAGCGTTGCAGAGCCAACCGCGTACTTTACTAACTGGTTCGGCACCCCACTCAACGCCGAGGCGTACAGTGATGAAGCAAAATCACTCGCGATGGGCGCGACCATGTTCCATTGGGGCATCCACGGCTGGGCCATTTACGCCATTGTTGCACTTTCTCTTGCCTTCTTCGCATATAATAAGGGACTACCACTGTCATTACGCTCAGCGTTTTATCCTTTATTTGGTGATAGAGCTTGGGGATGGTTAGGTCACATCATTGATATTTTGGCAGTACTGTCGACATTATTTGGTCTCGCCACGTCACTCGGCTTAGGCGCGCAACAAGCGACTAGCGGTATTAATCACGTATTTGGTTTAGAGGGTGGCATTGGTATGCAGATCATTGTCATCGCTTTTGTCACCTTTATTGCCGTGCTATCGGTCATTCGTGGTATCGACGGTGGTGTTAAGCTACTGAGTAACATCAATATGATTGTGGCCTTTGCCCTACTGGCATTCGTTATTTTCATTAGTTTCGACGTTGCCGTGGCTTCTATTTGGGATAGCACAGTGGCTTATGCTCAAAATATTGTTGCGCTAAGTAACCCACATGGTCGAGAAGATACGGACTGGATGCATGGCTGGACCGTTTTCTACTGGGCATGGTGGGTATCGTGGTCGCCATTCGTTGGCATGTTCATTGCGCGAGTATCTAAGGGGCGTACCGTCCGTGAGTTTATTTTCGCCGTTATCGTTATCCCTACCGTCGTGACGCTGGTTTGGATGTCCGTATTCGGTGGTATTGCACTAGACCAAGTAGTGAACAAGGTCGGTGAATTAGGTGCACATGGCCTAACTGATATTTCCCTGACTCTATTCCATGTTTATGATGCCCTGCCTTACAGCTCGATCATCTCTGTATTGTCCATTGTTCTCATTTTGGTGTTCTTTATCACCTCTTCAGACTCTGGTTCTCTGGTCATTGATAGCATTACGGCTGGCGGTAAGATTGATGCTCCTGTACCACAACGTATCTTCTGGGCTTGTATCGAGGGGTCGATCGCAGCGGTGATGCTTTGGATTGGTGGTAAAGAAGCGCTGCAAGCGTTGCAATCAGGCGTGGTCGCAACGGGATTGCCGTTTACGCTAGTACTATTGGTGATGTGTGTGAGCCTCATTAAGGGCTTAAGGTCAGAGCTGCCAGCTTATCAAGATACAGCCGCAAAACACGCAGTGGCTCGCTAACTACTAAAAAATCTAAACGAGCGCCGTTCGAGCGCTCGTTTTGTTATCTAGCCTAACGCATTAACTAGTCGGGCTTTTTTGCAAGTACGGTGTCGATGTCCGCAGCGCTGTGACGTTCCGCTGCTTGTTCCCACTCCTCTCCCCATGTTCGGTTTACAATATGGCCACGCTTAACGGCTTCACGTTCATCAATCGCTTTCGCCCAACGCACGACATTCTTATAGCTCACGACGTCCAAAAACTCTGCTGAATCGTACAAACGCCCTAGCACCAAATTTCCGTACCAAGGCCAAGTTGCGATGTCTGCAATACTGTACTTGTCACCACCTAGAAATTCATTGCCCGCAAGGCGCTTATCCAGTACGTCTAGCTGACGTTTTGCTTCCATCGTAAAGCGGTTGATTGGGTACTCGAATTTCTCTGGTGCGTACGCGTAGAAGTGACCAAAACCACCGCCAAGGTATGGCGCAGAACCTTGTAACCAAAATAACCAGTTCATTACTTCAGCACGCTGTGCGCCTTCTTTTGGTAGGAAGTGACCAAACTTCTCCGCTAGGTAGAACAAGATATTGCCAGACTCAAACACGTTTACTGGCTCATCACCCGAGCGGTCAACCAGCGCTGGGATCTTCGAGTTCGGGTTGACGGACACAAAGCCAGAACCAAACTGGTCGCCATCGCCAATCTTGATCAAGTATGCGTCGTATTCTGCTTCTGTTACGCCTGCCGCCAAAAGCTCCTCAAACATGATCGTTACTTTCTGACCGTTTGGTGTACCCATTGAGTAAAGCTGGAACGGGTGCTCACCAACTGGGAGCGCTTGTTCATGCCTTGCACCTGAATCTGGACGGTTGATGCTCGCCCACTGGCCGCCGTTTTCGTTATCGTTTGTCCAAACTTTTGGTGGAATGTATTCGTTAGTCATTGTTATCCCTTATTGTGTTTGAATGCATCTTCCAACTGACATCCTAATCGCGCCAGTAAGCATTATCAGATGTCCCCATCGCCACATGCGATAAAGCCTCCTCAAGATATTAGGTCGAATTCGCCAATTAAAAGTCCTGCAATCTCTTTTAGTTAGAACCTTTGGTTATGGGAATTTCTTTCAGGATATATACCCGAGTGACTTCAAGACGCAGGATTCAGAGCGTTAACATGAGCTAGGTTCTTGATACCAATAGTGATGAACAAATCAAGTTCAGCGGCCCATCCATCATCTCGGTTTTAATCAAACTTGCATCATGACAACAACTGATCGACAGTGCAAAGCCGTGCAGGTAATCCGCCAATAGATCCAAACTGTCTTTCTCCACTTGCCGAGATAAACCCAAAGGCTCAACAATCCATTGATAACGCTCAGCGAACACTTGCGCCGGACCATGGGATGTCATACTCAATATGGTTTGCAACAGCCCGTTGTACTCACGCAACAGGTTAATATAACTAACACACAGGCTTTTAAGGCCGCTTTGCCAATCTTCACTCGCTTGGGGCCGATAAATGGCTTCCACCAGCGATGTGGTGAGCGCTTCAAGCAACGCATTCTTATTTTTGAAATAGTGATAGATCGCCATAGGATCCACATTCAATTGCATTGCCAACGAGCGGATGCTTGGCACCTTTCCATCCCTTTTCATCAATAACTTAGCCGACTCTAAAATACTTTCTGCGCTTAACAGTGACTGCTTTGCGGTCGGTCTTCCGCGCTTCTTTTCGTTGACAGACATTTGATCTTCCCGATAAACTCGCCAATATTCTACTTTGTAGAATTAATTTTAAACTAACCTTTAGCTTGGCTCAAGCACAACCCATTAGATGAGGTACTCATGGCAAACATCGTATTTATTGCGACCAGTCTGGACGGTTACATCGCAGATAAACAAGGTAAACTCGACTGGCTATATTCCGTACCAAATCCAGACCACGTCGATACCGGATTTTTCGCTTTGATGGAACGTATTGATGGCTTAGTCATGGGGCGCAATACCTTAGATGTGGTACTGAGTTTTGATTGCGACTGGCCTTACCGCAAACCTGTCTTCGTACTCAGTAACACCATGACAACAGTGCCACAGGGCTACGAAGACAAAGTCTTTTTAGTAAAGGGCGAGCTAAAAGACGTGCTTGCTGATTTGAATGCAAAAGGCTTTAAAGAGTTATACATCGACGGAGGTGTGACGATTCAGAACTTCCTAAAAGAAGATCTTATCGATGAAATAGTGATAACCCGCTTCCCTATCCTACTTGGCGGCGGCGCTCCCTTGTTCGGCAAACTGGAGCAACCATTGAACTTTAAAGTCACCAAGAGCGAAATCGTGTTAGATACGTTGGTGCAAACGACTTACGTGCGTAAAAGGTAGGCTAATTACCACAGGAAAACGCCCATCAAAGTGAAGGGCGTCTATTAATTGAGCTATGTTTCGCTGTTTAAAGCACTAAACCGCCGTCAATCTTGAGCACTTGACCCGTGATATAGGCACTCTTATCGGAAGCTAGGAAAGATACGCCATTAGCAATATCCTGAACCGACCCCATTCGCCCTAATGGGGTTTTCCCTTCCATCATTTGAATGACTTTCTCCGGTAAACTTCTTGTCATATCGGTAGAGATAAAACCGGGAGCGACACAGTTCACGCGTATTTGCGCCCCTTTTCTGGCGAGTTCTTTCGCCCAACCTTTGCTCATGGCGATCACACCGCCTTTACTCGCACCGTAATTACTCTGCCCAATGTTACCGTCAGTACCAACGATAGACGCTATATTGACCACACTTCCGCTCCCTTGCTCTAACATGACAGGCGCAACGCACTGAGTCAGCAAAAACACGGCTTTTAGGTTCACATCGATAACGCTATCCCAGTCTTGCTCTAGCATGTCTGGTAGCAACGCATCACGCGTGATTCCAGCATTATTGACCAAAACATCAATAGATTGATGTTGACTAATAATACTACCCACGACTTCATTCACTGCCTTTGCATCACACAGGTTTACTTGATAATGAGATAGTTGTTCAGAGTCGCTCCAGTCTATCGGAGAAATATCTAGCCCAACGACATGGAAACCGTCCTCAATAAGTTGTTCACAAATTGCCTGACCGATACCACGAGCCGCACCAGTAACGACTGCTACTTTTTCTTGTTTCATTTGGCCTTCCTTAAGTGTACAGATTAAAAAATTGCTTTATTCAACGCATGGCAAGTTGGCGATTTTCCATACGTAGTTTGATATTCTTATAATGCAACAATAGGAATATTCTGGAAGCCAGTAGAGAACTAATCAAGGTCGATAAATGTCAATTTGGTATTATCAGACCTATGTTACTGTTCTTCCTAGTCAAACTTGGGTAAGAAATTTCAACAGAAAAACTTAAACGTTAGTCAAGTGACAACGGTCATCCAAAGCCTCTCAACATTACTGGAGCCTGATCATGCTAAATATGGATTTTTCTCAGCGCATCGTTATCAATACAGGGAATGAAGAGTGGGTAAGTAGTCCAGCCTCTGGAGTCTGGCGAAAGCCGCTAGAGAGGGAGTCAAAAGAATCCGGCCATACTACCAGCATCGTGAAATACGAAGCGAACTCCGCTTTCGCCACGCATTTTCATCCGCTCGGCGAAGAGATCCTGGTTCTTGAGGGTGTCTTTTCAGATGAAAAGGGGGACTACCCTGCTGGCACCTACCTTCGCAATCCGCCTGGAAGCCACCACGCTCCGTTTAGTAAAGAAGGTTGCGTTATTCTGGTCAAGCTGAATCAGTTTGCTCCCAGCGACCTTAAAACCGTGCGCATCAACACCACAGCTGCAGAATGGCTGCCTGGCATAGGGAATCTAAAAGTGCTGCCTTTACACAACGTTGAGCATGAGCATGTTGCGTTAGTCAAATGGCCCAAAGGAGAGCGTTTTCAACCTCATCGACACTTTGGTGGAGAAGAAATATTGGTACTTTCCGGGGCGTTCAAGGATGAATTTGGCACCTATCCAAAACACACTTGGCTTCGTAGCCCACATATGAGTGAACACTTTCCATTTGTCGAACAAGAAACCGTTATTTGGGTAAAAACGGGACATCTTCCGATAGATTAAAAATAGAGATGTAGAGAGAAATACAACGGAGTGAAGAGATATAAAGAAGAGGGGCAAGCGGCTCGATGGCCGAGCCGCTATCTGTAATATCAAGGGCTCTGCTATGCACTCATGATTTTAGAATGCAGCCAATCTTTAAGTTCCGCTCTGTTGTGTTTAAGCGTATTCATTTCATTGTCATCAATAGGATTTCCGCGTAATTCTAGTTCCCTTATCTCCTTATCTAGCGCATTGTAGTTTTTTGCCGTTTCAGCAAATGAGGCGTCACTTGCTACTAATTGATTGATGGTATCTAAGTGCTCTGGGAATTCATGAGTTAATGAGTGATTTTCGCCTAACATAAAGACCTCTTTCGCTTGAGTTATTTCGATGTAATGATTGCTCAAATCTTAAGCAACTATGAGATAACTTTAGCACCTGTTCCGCAGTTAAATCGTCGAATTGCCCACAAAAAAGTAACAAACTGATTTTTCACGTTTTGCAAAGTGATTTTAATCGTCTTCGTCAATAAACTAAGTGACCCGTTTCTAACGTCATCTTCGCCAGTTATCTTTTTATCGATTCCCCCGTTATACCCAGATTGACGCGAACCTATAATTCAGACAGTTGCCTGATACGAATTTGACCATCTGTAAAGGAATGACTAGCTTGTAAGCAATGGTGGTAAAAGTATCGTGGAGGTCTTGTGATCCGTTTTCTCTTAAACCAGACCTTGATGGAAGAAGACGATATTTCTCCTAATCTGACGGTATTGAACTATCTCCGCGAGCATGCACGAAAAACCGGTACGAAAGAAGGATGCGGTTCAGGCGATTGCGGAGCCTGCACGGTGGTGTTAGGTGAAATCATTGACGGACAACTCGAGTACCGAAGTGTGAATTCATGTTTAACCTTTGTTTCTGCGCTACATGGCAAACAATTAATCACAGTAGAAGACTTAAAAAGCGCAAAGAGACTCCACCCAGTTCAGCAAGCAATGGTCGATTTTCACGGCAGCCAATGTGGCTTCTGCACGCCAGGCTTTATTATGTCGATGTTTGCGCTGATTAAAAACACCCCGCACGCCAACAAAGAAGAAATCGCCCTAGCGCTAACCGGTAATCTTTGTCGCTGCACTGGCTATCGCCCAATCATTGACGCCGCCCTGTCGCTGAGCCAGCAAACGCCTATTCGTGACGCTTTTCTCAAGTACGAAAAAGAGACCATCGATAAATTGAACGCCATCGAAAAGCCGCAACTTGAGCATCATGTCGATGGAAAGATCGCCTTTTCACCGACAAGTTGTGATGAACTCGCCCAAGTTCTCATCGCTCACCCGAACGCAAAACTGTTTGCAGGCGGAACCGATTTGGCATTGGAGGTCACGCAGGCACACCACCGTATCGAAAAGCTCATTTATCTTGGTCACGTCGAGGATATGAAAACCATCAATCAAACCGAGACCCATATCGAAATTGGTGCAAATGTACCCTTTACCGACATTCATCGCTCTCTAGCGCCGCACTATCCCGACTTTGGCGCGTTGCTTCAACGTTTTGCTTCTCTGCAAATCCGAAACCAAGGAACCATGGGTGGCAACATCGCTAACGCCTCCCCGGTCGGAGATACTGCGCCATTGTTGATCGCACTTGGAACCACACTGATTTTAAGACGAGGTGATTACGTGCGTGAAATCGCGCTAGAAGATTTCTTTAACGATTACAGAGTCACAGAGCTCCAACCCTCGGAATTTATTCAGACGATTCAAGTGCCTAAACCGCAAAAAGACCAAACCTTTAAAGCGTACAAAGTGTCCAAACGTTTTGATGATGATATCTCCGCCGTGTGTGGCGGATTCCTGCTGACCCTAAATAACGACACGATTACTGATGCGCGTATTGCGTTCGGTGGTATGGCGGCCATTCCTGCTCGAGCCAAGCAATGTGAACAAGCCTTAATCGGAAAGCCACTCTCACAGGTTTCAGTACATGCTGCCATGACGGCGTTAGAACAGGTTTTTTCTCCCATTTCTGATTTCAGAGCAACCAAGGAGTACCGCACAGAGCTCGCCAAGAACCTGCTATACCGGATGTACATCGAGTTGAGCTACGCCAGAAACAACCAAGCCATTGATACGAGGGTCATTCACTATGCCCCATAAAACGCCCTCGTCCAAGAGTAAAAAATACCCAGCCTCTTCAGCAAAAGCGACATTGGTCACCGGTGTCGGTAAGCCAGTCAAACATGACAGTGCAAAAAAACAGGTGTCCGGAGAAGCACTCTATGTTGACGATCGCGCCGAGTATCCCAATCAACTCCACGTTTATGCCCTTATGAGCCCACACGCGCATGCGACCATCACGAAACTGGATGTGTCTCCTTGCTACAAGGTGCCAGGCGTGCAAGCGGTCATCACTGCGCATGATGTTCCAGGCAAACTCGATATCGGTACGATCCTCCCTGGCGATCCATTACTCGCTGACGAAAAGGTGGTTTACATTGGTCAGCCCGTGATTGCGGTTGCCGCCAACAGCCTCGACAATGCTCGAAAAGGAGCCAATGCCGCCATTGTCGAATACGCGCCGCTTCCCGCCTTGCTAGATGCCAAGCAGTCGCTAGCGGAAGGACTGTTTGTTGCCGATAGCCACACCCAGAAACGGGGCGACGCCACAGGAGCGATTGCCTTCGCACCACATGTACTGGAAGGCTCATTATGCATAGGTGGGCAGGAACATTTCTATTTGGAAACACAGGTTTCCAGCGCAATCCCTACCGAAGATGGGGGCGTCATCGTCTATTCTTCATCGCAAAATCCGACGGAAATACAAAAACTCGTGGCTTCGGTATTAAATATCCCCATGCACAAAGTGAAAACCGAAGTACGCCGGATCGGAGGCGGGTTCGGCGGTAAGGAAACACAGGCCGCATTTCCCGCCTGTATCGCCGCAATAATGGCTACGCAAACCGGGCAGCCCGTGAAATTTCGCCTGCCACGTCGAGAGGACATGATGATCACGGGCAAGCGTCATCCCTTCTTCAATCAATATAAAGTGGGGTTTGATGATAACGGCGTGATTCAAGGGATCGAACTGGCACTCTGCGCCAATGCCGGACACTCACCGGATCTTTCCCGCGCGATTGTCGATCGTGCCATGTTCCATGCAGATAATGCTTATTACCTTGGCAACGCCACGGTGACCGGACACTGCTTGAAAACCAATATGGCATCCAACACGGCATTCCGGGGATTCGGTGGCCCGCAGGGCATGGTCACCATTGAACATGTGATGGATAGCATCGCCTATCAACTGGGTAAAGACCCGTTGGACGTACGCAAAGCCAATTATTACGCAGGGGAAGGTCGCAACGAAACTCACTACTACCAAAAAGTGACCGATAACTTCCTCCATGAGATGACGGCTGATCTAGAAGCGTCGTGTGACTATCAGGCGAGGCGTAAAGCCATCACCGAGTTCAACGCCTCCAGTCCGATATTAAAAAAAGGCATCGCCTTAACGCCAGTGAAGTTTGGTATTTCCTTTACGGCGAGTTTCCTTAACCAAGCCGGTGCGCTTATTATTGTCTACACCGATGGCAGCATTTGCCTTAATCACGGTGCGACGGAAATGGGTCAAGGAGTGAACACCAAAGTCGCGCAAGTCGTCGCAGAAACGTTCAACGTTGACATCAACACCATTCAAATCACAGCAACCAATACTGAGAAAGTCCCAAACACCTCTGCAACGGCGGCGTCATCAGGGGCAGACCTCAATGGCAAAGCGGCGCAGCAGGCCGCGATGACGATCAAAGTACGTATGGCCAACTTTGCCGCTTCCCACTTCAACGTCGCGACGGAGGAGGTCGTGTTCAACAACGGCAGCATTTTACTCGGCACCAAACAGTCCATAACGTTTGCCAAGCTGTGTGAGCTTTGTTGGCTCAACCAAATTTCTCTCGCGGCGACGGGCTTCTATCGTACGCCGAAGGTCTATTATGACTACGAGAAAGCGCGCGGTCGCCCTTTCTATTACTACGCTTACGGCGTTTCCTGCTCCGAAGTCATTATCGATACCCTCACCGGCGAATACAAAGTACTGCGCACAGAGATACTTCACGATGTCGGTGCATCTTTAAATCCAGCGATTGATATTGGTCAGATTGAAGGTGGGTTCATTCAAGGAATGGGCTGGCTAACCACAGAAGAGTTAGTTTGGGATGATAAGGGGCAACTGGTGACAGCTGGCCCAGTGAGCTACAAGATCCCGACCGTCACCGATACCCCAACGATCTTCAACACTCGCTTAGTCGAGAACCGAGCCAACCGAGAACAAACCATCTTCCACTCGAAAGCGGTGGGGGAGCCGCCGTTCATGTTGGCGATATCGGTATGGTGTGCCATCCGTAATGCGATTGCCCACATGGCAAATAATGGAAAAGCCCCCACTCTTCCAATACCAGCCACACCAGAACACGTTTACAACGCCATCAAACAAGCACGCCAAAAGTAATCGGTACCGCAGAGTTCGACATCGTTAGCTAGGAGGCTGAGATGCATACAGACAATTGGATCCAAGCCCTAGCTGAGTTCGACGCCAAGGGCATGCCTTGTATCATGGTGACAGTGCTTGAAGATAAAGGCTCCACACCGCGCAATGCAGGCACCAAAATGCTCGTTACGGAAAGCGAGGTGGTGGGCAGCATTGGCGGCGGTCATCTTGAATACGTTGCCATGCAAACCGCCAAAGAAATGCTCAATCTGGGCGAAACCGACATGAAGATCGAACGTTTCAATTTAGGGGCGAAGCTGGGGCAGTGCTGCGGCGGCATCGTCACACTGAGCTTTGAGCCAATAGGCCAACCACGGCATCTTCTCGCACTATTTGGTGCTGGTCATGTCGCCAAAGCGCTGATCCCTATTCTCGCGACATTGCCATTTAAAGTGATTTGGATTGATGAACGCGCCGAACAGTTCCCTTCTCACCTCCCTAAAAACGTAGAGAAACGACTGACAGAGGATCCCGTCGGTGAAGTACACCACCTTCCTGAAAACTGCATGTACTTAGTGCTCACTCATAGCCATCATCTCGATTTCGAACTTGCTCGAGCCATCTTAACGCGTGGAGACTGTCGCTACTTTGGACTGATCGGCTCACTCACAAAAAGAAAGCGTTTTGATTATCGATTAAAAGAACGAGGCTTTGATGACGATGCGATCAATAACATGACCTGCCCCATTGGCATAGAAGCAGTAAAAGGTAAACACCCGGCAGAGATCGCCGTGGCTGTCGCTGGCGAATTGATCGCCTGTTATCAGGGAGAAATTATTCCCAACAAGCGAGAGCAAGCGTCGCAAGTATCGGCACGGAAGATCGACACACCTTAATCTCTGCTATTTAATCATGAGTTCGCTATGGTTGAATTCTACTGTGAGGCGATATTTCGCATTGTTAAACTGGCACACCAAGCAAACGGTAAGTTGAGTACTTGGTGGCAAAACAAACCACGCAACGTGCAAATATTCGCATCATTTATTCCAGATTAAGGATTTCATACAAAAAACTGACAAAGCATCACAAAGAATTGGCAAGATGTATTCAATTTATCTCTAAATTTCAGCTACCTTTAAAAAGTTTTATATTAGAAAGGATGTATAAATGAACGCGTTTAAATTTAGCATGATCGGGGCTGCTGTTGTTTTTGCCCTTACTGGATGTGGTTCAGACAGTGATTCTAAAAGCACAACGACCCCTGTTACCCTATCCGTTTCTGATGCACCTATTGATGACGTATCAGAAGTCGTCGTGACCTACAGCAAAGTCGCGTTCTTACCGAAAGGTGAAGGTAAGCCACAAATCTTTGACGTTTACCAAACCAATGAGAATGGGGAATACGTTGATGAAGAAGGAAACTTACTTGAAGAAGGCGAAGACCCACTCCCACTCAGCGTAAACTTATTAGCCTTCCAAGGCAGCGATGCGCAAGAGCTAGTTGATGGCGTAACCATTCCAAGCGGCGATTACCAGTTGTGTGTTTTCGTACATGATGGCGACCACTTTCCGTACCCATCTTACGTCATTGATAATTCCACTGGGAACGCAATTAAAACCCCATTGACTGTAAAAGGCGACGGGGCGTGTCCTCAAGTTGTTGGCAAAGAGCCGAGCACTGGGGTGATATTCATTAACAATCCTTTTTCAGTTAACCCAGACAACAATGATTACGTGCTTGAATTCGACTTGCGACGCGGTCTAAAAGACGCAACAGGCAAGGATGAAGGTTACACAATTAAACGAAATTCTTGGTCACTCATCAACACAGTGACCACGGGAAACATTAAAGGTGAAATCGCCTTAAACGACACCTACCTACAGTGTGAGAGCGAAACGAATTCTGGCAACGGTTATGCACATGCGGTTTACCTATATAAAGGAAATATCGCGCAAGCAGATATGGGCACCTTCGCGCAAAGCGATCTACAAGCACCCATTGCGTCAGCTAACGTAGTAACGGATGATGAAGGTTTAACTTACCAATATGAGTTGGGTTTTGTTGAACCAGGCACCTACTCTGTCGGTTATACCTGTACCGCGAATGATGATTCTGAAGAAGGCATCGTGGAAGGTGAAGCCTTCAGTATTTACACCGCAAAAAGTGGTCTAAGTGTCTCTGCGGGCACTGACACAGATGCGAATCTATAAACAAAAATGATTTGACAGCGAGGTCCAGATTTTTGGCTTCGCTGTTTTCTGTTTTAAAAGAAGCTGATTGGCAAGTAAAAATCTAACTCGAAGCGCTCTTCTTCATTAAGAAAGTGATTACGATGATAATGGACATACGCCGGTGTTGAACGCTGCTTAAAACCCGACTTCGGTAACCATTTCTCTAACACCATACTAATTTGCGGCAGCAACTCACCATACATTCCGCTAAGACGAAACACCGCATGCAAGCCGCCAGGGATGATCATTTGATTCACTACCCCACGATATTTAAGGGGTTTATCTATCGCCATGCACGCGACATACCGACACTTATCTAACTCTACCCATGCTGGGTTGGAGTGGTGCAGCCCAAATTGAGTTAAGAAATCACGATTCTCCGAATTCGCCCACGCCTTAAGCACCAACCATGCCTTACGAATCGAACGATTGTAACCTTCATGACGAACGTAAGCGGCGAATCGTTGTGGGACTTCAATGATTTTCGGTTCAGGTAAAGTGCGCTGTGCCACTCGATGATAACCAGCGGCAATCTCGGGATCTTTCAAATAAGGCTTTTCTGCGACCTGCAGATCGTGCTTGCGCCATGCTCCCGGTGAGAGTTCAAAAGTCGCTTTGAATGCTCGACTAAAAGAAGAAACCGAACTAAAACCACACTTATTGGCGATATCCAATACCGACGATTTGGTATCAAACATCAACTGATTCGCTGCGTATTCCATGCGGGTACGACGGATGTATTGATGGATGGATTCCCCGACCACTTGTTTAAATATTCGGTGGAAGTGCTGTTCAGAATACGCCGCTACATCAGCCAGCTCTTTGGCGGATAATTCTCTACTAATATCTTGATGTATGTAAAACAACACGTCATTGATTCTGGAAACCTGCTGTTGGCTCATGGAGTGACATCTCGCCTAAATAGCATAAATGGACATGTTTAACAGCATAAACAGACACACCTAAGTTATCAATTCCCATGTACTATCTTTCGCATAAAACTAGAATTAAATACTGCGAGAAACACAGCACATGGAAATTGCACAGTCACTACAACAAGTAAAGTCTTCTTATATTCGTGAGATCCTCGCGGCGGCGAGCGATAAAAACGTCATCTCACTTGCTGGCGGTTTACCAGATGAAAAGACATTCCCTATCGACTTAATGAAGCCAACCCTTGAAAACCTAGCCAACATGACAGAGGTGTTTCAGTACGGCTCAACCGCAGGTTATACACCGCTACTGAACTTTCTGAACGGTTATTACCAATTGCCAGACACGCACCTTGCCATGATCACTACGGGCTCACAGCAAGGCTTAGACTTAATTGCGCGAGCCTATATTAACCCTAACGACAAAGTCGTAATGGAAGCACCAAGCTACCTAGGCGCAATGCAAGTATTTGGCTTAGTTCAAGCGGACATCGTAACCGTTTCGCAAACAGAGTTTGGCCCTAATTTACAAGAGCTAGAAGAATGCTTTGCAGAGCAAAAACCCAAAATGTTTTATGCGGTGCCAGACTTCCACAACCCTACAGGCGTATGCTGGGCGCTAGAAACCCGTAAAAAAGTGGCAGAGCTTTGTATTCAATACAATGTGGCATTCATTGAAGATGCCCCTTACCGCGAACTGCGATTCTCAGGAAGTGCGTTACCTTTGGTATCCGATTTCTGCCCACAGAACGCGATCGTATTACGTTCGTTCTCAAAAATTGCCTCTCCTGGGCTACGTATCGGTGTGGTAACCGGCAAACGCAGCTATATTGAACCGTTGATCAAAATCAAGCAAGGAGCGGACCTACACTCTAGCGTACCGATGCAAGCACTGTTGCATGGCCTGATGCAACACGATGGCTTTGACACTCACATTTCAACCATTTGTCAGCTATACAAATCTCGCTACGACGTGATGTTTGCCGAGCTAAAAAAACAGCTCCCATCAAGCTGTAGAGTAAAGCCTGTTGATGGCGGCATGTTTGTCTGGGTTGAGATCCCTGAGTGCGATACGTTTACGCTAGCAAAAACGCTGCTCGCCAATGGCGTCGCAGTTGTACCGAGCCCAGTGTTTTATCCTGAAGGATCAGAGGTAAAAGCCGCATTGCGACTAAACTTCACGAATGCCACACGTGAAGAACTGAAAGTAGCCGTGACGCGCTTGGCTGAAGTGTTAAACGCACTAAATTAAAAAATATACTTTAGAATCCAACCATCTACCTTTGAAACACAAATTATGTTTCAAAGGTAGTGTTTGAAAAAGTTCCCACAAAAAATAATTTTTTCTCTCAAAATCGATTCTCTACGTTAAGTGTCTGTTTTTACTTGATCCTAGAGCTCTAGCCAAAAATAGATCATCATCACAAATTTGAAGCCTAGAAAAGTTACGTCTATCTTTCAAAAAAGACATCAACCTTGCAACATCATCTACGAATTCAAACACTTTTGGCCGTGGGGCTTAACACGGACAACAATAGACGGTGATCATCTCCGTCGATACGTCTTGTGAAGATGAATTGAGCAAGGAAGCACTTAAAGCCATTCTGAATGTCGCTAATCCAGTCATAAATTGGAGTCTGAACGTCGGCTGACACGCATCATATTAGAGAGGGGTTATCAAGATGAACAACCGAACATCGAAAGGACTCGTCATATCGGGCTTGTCCGCCATGCTGTCACTTGCTTCTGCATCATCAGCTCATGCTAGCAACTCGCCAAATTGTGGCGACGTTCTCGCTGGGAATAAAACGGCCGTGTCACAAAAGATGACCGTTCTTCTCGGAGAAGATATCACCAAAGCCAATCTTGTCACGACCGTGATCCCGGTAAAAAATAATCCATTCGTCACCGAAGCATTGGTTTCCGTGGCAAATGACGTATCACCGAATGGTCTGCTACCAGCAAAATCATTAGAAGAAATCAAACAAGTTCGCACCAACATTGAACAAGCAGGACGAGAAATCACTAAGCTACAAGGCACATTTGAAATTGCATTTATTAGCTTGATTGATGGCTACTGTCAGTTCTCCACCAATACCTTAACCACCCATGCAAAAATCGATTTTGACCATTTAGAGGGACTCTCGTCTTATTCGATTCCTGCCCTACTCGCAATGGTTGATAAGTCCTACCGATTAGCAGAAGCACGAATGGCAGAAGAAAACGCCAATCTCACTGACGCAGAGCGCGAGAAACAGCGACAAGAAGAGCTCGCAGCTGCCGCGCGCTATCAAGATGCCAATGTACTGGTCAAAGTAGAACAGTTTGATGGTTCGAACGTCACCTTCTCTGTCACCAACTTAGGTGCTGAAGCCGAACTTCAACCTAACTTCAATACTTTTAGAGCGTATCAAACCGACAAAGGCGAGTTAGTTTATAAATCGGAGTCGTTATTGAGTTTGGTCGATGACGAAGGGAATGGTTTGAACACGTTTGGTATCGCAGAGCTCGGGCCAAAAGGCAGTAGTGCTCTCTCTATTTCGCCAGGGGAAACACGTAAGTTCATCACCAGTATTGAGTCCGAAGTCGCACCACAAACCCAATTGAGTTTAACGTTCCCGGCCAAAGTGCTTAATACTAGCGATGCGTTTACCGTTTCATTCACAGATGCCATAGCGGTTGCAACGGCGAGTATCCACTGATTCAACGCGTAAGGTGCTAAATCTTCAGAGACTGGTAGCGGTCAATGACTAAGTTAAGATGAGCTACAAAAAAGCAGACTTTTATCGTCTGCTTTTTTTTAAATTAATTTTGGCATTTGTACGCATTAGCGAACATGGTCACTGAGCTATTAAAACCTAGAGGCTCATAAAGATAGAGCGTGTCTGCACCTAAGTCAGCCGCTTTAATGCGCATTTGGTTCAGCGTACCCCAAACCATATCTTTATCTGCATGAAGCCAGTAATCATAGAAGTGACCTTCAGAGCCCATCACGGTGCCAAGGTGTTGGCAGTTTTCAATGGCATTCACGTCATCCCAAACGACTTTCACTTGATTAGATTCCTGTGTTGGGAAGGTAACACAACCGGTTAATAATGTTGCTAATGCTGCGCCAGTCATTAACTTTTTCATAATGATATCGACCTAGGTTTATCCAAACCGGGCATTCTATGCATCGACCAGGCAATGAACAACAAAGAATACTTGTCGTTACAACAACGGTTCATTTCAACATTCGAGCATCACGGATGTTCAGTGTCATCAATCTTAACGTAGATAGCATTTAATGCCGAACTGCGGTAAAACAGATGAATCAGACGAAGTGAGGGATTGAATTTGGCTGGCAAAAACAAACTGATCCGCTATCGAGCAATAGAAGTTGCTGATGTATTTAGCAAAGAAGATGAATTAATTAAACAAGTCCAATCAAATCAACTCTCGCAAGTATTACTGCTGTGGCAAGTGAAAAGCCCCACACTGGTTCTTCCCGCAGGAAAAAAGTGGCCTATCTTTGACGAATTAGAACAAGCGCTACAACATGCCAACTGGAAACTCTTTTCACGTAAAACAGGGGGCGCGCCAGTGCCTCAAGTGCCTGGGATCATTAACCTCTCTCATATTTATCATTGGCCAGAAGGCCAGCCATACGATATCAAACAAGCTTATCTCCATTTATGTTCAGTGCTAACGATATTCTTCGAGCAACTTGGCGTGAAAGTTGATATTCACGCCACCCCCAATTCCTACTGCGATGGCGACTACAATCTCAACATTAGAGGTCAAAAGGTGGTGGGAACCGCGCAACGAGTATTACTCAACAAAAGCGGCGGACAGGTCGTGCTATCTCAAGCGTGTATTCTGATCGACACAGATGTAGAGAAAATCGTTGAGCCCGTACAGTTATGCAATCTCCTGTGTGGCTATGACGAAGACATTCGTGGCAATGTCCATACTCCCCTATTCGATCACATAGAAGAGAGACCAAGCGTGGACACTTTATTCCAAAAACTGACGCAGGCGTTTTTGGATCATGTGAAAATTTGAAAAGATCACAAGAAGTAAAGCTAGGCACGTTCCAATGCCTAGCGATAGAAAGAGCTTACTACAACAGATAGTCATAACGCTCGCTGTCTTTTTCTGAGAAAGACTCAATAAACTCAAGCTGTAAGCCGTGATCCTCTACGTAGTAAACGCTCTTCCTAAATGGGTGCTCACCACCGAGATGAACTAGCTCGTATCCTGCTTCTTTGAACCTTATTATTAAAGCTTCCACATCGGGTACCACAATGCCTAAATGCTTGAGCCCTGTCGTATGGCTAGTCCAATGTTCAGCTTCACTATTGCCGCCTGAAGAGATTACCATGTAAGAATGCTCATCTCCGAGATGGAACCATTCGATAGGTTTGCCAAACCAGACATCAATTTTTCCGCTTCCGCGTACTTTCCATTCTGGAATTGCACTGATAAGAAAACGAATCGTTTGTTGCGCATCCACAACTAAAAATATTGGCGTGTTCAATGTCGTTTTTCATGGGGGAAATTCCTTATTCATCATGTTTTTCGTTTGCTTGATGAATACTCTAAAACTTCAAGTTAACTTTAGGTAAATCGCTCATTTTTACATCCCTATAGGAAATGAGATCGAGTTCAACTATTTCTCCGTGACAGAAATAGTTGAAGCCGACGCCCAAAAGCCTCAGAATGTCGCACTTTTCGCATCGTACATAAATTCGACGCGTTGTTATCTAACTCGACAATTGAGAATCATACATATGGGTTTTACCTCGTTAGGTCTATCTGCTCCAATCCTTAAAGCAATTCAGGAAAAAGGCTACGACACCCCTTCGCCAATTCAGGCTCAAGCAATTCCTGCTATTTTGAAAGGGAAAGACGTCATGGCAGCAGCGCAGACTGGTACAGGTAAAACAGCGGGCTTCACGCTGCCAATCCTTGAGCGTTTGTCAAATGGCCCTCGTGTTCGCAGTAACCATATTCGTGCTTTGATCTTAACGCCAACACGTGAGCTTGCCGCGCAGGTTCAAGAAAACGTGTTCATGTACAGCCGCCATCTAACGCTGAACAGCGCGGTGGTATTCGGTGGCGTGAAGATCAACCCACAAATGCTGCGTCTTCGTAAGGGTGCTGACGTATTGGTTGCAACGCCTGGCCGTCTAATGGACTTGTACAGCCAGAATGCGGTGAAATTCGACCAACTGGAAGTACTGGTTCTGGATGAAGCAGACCGCATGCTCGACATGGGTTTTATTCGCGACATTCGTAAGATTCTTGATTTGCTGCCAAAACAACGTCAAAACCTACTGTTCTCTGCCACGTTCTCAAATGAAATTCGCGCTCTTGCAAAAGGGTTAGTAAACAACCCTGTTGAGATTTCAGTTAACCCAGCAAACTCAACCGCAAGAACAGTAGAGCAATGCATTTACCCTGCAGACGTGAAAAAGAAAGCGCCAATGCTGGTAAAACTGATCAAAGACGGTGACTGGAAGCAAGTGCTGGTATTTACTAAAACTAAGCACGGCGCAAACCGCTTAGCGAAGTTTCTCATTGACGAAAAGATTACCGCTGCCGCTATCCACGGGAACAAGAGTCAAGGCGCACGTACGAAAGCACTGGCGGACTTCAAATCAGGTGAAGTACGCGTTCTCGTTGCAACTGACATCGCAGCACGTGGTATCGATATTCCTCAGCTTCCTCAAGTGGTGAACTTCGAGCTACCAAAAGTAGCTGAAGATTACGTTCACCGTATTGGTCGTACAGGTCGCGCTGGCGAAACAGGCAAAGCAATTTCTTTGGTTTGTGCACTTGAAGCACCAGAACTGTTCGCGATAGAGCGTGTAATTCAAGAACTTCTACCACGTAAACAACTTGAGGGCTTCGCTCCAACCAATGCCGTACCAGAATCTAAACTAGATACTCGCCCAATCAAGCCAAAGAAACCGAAAAAGCCTAAGAAGCCAAAAACCGACGGTGACAATGCTCATCAAGCAGAGAAGAAAACGTCCAATGGCGCAAGCAAGCCTAAGCGTCGTTTCAATGAGAATAAAGGTGGAGCTGGTAAGCCTAAGGGAAACCGTGACGGTCAGGCGCGCTCAAACGGCAAACCAGATGCGAATAAGCCAAACAGCAATAGAAATGGCAACGGTGGTAAGCCAGTAGGAGCAAAACCTTCAAGCAGCAAGCCATCTGGTCAGCGTCGTAAGCCGCGTCCACAAGTGGCTAATTAAGTCGCTCGCTTCCATTTAAATAACAAAGCCGCTGATAACACTCAGCGGCTTTGTTTTATCAACCAGATACATCGCACTTCAAACTTGCTCTTAAGAGTTTAAGTAATGCCTCCAGAGCACTTTCAACCTCAACCACCTAGTGAATCTCTTCTAAAATATCGTCAGATGCATTTTGAAATGCTTTCTCACTTTGGTATCCATTACCTACCCACACCTCTTTGATATTATAAAAGAAAATCGTCACCATAAAGGAGGCTATACCAACTCCTTCCGTTTAAAAGACATTATGGCTCAGGAGAAAAAAGAATGACCAATATATATTCTGATATACCAAATCACATCCCTGATGAGATATTCGAAGATATCATTTCTACAAACCACATTCGAATCGAGCGAATTCTATCTCATGGACATCGATCCCCGGAGGTTGGCTGGTACGACCAAGCTGAACACGAGTGGGTTATTGTACTTAAAGGCGAAGGGGTTATTGAATTCGAAAATGGGCAAGTTCATACATTATCTGAGGGCGATTTTATCAATATAAAAGCCGGTATAAAACACAAAGTATTGAGCACTTCACCTGATGAAGTCACCGTCTGGCTAGCTGTCTTTTACCGCTGACTGCCGTCATAATGGCTAGCAATTAGATCGTTTAACTCGACAAATTTTCATTAAAAAGCAAGGAATGCACATGAATACCGTATATGGCTCGGTGATGATATGGGGAGTATTTATCACTTGGTTATGGTCAATTTATCGACAATACAACCGTTAGGTTATTCGGACTTTTGGACACCATGACGATGCCTCTGAAAAAGTATCGCTGTGGGGAAACTTCCACAGAGATCTCTTTTCGACAGCAACGTTCATTCCCAAGCTATATTAATCTTGTTGTAACAAGCATTGACGAGGTTATCCATGACATACGAAGAGTTCAATCAATTCTGCGGCTCGTTCGCTGCGACATCTCATGTTGTACAGTGGGGTGATGCACATGTTTGGAAAGTGGGCGGAAAAGTCTTCGCGATTGGTGGTTGGAGCAAAAATAAACAGCCTGCCTTTACTTTTAAAACCTCACCTTTGAATTTTGATTTTCTCCGTGACAGTGAAGGTTACATCCCTGCCCCTTATTTTGCCAATCGCGGCATGAAATGGATTCAACAAACAGAAACTTCGGGGCGATTGGATGAGGAGTTGAAGTATTACTTGTGCGAATCTTATCAAATTGTTGCTCTTGGCCTGAGCAAACGTAGGCGCCAAGAGTTAGGGATTGAGTAGCCAATTGCGAAACCTTGATAAACACAATGCAAACCTGCTTACTAACTAACAATCCGGCTCGTCTAGTGCCATTACGCCACACTCGCTCAATCAAGCACCTTTCGATAGCTGGTATATAATAAACGGATTACGAACTAAAAAGTGCACATGGGAGTTTTATGTCTGTAGAAAATGAGAAACAAGAAGTCATCGTGGTTGATATCAAAATGCCCTTCATGTCGATGGTTATCCTCATGGTAAAATTTGCCATTGCATCCATTCCGGCCATGATCATTCTAGGCATTATCTTCAGTATTTTAGGGGCACTATTTGGCGGTCTGTTCCATGGAATGGGACGCATGTAGCCCTCCTCGACCACCAGAAATAGACAAACAGCACACTCTCCGCACGAAATAAAACAGAGCGGAGAATCTTTTCATCCTATCAATCCACCAACACTAGTGAATCTAATATTCCCTTTCCACTATGAATCCCTCCTTCATTTTCACTGGCGGGTTTACTACGGATAAGATAGCCAGCATACCCTTCAAACTCGGTGGCAGGTTCACCTTGATAATGCGCTGTAAACAAACCAATTTCACTGACTAAATCGGTCACTATTGTCTGCTTGGCATCACGCACGGCAATCGTTGGCTTTTCGCGCTCATGAGGATACAGACGTTGCATTAATGCCCACGCATCATATTCCTCTTGAGTCATCTGACTCAGTTTCGCTTTGATATCCGCACCAAATATGCAGTGACCACCGCCTTCTCCTTGATTCTTCAACACCCATTCGTTCTGATTAGCAGACGAGTTAAACCACGCAATAGTTTCTACATTGACGGGTTTCATGTCGGCGAGAACACTTTTCACCAACGTCGCTTCTTCTAACGTCAGTCCCCAGCGTATATAGTCTTCAGCTGGCATCGTGGTAAGCAGCATTTGCATTGATTTACTGGTTGCAAGTTGCTGGCTAAAGGTTGCGTTTATCGCTACGTAATGCTTTTCCATAAACAAACGAGTCTGGCTCAAGGTATAGCCACAAACTGGTTCATCCAATTCTGGTGAGCAGTAGTCTATATATTGGTAACCCGAACGCAGATAAACCACGTCGACGCCACCGATGTTGTCTAACATAAGACGCTGATTGTCACCGGTATATAACTGGGTACTCAACTGTTCGAAGGTACGTCTTACGGTGCGCATGCCTAGCTTTTGTAGTTCAACCTCAAGCAAATGCTGGTCGTAAACGTTGTCTTCATTTTTTTGCACCACCATCAAAAACGTCGGCTTATCGTCTTCACTGAAGCGCGTTTTTACTTTTTTCGCGGCCGTGGCAATGCCCAACGCCAATTGTTCCATACCAACATTGTCCGCCGGTATTGCACTCTCATCTTCTAGCCAATCACGATACACGATGCCCCATTGATTTTGCATAAATTGATGAAGCTGTGTCGCTCGCTGACCAAACGGAGCCATGCCTGCGGCAATTCCGTTGAACTCTATGACCTTAGCTCCATGTTGGCGGTCGTCCATAAAATCCGTGCGCATCAATAGCAAAGGTTGGCGAGCTGGCTTTAAACGGTTTCCAGACGCTCCATGCGCTTCTTGGTGGAGTGCCATCAGGCGTCCGAAAAATGGCTCAGCCTTAGCCACATCAATTAGTGAGCTTTGCAAGAAGTCGTGATCTTCGGACACGTTGCTGATCAGCTTGGCGATAATCGGCGTGACCATTTTTAAATGCTCATACACGCTTCGTTCAATCGACATTGGCGCAATGCTAAAAGGACAATGTCTCGCGCTATTGTCTGCTTGGCGAAATGCGATGCCATGCATGATTGCCCACTCACAGGCATCTTCAATCACTTGCTGAGAAACATATCGATATTTTGAAGTATTCATAGGTTCGCTTCTAAAAAAATAACGTCGTAATCTACCTTAGACGAATGAACGTTCAAAAAGATGATCATGATTTTGACCTCTTTTACTTAAAATAGAACCAATTCTTGTCATGCACAAAGCTCATCGCCCTTCCTTTGCCGCTTGGGAGTGGTTAAAATGCACAAAATTGCGCACTAACTGGATAGAACATGGCAAAACTTACCCTTCAAGAGCAGATGCTAAAAGCAGGCTTGGTAAACGAAAAAAAACTGAAGAAAGCCAAAAAAGGCTCTAAGAAATCACGTATTCAAGCACGTGAAGTAAAAGCGGCGGTTGAAGAGAGCAAACGTCAGCAGTTAGAGCGTGACAAGCAACTGAGCGAACAACAAAACAACGAGCGCTTGAACAAAGAGATTAGAGCACAAATCAATCAGCTGATTGAGAATAACAAGATTGATTTAAAAGATGGCGACATCAAGTACAACTTTACTCATGGTACACTTGTGAAATCTCTATATGTAGATTCACTAGTTCGTGAGCAGCTGATAAAAGGTATCTTGGCCATTGCCATCGTTGGTGAGAGCTATGTGGTTATTCCTCGTCCTGTTGCAAACAAAATTGCTCAACGCGACGAGTCAGTGATCATTGAACAGAAAGAGCCAGAATCAGATATCCTAGCAGAAGACGATCCATACGCTGACTTCGTCGTGCCAGACGATCTAATGTGGTAGCGCTTTTTCTGTCACGATAATCGTACCATTTATCTCAACCCAAGTGTTTTCAAATAATGGCGCTGCTTAAAGCCAACACATTGACACCGCTTGGGTTCTTTATTTCATTTCAAACAGCGTACCACCACCAACCTTACGACATGGCGAACATACTCAGTTAAACGTCTGACACTGCTCTGGATCACCTGATTCAAATCCCTTCTTAAACCAAGCAACCCTTTGATCTGACGAACCATGTGTAAAACTATCCGGCTGAACCGAGCGTCCCGCCATTTCTTGCAATCTATCGTCCCCCACCGCCGTTGCCGCTGCAATGCCTTCTTCCATATCGCCGGGATCGAGTATTTTCATCTCATTATTGACATAATAGCCCCACACCCCCGCGTAACAGTCGGCTTGCAGCTCTAATTTGACACTGAGTTTATTTGCATCCACTTTTGACGATTGTTGCTGTAAGCGATGGACTTCACCGCTCGTTCCGAGTAGGTTTTGTACATGGTGACCGACCTCATGCGCAATCACATAGGCAAAAGCAAAGTCTCCTGGTGCACCGAGCTTTTTCAATTCATCCATAAAGCTCAGATCGAGGTATATTTTGCCATCGGCCGGGCAATAAAACGGCCCCGACACCGCTTGCCCTATCCCACACCCTGTTGACGTCGTGTTGGTATAAAGCACTAGTGTTGGCTCCCGATAGCCATTGGATAATAACGTCGACCAAACACTCTCGGTCGTCCCCAAAACCGCCGCTACGAATTGGGCATTTTCATCCGAAAGTGCTTGGCTATCGGATGGGCTAGTAGACTGCTGCGTTATTGGTATACCAACCATCTCTCCGATCAAACTTCCGTCACCCATTAATGCCTGATAACCAAAGAAGAGAACGCCACCGAGTAGAACAAGCCGGCCGACTTTGCTCTTCATTAAAAAAGGCAAAAAACGAAATAGTTGAGCAACAAGTAATCCGTTTGAAGCTGCACCTTTTGTCCCTGGTTGACCTCGACGATCTTCTACATTTGAACTTCTTCGGCTATTACGCCATCGCATATTTCACCCCAATTGTTCTGTATCGCAGACTCAATTGTGGGCTATTTTTTGTAATTTTGCTGAGGCAGAGATGAGACTTACGTCCCTTGAACAGTGTGCTATGGATTGATTGAACGACCACCAGTATTGTTCGCTCCATCAAAGCATCTCCGCTTCAAAGCGTGCGGTTCGCGCTTGTGCGACAGTACAGTTGGTCACAGACATCAATTCCGCCAAGGTAATATTGGGGGTTTCTAACACTAAACGAATCAACTTCGCTTCTAACGGTTCAAGTTTGTCACTGTGCTTGGCGAGGCCCAATTCCAATTTGTTGATCACAAATCGCATCGGCTCGGGCGCTTCGACCTTGATATGATCAGCAAAAGCTTTTATATGTCGCGCTTCACCCGAAATCTGCCAGTTCCTAGAACGCCTGATCCGTTTCAGTTCACACCCTTTCTCAGCCGCGATGGCTTTAGCTCGCTTAGCTTGCTCTCCCCCAATTCGATGAATAAAAGAAGGTAATAGAATCGTGATGCTTGTGTCTTTCATAGAGTTAAACCTCAACCACCGATACGTTCTCAGCTACCCATTTAAGAAGTTGCTTGGCGGCTTTTGACAGCACTTGGTTTTGGCGCACGATGTAGCCGAAATCGGTATTGGGGAAGCTAGGCAAAGGCGTCACTTCTCGTGAGAGTTTAAGCCTTGGGTCGAGGGAAAAATCAGGCACAATCGCCGTACCAAAGCCCGCTTCTGCCCAGTCGATTTGTGCCTCTACACTGCCTACTTCCATCACTCTATGTTTTGGTAACTTTAGCTCTGGTAGTGATGCGTCAATCAATTCACGAGTTCGGGTATCATGGCCAAGCAAGATCAAAGTCTGGCTCTCTTCCTTGTTGTCTCGCCAATCGAAAATGTTATCGCCAAAAGCACACCAATGGATTTGCGTTAAAGGCGTAAAGTGCAGCGGTTGGCTCTCTTTCTGCGCCATCACAAAACCGATGTCAGCACGGGCACTTTTCACTAGCTCCACCGCCTGAGAAGATGTCGTATTGAAGAGTGCTAAGTCGATGCCCGGATATTCACTTTTAAACTGCTGAAAAGGCTTGATAAGTAATAGGCGTGAAACAATATCGCTCGCTGCAATTGAAAGCGTCCCTTGCATTAAGTCGTCAATGGCATTGAGATCAGATTGGCAGATTTGCAGCTCGTTCAACATGTGCTGCGCAGTGTCTAATAATCGCTTACCTGCCTGAGTCAGTTGTACTGGGTTACGCTCGATCAACTTAGTGCGAGTCGCTTGTTCAAGCTGCTTGATGTGAAGGCTCACATTAGGCTGCGTCATGTGCAGTTCGATCGCTGTTTTACCGAAATGCTTTACTTCCGCCAAGGTGACGAATGTACGCAACCAGTTCAAATCTAACATAGAAAATTGCCCGATATGATTTTCTTATCAAGTTAATGAGTATAATTAATTTCTCTTATTCATGCGAGCCCCCTAAGATTTTCCGGTCTGTTTTTGGAGAATGAATTATGTCGTCTATCGTTGTTGTGGGTGCAAACTGGGGTGATGAAGGCAAAGGCCGCATCGTTGACTTTTTGGCAGAGCAAGCTTCTGCAAGCATTCGTTTCCAAGGTGGTAGCAACGCGGGTCACACCGTGATTAACGACCTAGGTACGTTCAAGCTGCACCAGCTACCAAGTGGCGTTTTCAACCCAGACTGTTTGGCAGTTTTAGGTCCGGGTATGGTTATCAGCCCTGCGTCGCTGTCTCAGGAGATTGCGGAAGTTGAAGAAGCGGGCGTTAAAGTGAACATGTGCATCTCTGATCGCGCAACACTGTGTCTACCTCTACATGCACTAGAAGATACGCTAGAAGAACAACGCCTAGGCGACAAAGCATACGGTTCTACTCGTCAGGGCATTGCACCTGCATACGGCGACCGTGTGATGAAAAAAGGCATCCTTGTGGGTTGGCTACAGCAACCAGAAGTTCTTGTTGAACGTCTTAAATTCTGGATGGATTGGAAACTTCCACAGCTACGTGCTCTTTACCCAACGTTCGAGTTTGAACAAACCGCTGAAGAGATGGCGGACTGGTTGCTAGAAGTGTCTTCACCTTGGCGTGATGCTATCTGCAACGTAACGCTTCCACTAAAAGCGCTACAAGCAAAAGACCAAACGCTATTGTTTGAAGCACAGCTAGGTGCAGGCCGTGACCTTATTTACGGTGAGTACCCATGGACAACGTCTTCGAACGTCGTGTCTATGTACGCAGGTATCGGTAGTGGTCTTCCTGCTCTGCGCCCAGAGCGTGTTATCGCAGTAGCAAAAGCGTTCAGCTCATCAGTAGGTACAGGTACGCTGATCACAGCAATGGAAGAGCAAGATGCATTCCGTGAACTAGCAGGTGAATTCGGCGCAACAACGGGTCGTCCACGTGACATGGGTTACTTCGATGCAGTCGCAACGAAGAACGGTGTTGAGCTTCAAGCAGCGACTGAAATTGCACTGACAAAAGTAGACTGTCTGACTGGCCTTTTCGATCTAAAAATTTGTGTTGGTTACGAAGGCGAACACAGTGAGAACCCCATTTGGCCTCAAACGGCTGCACTAACACCAATCTATGAGAAGATGGAAAGTTGGAGCGAAGACATTTCTGGTTGTCGTAAATTCGAAGAGCTACCAGTCGCGGCACAAAAATACGTTCTACGTATTGAAGAACTAATGGGTGTACCAGTGAAGATGGTATCGGTTGGTCCTGGTCGTGAACAAATGATTATGCGCTAAGGCGTGGAATAACACGTCTATACCCAAGTCACAGTAAGTGCTTGGTTATATTAGCAAGCGGCTTTATCTTTTCCGGGGTAACGCCGCTTTTTTTGTTTTTTCAGTCGATAGAACATTAACCCTATCTTCATTTCCTGTACTCCAATGCTTACAGATTCCGACTTCAGAGTGAGGTTACTTGGTTTTAAAAGCTATACTTTCGCAATAGTCTTCAAACTCATGGATATTTCAAAGTGCCAATTACCCAAATTGATAATAACACTGCACTCATCGCCATTGACTTGCAATATGGTATTGTCGAACTGGTCGACGCTAAAGATGCAAGTAAAGTCATTGAGCATACCAATCTGTTGTTAAACACTTTTCACTCTCTCAATTGGCCTGTGGTACTCGTGAATGTCTCCGGTCGTCCAGACGGGCGAGTAGATTCGCCCTCTCGCTCATCGCGTGAACTAAAGCCGAATTGGACGACGTTGATAGAAGAGTT
Organism: Vibrio sp. PID17_43; assembly: GCF_002608565.1. Classification (GTDB taxonomy): domain Bacteria; phylum Pseudomonadota; class Gammaproteobacteria; order Enterobacterales; family Vibrionaceae; genus Vibrio. The sequence continues at coordinate 93,606 of NZ_LIXM01000021.1, forward strand.
GAACCATCACCGTACTGATATCGTTATCACCAAACAAACGTGGGGGGCATTCACCCACACGCAGCTTCACCAACGCCTACAAAGCTTAAATGTCACTCATGTCGTGATCACTGGTATCGCGACAAGCATGGGCGTTCTGTCAACAGCCATGCAAGCTTATGAACTAGGATATAACGTCACCATTTGCCATGATGCGGTCACCGACCCCTCGCTAGCCAATCATGCCTTTGCTCTATCGTCCGTTATTCCTAAGATTTCAGAGGTCGGCACGACTTTAGATTTTATTTCATTAGCAAAGTCCTTGTATTAATTCAGCCCACTCCCGCTCGTTCACTTTCTCTTCTATGGCAGTAATGAGAAAGTGGACTATGCTTTCTTTGCTTGCTTTAAGACAAGTCAAATAGGAGTGCCAATGAAACAGATCAAATTATTATCGTTTGTGTTATCTGCTCTTCCTCTCTTTTCTAGTTATTCCTTTGAGCTAAAAAGCACAGATATTATTGATAATCAATCACTTAAGAAATCACAAATTTTCAACCAATGGGGCTGCACCGGAGACAATAAGTCTCCAGAACTGAGTTGGAATAGCCCTCCTGAAGGTACAAAAAGCTTCGCAATTACCATGTATGACCCAGACGCGCCAACCGGTAGTGGTTGGTGGCATTGGTTAGTGGTCAATATTCCTGCTGATCAAACTGGTATGGCAGAAAATGCCGGTGAAAAAGGAGGGAAAAGCTTGCCTAAAGGCGCCAGCATGGTGACCAATGACTTTGGTTTCAAAGGATTTGGCGGTGCATGCCCTCCTCCAAACGCGAAACCACACAATTATCAAATTACCGTCTATGCCTTGGATACAGAAAAAATTGAGCTGCCCGACAATGCGTCAGGTGCGCTCGCCGGCTACAACATACTGCAACATGTTATTGATAAAGTGGTATTAACCGCACCAACCAATTTGAGATAGTCACAAAATGATTGGTTTCATTCATCCTACCCTTGCGTAGCGATTAAGAAGAGTTCAAGTTCGAGCTCTTCTTTTTTGATTCAGCGTAAATCGATGCATCTCAAATAAGATTGAGAACACCTAGTGCCACTCATTAAATGTGCTGCCCTTCCCTGCTTGCTCATGCATTACCTTAAGAATCATTAAAAACACATTTCATGTTATTTTTTCTAATGGACCTATTGACAAGAAAATTACGGAAGCATATATTGCTTACACGAACTGCCAAATGGAGTTCATTGATGACTTAATTCGCCTTATTAAGGGAATACAAAAGTGATCACCACGGAACGAGCAGACTGTCCCATCAACAGGATGATCAAGATGCGACTTCCGATTATTAACCGTTGAACCGTATGTCTAAATTAGCTCTCAAGGGCTTAAGAGTATGAGTTCGATCTCAGCACTTTATGTGTTGAGAACTATTGCTTATTGAAAGGATAGTACTATGCGTAATGTAGATATTTCTCCCCTATACCGTCATGCCATCGGTTTCGATCGTCTGTTGAATCTTGTTGAGAACAACGCGAAGAAATCGTCTCAAAATGGTTACCCACCATATAACATCGAACAGAAAGATGAGCACAACTACCGCATTACTATGGCAGTTGCTGGTTTCTCTGAAGATGCGCTAACTCTCACTCAAAACGAAAACATGCTGATCGTTTCAGGCGAAATTAATGCCTCTGAAACCAAACCAACTTACATTTATCAAGGTATTGCCGAGCGCAACTTTGAGCGCAAGTTCCAACTGGCTGACTACGTCACTGTTACCGCAGCGAGTATGGAAAATGGATTGCTGCATATTGATCTCATCCGAGAAGTTCCGGAAGCAATGCAAGCGCGTAAGATTTCCATCAGCAAATAGTTTCAAGTTTTCGCTAAACATGGCTAACCACAGCATCACCTGTTTAGCGGTAATCACTGAAGCAATCTATTTGATTGAGACAAGGTATAACAGCCACAAAAATGCCTGTTATGCCCTTATAAAACAACATCGAATTTTAACAACTTTGCATTAATATAACTAATGCAAAGTGTAGAGGTAATTATTATGGGTAAAATCATTGGTATTGACTTAGGTACGACTAACTCATGTGTTGCTGTACTAGACGGCGACAAACCACGTGTCATTGAAAACGCAGAGGGTGAGCGCACCACTG
>NZ_LIXM01000022.1 GCF_002608565.1 Vibrio sp. PID17_43
GTAGGCATCATGCGGTATTAGCCATCGTTTCCAATGGTTATCCCCCACATCAGGGCAATTTCCTAGGCATTACTCACCCGTCCGCCGCTCGCCGCCCAACAAATCCCCCGAAGGTTCAATGTTGTCGCTGCCGCTCGACTTGCATGTGTTAGGCCTGCCGCCAGCGTTCAATCTGAGCCATGATCAAACTCTTCAATTTAAGATTTTGTTCGGCTCAACGAATACTGACTTCAAAACTACTAATGTAATTTTAAAGCTATTATCGTTCCAACAGAACGATAATGAATTGACTGTGCCAAGTCTTGCGACTTGATTGGTCACTCAGTTCATTGAAACCTAATTTGATACCAAGGTATCTAATTGGATTATCATCAACGAGTGCCCACACAGATTGATAGGTCTATATTGTTAAAGAGCTTTCCTATTGAGCTTTGCTCAAATCGGACGGCCATTTTAGCGAGTTAAAGTTTAGTGTCAACCACTTTTTTCAAACTTTTTTCAAGCGTTTCCACTTGGCTAATTGGCTTACCAACTCAACTCCGCCTCTTTCGAAGACGTTGCCGTGTCAGCGAGGTGGCATTATAGAGATTGCGATCACATTGGCAAGCCCTTTTTCACGTTTTTTTTGATTTTTTTATCGTTTGAGTGTTTTTTATTCCAAACGGCTAGTTTTTACTACTCTTCTCACCAGATATCACCATTATTAACACTTTGTAAGGAGTAAACATGAGTTCTATTAGAAGTTATAAAGGTATGAGTCCCAGACTGGGTGAGCGCGTATACGTCGACTCAACCTCTGTTTTAGTTGGTGATATACGAGTTGGTGACGACTCGAGTGTTTGGCCCTTAGTTGTTGCACGAGGGGATGTAAACCATATTCACATTGGCAAACGAACTAATATCCAAGATGGCAGTGTTTTACATGTCACACACAAGAACGCCGAAAACCCTAATGGCTACCCACTTATTATAGGCAATGATGTCACCGTTGGGCACAAAGTGATGCTGCATGGTTGTGAGATTCACGATCGTGTACTAGTCGGTATGGGCGCAATTGTGTTAGATGCCGTTGTAATTGAATCAGATGTAATGATTGGTGCTGGCAGTTTAGTACCACCAGGGAAGAGATTAGAAAGCGGCTATCTATATGTAGGCAGTCCGGCAAAACAAGCTCGTCCGCTATCGGAGAAAGAACGAACTTTCTTACAGAAGTCTGCCAATAACTATGTACAAAACAAAAATGACTACTTAAATGAAGTCGAAGACATCATCAACGAGTTAACTAGTCGATGACGATATGGCCTTCTTCATCGAAGGCTTCATCTTTTATTAGCTCTTCTGCCATTTCTTCTATATCAAATCGATAATCGACAAACGCTTCAATTGCAGCTTGCTCGGTTTTAATAACAGAACCCGTTAACTTTTCTAGTTTTGGCTTTGTTATGTAGCACTCAATCAGCGCACCCGCTTGCTGCGCTGCAAAATTAACTGATTGTGATGCTTCGTCCCACAACTGCATGTCTGGGAATAAGATGGATTGATTCATTGTTTACTAACCTTCAAGGTTCTTTCTTAATTCTCTGAGAATTTGTTTTGCGCCGGGACGTAAACCACGCCATAACATAAAACTTTCAGCCGCCTGTCCAACCAACATTCCAAGACCATCGTAAGCATGGGCCGCACCGTGCTCTTTCGCCCATAGATTAAAACTAGTCAAGCCCCTGCCATACATCATGTCGTAGCTAGTACTGTTACTGGAAAAGATAGCAGAAGAGATAGCGGGCAACTCGCCGCTTAAGGAAGCAGAAGTGGAGTTAATAATCACATCGTATCCCTCTTCTATCGTAGCCATCTCTTTGGCTACAATAGTACCGTGTGAGACAAATAGCTCTGCAAGCTCTTGTGCTTTACTAAAGGTACGGTTGGTTATAGTTAAAGAAGCAGGCTTCTGATCAAGAAGTGGTTTAATCACTCCTCGCGCCGCACCACCAGCACCAATGACTAAGATGCGAACCCCTTCTAATACCACCTGATGCTGGAGTAAGTCTTGCACTAAACCCGCACCATCGGTGTTATCACCTATGATTTCACCGTCATCGAGCTTCTTAAGCGTATTTACCGCACCAGCTAACTCTGCTCGCTCGGTAAGACGGCTAGCAAATTGACAAGCGTCTTCTTTAAAAGGTAATGTCACATTACACCCTTTCCCGCCGTCAGCGAAAAAAGCTTTCGCCGCTTCAACAAAGCCATCAACAGGAGCGGTTTCTGCAGTGTACACCAAAGACTGATTGGTTTGACGAGCAAACAAGGTGTGAATGAATGGCGACTTGCTGTGTCCAATCGGATTACCAAACACAGCATAACGATCAATTTGCGGAGTCATTTCCTTACCTTTATTCCTTAGCTATATAGAGAAAAACAGGGCCACCTGATTACAGATGACCCTATCACTATCTATCTATATAGAAAAGGAGATTCAACGCTTACCACTCTCGTGGCGTTAGGTATCGCTCGTAAAGCTCGGCTTCTGGAGAACCAGCTTGTGGCTCGTAGCTGTATTCCCATCGCGCAAGCGGCGGCATTGACATAAGAATCGACTCTGTACGACCACCACTTTGAAGACCAAATAGCGTACCACGGTCATACACTAGGTTGAACTCAACGTAGCGGCCACGACGGTAAAGTTGAAACTCGCGCTCGCGCTCGCCGTATTCGATATTTTTACGACGAGAGACAATAGGTAGGTAAGCTTGGCAATAACCCTCACCCACCGCTTTGATGTAGTCAAAACACCTGTCGAACTCCCATTGGTTTAGATCATCAAAGAACAAACCGCCAATACCACGAGTTTCATTGCGATGAGGTAGGAAGAAGTATTTGTCACACCACGCTTTATGTTCTGCGTAAACGTCGTCACCAAATGGCGCGCAAAGCTGCTTTGCGGTGTCGTGCCATGATTGGCAATCTTCTTCAAATGGGTAGAAAGGAGTTAGGTCAAAGCCACCACCAAACCACCAGATAGGGTCTTCACCATCTTTCTCGGCAATAAAGAAGCGGACGTTGGCGTGAGACGTTGGCACATAGGGGTTTTTAGGGTGAATAACCAGAGAAACGCCCATCGCCTCAAAACGGCGACCAGCTAACTCTGGACGATGCGCCGTCGCAGATGCAGGCATTTTCTTACCTTCCACATGAGAGAAGTTCACTCCCCCCTGTTCAAAGATGTCACCATCACGTAATACGCGAGTGCGACCACCGCCACCAAGGCGCTCTCCTTTTTCACGTTGCCATGCATCTTCGACAAAGAAGGCCTTTCCATCTTCTTGTTCTAATTGCTGACAAATGGAATCCTGAAGCGACATCAGGAACTGCTTTACCGCGTGCTTATCGATTGCTGACATACGTGTATTACCTATTGATTGCTGACTAGCAGGGTTAGCCCTGTCTTAATATTTGCGAGGTTTTAGCATCACGAATTTCACTTGGTTTATCACGACCGCAGGTCTCACCACGTAAGATAGCCACCAATCGGTCACCCAATTGCTCTTCAACTTCTTGCGTCGTCATGCAGGGAGGAAAACCGGTAAGATTCGCGCTAGTAGAGGTTAACGGCTTTCCAAATGCATTACACATCTTTTGAACTAAAGGATGATCGGTCACACGTACAGCAATCGAATCAAATTGACCCGAGACCCAACTTGAAACTTTATCACTCGCTGGCATGATCCAAGTGTATGGACCCGGCCACGTTGCGTGTACTTTATCTAACTGTTCTTGAGTCAGTTGCGATTCATCAATGTAAGGCAGAAGCTGCTCATAACTCGCCGCAATAAGGATCAAACCTTTTTCTACCGGACGCTGCTTTAGCTCTAACAATTTCTGAATCGCCTCTGGGCTATCTGGATCACAGCCAACACCAAATACGCCTTCTGTTGGATAGGCAATCACTTCACCTTTTTGTAGTGCTTCGAGCACCTGTTCAAAGTTATCCACCGATTACTTCCTGATAGTCTTGTCTGTTGTGTTTGCACTAAGTGTACAAATATTCATTCTCAGAGACTAAAGCAATTTGTTTATAAAATGTATCAGGAGCAGTCACAAATGCACGCAAACGTTTGCTTGGGGTAAAAATCCCCGTATAATGCGCACAAATAAATCAGCTCACCTAATTTTGCAGCTTGAAGGAGTTTGAGATGAAAGTCGGTATCATCATGGGTTCTAAATCAGATTGGCCAACCATGAAACTAGCAGCGGAGATGCTGGATCAATTTGGCGTGTCTTACGAAACGAAGGTGGTATCAGCTCACCGTACTCCTCAACTATTGGCTGAATACGCAAGCTGCGCCAAAGAGCGCGGTATTAAGGTCATCATCGCCGGTGCCGGTGGTGCTGCTCACCTACCAGGCATGACTGCCGCATTTACCAGCGTTCCGGTACTTGGCGTTCCGGTGCAGTCTCGTGCACTGAAAGGCATGGACTCATTGCTTTCTATTGTGCAAATGCCAAAAGGTATTGCAGTCGGCACACTGGCTATCGGTGAAGCAGGCGCAGCAAATGCTGGCATTTTAGCCGCTCAAATCCTTGGTACACATGATGAAGCAATCATGGCAAAAGTCGAGGCGTTCCGTAACGAACAGACGGAAACCGTATTGGCGAATCCAAACCCTGCAGAGGATTAATCAGATGCATGTACTGGTTCTTGGTGCGGGTCAGTTGGCGCGTATGATGTCTCTGGCTGGTGCGCCACTGAATATCCAAATCTCAGCTTACGATGTGGGTAGCGGCAATATTGTTCATCCTCTGACTCAACATGTGCTAGGCCATGGTCTAGAGAACGCGATTAAGCAAGTGGACGTGATCACCGCTGAGTTCGAGCACATTCCACATGATGTGCTCAATATGTGCGAAGCGAGTGGTAAGTTCCTTCCAAGTACACAAGCGATCAAGGCGGGTGGTGATCGTCGTATTGAAAAGGCATTGCTTGATGACGCTGGCGTGCGTAACGCGAAGTACTATGTGATAGAAACTCGCGAAGACTTCGACCGCGCAATTGAACACGTTGGCATGCCTATGGTACTGAAAAGTGCGCTAGGTGGTTACGATGGTAAAGGCCAGTGGCGCTTAAAAGAAGCCTCTCAAGTCGACGCAATTTGGGCAGAAATGGCCGAGTGCATCGCAACAACGCCTACTCAGGCTATTGTCGCTGAAGAGTTTGTCCCTTTTAACCGTGAAGTCTCATTAATCGGTGCACGCAGCAAAGATGGCAGTGTTGAAGTTTACCCACTTGCAGAAAACGTCCACACCAATGGTGTGCTGAGCCTATCGACTGCGATTGATGCGCCTGAACTGCAAGAACAAGCGAAGCAAATGTTCACGGCAGTCGCCAACAGCCTTAACTATGTTGGTGTATTAGCCTTGGAGTTCTTCGATGTTGATGGCACTTTGCTCGTCAATGAGATCGCGCCGCGCGTGCACAACTCTGGTCACTGGACCCAACAAGGCGCTGAAACCTGTCAGTTTGAAAACCACTTACGCGCAGTGTGCGGCATCCCTTTAGGCAGTACTAAGTTGGTTCGTGAAACCTCGATGATTAACATCCTAGGTGAAGATACCTTGCCAGAAGCATTATTTGCGATAGATGGTTGCCATATTCATTGGTACGGCAAAGAGAAGCGTGTCGGTCGTAAGATGGGCCACATCAACGTTTGCGGTGATTACACCGGTGAGCTCAACCGTAAGCTGTGTGCATTGGCAGACGTTCTTGATGAGCAAACCTTCCCTGCCGTGCATAAGTTTGCAAAGCAGTGGCAAGTGTAAAATCCATCTGAATAAATAGTAAAAGGGTCGTCATGTGCGACCCTTTTTAATTTGTACTTAACCTTACTGTGATGGGGTGTGCTGACATTTACGGCTCGCGCATTGCAACTTCACACCGCTGGCGAGCTTCTTTTCTACCAATAAGGTGAAGCCGCAAGCTTCACAGCGCCCTTTTACTGGTGGTAGATTCACCGCAAACTTGCACTTGGGGTAGTTATCGCACGCATAGAAGGTTTTACCAAAACGCGTTTTACGTTCGACCAAGTGCCCTTTTCCACATTCTGGGCAAGCATGTTGCTCTTTCGATTGCTGTTCCGATTCAGGCTGGTTGATCGATTCAATATGATGACAAGCAGGGTAATGACTGCAACCAACGAACATGCCGTAGCGTCCTTGACGCAACACCAATTCATTGCCGCACTCAGGGCAAGGCACACCCAGCTCTTTAACGATGTGACCATCATTGTTGTGCAGCGGCTTAATATAATCGCAACTTGGGTATTGGCTACAACCTAAGAAAGGGCCATGTTTGCCGTGCTTAAGCGTGACTTCCCCGCCGCATTTTGGGCAAAGTTCGCGCTCGAGTGCATGCTCATGGGCCGAGAAAAGGTTGTGATCGATTTTACTACTCATAGTCACCACTAGATACTTAGTGCAAAATACCTTGTTCCTTGGTGTACAGCAGCTCTTCCATCAGCGTGTAGGCATTTTCGTTGCCCGGAACATTAAACAGCACCATCAGAATGATCCATTTAAGGTCCTCAAGCTCAAACTCATTGGTTTCTAGCCCCATCACACGGTCGATAACCATCTCTCGCGTTTCTGTGGTTAGGACGTTAATTTGCTCTAGGAACAACAAGAAACCACGACTTTCAATATCCAAACGCTGCATCTCTGACGATGTATAGATACGTGTCGATGCCGATGCAATGCTGGTTGAAATCGCCGAATGTGCATCGCTTTGTTGCAACGCGGCCAGCTCTTCTAACCAGACAAGGGCTTTGTAGATGTCTTTTTGCTGGAAGCCCGCACGAAGCAGCTCATCTTCCAACTCGTCTTGATCGACCTGTAAATCTGCATCGCTATGGATGTAGGTTTCGAATAGATACATAAGTATATCCATCATCATAGCTAGCCCCTCCCCTTTCGAATATAGCCACCGGATACTGCAACAACATGCCCTGAAAGCTCAAGCTCTAAGAGCTGCATCATGACTTCTTGGACAGGTATATTGGTCATGTTTGCAAGAATGTCAACTGGTGTAGCCTTATTTCCTACGTTAGCGAACAGCTGAGGAAATGGCAATTCTTCTTCATCAATTGCAACAGAAAATAAATCCATACTCTGATTAATAGACCAATCGAGCAATGACTGTATTTCATTTAACACATCTTGAGTATTTTGTACGAGGCAAGCTCCGTTACGAATCAATTGATTGCCGCCACTGGCATTCGGCGTACTAATCGAAGCCGGCAGAGCGAAAACTTCTCGCCCTTGTTCAAGAGCATAACGCGCAGTAATCAGAGAACCACTCTTTTCTGCCGCTTCTACGACTAAAACACCGAGCGACAAACCACTAATAATCCGATTACGACGCGGAAAGTTCTCTGCGCGCGGTTTGGCATCAGGGCGAAACTCCGAGACTAATGCGCCGTTTTCCATCACTCGCTGCGCTAACCCTCGATGCCTTGCTGGATACACTTGATCTAATCCAGATCCCAACACCGCAACAGTTTTACCGCCTGCGTGGAGAGCACCATCATGAGCATGTCCGTCAATACCCAAAGCCAAGCCACTGGTCACAATCAGATCATGCTGTACGAGTTCTGAAGCAAAGCTGCGAGCATGTTGCAAACCATCCACACTAGCATTGCGACTGCCAACCATGGCGATTTGCGGTTGAGACAAAAAACTCGGCTCTCCTTTTACAAATAACAAAGGAGGTGGCGCGACCGTTTGTTTAAGAAGTGGCGGATAAAGCGGATTCGCCAAGGTGAGAATAGAGTGATGGGAAGATAATGCTAACCAAGTTAAACAAGCCTCGACTTCTTTATCGACCTTAGACCATGCTTGTAACTGTTTCGTCGTAAACCCAAGGCAGAGAAGCTGCTCAGTCGAGTACTGGACAATGTTATTCGGCGTGTCTTTGCTCAGCAGCTTATTCATCTTAACCCCACCAATGCCTGGTAAGCAGCTTAGTTTTAACCAGGCAGCGAGGTCGGTATCATTGTGTGATTTCATTGGTGGTCGATTCCTCTGCCAGAGGAGAAACCACAGAGACCTCTTTATTGATAGGTTTAGTGCTATTGGTGATCAAAGCAAGACTGAAATACTCATACGGGCGGATCACTAACAACTCCCCGACCTTGCTTTGTGGCAAGGTTATTTTCGTATCAAGCACACCATTATCTTTGGCAAAGTCATCACCATATTTGAATACTGGGTGTGCGTCTTCTTTCAAATCAAACACACTACCTTGGCGAAGCGCATCCGATGTGCCTTTATCTATCACCACAACTTGGTTGGTCGAGCTATAACGAATGCCTTCAATATTCCCCAATAATTTTGCAGAAGAGCCTTGTGGTGATGGCAACGGAGTGAATGTCGCGGTGAAATCACCGTTATCAAGAACTTGAACTGGCAAAGCAATGTCGTTACGGACAATCTCTTGCAGTTGTGTGGTGATTTTCAAACCAGAAAACTGACTTGATGCTTCAACAAGTTCTCCTTTAGCAATCAAACGCAGCGCCGTGATTTGTTGTGATACATCATCACGTGAAAAGGTCCCCACAGGCCGATAGATTGCCCATCCAGTCGAAGTTTGCTCGCCACTGATGTACAGTGTGTCTTCTGTAGTCAGAAATTTATTGCCTTTGCTACTGCCCATCACTTTCGCGGCATTATCTAGTGTCTCATCATCGACTAAACGATCAGATTTCATATATGGCACCACCAACCCTTCCGCAACGCTCGGTACCGCTTTCTTCTCGGTGATACGCGCTTTTGGACTGAGCTTTTTGACTGGCTTTAAGCTTAAAACTGGCTGACCGTTAATCCACACCAGTGATAACTTATCGCCTGGGTAAATCAGATGTGGGTTATCAATTTCTGGGTTTACCTGCCATAGACGAGGCCACAGCCAAGGGCTATCCAGATACATCGCCGAAATATCCCAAAGCGTGTCACCTTTGACCACAACGTAAGTTTTGGGTGCATCATCTTTAACGGTAAGTGGTTGGGAGTCCGTGTTTGCTACGGCACTGAAAGAGAAAAGTAACGGCAACGTATTACGAGAAACGTTGCGGAAAATTCGATTCATGACCCTCGTCCTTGGCCTGTTAGACAGTTACCAGAATGGAAATTGGTATCAGGATGCTGTCATTTAGGTCATAAAATGTCTAGAATTGAGCCAACAAGGTTTGTGCTGTTACGGCACAGTTCAATATTTCGAGTGAATATGTCTGTATTACAAGTATTAACATTCCCAGATGATCGCCTGCGTACCGTTGCAAAGCCTGTAGAAGCGGTGACACCTGAGATTCAAAAAATTGTCGATGACATGATTGAAACCATGTACGACGAAGAAGGTATTGGTCTGGCTGCAACGCAGGTTGATATCCACCAACGTATCGTAGTGATTGATATTTCAGAAACTCGCGATGAGCCAATGGTGCTTATCAACCCAGAGATTCTGGAAAAGCGTGGCGAAGATGGCATCGAAGAAGGCTGTCTATCGGTACCAGGTGCTCGTGCACTTGTACCTCGCGCTGCTGAAGTGTCGGTTAAAGCCCTAGATCGCGATGGCAAAGAATACACCTTTGAAGCCGACGATCTGCTAGCAATTTGTGTTCAACACGAACTAGACCATCTCATGGGCAAACTGTTCGTTGATTACCTATCGCCACTGAAGCGTAAGCGTATCCAAGACAAGTTAGCAAAAATCAAACGCTTTAACGAGAAACAGCAAAGCGCGTAATCTCGATACAATTTAATTAGAAGGAAGCCTACCTTGAGTCAGTCTTTACGTATTGTCTTTGCAGGTACTCCGGATTTCGCCGCCCGTCACTTGGCGGCGTTGTTGTCTTCGGAGCACGAAGTAATTGCGGTTTACACTCAACCAGACCGCCCGGCAGGTCGTGGTAAGAAGCTTACTGCTAGCCCAGTAAAAACCATCGCGCTTGAGCACGACATTCCGGTTTACCAACCAGAAAACTTCAAATCAGACGAAGCCAAGCAAGAGCTTGCCGATCTGAACGCTGACATCATGGTGGTCGTGGCTTACGGTCTATTACTTCCGCAAGCCGTGCTAGACACACCTAAGCTAGGTTGTATCAACGTTCACGGTTCGATTCTTCCTCGCTGGCGCGGCGCGGCACCTATCCAGCGCTCTATTTGGTCCGGTGACGCTGAAACTGGCGTCACCATTATGCAAATGGACATCGGTCTAGATACTGGCGACATGCTAAAAATCGCAACACTGCCGATTGAAGCAACCGACACCAGCGCGTCAATGTACGAGAAGCTCGCAGGCTTAGGTCCTGATGCTTTGATTGACTGCCTATTAGACATCGCAGCAGGCAAAGCAGAACCAGTGAAGCAAGAGGATGAGCTAGCAAACTACGCGAAGAAGCTAAGCAAAGAAGAAGCGCGCATCGATTGGAATAACGACGCCGCGCACATCGAACGTTGCGTTCGCGCATTCAACCCATGGCCAATGAGCCACTTTGAAACGGCTGAAAACAGCATCAAAGTATGGCAAAGCCGTGTTGCTGAACAAATCAGTAACAAGCCTGCTGGCACCATTGTGCAGGCAGATAAAACTGGTATTTATGTTGCGACTGGCAACGGCGTACTGGTATTAGAACAATTGCAAGTTCCAGGTAAAAAAGCCATGTCAGTTCAAGATATTCTGAACTCACGTGCATCTTGGTTTGAAGTTGGCACTCAATTGGTTTAAAACCAAACAATAGTGTCAAAGACCAATAATACGAACTTTTAGAGGGCAGAGATGCCCTCCTTTACTTTAAGGTACTCATCATGAATGTTCGCGCTGCGGCTGCCAACGTCTTGTATCTTGTCGTCGACAAGGGTCACTCACTTTCAAGCGCTCTTCCAGCGGCTCAACAAAACGTACGACCTCGTGATCACGCTCTGCTGCAAGAGATCTGTTACGGCGCTCTACGTTACCTCCCTCGCCTAGAAATCATTGCTAACCAACTGATGGACAAGCCACTCAAAGGCAAGCAACGCGTATTCCACCACTTGATTCTGGTTGGTATTTACCAACTGAGTTTTATGCGTATTCCTGCGCACGCGGCTGTAGGTGAAACGGTTGAAGGTACGAAAGAGCTGAAAGGCCCTCGTCTACGTGGTCTGATCAACGCGGTATTGCGTAACTACCAACGCAACCAAGAAGAATTAGACCAAATGGCAGTCAGCAATAATGCGGGCAAATATGGCCACCCAAGCTGGCTGCTAAAATTGCTGCAAGACGCTTACCCTGAGCAATGGGAAAGCATTGTTGAAGCCAACAACCAGAAAGCGCCAATGTGGCTACGAGTCAACCACCAGCACCATACCCGTGATGAGTATCAAGCGCTGCTCAATAATGAAAACATTGATAACACGCCACACACACAAGCAATGGACGCCCTAAAATTGGCGGCGCCATGCGATGTGATGAAACTACCAGGCTTTGAAAAAGGTTGGGTATCGGTGCAAGATGCGGCGGCGCAGCTGTCGATTAATTATCTTGAGCCAAAAGATGGCGAGCTAATCCTAGACTGCTGTGCAGCACCTGGTGGTAAGACGGCGCACATTCTTGAACGTACGTCCGGCAGTGAAGTCGTTGCCATTGACTGCGATGACACTCGCCTTAAACGTGTGCACGAAAACCTGAAGCGTCTCAACCTTCAGGCAAAAGTGGTTTGCGGCGATGCGCGTCATCCTCAAGAATGGTGGCAAGGCGAACAATTTGATCGCATATTGTTGGATGCACCGTGTTCTGCGACGGGCGTCATTCGTCGTCACCCAGACATCAAATGGCTACGTCGTGCTGATGATATTACCGCCCTTGCTGAGCTACAAAGCGAAATTTTTGACGCTATGTGGGCACAATTAAAACCTGGCGGCACCATGGTTTACGCGACTTGCTCAATCACACCACAAGAAAACGTGGAACAAGTAAAAGCGTTCTTGGTACGTACTGCGGATGCGCAATTGGTGGACTCCGATCCAAAACAACCTGGTCGTCAGATTCTGCCAGGCGAAGAAGATATGGATGGTTTCTACTACGCAGTGCTAACAAAAAAACACGCATAACAGCATGCTAAATAGGGCGATTGAAATGAATTCAATCGCCTTTTTCAGATAACGAGTAAAGAGTATGAAAATCATTATTCTTGGTGCTGGTCAGGTTGGCGGCACGCTGGCGGAAAACCTAGTTGGTGAAAACAACGACATCACCATCGTCGACAAAAATGGCGACCGACTGCGTGAGTTACAAGACAAATACGACCTACGTGTTGTCAATGGTCACGCAAGCCACCCAGACGTTCTGCATGAAGCGGGTGCGCAAGACGCCGACATGCTCGTCGCAGTAACCAACACCGATGAGACCAACATGGCCGCCTGTCAGGTTGCGTTCACTCTATTCAATACACCAAACCGCGTTGCGCGTATTCGCTCTCCAGAGTATTTGGCAGAAAAAGAAGCCCTGTTTAAATCAGGTGCCATTCCTGTTGATCACCTTATCGCACCAGAAGAGTTGGTAACCAGCTACATCGAGCGTCTTATCCAATACCCAGGCGCCCTGCAAGTAGTGAGCTTTGCCGAACAAAAAGTCAGCTTAGTAGCGGTAAAAGCCTACTATGGCGGCCCATTGGTTGGTAACGCACTGTCTGCTCTGCGTGAGCACATGCCGCACATTGATACCCGTGTTGCGGCGATTTTCCGTCAAGGCCGCCCAATTCGCCCGCAAGGCACCACCATTATTGAAGCCGATGATGAAGTGTTCTTCGTTGCGGCAAGTAACCACATTCGGTCGGTAATGAGTGAGCTTCAGCGCCTTGAAAAGCCTTACCGTCGTATCATGATTGTTGGTGGTGGTAACATTGGTGCCAGCTTAGCGAAGCGCTTAGAGCAAACTTACAGTGTAAAGCTGATTGAGCGTAACTATCAACGTGCAGAGCAACTGTCTGAGCAGCTTGAGAACACCATCGTCTTCTGTGGTGATGCGGCTGACCAAGAGTTGCTGACCGAAGAAAACATCGATCAAGTTGACGTATTCATCGCACTGACTAACGAAGATGAAACCAACATCATGTCTGCAATGTTGGCAAAACGCATGGGCGCGAAAAAGGTCATGGTACTGATCCAACGTGGCGCTTATGTCGACCTCGTACAAGGTGGCGTGATTGATGTGGCAATCTCACCACAGCAAGCGACAATTTCCGCTCTACTGACGCACGTTCGTCGTGCTGACATCGTGAATGTTTCTTCTCTGCGTCGTGGCGCAGCAGAAGCTATCGAAGCCATTGCGCATGGTGACGAAACCACATCCAAAGTGGTTGGCCGCGCGATTGGCGATATCAAACTCCCACCAGGAACCACCATTGGTGCCATTGTTCGTGGCGAAGAAGTGCTTATCGCACACGACCGTACTGTTATAGAACAAGATGACCACGTTGTGATGTTCCTAGTCGACAAAAAGTACGTACCAGACGTCGAAGCGCTGTTCCAGCCGAGTCCATTCTTCCTTTAGGCCTTTCCTATGGTCAATTTACGTCCCGTACTGTTTGTTATCGGGCTAGTTTTATCCAAACTGGCCCTTTTTATGTACGTACCGACGATTGTCGCATTCGTCACTGGCACAGGTGGATTCCTTGATTTCGCTCAAGCGGTGGTGATCACCCACCTTGCCGCATTTATCTGCTTAACAATTGGTCGAACCGCAAATTTCAAACTCAGCGTACGCGATATGTTCCTTATCACGAGTTTGGTATGGACCATCGCCAGTGCCTTCGCCGCGCTGCCGTTTATTTTCATCAACCATATCAGCTTTACCGACGCCTACTTCGAAACCATGTCAGGTCTAACGACCACGGGATCCACCGTACTGAGTGGTTTGGATGACATAGCACCAAGCATCTTGCTATGGCGTTCGATCTTGCAATGGCTGGGGGGCATTGGCTTTATCGTGATGGCGGTAGCAATTCTACCGATGCTAAACGTGGGTGGTATGAAGCTATTCCAAACCGAATCCTCCGATTGGTCAGACAAAAGTAGCCCAAGAGCCAAAACCGTCGCCAAGAACATTGTATTGGTGTACTTAATGCTGACTGGGCTGTGCATCATCGGTTACTTACTAACAGGCATGAATCTGTTTGAAGCGATCAACCATGCTTTCACCACCTTATCAACAGGGGGGTACTCCACCTCGGATAGCTCAATGAACAGCTTCTCCCATGGCGCACATTGGGTAGCGACGGTATTCATGTTCTTGGGCGGTTTGCCTTTCTTACTGTTTGTCGCGGCTTTGCGCAAACGCAGCCTCGATGCTTTGCTAAAAGACGCACAAGTGCGTGGGTTTGGTTATCTATTTTTATTCTCAAGTTTAACCGTAGCCGCTTGGTTGGTCATACATAACGGCTACACTGTTCTTGACGCACTGCGCGTCTCGATGTTCAACGTTGTCTCTGTGGTTACCACTACCGGTTTTGGTCTCGACGACTTTACCGCTTGGGGAGCATTACCTGCGACGCTATTTGCTTTCCTATTAATGGCAGGGGCATGTTCCGGCTCTACCTCTGGCGGCATAAAAATCTTCCGTTTCCAAATCGCGATGACACTGCTCAACAAGCAGATCATGAAGCTGATTCACCCCTCTGGAATATTCGTTCAACGCTATAACCAGCGCTCTGTGAATGACGATATCGTACGCTCTGTGATGGCATTTGGGTTAATGTTCTTTATCATCATCATCGCTATCGCTGGTAGTTTAAGTGCGCTTGGTCTTGATCCTGTAACCAGTATCTCGGGGGCCATCACGGCTGTCGCAAACGTTGGACCAGGTATGGGCACTAGGATTGGCCCGACAGGCAACTTCGCCTCACTGCCAGACACCGCAAAATGGCTGTTGAGCTTTGGTATGTTGATGGGTCGCCTGGAAATTCTGACGATTCTTGTTCTGTTCTTCCCTGCGTTCTGGCGCCGTTAAACAGACTCAGTTAAAAAGGTATCACAATGAAACTATGGATAACTCTAGCCACCCTACTGGCCGCTTCTTCAGTCTACGCGGAAGAAGTAGTGAAACTGGCGGATGGTCGCGAAGTGAAACTAAACGATGATTTCACCTGGGAATACGTTATTAAAAAAGCGACACCAAAAGCTACAGAAACGACATTGGAGAAAGTCGAAGCGGTTGCAGAACCAGCAATTGCGGCCATTCCTGTGATAAACAAAAAAGTAGGTACGACAGTGGTCGTTAATGCTAAGAAACCAACCATGCAGCTATCGGATTCTGGCGTAGATATCTTGATTGGGTCAGCCAGCTATGAAGATGGTGAATTGGCTTTGACAACCTCTATCACCAACCAAAGCTCACAATCGGTGATTCAGGTTGAAGTGGAAGTACAGGTATTCGATATGTCTGGCAAACCGTTAGCAAAAGAGAATGTCACCGTTTGGCAATCTATCAAACGCATGGCAGACACTTACTTACGTCCACAGCAAGCAGAGCAAGGTAAAGCTATCAAACTGGCAGTGCCACAATCTCAGCAATACCAATTCTCTGCAGAAATCTTAGAAGTGAAAACTCGCTAATACGATAGCGCGCACTTTGTCGAGTTTATTTCTATCAATTAGATAGGCTCGACAAAGTAGTAAATCGCGAAGAAGTGACACACACAGCCAGCCAATACAAAACCATGCCAAATCGCATGGTTAAATGGAACCCGTTTAGCAACGTAGAAAATCACCCCTATCGAATACACCAACCCACCCGCAGCCAATAGCGTCAAGCCGCCGATATCTAAATTTATCGCGAGCTGATAAATCACAATCAGCGACAGCCACCCCATCACCAGATACGTCATCAATGACAACTTCTTAAACCGGTACACAAACGCGATTTTCATTATAATGCCAGCCAGTGCAATGGACCAAATCACGATCATTAATCCTATCGCCAATGGTGTGCGCAAACTCACTAGCAAAAATGGCGTGTAGCTACCTGCAATTAAAAGATAGATAGCACAGTGGTCGAAGGTTTTTAGCCAACGCTTGGCTTTTGGATAGGAGATTGCGTGGTAGAGCGTGGATGCCAGAAACAGCACAATCATGCTCGAGCCATAGATCGCCATGCTGGTAATGGTCAGAGTGTCCGCTTGGTGATCAACCGCTTTAATCAAGAGCAGTACTAGACCAACAATGCCAAAGATCATCCCAATTCCATGGGTAATGGCATTAGCGAATTCTTCGCCCTGACTGTATTGTGCTTTCTGTTGTGAGGACATCAATGCGCCTATACTAGAGTGTTTGAATATTCGCTCTAGTATGGCATATTAGGCTTACACGCGTAAGCTTAAATTAAGCTTCACGAGCAGCAGTAGTTTGTTCAAGGTAATTAAGCACCAGTGAACCCACTTCTTCCAGTTTAGTATTCACCGGAATGCTCAGCTCACGCTTGAGTTTACCGCTTCCTAGTAAGCTCGCCAGCATCCCACCAGCACCAGTGCGGGTACGGTCAAGTTCAAACCATAAGTGAAGGTTTTGTTCATCACGATGAGCAACAAACTCTAGCTCACGCCATACACCATGGTATGGGCCGTCAATTGGCACCATTTCAAACTCTTGTACAAATGGTAGACCGAAGCCTTTCACTTCTTCACACTCCACTTGGCGAATGCGTAAGCCTTGCGCTTCAAAAGCAGACAAAATGGCATCCATCAGCGGGTCGGGTCTAACGGTGAGAATATCTTTGTCGGTTGGGTCGAGCGCCATGGCAATATCTAAGCCCGTCTCTAGCCAAACTTTCGCATCACCGATGGTAACAGGCGTGTTCCACGGCACATCAAGTTTGGCCTTAAAGATGCGGTCTTCGCCAGGGTGGATACTAAATGCGTATGGGAGGTTCCACTTCGCCAGTACGTGCGTTTGTGGTACGCGACGCATGCTGTGACCTTCACGCGCACCTCGATCGTTTGGCGCTTCAGCGATATAACGACAGCAAAGCTTAAGATCGATGTTATCGATCACTTGTTCCGTTGCTCCGCCGTAGACATGGATAGAGACATCCACACTCTGACCAGGATAGAGCACATCCTGGTTCAGAACCGAATCCACGTTGGCACTGCCTATGCCAAAACTCGCAAGTGTCTTCTTAAAAAATGACATATGCACCTCCTTCTGTCGAAATCTCATACTACTACTGCTGATCATGGGATCAAAACAAATTTTTACGTCGATCTAGGTGCCAAATTGACAAATACGAGATAATTCAATTGCTCAACTATCGACCACTTATAGCAACAGTGCTAACCTATAGATGATATGTATGCATATCGTTATTCCTGATTCTCTATTTGGATTGGCGAAAGCCAGAAGAGCCACCCTTCAAGTTGTTGAAGCTCAACTCATAGTGATTCAGGCCATTACATTGGCAATGGATATGCCTGACAGTTAGGTACCTTAATGCGCCCAACAACCGTCAGGTTCGCACATACAAATCGTAGTGCAATGCGCCGCCGCAGTGGTTTCACTTCTGCGTTTAAGGCGAAACAAGTTGCGTCAACTATGACTCTGGTTGAGAAGACAGCGGCCGAACCAAGTGTTCCAACCAAAGTAGTTAAAGCGGCTTAATTAAAAAGCGCAGCGATTGCTGCGCTTTTATCTTTACTCTCCCCCCTTTTCCCATTTGGTGTTCGCCAAGCAATTTGATACCTTTAGTAGCAAATAACACCTATAAATTCTGTGGAGAAAGAAATGAAGTGTCATCGTATTGAAGAACTACTTGAACTGCTTGAACCTGAGTGGCACAAAGATCAAGAAATGAATCTACTGCAGTTCATTGTAAAACTAGCAAATGAAGCGGGTTATGAAGGTAAGTTGGAAGATTTAACCGATGACGTGCTGATCTACCACCTTAAAATGCGTAACAGCAGCAAAGACGAGATGATCCCTGGTCTCAAGAAAGACCAAGAAGATGACTTCAAAACCGCAATCCTACGTGCGCGTGGCATCATCGAATAAACAGCTCAATACCCCCCTTCTAAGCGGCTCATCCGAGTCGCTTTTTTATAACAACATCAAGTAGATTCAAGTAACTACTATCACTGTTCACTTATTTATCAAGTTAACTGCACTGACTTTTGTTGTTAAACGTTGACTGCGTTAAAGAAACGCAATTGTTATTAATTGTATAATCCTCCGTTCATCAGTGTTTACTAAAATAATTTGTCCTGTCATGGTTCATGATA
The DNA here is from genome assembly GCF_002608565.1 of Vibrio sp. PID17_43. Lineage (GTDB taxonomy): Bacteria > Pseudomonadota > Gammaproteobacteria > Enterobacterales > Vibrionaceae > Vibrio. The sequence continues at coordinate 18,294 of NZ_LIXM01000022.1, forward strand.
TGGGTATAGCAGCGATGTTATCGAGTGGCATCAACAGAAGTGTCGCCGCACATGATAAAAAGCCTAAAGAAGGAAATGTCCATGAGTCAGGATAAAATCGATATCAAAGATGTGACTCCCAAAAGCTATAATCCGAAAACCCACAAAGGGAAAGGCGATCGGTTCAATCCTAGCAATCGAATTTATGTTCGTGAAAGTAAAGGAACCTACCAAAAACTGCGCCGCTACGGTGGTTGGTTCTTGCTACTGCTGTTCGCGATTACGCCATGGATTCCTTATGGCGAACGTCAGGCCATTTTACTTGATATTGGCAACCAGCAATTTAACTTTGTCGGTACCACCCTTTACCCTCAAGACCTAACCTTACTCGCTTTACTGTTTGTCATCGCGGCATTTGGATTGTTCTTCATTACTACCTTTTTAGGTCGGGTTTGGTGTGGATATCTGTGTCCACAAACCGTATGGACCTTTATGTACATCTGGTTTGAAGAAAAGTTAGAGGGCAGCGCCAATAAACGCCGCAAGCAAGACGCCAATAAAATAACTGCCAATTTAGCGATGCGCAAAATGCTCAAACACATCGCTTGGTTTGCTATTGCGCTCGCGACTGGCTTCACTTTTGTTGGGTACTTTGTCCCCATTAAACAACTGGTACTGGGCTTTTTCACGTTAAGTTCCAGCTTTTGGCCTGTTTTTTGGGTGATGTTTTTTGCCATCTGCACCTACGCCAATGCTGGTTGGATGCGATCCATCGTCTGCTTACACATGTGTCCATATGCGCGCTTCCAATCAGCAATGTTTGATAAAGACACTTTTATTGTGGGCTACGACACCACACGTGGTGAGCAACGCGGACCTCGCTCTCGTAAAGCCGATCCAACACAGCTTGGTTTAGGTGACTGTATCGACTGTGATCTGTGTGTTCAGGTGTGCCCAACAGGTATAGACATTCGTGACGGCTTACAGTACGAATGCATCAACTGTGGGGCCTGTATTGATGCATGTGACCAAACCATGGAGCGTATGGGCTATGAGAAAGGCCTGATCAATTACACCACCGAGCACCGCTTATCCGGTAAACAAACCAAGGTTCTGCGTCCGAAACTACTTGGCTATGGCGCAGTGTTGTTGGTGATGATTGGCTTGTTCTTCCTTCAAGTCACCTCCGTTGACCCAGCCGGCATGAGCGTACTGCGTGATCGTAACCAGTTGTTCCGCGTGAACAGCTCTGGCGAAGTGGAAAACACCTACACCCTGAAAATCATCAACAAAACCCAACAAGTTCAAGAATACAACTTGGATGTGGAAGGGTTGAGCAACGTCAGTTGGTACGGCAAACAGACCATTGAAGTACAGCCGGGCGAAGTCTTCAACTTACCAATGAGCCTAGGCGCAGATCCTGACAAGCTAAACTCTGCGATCACGACAATTCAGTTTATACTCAGCGATAAGAGCAACGAATTCACTATCGAAGTGGAAAGCCGATTTATCAAGAAGCTATAACTTCGATAACTAATGGAACAAGGCTCAGCAATGAGCCTTTTTATTTATATGTCCCAAGGTACTTTCAACTTTGATGCCCTAACGCCCGACTTTATGTGGTATGCACTAGAGAGCATCGGTATTCGTGCAGAATCTGGTTTTCTTCCTCTCAACAGTTACGAAAACCGCGTTTACCAATTCACTGACGAAGAGCGCCAACGCTACGTGGTGAAGTTTTATCGCCCTGAGCGTTGGAGCAACGAGCAGATTCAGGAAGAGCACAACTTCACGCTTGAACTGATCGACAACGAAATCCCCGTCGCTCCCCCTATATGCATCAATGGCCAAACCCTACATCATTACCAAGGTTATGGCTTTGCTCTATTTGAAAGCGTGGGTGGTCGTCAGTTTGAAGTCGACAACCTTGAACAACTGGAAGGCGTTGGCCGTTTTCTTGGACGTATCCACAAAGTGGGCAGCAAAAAAGCATTTCAGCATCGTCCGACAATTAGCTTGCAAGAATACCTCTACCAACCCCGTGAGATTCTGCAAAGTTCAGACATGATCCCAATGCATTTAGAAAACAGCTTCTTCAATGATTTGGACATACTTATCAAAGCGATCGAAAGTCACTGGCAAGAAGGCTTTAACACTATTCGCCTGCACGGTGACTGCCACCCAGGTAATATTCTATGGCGCGATGGCCCGATGTTTGTCGATTTGGATGACTCACGTAATGGCCCTGCCGTGCAAGATTTGTGGATGTTACTGAATGGTGAACGCCAAGATAAGTTAATGCAGCTCGATATTATCCTCGAGGGATATCAAGAGTTTTGCGATTTTAACGCGACAGAATTGAAACTAATTGAGCCACTACGCGGTCTACGAATGGTCCACTATATGGCATGGCTAACAAAACGCTGGCATGACCCCGCATTTCCGCTCGCTTTTCCATGGTTTAATGAGCCAAAATACTGGGAAGGTCAGGTACTTGGATTTAAAGAGCAGATTGCCAGTTTAGAAGAAGCACCACTGTCTTTAATGCCCCAATGGTAAGTTAGGCCAAACAATAAAAAAATGGAGATATTTAGATGAAAAAGCTGTTCGCACTGTTTTCTATGCTCATGCTAAGCCTATCGGCACATGCTGCACAATTTAAAGAAGGGGAGCATTACAAGGTATTGGATCTGGAGGCATCTAAAAAGCCACTCGTGACCGAGTTCTTCTCTTTCTACTGCCCTGCCTGTAATCGATTTGAGCCGATCATTCAGCAACTGAAAAAGCAGCTGCCAGAAAACGTAAAACTACAAAAGAACCACGTGTCATTCATGGGTGGCAACATGGGGATCTCAATGAATAAAGCATACGCCACGATAGTTGTGCTGAACGTCGAAGACAAAATGGTGCCAGTGCTCTTTAACCGCATTCATAACATGGGTAAAGCTCCTCGTGACGAAGTAGAACTGCGCCAAATCTTCATTGATGAAGGTATTGATGCAAAGAAATTCGACGCGGCATTTAAAGGCTTCGCGGTTGACTCTATGGCTCGCCGTATGGATAAGCAATTTGAAAACAGCGGCATCACTGGCGTTCCAGCGGTTGTCGTTAACAATAAGTACCTGATTCAAGCGCAAAGTATCAAATCAACCGATGAATACTTTGCTCTAGTGAATTACTTGCTTACGCTAAAGTAATTCACACCAAACGCCAAAAGGGGAGCTGGTGTTCCCCTTTGTTATTTATGAATGCCTTGCAACAACTGGTCTTTATCTTGCCACACATCACCAAGCCACTGCTGGAACTGACGCTTGTAAAGCTTGTCGTTGAAGTAATCCCCCAGAACACGCTCATCCACGGGTAGTACACTGACCCGCACGACAATCTTGTTCATCCGTCCCATCAATATGTCTTTAAATGGCTTATCGGTGTTTTCTGGGTACGCCAAGGTCACATCAATGATGTTCTCAAACTGATCGCCCATCGCCGCTAGCGTGTAAGCAATACCCCCAGATTTTGGCTGCAACAAATGTTGATAACCCACACGGCTCTTGCGTTGCTTTTCCTCGGTGAAACGAGTGCCTTCGACGTAATTTACCACCGTAGTTGGCGTGTGTTTGAACTTGGCACATGAGCGGCGCGTGGTTTGCAAATCTTGACCACGCTTGTGCGGATTGCGGATCAAATACTCTCGAGAATAGCGACGCATAAATGGCATATCCAGCGCCCAACAGGCCATACCAATAAAAGGCACATACAATAATTGCTGTTTTAAGAAAAATTTTGGCATTGGAATGCGATCTTTAAATACACAACACAGTACAACAATATCAGTCCAACTAAGATGATTACTGATCAGCAGGTACCAACCGTCCTTCTTTAGATTGTCGCCACCTTGAATATCCCACTCAACGCGGTTGAACAAGGCAAGAATGCCAGCATTGACAGTGGCCCAAACCCACATCATTTTGTTGGCAGCCTCTGTGCCTTTGGCTTTAAGCTTCGCAGTTGGAAGCAACCGCTTAAAAATAGCGATGATACAAATTGCGATAGAGCAAAGAGCAGAGTTTAAAATCACGAAAAAAACGGTAAAAATAAATATTAGGTATGCCAACATCTTCATCAAACAATAGCTTAAAGTGCGTGAGTAATAAAACAGCGTGTAATTATACAAGTCCATGGTCACATTGAAACATTTGTAACAATGGTCAGATTTGTTTTCACAATAAAAAAGTGAACTCATGCTCAAAAACACTCTTCATTCGACAAACAAGGAGAAAGCGAATGAATCCAAGGATCACCTTATTGCCTTTGGCCTTTATCGTCAGTTCAGCACAAGCTCAACTTGCAGAAACCGCCGGTTTTAGCGGCGAGATTTCATTGAATACTGGCTTCGTCTCATCAGAGTCCAACTTCAACACCGATGGCAATAGCACAATTACGTCACTCAACCAGCGTGCCGAAAGTGATGAATCTTTTATCGTAGCTCCTTTGGGCAGCGCCGCGTATACCTTGGGTAACAAACTCAATCACCAAGTGTACGCTGGTACTACGCGCTCCGATATCGCGATCGGTACTCTCGCCTTCCAGCTTGGTTATAAATACCAACTCGCTTCGGACACTGTGCTCGACTTTTCCTATCTACCGACCATCTTGAAAGGAGAGACATGGCAAGACCCATACCTAACTGGGCAATCGAGAAAAACCACCGATGAAGGCGGCAATGCGTTTCGTCTCCAAATCAACCGCTTCTTAGACAACAACTTTAATCTTGATTTGGCTTACGCAGAGAAAAACGTAGAGAAAGATACCGTGACCGATTCTTCCCTGCTGCGTGATGCAAAGATCTACTATATCAAAGGTGACTACCGCATTCCACTTAGCCGCACGTCGATACTGCAACCCGCACTTACCTACGTCTACCAAGATGCGGATGGCGATGCTGAATCCTTCGACTCCTACCGATTCGAACTCAGTTGGTTCAAGTTCGTTAATCGCCATCGTTTTGCGGTTACGGCAGGCTACACATTGAAAAACTACGAAGCAGCAAGTGACACGTTCGATAAAATACGTGATGACGGCAAACTCAGTTTATTCGCCGCCTACGAGTATAAGAATGTGTTCGATTGGCAAAATTGGTCGCTCATTTCTCTGGCAGGTTATGGGCACAACGACTCCAACATCACCTTCTACGATGAAAAAGAGTCCCTACTGACTGTCGGTTTGAACTACGCTTTCTAATCGCTTTAATCGCAGCAAGTGACGTTTTCTCGCTGCGATTTTCTACTCATCTACACGGCTTGCGCGGTCAACTGTTTGAGCAATCTATCCATCGCTCGATAACCTAATGCTTCGGCAAGATGGGGACGCTCAATTTGTGGCGATCCTTCAAGGTCAGCAATGGTACGCGCCACTTTGATGATCCGGTGATAAGCCCGAATAGAAAGCCCAAGGCGATGAAGTGCATTTTCCAAAAACTCCGCATCGCTTTTCTGCAGCGGGCAGAAAGCTTCTATCTCACGACTCCCCAGCAGTGCATTTACTTTACCACTGCGATTGAGCATGCAGCCACGCGCTTTATTCACCCGCTCTTTAACGACAGCTGTCGGCTCTCCCCTATCTCCCCCTTCAGCCAGTGTGCCTTTGGGTAGTGCTGGAATTTCTAGCGACATGTCAAAGCGATCGAGCAAGGGCCCGGATAAGCGACCAAGATAACGCAATATCGCCTGTGGGTTGGTTCGCGCTTGGTTGCCTTCGTAATAACCTGTTGGACTTGGATTGAGTGCACCGACCAATTGAAAGCGGGCTGGAAAGCGAGTTTTACCTTGTGCGCGTGAGATAATAATCTCCCCAGACTCTAAAGGCTCACGCAAAGAATCAAGCACTTTTCGGTCAAACTCTGGCATCTCATCTAAGAACAATAAGCCGTTATGAGCTAACGAGATCTCTCCCGGCCTTGGGATGGAGCCTCCGCCAACCAATGCCGCCATGGAGCTAGAGTGATGCGGCGCGCGAAGTGGCCTTGTCTTCCAGTTGTGTTCATTGATTTCACTTTGAGTTAGCGATGCAACAGCGGCCGTTTCCATCGCTTCTTCATCGCTCATTTCAGGTAATAAGTCACACAAGCGAGAAGCCAACATGGTCTTGCCGGTACCTGGAGGGCCAAGAAAAAGGAGATTGTGATTCCCTGCTGCTGCAATCTCCAGCGCTCGCTTACCCTGCTGCTGACCAATAATGTCCTGCAAGTCACGACGGTGTGTCTTGACCTCTTTTTTCTTAAGTGTTTGGTACAAATTTAATTGATGCTGGCCACAAAGCTCAGCACAGACTTCCAATAATGATTGGGCTGATTTGTGCTGAGCTTTACCGACTAACGCCGCCTGATCGCCATTGGCATGGGGCACCACTAAACAGCGCTGTTTCTTATTCGCAGCAAGCGCCGCTGGCAACACACCTTTTACCGCTCTCAATCCACCAGAAAGCGCTAATTCACCGACAAACTCATAACTTTTGAGCTTATCTGTCGCGATCTGCTCTGAAGCAGCCAAAATCCCTAATGCAATCGGCAGATCAAAGCGCCCCCCTTCTTTAGGCAAATCCGCTGGTGCCAGATTGACCGTAATACGCTTGGCAGGAAACTGAAAATTTGAATTGACGATCGCACTGCGAACGCGATCTTTCGATTCTTTTACTGTGGTTTCTGGTAATCCAACTAGCGTAAAGCCTGGCATCCCATTACTGATGTGAACTTCCACGCTAACTGACGGCGCTTGCACACCCACACTTGCCCGACTATGAATGATTGCCAGCCCCATAAATTCCTCAATTTTGTATACGTTATATGATCATAGATTACCTATCTGGATAGGTTATATAGCGCGTACAGATTGGAACTAAATGTGAAAAAAGAATGAGTTTTTGCTTGTCATGCAGCAGATTTGTGTGTTACCACTAGTGACGCAAACATTTTCGTAGAACATTACACAATACTTTTTAACGAAAACAGAACGACAGACAGATGAACTTAATCGCTCACATCAACTCACTGCTAGCCCTGATTATCGTGGTCATTATTGGCACCGCACGGGGTATTGTGGGCGAAAGATAACCACAAATTACAAAAAACCCCCGCACTGAGAAGTCCGGGGGTTTTTTTACAACTACACGTTGTCATCTGTCTAACCCTCAGACAGCTTAACGGGAAGAATGGGAGTGCACATGAAGTGCAAAACGCATGGCGATAGCTACGAGCCACAACGTAGCAAAGGAGGTTTACGATGACCGGTGCAGAACTAGTCGTAGCCGCTTTAAGGCAGCAAGGTATCAAGACGGTGTTTGGGTATCCGGGGGGAGCCATCATGCCAATCTACGATGCGTTGTATGACGGAGGTGTCGAGCACATCTTATGCCGTCATGAGCAAGGGGCTGCGATGGCCGCTATCGGGATGGCTCGCGCGACACAAGACGTTGCGGTTTGTATGGCCACTTCCGGCCCAGGCGCCACCAACCTTGTTACTGGCCTTGCCGATGCCTTCCTCGATTCCGTTCCTCTCGTCGCCATCACAGGTCAGGTTGCTAGCTCTCATATCGGTACCGACGCATTCCAAGAAATAGATGTGATCGGAATATCCCTAGCTTGTACCAAACACAGCTATCTAGTAACCGACATTAAAGACCTTGCCCCAACACTCGCCGAAGCGTTCGAAGTGGCAAAAGCCGGTCGCCCGGGCCCTGTGATTGTCGATATAGCCAAAGACGTTCAGCTTGCACAGGCGCCAACCGAGCTCCTGCCTCCATATATTCCACCAGCTATCCCTCAAGTGAGCGATAAAGACATCAAACGCGCACAACAAGTACTGGCCGCTTCTACCCGCCCTGTATTATACGTCGGCGGTGGTGTTCAGCTAGCGAAAGCAACAGGAGCAGTACGTGAGTTCCTGCGTTTAAACCCAATGCCAGCGGTAAGCACGCTAAAAGGCTTAGGGACAATTGAACGCCATGACCCGCACTACCTGGGTATGTTGGGTATGCACGGCACCAAAGCGGCTAACCTTGTAGTTCAAGAATGTGACCTTTTGATTGTGGTTGGGGCTCGTTTTGATGACCGCGTGACAGGTAAGCTTGATACCTTTGCCCCACATGCGAAAGTGATTCATATCGATATCGATGCGGCAGAAATCCATAAGCTGCGCCACGCCAATGCACCACTGCGCGGCGATATCAATACCATTCTTCCTCAGTTAGAATTAACCCAAGATATTTCACCTTGGGTGCATCACAGTGAAAGCCTACGTAGCGGATTCAAATGGCGCTACGACCACCCAGGCGAACTTATCTACGCACCGTTATTACTTAAGCAACTGTCAGATATGATGCCGGATAGCTCAATTGTCTCAACCGACGTAGGTCAGCATCAGATGTGGGCTGCACAGCATATCCAACCGCGAGCTCCACAAAACTTCATAACCTCTGCTGGTCTTGGCACCATGGGGTTTGGCTTACCAGCTGCGATGGGCGCAGCTGTCGCTCGAGCGGATGATCAGTCTATTCTTATTTCTGGTGACGGCTCATTCATGATGAACGTGCAAGAACTCGGCACGCTGAAACGTCGTCAGATCCCCGTGAAGATTGTTCTCCTCAACAACCAGCGTCTTGGCATGGTTCGTCAGTGGCAGTCATTGTTCTTTGATGGTCGCCACAGTGAAACCATTCTTGATGACAACCCAGACTTCGTCATGCTGGCAAAAGCGTTCGATATTCCGGGGAAAACCATCACCAAGAAAGAAGAAGTCGAACCGGCGCTCAAAGAGATGCTGGAAAGCAAAACTTCATACCTGCTTCACGTTTTGATCGATGAAGAAGAGAACGTGTGGCCACTTGTACCACCTGGCGCATCAAACAGTGATATGTTGGAAAACACCTAGGAGACCATCACATGGACAGATATTTACTCGACATCAAAGCCGATGACAAACCGGTACTGTTAGAGCGCGTTCTTCGTGTGATTCGTCACCGAGGCTTTGTGATCAAACAAGTGGCTGCAACGCAAAACCACGCAAGCAGAGTCGCCAGCGTAGAGATCATCGTCGACAGCGATCGACCGATCTCTTTTTTGGTCAATCAAATTGAGAAGTTGTGGGATATCCGTACTGTTGAAGTACTTAAGATCTGCAACGATGAACTCCCAAATCACAACTTACAACAACACGTGAGTGCATAAGGAAGGCAATAAATGGCAATGAACACTGCAGATTTTATTTGGTTTAATGGTGAGATGGTTCCGTGGGCAGAGGCGAACGTTCACGTTCTTACTCATGCGATGCATTACGGCACCTCTGTTTTTGAAGGCGTACGCTGCTACAACACGCCAAAAGGGCCAATTGTCTTCCGTCACCGTGAACACGCACAACGTTTAAAAGACTCTGCCAAGATCTACCGCTTCCCGATCCCATACTCCGTAGAAGAAATCATGGAAGCAACACGCGAAACACTACGCCAGAACAAACTCGATAGCGCTTACATTCGCCCATTGGGTTTTGTCGGTAATGTCGGTTTGGGTGTGTGCCCACCTGTTGGTACAGAGATGGACCTAATCATTGCAGCGTTCCCTTGGGGTTCATACCTAGGCGAAGAAGCGTTAGAAGCAGGCGTTGATGCAATGATTTCTAGCTGGAACCGCGCCGCACCAAATACCATCCCTACCGCAGCAAAAGCAGGCGGCAACTACCTTTCCTCACTGTTGGTTGGTGGTGAAGCGCGTCGCCACGGTTACGATGAAGGCATTGCTCTAAGCGTTGATGGTTATCTATCGGAAGGTGCCGGTGAAAATATCTTTGTCATCAAAGATGGCGTGATCACCACACCACCAGCAACCAGCGCGATTCTCCCGGGCATCACTCGTGACTCGATCATGACCATTGCACGCGATAAAGGTTATGAAGTACGTGAAGCGAATATTGCTCGTGAAGCACTTTACCTTGCCGATGAAGTATTTATGACAGGTACCGCGGCCGAAGTTGTGCCAGTGGCAACCATCGACAAAATTGAAGTGGGCACTGGCAAACGCGGCCCAATTACTAAAGAACTGCAAACGGCCTACTTTGGCCTATTTAACGGCACCACCGAAGATAAGTGGGGTTGGTTAGACTATGTGTACCCAGAGCAAAAGTAAGAAGGATTAGGAAATGCCAAAATATAGATCAGCTACCACCACACATGGTCGCAACATGGCGGGGGCGCGTGCATTATGGCGTGCAACAGGCGTAAAAGATGAAGACTTCGGTAAGCCAATCATTGCCGTCGTAAACTCGTTTACTCAATTTGTTCCGGGTCACGTACATCTCAAAGACATGGGTCAACTTGTTGCCCGTGAAATCGAAAAAGCAGGCGGTATCGCCAAAGAATTCAACACCATCGCGGTAGATGATGGTATCGCTATGGGTCACGGCGGCATGCTCTACTCGCTGCCATCTCGCGAACTGATCGCAGACTCTGTGGAGTACATGGTTAACGCGCATTGTGCCGATGCAATGGTGTGTATCTCTAACTGTGACAAAATCACTCCGGGAATGTTAATGGCATCCATGCGCCTCAACATCCCTGTCATCTTCGTGTCTGGTGGTCCAATGGAAGCGGGTAAAACCAAGCTTTCTGATCAGATCATCAAGCTAGACCTTGTTGATGCAATGATCCAAGGCGCGGATCCAAAAGTGTCTGATGAACAAAGCGAGCAGATCGAACGCAGCGCATGTCCAACCTGTGGATCGTGTTCAGGAATGTTCACGGCAAACTCAATGAACTGCCTAACTGAAGCGCTGGGTCTATCTCAACCAGGTAATGGTTCAATGCTAGCAACTCACGCTGACCGTGAGCAGCTATTCCTTAATGCAGGTCGTCGCATTGTTGAACTGACTCGTCGTTACTACGAGCAAGATGACGAATCGGCATTGCCACGCAACATCGCAACCTTTGATGCCTTTGAAAACGCAATGGCACTGGATATCGCGATGGGTGGCTCAACTAACACCATTTTGCACCTATTGGCAGCCGCACAAGAAGGTGAAGTGGATTTCGATATGGAAGATATCGATCGTCTGTCTCGCCAAGTACCACACCTATGTAAAGTAGCACCATCCACGCAAAAATATCACATGGAAGACGTACACCGCGCTGGTGGTGTCATGGCTATCCTTGGTGAACTAGACCGTGCAGGTCTACTACACAATCAAGCTCGCACTGTACTTGGTCTTTCAATGAAGGAGCAGTTAGCGAAATACGACATCATCCAAACGGAAGATGAAGACGTACTAAAGTTCTTCCGAGCAGGTCCTGCTGGCATTCGTACCACTCAAGCTTTCTCACAAGATTGTCGCTGGGATCGCCTTGACGACGATCGTGTAGAAGGTTGTATTCGTGCCATCGATCATGCCTTTAGCCAAGAAGGCGGTCTAGCGGTTCTATCAGGCAACATCGCATTAGACGGCTGTATCGTTAAAACCGCAGGCGTTGATGAGAGCATTCTTAAATTCACTGGCCCTGCAGTGGTATTTGAAAGCCAAGAAGATGCGGTAGAAGGCATCTTGGGCGGTAAAGTCAAAGCTGGCGACGTGGTTGTTATCCGTTACGAAGGCCCTAAAGGTGGTCCGGGCATGCAAGAGATGCTTTACCCAACCACTTACCTAAAATCGATGGGACTTGGTAAAGAGTGTGCGCTTCTGACTGACGGTCGTTTCTCTGGTGGTACATCTGGTCTGTCTATCGGCCACGCCTCTCCTGAGGCTGCCAACGGCGGAGCTATTGGCTTGGTTAAACAAGGCGACATGATCGCAATTGATATCCCAAACCGTTCGATTTCACTCGAAGTGTCGGAACAAGAACTTGCTGAGCGCCGTGCAAAACAAGACGAATTAGGCTGGAAGCCAGTTGACCGTCAACGTGAAGTTTCATTTGCACTCAAAGCGTACGCAAGTATGGCGACCAGTGCTGACAAAGGTGCAGTACGAGACAAATCTAAGCTAGAGGGCTAGCTTATGACCGACTCTCTATTTTCAGGGCAAGAGCCTCAAACTGGCGCAGACTATCTGCGCCAAATCCTCCGTGCGCCTGTGTATGAAGTCGCGACGGTGACACCACTACAAGATATGCCTCGCCTTACTGAGCGTATCGGCAACCATGTGCAAATCAAACGAGAAGATCGTCAGCCCGTGCACTCATTCAAGTTGCGCGGCGCATACAACATGGTGGCAAGTTTATCTGAAGCGCAAAAAACCGCGGGCGTGATTGCTGCATCCGCTGGCAACCACGCACAGGGCATGGCACTTTCAGGCACTAAGCTTGGCATCAAAACCACCATTGTGATGCCAAAGACAACACCTGACATTAAAGTCGATGCGGTGCGCAGTTTTGGTGGCAATGTGGTGCTGCACGGCAGCAACTTTGATGAAGCAAAAGCCGAAGCCGAACGCCTTTCAGGGCTACATGGTTACACCTTTGTTCCGCCATTCGACCATCCACTAGTGATTGCAGGTCAAGGCACCATCGGCATGGAAATGCTGCAGCAAAATGGTCACCTTGATTACATCTTCGTTCCTGTCGGTGGCGGTGGTTTAGCCGCTGGTGTTGCAGTACTGGTGAAACAACTAATGCCGGAAATCAAAGTGATTGCCGTAGAACCGGAAGACTCATCATGCCTAAAAGCGGCACTGGATGCCGGAGAGCCTGTCGTGCTTGACCAAGTCAGCATGTTTGCCGATGGTGTGGCAGTAAAGCGTATTGGTGAAGAGACATTCCGTTTATGCCAAAAGTACATTGATGGCCATATTGCGGTCTCCAGTGATGAAATCTGCGCGGCAGTCAAAGACATCTTTGAAGACACCCGTGCGATTGCAGAGCCTTCGGGAGCACTTGCTCTGGCGGGTTTGAAGAAGTTTGCAGAACAGAACAAACTGGAAGGCAAGAATCTAGGCACTGTGCTGTCTGGTGCCAACACCAACTTCCATGGTCTGCGTTATGTTTCTGAGCGTTGTGAACTTGGTGAGAAACGTGAAGGTCTGCTTGCGGTCACCATCCCTGAGCGTCAAGGCGCATTCTTTGAGTTCTGTAATCTCATTGGCGGCCGCGCGGTGACGGAGTTTAACTATCGCTACAACGATGACGCATTAGCAAATATCTTTGTCGGTGTGCGTTTGCAAGGCGGTCAGGAAGAGCTAGAAAACATCATTCATGATTTACGTGATGGTGGCTACCCTGTGGTTGACCTGTCTGAAGATGAAATGGCGAAGCTGCACGTACGCTACATGATTGGTGGTAAGCCATCTAAGCCACTCAAAGAACGCCTCTACAGCTTTGAGTTCCCGGAGTACCCAGGAGCACTGCTTAAGTTCTTAAGTACACTCGGAACCCATTGGAATATCAGCTTGTTCAACTACCGCAACCACGGTGCGGACTACGGACGCGTTTTATGTGGTTTCGAGTTAGATGAAAGCGATTTAACTCAGTTTTCTGCGCATTTACGCGAACTTGGCTATCAATGTAAAGACGAAACAGACAACCCGTCTTACAAGTTCTTCTTGTCCTAGAACCAACAAAGCCACTTTCCTTGAAAGTGGCTTTTTATTAGTACTGTAACCAATCTTGATGTAACTGGTTTGGAGCACCTAAGTAATCCACCATCCATTGGATCAACTTATGGTTGTCATCTTTACGCCATACCAAACAACACTGGCTTAGTGGCTTGTCATCCTGCAGCACCTTTTCCACCAGCACACCCTCATGGATAAGAGGCATAGCAATAAGACGTGGCATATAACCGACCCCGACCCCATTTTTTAAACATCCAATCGTAGTAAACCGTGCATTAGCGAGTGCGAAGCAAAGTGCAGCAAGCGCTGCAGTGATGGCACCTTATATAGACAACAAAGCCGCTCATGATGAGCGGCTTTGGTTTATATTGTTAAAAACTTACTTCTGTTTTACTGGTCGCTGCCAACCCGTAATTTTGCGCTCTTTCACGCGAGTGATCACAAGCTCACCTTCTCCCACGTCTTTGGTCAACGTGGTGCCAGCACCAATGGTTGCGCCATCAGAGATAGTAACAGGAGCCACTAACTGGCTATCAGAGCCGACAAACACATCGTTACCAATGATGGTTTTAAACTTGTTTGCACCATCGTAGTTACAAGTGATGGTACCCGCACCAATGTTAGTACGTTGACCGATCTCTGCATCCCCGAGATAAGTGAGGTGATTGGCTTTAGAACCTTCGCCGATACGTGCATTTTTCACTTCAACAAAGTTACCCACGTGAGAGTCATTGCGCATCTCAGCCCCTGGACGAAGGCGCGTAAATGGACCAACGGTACACTCTTCACCGACGGTCGCCCCTTCAATCACACTGTAAGGGCGAACGATGGTATTGTCATCGATTTCGCAATCTTTCAATACACAACCAGTACCGATGACGACGTTATCACCTAAGGTTACTTTGCCTTCAATAATAACATTGACATCAATTTCACAATCCATACCGCATTGCAGTTCACCACGCAAATCAAAGCGAGCTGGATCACGCAGCATCACGCCTTGCTCTAACAGTTTTTGCGCTTGCATTGACTGGAATGCACGCTCTAGACGAGCCAATTGTGCACGGTCGTTCACACCTTCCACTTCAATTGGATTGACTGGATGTACCGCCTCGACAGCACGGCCTTCATCATGCGCAGCGGCAATGACGTCCGTTAAGTAATATTCGCCCTGTGCGTTTTGGTTGTTTAAGCCTGACAACCAACGCTTCAGATCGCCACCGGTCGCAACCATCACGCCCGTGTTGATCTCTTTAATTAATTTCTGCTCATCTGTCGCGTCTTTTTGCTCGACGATTGCAATCACAGGCCCATTTTTACGCACGATGCGGCCATAGCCCATCGGGTTGTCTAATACCACCGTCAATAAGGCAATGCCACCCGTTGGCTGTGCATCCAGTAGCCCCTCCAGTGTCTCTTCGGAGATCAATGGCACATCACCGTAAAGTACTAAGATCTTTTCATCATCTTCAAATTGAGGTGATGCTTGATCAACGGCATGACCCGTACCCAGTTGCTCAGCTTGCAGTACCCAGTTTACCGACTCTTCTGCCAGTGTTTCCTGCATCTGATTCCCACCGTGACCGTAGACCAAATGAATATTCTGCGCGCCTAATCCATTGCAGGTATCAATTACGTGTTTCACCATTGGCTTGCCAGCTAAAGTGTGCAACACCTTCGGTTTATTGGAATACATGCGAGTCCCTTTGCCCGCTGCGAGGATAACCGCACTAAATTTCATTAAGTAACCTATACGTTGTATAAAAACTGGGGCTATTTTAGACACTAATCGTCAATTAGTTAATTGCAGAGGAAAAATTTCCGTCAAAAAAAAAGCAAAAAGGCGGTCATATGACCGCCTTTATCACTATTGAAACAACGCTGTTGATTAACGACGCTGTTTTGTCAGCTCGATAACTCGTAGCTGAGCAATGGCTTTAGCCAGTTCGCTGGCCACTTGTGCGAAGTCCATGTCACCATGCTGATTCTGGATTTGCTCCTCAGCGCGGCGCTTGGCTTCTTCAGCCTTAGCTGCGTCTAGATCTTCACCACGAATCGCTGTATCAGCCAGTACTGTCGCAGTACCAGGCTGAACTTCGACCATACCACCAGAGACATAAATGAACTCTTCGTGGCCGTGCTGTTTCACAATACGCACCATACCAGGCTTAATAGCGGACAACAGCGGAGTGTGGCCATGGAAAATACCCAGCTCACCCTCGCTACCGGTCACCTGGAACGTTTCAACGCGACCAGAGAAAATTTGTTTCTCTGCGCTTACCACGTCTAGGTGAAAGGTTATTGGTGCCATATCGCCTCCTAGTTAGCCTTATAGCTTCTTCGCATTCTCGATAGCATCGTCAATCGTACCGCAGTACATGAACGCTTGCTCTGGAATGTCATCGTATTCACCAGCTAGTAGACCTTTAAAGCCACGTAGAGTCTCTTTAAGAGGTACGTAAATGCCTGGGTCACCAGTAAATACTTCCGCTACGTGGTAAGGCTGAGTTAGGAAACGCTCAATCTTACGTGCACGAGATACGACTTGCTTATCTTCTTCAGAAAGCTCGTCCATACCTAGGATCGCGATGATGTCTTTCAGCTCTTTGTAGCGCTGAAGCGTCTGCTGAACACCGCGAGCCACGTCGTAGTGCTCTTGACCTACAACCAATGGATCTAGCATACGAGATGTAGAATCTAGTGGGTCGATCGCTGGGTATAGACCCATCGCTGCGATGTTACGGTTAAGTACAACCGTTGCATCCAAGTGCGCGAACGTGGTTGCTGGAGACGGGTCAGTCAAGTCATCCGCAGGTACGTATACCGCCTGTACAGACGTGATAGAACCTTGCTTAGTTGACGTGATACGCTCCTGAAGTACACCCATCTCTTCTGCTAGCGTTGGCTGGTAACCTACCGCAGAAGGCATACGACCTAGCAGTGCTGATACCTCAGTACCTGCAAGCGTGTAACGGTAGATGTTATCAACGAACAGAAGTACGTCACGACCTTCGTCACGGAACTTCTCTGCCATTGTTAGACCCGTCAGTGCAACACGTAGACGGTTGCCTGGTGGCTCGTTCATCTGACCGTAAACCATCGCTACTTTTGATTCTTCAGGCTTCTCAACGTTTACAACGCCCGCTTCCTGCATTTCAAAGTAGAAGTCGTTACCCTCACGAGTACGCTCACCAACACCAGCAAATACTGATAGACCAGAGTGTTGAAGTGCGATGTTGTTGATAAGTTCCATCATGTTAACGGTCTTACCTACACCTGCACCACCGAATAGACCGATTTTACCACCCTTAGCGAATGGACAAACCAAGTCGATTACTTTAACACCGGTTTCTAGAAGTGCTGTTTCGTTTGATTGCTCTTCGTAGCTTGGCGCTTCACGGTGAATAGAGTAAGTCTCTTCTGCACCGATCTCACCACACTCATCAATCGCGTCACCTAGGACGTTCATGATACGACCTAAAGTTTTAGTACCTACTGGTACTGAAATTGGAGCGCCAGTGTTAACCACTTCAACTCCACGACGTAAACCATCAGAGCTACCCATTACGATACAACGAACTACGCCACCGCCTAGCTGTTGTTGAACTTCAAGAACAAGACGCTCTTTTGAGTCCGTTACGTTTAGAGCGTCATATACACTTGGTACATCGCTCTGTGGGAACTCTACGTCGACTACCGCACCGATGATCTGTACGATCTTACCTGTAGCCATCGTTAATCCTCTAAACTGTTTCGTTTTACCTAAGCTTAAACCGCAGATGCACCACCAACGATTTCCGATAATTCTTGTGTGATCGCAGCCTGACGGGCTTTGTTGTACACAAGTTCTAGATCTTCAATCAAGTTGGTTGCGTTATCCGTTGCAGCCTTCATCGCAATCATTCGAGCCGCTTGCTCACAAGCAAGATTCTCTACCACACCTTGGTATACCTGAGACTCTACGTAACGCACTAGTAGCGTATCCAGTAGAGGTTTTGGCTCAGGCTCATAGATGTAGTCCCATGAGTGCTCACGCTGCATCTCTTCGCTGTCCGATTTAGGCAAAGGTAGCAATTGATCGATCGTTGGTTGCTGAACCATGGTATTTACAAATTTGTTGAATACCACGTATAGACGGTCCAGTTCACCTTCATCGTATTTCTTAAGCATTACGCCAACAGAACCAATGAGGTCTTCTAAGCTTGGGTTGTCGCCAAGACCAGAGACCTGTGCCGCAATTTTTGCGCCACCATGTCGGAAGAAGCCAGTTGCTTTAGAGCCAATCACTGCTAACTCAACTTCAGCACCTTTCTCTTTCCATGCTTGCATGTCTGTTACGGCTTTTTTGAACACGTTAATGTTCAAACCACCACACAGACCGCGGTCTGTTGAAACGATGATGTAACCAACACGTTTAGCTTCACGCTCTTCTAGGTACGGATGACGGTACTCTAGATTTGCGTTCGCCACATGACCGATCACTTTACGCATTGTTTCAGCGTATGGACGAGAAGCTTGCATTGCGTCTTGAGAACGACGCATTTTTGAAGCTGCTACCATTTCCATCGCTTTCGTAATTTTCTGCGTGCTTTTAACACTACCGATTTTATTACGTATCTCTTTTGCGCCGGCCATCGTTACTCTCCGTTAGTTGGTGGCAGAACCTGCCACCGACCTAATTACCAAGTTTGGGTTGCTACAAAATCGTCGGTCAGCTTCTTCAACTGAGCTTCGATTTCATCGTTGTATGCACCCGTCTTGTCGATCTCAGCTGCCAATTCAGCGTATTGACCGCGAGCGAACGATAGTAGAGCCGCTTCAAAATCTAGCAGTTTGTTCAATTCAACATCTGCTAAATAGCCGCGCTCTGCCGCGAAGATAACTAGCGCTTGGTCAAATACAGACATAGGAGCGTACTGCTTCTGCTTCATCAGTTCTGTTACTTTTTGACCATGGTTTAGCTGTTTCTTCGTTGCTTCATCAAGGTCAGATGCGAACTGTGCAAATGCTGCTAGTTCACGGTACTGAGCTAGAGCAGTACGGATACCGCCAGATAGCTTCTTGATGATTTTCGTCTGAGCTGAACCACCTACACGAGATACTGAGATACCAGGGTCAACGGCTGGGCGGACACCCGCGTTGAATAGCTCAGTTTGTAGGAAGATCTGACCATCGGTAATCGAGATTACGTTAGTCGGTACGAATGCTGAAACGTCACCTGCTTGAGTTTCGATGATAGGAAGCGCAGTTAGAGAACCGGTCTTACCTTTCACTTCACCATTAGTGAAACGCTCTACGTACTCTTCGTTTACACGAGCTGCACGCTCTAGTAGACGCGAGTGTAAGTAGAATACGTCACCCGGGAATGCCTCACGGCCTGGTGGACGTTTTAGTAGTAGAGAGATCTGACGGTAAGCTACCGCTTGCTTAGATAGGTCATCGTAAACAATCAGTGCGTCTTCACCGCGATCGCGGAAGTATTCACCCATCGCACAACCTGCGTATGGCGCTAGGTATTGTAGCGCTGCAGATTCAGAAGCAGATGCAACAACAACGATAGTGTTTGCTAGCGCGCCGTGCTCTTCTAGTTTGCGAACTACGTTAGCGATAGTCGATGCTTTCTGACCGATTGCTACGTAGATTGAGAAAATACCAGAGTTTTTCTGGTTGATGATCGCATCGATCGCCATTGCTGTTTTACCAATCTGGCGGTCACCGATGATAAGTTCACGCTGACCACGACCGATTGGGATCATTGAGTCAACAGACTTATAACCAGTTTGCACAGGTTGATCTACCGATTTACGGTCGATTACGCCTGGTGCGATCACTTCTACAGGTGAAGTCAGTTTCGCTTCGATTGGACCTTTACCATCGATAGGCTCACCCAGCGTGTTTACTACGCGGCCTAGTAGTTCTGGACCAACTGGCACTTCAAGAATGCGGCCAGTACCTGTAACTTTCATGCCTTCCTTAAGGTCAGCATATGGGCCCATTACTACCGCACCAACCGAGTCACGCTCAAGGTTAAGTGCTAGTGCATAACGGCCACCCGGTAATTCAATCATTTCACCTTGCATCACGTCCGCTAGGCCGTGGATGCGGATGATACCATCGCTTACCGATACGATAGTACCCTCGTTACGAGCTTCACTAACAACGTCGAAAGATTCGATACGTTGTTTGATCAGATCGCTAATTTCCGTGGAATTAAGTTGCATGCTCCAATCCCCATTAAGACTGCAATGCATCGCTCAGGCGGTTCAAACGACCACGTGCTGAGTTATCGATGACTAGGTCTCCGGCTCGAATAATAACCCCACCAAGTAGGGTCTCATCTACACTGCAATTCAGCTTCACTTTGCGTTCAAGACGCAGTTCAAGTTTGCTGCTGATGTTTGCTTGTTGTTCATCAGAAAGCTCGCTTGCTGAAATGACTTCAACATCGATTTCTTTCTCATGCTCTTGTTTCAGAGCAAGGAACTGTTCACAGACATCAGGAAGGGCCGCTAAACGACCATTCTCAGCCATCACCTTAATCAGGTTTTGACCGTGCGCATCAACTTGTTCACCGCAAACGGCAACAAAGATTTCTGCCATTTTCTCGGCAGAGATAGAGCCAGTTAACAGCTCTTTCATTTGTTCGTTCTTAGCTACTTCTGCAGCAAAAGACAGCATTTGACCCCATTGGTCTAACTGATCTTTGCCCACTGCAAAGTCGAAGGCTGCTTTAGCATAGGGGCGTGCGATTGTAGTCAAATCAGACATATGCGCCCCCAGACTTAAAGTTTTGCAGTAATGTTGTCGAGAATATCTTTCTGAGCGTCTTTATCGATCGCACGCTCTAGGATTTTCTCAGCACCAGCTACAGCCAGAGTAGCAACTTGTTTGCGCAGATCATCGCGTGCACGATTACGTTCAGCTTCAAGTTCTGCTGCTGCTTGCGCTAGGATTTTCTGGCGTTCTGCCTGAGCTTCCTCGCGTGCTTCATCAATAATTTGAGCTTTGCGTTTATTCGCTTGTTCGATGACCTCAGTTGCTGTGCGCTTCGCTTCTTTCATCTGATCAGAAGCGTTGGCTTGTGCCAGATCCAAGTCTTTCGCAGCACGTTCAGCTGCTTGAAGACCATCAGCAATTTTCTTCTGACGTTCTTCAATCGCTTGCATGATAGGCGGCCATACATACTTCATGCAGAACCACACAAACAGTGCGAACGAGATTGCTTGACCTAGCAGAGTTGCGTTTATATTCACAACAGCTACTCCCTTTTAAGAATCAACTACAAAAATACAATTAACAGAGTTGTTAATTAGCCTGCTAGTTGACCCACAAATGGGTTTGCGAAAGTGAATAGTAGCGCGATTACGATACCGATCATTGGAACCGCATCAAGTAGACCCGCGATGATGAACATCTTAACTTGTAGCATAGGAGCCATTTCTGGTTGACGTGCTGCACCTTCTAGGAATTTACCACCTAGCAGTGCGAAACCAATCGCTGTACCAAGAGAAGCAAGACCGACGATAATACCTACGGCGATTGCAGAAAAGCTCAGTAAAGTTTCCATTACTATCTCCAATTTATAGTTGTTGGCTTAGTGCCCAAATAAAAAGCTTAAAAAATTAATGATCAGAATCTTCGTGTGCCATTGACAGGTAAACAATTGTCAACATCATAAATACGAAGGCTTGAATCGTAATAACCAAGATATGGAAGATTGCCCACGGTAGTGAACCCATCCATTGCAAGTACCATGGTAGCATTGCCGCACAAAGAATGAATACAACCTCACCCGCAAACATGTTACCGAATAAACGCATACCAAGAGAAAGAGGTTTCGCCAATAGCGATACCACTTCGATTAGTAGGTTAAACGGAATCATCAGTGGGTGATTGAATGGATGTAGTGCAAGTTCTTTTGCGAATCCACCTAGACCTTTCACTTTGATGCTGTAGTAGATCATCAATGCAAAAACGCCTAGAGCCATAGCCATGGTGATATTCACATCAGCAGACGGTACAACCTTAAGATAAGGGATACCTAGCCAATGCTCTGCTGGGTAAGGCAAGAAGTCGATCGGGACTAGGTCCATCACGTTCATCAAGAATACCCAACAAAAGATAGTCAGTGCTAAAGGCGCGATCAGTGGGTTGCGTCCATGGAACGTGTCTTTGACGTTTTCCGCGACAAATTCAACGATCATTTCTACAGCACACTGAAGCTTACCCGGTACACCTGCTGTTGTTTTCTTTGCTACTTTGTAAAAAATTCCAAGGAAAATTAAACCCGTAAACCAAGAAAAAAACAGGCTATCGATATGTACGTTCCAGAAACTTGCTTCATCCGCTACCAAGCCTAATTTCGCAAGCGATAGGTTTGATAAGTGGTGGGCAATGTATCCGGACGATGTTAGCGCTTCACCTGGCGCAGCCATAACTCATCCTATTTTTTGTTGTTAATGAATAGCACTGGTGCACAGATATTAATACCTAGTACCAGCAAATAGGTTAGTTTGAGGGGAACAAGTTCCACCTGCATATACATGTAGGCAACATAGAACAGTGCAACCGTGATAAGGATTTTCAGTACTTCACCCATGTAGAATGATGCCGCGACGCGCTTGGCAGCACGAGCTCCACTAAACATAAAAGCACAAAGCGCGAATACTGCATTGGCAACGACAAAAATACCGCCACCAACCAACGCTGAAAGTCCCCATACAGGATTCACGGCCACCGCCATCCCTGCCGCCACAAAAATAACCGCGCCAGACTGGATCATTAACAATTGCTTTGCGAGCTCTCGTCCTGGTCTAGCTAACGCAGCTACCATGTATTCGTACCTCTAGTAATATCCACTTTGCACTAAATCTCGATGTGCAGGGGAATTGGCGAAAATTATACGGTCAGAGCAACTGAATGCAATTATATTGCAGCAAAAACTTACAGTTTTGTTTACAATCCGACAACTTTCACACAAAATTCGATTTATTTAATTAATTGACCTAAATCAATTATCTCATTTAGGCCTCGAGCTTGGCAATTAGTTGCTCTAATTTGTGAGGCTCATCAATACTTATCGTTAGTTTGGCTTTTCCGCCAACCGAGCGGGTCAAAGAAACCTTTGCATCAAGCAGCTGACTCAATTTATGCGACATTTGCTTTGCTTCGATATCTTCTTGTTGGGCTTTTTGTTCATTTTGTGGCGCTAAGCACTTTTTTACTAACTGTTCGGTTTGGCGAACGGTCATTTTCTTCTTAGCGACTTGCTGAGCAACTTCGATCTGCTGCTCACCTTCAAGTGCCAACAGTGCTCGAGCATGACCCATTTCAAGCTTTTTATCCGCAACCAGACCCTTTACATCCGTTTCGAGCTGATTTAGGCGTAATAAGTTACTTACCGTGGTTCTTGATTTACCAATCACATCCGCAACTTGTTGATGAGTCAGGGTGAATTCATCTTGCAGACGCTCAAGCGCTTGCGCTTCTTCAATCACATTCAAGTCTTCACGCTGAATGTTCTCAATCAACGCCATGGCAATCGCAGCACGGTCCTCAACCTTTTTCACCAAACAAGGGACTCGCTTAAGACCGGCTTGTTTGGCAGCACGCCAACGACGCTCACCGGCAATGATTTCAAATTGACCGCTCGCCACTTGGCGCACCACGATCGGCTGAATAATGCCTTGTGATTGAATCGATGCAGCAAGCTCTTCTAGCCCTTCCGGTGTCATATCTTTACGTGGTTGGTACACACCCGGTTGCAACTGACCGATCGATAAGTCAATCAACTCACCGTCTGCCGATAATGCCTGACTATGCGATGCAATATGCTGTTTTTCACGTGCTAACGAACTGGTCGACAGCAACGCATCCAGTCCTTTTCCTAGACCACGCTTAGACATGGGATGAATTCCTTAGAGTAGAGTTAAACTGGGATTTCTTCGCGGCGGAGCATTTCGCCCGCTAGAGCAAGATAGGCTTTGGCGCCTGCGGAGTACTTGTCGTAGTACATCGCTGGTTTACCGTGACTTGGCGCTTCAGCCAAACGCACATTGCGTGGGATCACGGTACGGTAAACTTTACTGCCAAAGTGTTTTTTTAGTTGATCGGATACTTCATTAGACAGGCGGTTACGTGGGTCGTACATGGTACGTAGTAAACCTTCGATTTTAAGGTTCTCATTGACCACGGCCGCTAACTTGCTGATGGTATCCATAAGAGCAGTTAAACCTTCTAACGCAAAGTATTCACATTGCATCGGCACCAGCACAGAGTCAGCTGCAGCCATCGCATTGATTGTAAGAAGGTTTAGAGATGGAGGGCAATCAATAAAGATGAAATCATAGTTATCGCGAACGGACGCAAGCGCGTTCTTTAAACGCACTTCACGAGCGAACACTTCCATCAATTTGATTTCTGCAGCGGTCACGTCGCCGTTCGCTGCAATGAGATCGTACTTTCCTGTGGTCTGGGTGCAGACCACTTGATCAAACGGGGTATCTTCTACCAGAAGATCATACGCCGTGGCATCAACCATATATTTGTCGACGCCACTGGCCATCGTAGCATTGCCTTGAGGATCGAGATCGATCACCAAAACCTTGCGCTTTGTTGCCGCCATCGAAGCTGCTAAGTTAATGCACGTTGTTGTTTTGCCGACCCCACCTTTCTGGTTGGCGATTGCTACAATTTTACCCACGATTACCTCGCTAATTTTCCTTGCGCGATAAGATTACTAGATGACGATCGCCTTCTAACTCAGGAACAGCTAAAGATATGATCTCTGTCACACTGCACCATTCAGGAAGCAGATCCATTTCATCTTTAGGGTGTTGTCCTTTTAGCGCTAGGAACACCCCATTATCTTGTTTAGGCAGATGATGACACCATTCCACCATATCGGTCATTGAAGCAAAAGCTCGGCTCAGAACGCCATCAAATTTTTCTTCTGGTTGGAACTCTTCAACGCGACTTTGAATTGGTGTCACATTTTTCAGTCCTAAGCTATGCACCACTTGCTTGATAAAGCGAATACGCTTACCGAGGCTATCGAGCAAAAAGAAAGTCTTCTCTGGGTTCATGATCGCCAGCGGAATACCCGGCAATCCAGGGCCAGTCCCTACATCGATAAAACGTTCACCTTGCAAGTGAGTACTAACCACTATGCTATCAAGGATATGTTTTACTAACATATCAAGTGGATCACGAACCGATGTGAGGTTATAGGCTTTGTTCCACTTGTCGAGCAGTTCGACATAACCGACCAACTGCTCACGCTGTTTGTCTGAGACTTCCAAATCAGTTTGTACGATCAGCGAGTCCAGTTTAGTGCGTAATGCGCTCATTATTCTTCCTCACCTTTTTTCAGCAAACCGTGCTTCTTCAGGTGAACAAGCAGAATGGAAATCGCGGCAGGTGTAATACCCGAAATGCGTGATGCAATACCGATGCTTTCTGGTTTTGCGTCTGTCAATTTTGCGACGACTTCGTTAGACAGGCCTTTCACGTCTTTGTAATCCAAATCGACGGGCAGCTTGGTGTTTTCATGACGTAAAGACTTTTCGATTTCTTCTTGCTGACGCTTGATGTAACCATCGTATTTTACTTGAATTTCAACTTGTTCAGCGGCTTGTTGATCTTCCAGCGTCGGAGCAAAAGCATCCAGTTGCGTCAATTGTGAATAAGTGATCTCTGGACGACGCAAAAGATCCTCACCGCTTGCTTCACGCGCCATTGGGGTTTTTAACAACTTGTTTAGTTCGTCAATACCTGCCGAGTTTGGATTCATCCAAGTCGACTTCAGACGCTGACGCTCGGTTTCCATGTTGTTAATTTTCTCGTTGAAACGCGCCCAACGAGCATCATCAATCAAACCAAGTTCACGCGCTTTTTCTGTCAGACGTAGGTCGGCATTGTCTTCGCGCAGCAACAAACGGTATTCCGCACGAGAAGTGAACATACGGTACGGTTCTTTGGTACCCATGGTCGACAAATCGTCAATTAACACCCCCATGTAGGCTTGGTCACGACGAGGACTCCAACCTTCTTTGTCTTGGCTGTGCAAACTTGCGTTTAGGCCAGCCATCAGACCTTGTGCTGCCGCTTCTTCGTAGCCGGTTGTTCCGTTGATTTGGCCAGCAAAGAACAAACCGCTAATGAATTTCGTCTCGTAAGTGTGCTTCAAATCGCGAGGGTCGAAGAAATCGTACTCAATCGCGTAACCAGGACGAACGATATGTGCATTCTCAAAACCTTTCATTGAGCGCACAATTTGCACTTGAACGTCAAACGGCAAACTGGTGGAAATACCATTTGGGTATAACTCATGCGTCGTTAGGCCTTCTGGCTCGATGAAGATTTGGTGACTGTTCTTATCCGCAAAGCGCATCACTTTGTCTTCGATAGACGGGCAGTAGCGCGGGCCAATCCCTTCGATCACACCAGCATACATTGGGCTGCGATCAAGATTATTACGGATCACTTCATGCGTTTGCTCATTGGTGTGCGTAATGAAACACGGAATTTGGCGTGGATGATGATCACGTTTCCCCATGAAAGAAAACACAGGGGTTGGATTATCACCATGTTGAGCTTCAAGCACTGAGAAATCAACGCTGCGAGCATCAATGCGTGGCGGTGTACCCGTTTTTAGACGATCCACGCGGAACGGCAGTTCTCGCAGTCGATCCGCTAACGCGATCGATGGTGGATCACCAGCACGGCCACCAGAAGAGCTTTCTAAACCAATATGGATCTTACCGCCCAAGAAGGTGCCCACGGTTAATACTACGGCTTTTGCTTGGAATTTAAGCCCCATTTGAGTAACGACACCCACGACGCGATCCTGCTCGATGATGAGATCGTCCACCGATTGTTGAAATAGCGTTAGGTTTGGTGCATTTTCAAGTGCATCACGCACGTAAGCTTTGTATAACGCGCGATCAGCTTGAGCACGTGTTGCTCGAACTGCTGGCCCTTTTGAAGCATTGAGTGTTCGAAATTGAATACCTGCGTGATCAATAGCTTGCGCCATCAAACCGCCCATAGCATCCACTTCTTTAACTAAGTGACCTTTACCAATACCACCAATGGCTGGATTACAAGACATCTGGCCTAATGTATCGATGTTATGGGTAAGGAGAAGTGTTTTTTGTCCTGTGCGTGCAGATGCAAGTGCGGCTTCCGTTCCTGCGTGTCCGCCACCGACAACAATGACGTCAAAGTTTTCGTGATAAAGCATGAACTGACCTCAGGTATTCAAAGGATTTAATAGACAGATAAAAAAGAGCGGCATTTTACCTTTTTTCTCTGTAGGAGAGAATTGTTTTCTCTCTTTTCATATTTTAGTCTTCAAGATTATATATATAAGATCTATATATATGATCTTTTATTAGATCTATTATTAGGATCGAGTGCTTCTGTGGATAAGTGGAAAATGATCAACAAGAACATGGATCTTTTTTGGATCATATCTTGTGATCATGGTTTGATCTACATGCGAGTATCCTGGGATCAAAATCGGTAGTTATACACAGGGGGAAGACGAGGACAAAGTTGTTAGTTGGATAACTAAAGGAAATTAACCGGATCTTACTATACTTATCCACAGTTCGATTGGGTGAATTTTGAGCGGTTGAGCATTAGGTTTTGCAAAAAGTTATTCACTCGGTTGGGAATAGAGCCGCAAAGCGACTCTGAAAAGAGGGTGTTTGGCCGTTAGAAGCGATCGATATGTTCGTTTAGCCATGCTTCAGCGGCGTCTTCAGGTACGGCATGACTGAGTACATCAATCTTTAAGCAATCTGCGATTGGTGTTGCACCAATGTCTTCTAGCAGGTCATGCGCGTGTTGGCCTGCAGCACAGAAGGTATCGTAGCTTGAATCACCAATTGCAATCACTGCAAACTTCACGTCTGCCATCTTAGGTGGTGTGTTCTGCAGTGCCGCAATGAAAGGCTGGATGTTATCTGGGTAATCTCCGGCACCGTGCGTGGAAGTGATTACTAGCCATGTGCCTTGGTTGTCGATTGAGGCCAATTCTGGTTGGTTGTGGATCGTGGTTTCAAATCCCTTTTCATTGAGTAGATCACTAAGGTGATCACCGACGTATTCTGCGCCACCTAGTGTACTACCTGTAATAATATGGATCATATTTCTTCCTTATAAAGCTATACCAACGCCTTGTCGGTTTTACGCTTAAGCGTCAGTACAAAAAGAAACGCGGTGGTAAGCTTTAGCCTAACACCGCGCGTTTTATTATTTACCGATACAGAATGAGGAGAAGATTCGGCCGAGGAGGTCATCAGAGCTGAATTCACCGGTAATCTCATTCAAGTGCTGCTGAGTAATACGCAGCTCTTCTGCCAAAATTTCCCCAGCCATATAGCCTTCAAGCTGCTCTTGGCCGATTTGAAGATGCTGAGCAGCACGCTCTAGCGCATCTAGATGGCGACGGCGAGCCATAAAGCCGCCTTCTGTATTGCCTGAGAAGCCCATGCACTCTTTTAAGTGAGTGCGTAAAGCATCCACACCCGCGCCTGTTTTCGCAGAAAGGCGAATCAACGTTGGAGCATTCACATGGCAGATCCCCATCTCTTCACCGGTTTGATCCGCTTTGTTGCGGATCACTGTCATGCCGATGTTGTTTGGCAGGCGATCAACAAAGTCAGGCCAGATGTCCTTTGGATCCGTTGCATCAGTTGTCGTGCCGTCTACCATGAACAGTACACGGTCAGCTTGAGCAATTTCATCCCATGCGCGTTCGATACCGATTTTTTCAACTTCATCTGAAGCGTCACGCAGACCTGCAGTGTCAATGATGTGCAGCGGCATACCATCAATATGGATGTGCTCACGTAGCACGTCACGGGTGGTACCCGCGATATCCGTGACGATAGCCGACTCTTTGCCTGACAGTGCGTTCAGTAGGCTCGATTTACCCGCATTAGGACGGCCAGCAATCACGACTTTCATGCCTTCACGCATGATAGCGCCTTGGTTTGCTTCTTTGCGTACTGCATCGAGGTTATCGATGATCATTTGTAGGTCGCCAGACACTTTACCATCGGCCAAAAAGTCGATTTCTTCTTCAGGGAAGTCAATCGCAGCTTCCACGTAAATACGTAAGTGGATCAGCGATTCCACCAGCGTTTGGATGCGTTGTGAGAACTGACCTTGCAGTGATTGCAGTGCTGATTTTGCTGCTTCTTCTGAGCTTGCATCAATCAGGTCGGCAATCGCTTCTGCTTGAGTTAGGTCCATCTTATCGTTCAGGAAGGCGCGCTCTGAGAACTCACCAGGACGAGCGGCACGTACGCCATCAATGCCGAGAATACGCTTCATCAGCATGTCCATTACCACTGGGCCGCCGTGACCTTGCAGCTCAAGCACGTCTTCGCCTGTGAACGAGTGTGGGTTAGGGAAGTACAGTGCAATACCTTGGTCCAGTACGGAGCCATCTTCTGCTTGGAATGGCAGATACTCTGCGTAGCGAGGCTTTAGCGTCTTACCAGTGACTTCTTGCGCCACTTGATTGGCCTTAGGGCCAGAAACACGAATAATGCCAACACCGCCACGACCCGGTGCGGTTGCTTGAGCGACAATCGTATCTGTAGTCATAATCTTGCCTTTTGAGCTGGGCTATAGGGTTTACACCCCTAGGGAGCCAGAACCAATTAATTAGCTGAATTGTAATCAGCCAAAAACAAAAAGGCGACCTTTTGGCCGCCTTTCTTATGCTTTTCTATCAAGGTTACTTAGTGTGTAAGCCTTTTTTCTCCAGTGCTTTGTAAATCAAAGTCTGCTGGATAAGCGTAACGATGTTCGACACCAACCAGTATAGAACTAGGCCTGATGGGAAGAACAAGAAGAAGAAGGTAAACATAACCGGCATAAAGGTCATGATCTTCTGCTGCATTGGATCCGTTACGGTTGTTGGACTCATCTTCTGGATTAGGAACATAGACGCACCCATCAGTAGAGGCAGGATGTAGTATGGGTCCTGCGCTGAAAGGTCATGAATCCAACCGAAGAATGGTGAGTGACGTAACTCAACCGATTCCATTAGTGCCCAGTATAGTGCGATGAAGATAGGCATCTGTAGAAGAAGAGGTAAACAGCCACCCAGTGGGTTTACTTTCTCTTTCTTGTACAGTTCCATCATTTCTTGGCTCATGCGCTGACGGTCATCACCGATGCGCTCACGCATTGCTTGCAGCTTAGGCTGTAGCATGCGCATTTTGGCCATAGATGTGTATTGCGCTTTTGTTAGTGGGTACATGGCACCACGAACAATGAATGTCAGTAGAATAATCGCCACACCCCAGTTGCCAACAAAGCCGTGAATCGTATCGAGCAACCAGTGTAGTGGCTGAGCAATAAACCATAACCAACCGTAATCTACGGTAAGGTTAAGATTAGGTGCGACTTGCGCCATCTGGTCTTGCAGTTTTGGACCAACCCAAAGTGTCGCAGTAAAGTTTGCACTGCCACCATCTGCGATAGTCTTATTCGGCATGCGAATACCGATATCACCCAGATTACCAATCACTCGAGTGTAGATAGTCGTACCTGGCTCATCACGTGGGATCCAAGCTGATGCAAAGTAGTGTTGAATAATAGCAGCCCAACCTTGTCCATTTGGTAGATTTACCGACAGATTGCGATCTCGCATGTCATCAAAGCTGTACTTTTCGTACTTAACATTTTCTGTTGAGTAAGCGCCACCAAGGTAAGTTGGCATGGTGATACTACCACCCGCGTCCATTAAGTTATGGCGTAAATGCGCGTACATACCTAGTGCCGCATTGTTGCCTGACTTATTGACAATATCGTACTCAACGTTCATGGCATAGCTACCACGTTTAAGTACGTAAGTCTTGGTATAGTCTATGCCATTTGCAGTAAAGGTCATTGGAACGCGCAGTTCGTCTTGGCCTTCAGCGAGCGTAAAGCTATCTGCACTCACGTTGTAGTGAGGGCGGTTAGTGCTGCTAACATCGATACCTTGAGGGCCCACGAGACCGCTTTGAGCGATATATTGGTGACCTTGGGTATCTTGTAACAGAACGAATGGGTCTGATGAGTCGAGCTCAGCAGCGTATTGGTTTAGATCGGCATGTACCACATCGCCACCAATGGTGTCGATCGACAGAGTTAAAACATCAGTCGTTACTGTGATAGTTTTTGCTGATGCTTGTTGTTGACCCGGAACTGGATCAAGCTCATCCGCAAAAGATGGTGCAGGTAGAGTACTGCTTGATTGAGCCTGTTCAACCGCTTGAGGTGCTGGATTCTTTGCGACTTGCCATTGTTGGAATAGCAAGAAAGAAACCAGTGCCAGAGCGATGAGCAGGATATTACGTTGAGAATCCATCGTTATTTATCTCTGTCTTGTTTTTGGACTGGTGGAATGGGGTCATACCCCCCTTCATTCAAAGGGTGGCATTTTAATAGACGTTTGCCTGATAACCAACACCCTTTTACAAAACCGTGAGCTCTCAGAGCTTCTAAAGCATAAGTTGAGCAGGTTGGAGTAAATCGGCATCGAGGACCAATCAGAGGGCTTATAAACCAACGGTAGAGATAAATGAGCCCAATGGCTATCCACGAGAGGGGCGAGACAGGCGATGCCATAGCTTATCAAACAACTTTAAAATTTCCTCATTGCTTAAATCTTGCGCGCTTTTCTTAGCAATCACAACAAAATCTTTGTTTGGAAGCTGATGTTGTTTGTTACGAAAGCTTTCACGAGCCAAACGTTTAAAACGGTTTCGGCCAACGGCGGTTTTGATTTGCTTTTTCGGAACGGCTAAACCTAGTCGAGGATGAGATAGGTCGTTATTACGAGCAATGATGGTGAAATGAGGCGAACCAGCACGATGAGCTTGCTGGAAGACGTTTTGATAATGCTCGGGAGTTAACAAACGTAACTCCCGATTAAACGCGAACGTGTTCAAAATAAACTAATGATTATTTTGATAGGCGCGCACGGCCTTTTGCACGACGTGCGTTAATAACTTTACGACCGTTCTTAGTTGCCATGCGAGCACGGAAGCCGTGAGTACGCTTGCGCTTTAGAACTGTAGGTTGAAAAGTGCGTTTCATGATAATTACCTTTACTGATCAGTAGTTTTAGGTTCTTGTTAAACCCGGCGTGGGCAATATGCTTTCTTTATATAAAGAAGCTCTTTATATAGAGAAGAACAACCGACGCCTCTCAACAAAGAGGCGGAATTGTAATCACACTCACATAATGTGTCAATGACTCATGAGTATGAAATTCCGGCCGGGCGATTATACGTAGTGTGAGTAAAATCTCAAGGATCGATTGATCTTGATGCTTGATCTTTACTCGATTCCCCCTTGGTTAAGGAATTTTTGTAATCTTGGATCCTGTGGATTGTCGAAAATATCCTGTGGAGAACCTTGTTCGACAATG
This sequence comes from Vibrio sp. PID17_43, assembly GCF_002608565.1. Classification (GTDB taxonomy): domain Bacteria; phylum Pseudomonadota; class Gammaproteobacteria; order Enterobacterales; family Vibrionaceae; genus Vibrio. The sequence goes on from NZ_LIXM01000022.1 coordinate 50,295, forward strand.
TTACCCTCAGCCATGAAGATCACTCGATCCGCGACCTCTTTAGCGAATTGCATTTCGTGTGTGACCACTAGCATGGTTTGGTGCTGATTGGCTAACTTCTTCATTAATGACAATACTTCGCCAACCCACTCAGGGTCGAGTGCGGAGGTCGGTTCATCAAAAAGCAACAGTTCTGGTTGTAAGGCCATTGCGCGACCAATACCGACACGTTGCTGCTGACCACCTGAAAGGGCGGCAGGGTAGCTATCTCCTTTGCTCCCAAGACCGATATCATCGAGGATTTGCTGGGCGCGCTTCATTGCTTGGTCTTTTTTCCAACCGCGCACCGTGATCAAGCCTTCAGCGATGTTCTGACGCGCATTCATATGAGAAAATAACGCATAATTCTGGAAAACAAACCCAGTGCGGCGGCGCAGAGCTAATACTTCGGCTTTGGTATGCTTTTGTGTATCAACTGAGATGTCATCGATGGTGATGCGACCTTCATCCGCTTGCTCAAGGAAGTTAATGGTGCGCAGCAGTGTCGATTTACCCGTACCGCTAGATCCGATAATCACAATGATCTCACCTTGTTTAATATCGAGATCAATGCCTTTGAGTACTTCAGTCTCGCCAAAGCGCTTGTGGATATTTTCTAATTTGATCATCGTACGTATGCCTTATTCAATTTCACTTCTGCCCAAATTTGCACGCGAGTCAACACCACCACGACGCCCCAATAAATCAGTGCGACAGCTAAGAAGGCTTCAAAGAAACGGAAACTCGATGAGGCTTCCATTTGTGCTTTGGCCATGATTTCTGCCACACCAAGTGTGAAGGCGAGGGATGTCGACTTAATCATATCAATGAAGTAATTCATTAATGATGGCAAAGCAACGCGTGTCGCTTGAGGCAAAATGACGCGGCGCATCGCTTGTGTGGTCGTCATACCCACTGACAAGCTGGCTTCCATTTGGCTACGATCAATGCCGATAATAGCGGCACGAATACTCTCTGCCATGTAAGCGGCAAAGTGTAGAGTTAAGCCAATGACCGCCGCAGAAAAGGCATCGAGTCCGACCATGAAAGGGAACACTTGCGGCAAGCCATAGTAAAGCAAAAACAGTTGCACCAACAACGGAGTGCCACGGAAGAAACTGATATATAGCTGACTCAATTGATCAAGAACTGGGAGCTTAAAAACACGAATATTGGCTAAAATGACGGCTAAAATCAGTGAAAAGATTAACCCCCATGTGGCCATTTCCATGGTTGTGCCAAGGTACTTGAGTAGTATCGGCAGTAGCTCTAACATGTAATTAAAATCAAATCCCATACGACTTACCTTGAGAAAAGAAAAGGTGGAATACGAAGTTCCACCTTGTCATTGAGTTAAAAGGATGCGAGATAAAGCGCTGCGTCCTACAAAGAAGAGAAGTTTATTTCGTGATGTCAGCACCAAACCATTTCACCGAAATCTTCTCTACTGTACCGTCGGCACGCATTTCAGTGAGCGCTTTGTTGACGTGTTCCTGTAGAGTACGACCTTTCTCGTTGTCGACGAATGGCCAAGCATTTTCAATGGTTTCAAACGGTTCGCCTGCTAGTTCTAGTGGCAGACTAGTTTTCTTAATCAACTCTAACGCAGACAAGCGATCCATGATGAAGGCATCAGCGCGGCCAAGTGCGACATCGTGCTCGATACCCGTGTCGTAAGTTTTGATATTGATCTTGCCGTCTTTATCGTGGCTTCGTAATAATTGCTCAAAGTTTGAACCTAAATTCACCGCGACGGTTTTTCCTGCTAGATCTTCGATGCCTTTGATGTTGTCGTTACCTTTACGTACCGTAATTTGTGCACCATCTACCACATAAGGGTCTGCGAAAAGATATTTGGCTTTACGTGCGTCGGTCATGGTTATTTGGTTTGAGATGGTATCAATGCGGCCCGTTTCTAACAGGCCAAATAACCCGGAAAAGTTCGCAGTCACGTACTCGATCTTGTAGCCGTTACGTTTACCAATCTCATCCCACATATCCACTTCAAAGCCTTGAAGCTTGTCTTGTTTAACAAAAGTGAATGGGAAGTAGCGACCTGACATACCCACTTTAACTTCCGTCGCGGCTGTATCGACAGCGGCTTGAACGGTGGCAGCAGATAAAGCGAAGGCGGCGACGGCAACCTTAATCCAGTTTTTCATAATGCATCTCCAAATTTTTATAGTTGGAAATACTACTGGTAATGTACTCAGTTAGATAAATAACCAAGTGAAATAACCTATAAGTTAGAGTAATAAGCTGCTTTTTATGGTTAAAAATCAAACCGAGGAAATGTTAGAGATTTAAGGGGTCCCCTACTTGATGTGATACAACAATCCAGTAAAAAAGCTCGAACGATCGATCTGCTGAGAAAATTCATGCACAGAGTTATCACCAATTTGATGATCGACGGCTTTATGCCCAAATGTGGATCATTGTGTGGGCAACTATGGGGCAAGGTGTGTTGATCTCATCAAGTTTGGGGGAATAATTGTGAATAAGTTAGATCTTATTCACTGGATCACCGATCAATTGCTAGCGATCTTGGTTATCAACAGGTAAAATTGCCAGTCTTTTCCGATAATTCAAATATTCAGTGGGGGCACCGTGTCATCTTCGCTTTGGTTGCAATGTTTGCAGCAGCTTCAAGAAGAGCTACCAGCTACAGAATTCAGCATGTGGGTTCGTCCGTTACAAGCGGAGCTCAATGACAATACTCTCACTCTTTTTGCGCCTAACCGCTTCGTTTTGGATTGGGTTCGTGATAAGTACTTAAACAGTATTAATCGTCTGTTGCAGGAATACTGTGGCAACGATATTCCTAATCTGCGTTTTGAAGTGGGCAGTCGTCCTGTGGCTGCACCAAAACCGGCACCGACACGTACTCCGGCGGATGTTGCTGCAGAATCGTCAGCGCCAGCACAACTGCAAGCGCGCAAACCTATCCATAAAACGTGGGATGACGATGCTCAAGCGATCGCAAACATCAATCACCGCTCGAACGTCAACCCGAAGCATAAATTTAATAACTTTGTTGAAGGTAAGTCCAACCAACTAGGTTTGGCCGCTGCGCGTCAGGTATCGGATAATCCAGGCGCGGCGTACAATCCACTATTCTTATATGGCGGTACGGGTTTAGGTAAAACCCACCTTTTACACGCGGTAGGTAATGCGATTGTGGATAACAATCCTAACGCCAAAGTGGTGTACATGCACTCTGAGCGTTTCGTGCAAGACATGGTGAAAGCACTGCAAAACAATGCGATTGAAGAGTTCAAGCGCTACTACCGCAGTGTGGATGCGTTACTTATCGATGACATTCAATTCTTTGCCAATAAAGAGCGTTCACAAGAAGAATTCTTCCATACTTTCAACGCGCTACTGGAAGGCAATCAACAGATCATCCTGACTTCTGACCGTTATCCAAAAGAGATCAACGGTGTTGAAGATCGTTTGAAATCTCGTTTTGGTTGGGGCCTAACGGTTGCGATCGAGCCGCCTGAGCTTGAAACGCGTGTAGCGATCTTGATGAAGAAAGCCGAAGACCACCAAATTCATCTCGCGGATGAAGTGGCGTTCTTTATTGCTAAGCGTCTGCGCTCTAACGTTCGTGAGCTGGAAGGGGCGTTAAACCGCGTTATCGCCAACGCGAACTTTACTGGTCGTCCAATTACGATTGATTTCGTTCGTGAAGCGCTGCGTGATTTGTTGGCTCTGCAAGAGAAGTTGGTGACTATCGACAATATTCAGAAGACGGTTGCGGAATACTACAAAATTAAAGTGGCCGATCTGCTGTCTAAACGTCGCTCTCGCTCGGTTGCTCGTCCTCGCCAGCTGGCCATGGCTCTAGCAAAAGAGCTGACCAACCATAGTTTGCCGGAAATTGGTGATGCATTCGGAGGTCGTGACCACACCACGGTACTGCATGCTTGTCGCAAGATTGAGCAGCTGCGTGAAGAGAGCCACGATATTAAAGAAGATTACTCTAACTTGATTCGCACCCTGTCTTCGTAATCGGTTAGAATGAGAGTAATCTAAGCAAATCATTAATTGAGCTGACAGCGTAAAGAGCCAAGCATGAAATTTACCATTGAACGTAGCCATTTAATCAAACCGCTACAACAGGTTTCGGGCGCACTAGGTGGCCGACCAACCCTGCCAATTTTGGGTAACCTACTGCTTAAAGTAGAAGAGAACGTGTTATCCATGACCGCGACCGATTTGGAAGTGGAATTGGTGAGCAAAGTGACTCTGGAAGGGGATTTTGAAGCAGGCAGCATTACGGTTCCTTCTCGTAAGTTTCTCGATATCTGCCGTGGTCTACCAGATGATGCCATCATCACCTTCGTATTAGAAGGCGATCGCGTGCAAGTTCGCTCTGGTCGTAGCCGTTTCTCTTTGGCAACCCTACCAGCGAATGATTTCCCGAACATTGAAGATTGGCAAAGTGAAGTCGAAGTCTCACTAAGCCAAGCAGAACTGCGCACTCTGATCGACAAGACTCAGTTCTCAATGGCGAACCAAGACGTACGTTACTACCTAAACGGTATGTTGTTTGAAATCGATGGTACGACACTACGCAGTGTTGCAACCGACGGTCACCGTATGGCGGTATCTCAAACTCAGTTGGGTGCGGATTTTGCGCAGAAGCAAATCATCGTGCCACGTAAAGGTGTGCAAGAGCTGGTTAAGCTTATGGATGCACCGGAGCAACCTGTTGTGCTACAAATCGGTAGCTCAAACGTACGCGCAGAAGTAAATAACTTTATCTTCACTTCTAAGCTTGTTGATGGGCGTTTCCCAGATTATCGCCGCGTAATGCCGCAAAGTACCAACAAAACACTAGAAGCAAGCTGTGATGAATTACGTCAAGCATTCTCACGCGCCGCGATTCTTTCAAACGAAAAATTCCGTGGTGTACGTGTGAATCTTGCGGGTAGCGAAATGCGCATTACTGCCAACAACCCAGAGCAAGAAGAAGCAGAAGAAATGCTCGACGTGACCTTTGAAGGTGACGCGATCGAAATCGGCTTTAACGTAAGCTACGTACTTGATGTGCTCAATACACTGCGCTGTGAAAATGTGCGCGTGTCGATGTCGGATGCCAACGCCAGTGCGTTGATTGAAAATGCAGACGACGACAGTGCCATGTACGTGGTGATGCCAATTCGTCTATAAGCCATCTGAATGCCACTTTCTCGTCTCATCATTCAGCAGTTTCGAAACATTAAAGCCTGTGATATTGACTTATCAGCAGGCTTTAACTTTCTTATAGGGCCAAACGGCAGTGGAAAAACCAGTGTCTTAGAAGCCATTTACTTACTCGGACACGGTCGATCGTTCAAAAGTTCACTGACCGGTCGAATCATCCAAAATGAGTGTGCAGAGCTGTTTGTCCATGGTCGTTTTTTGAACTCGGATCAATTTGAGCTACCTATCGGCATTAATAAGCAGCGTGATGGCTCAACAGAGGTTAAAATAGGCGGCCAATCTGGACAAAAATTGGCACAACTCGCACAAGTTTTGCCTTTGCAGTTGATACATCCGGAAGGGTTTGATCTACTAACGGATGGCCCAAAACATCGTCGTGCATTCATCGATTGGGGCGTGTTTCACACCGAGCCTGCTTTCTATGATGCATGGGGACGTTTCAAGCGTCTTAACAAGCAACGTAATGCACTGCTTAAAACTGCCAGAAGTTATCGCGAACTCAGTTATTGGGATCAAGAAATGACACGTTTGGCGGAAAACATCAGTCAATGGCGAGCACTATACATCGAACAGATGAAAACCGTAGCGGAAGCCATCTGTCAGACATTTTTGCCAGAATTTGAGATCCAATTGAAGTATTATCGTGGTTGGGATAAAGACACGCCCTACCATGAGATACTAGAAAAGAATTTTGAACGTGATCAGTCATTGGGTTACACCTTTAGCGGTCCAAACAAGGCTGATTTGCGGATTAAAGTGAATGGAACGCCCGTTGAAGACGTTCTGTCCCGCGGTCAATTAAAGCTCATGGTGTGTGCTCTGCGTGTGGCGCAAGGGCAACATCTTACCGAGATGACCGGAAAACAATGTATTTACCTAATTGACGACTTTGCGTCGGAATTAGACAGCCAACGTCGAAAGCGTCTTGCGGACTGCTTTAAAGAGACGGGCGCACAAGTATTTGTAAGCTCTATCACTGAAAGCCAAATCGCCGATATGTTAGACGATACTGGCAAAGTGTTTCATGTGGAACATGGCAGGATAGAGTCAAACTAAAAGAGAGAAACTCATGTCTGAAAATTACGATTCATCGAGTATTAAGGTACTGAAGGGTCTGGATGCGGTACGTAAGCGTCCAGGTATGTACATCGGCGACACGGACGACGGCACCGGTCTTCACCATATGGTTTTCGAGGTGGTGGATAACTCAATTGATGAAGCGTTGGCAGGTCACTGTAAAGACATCGTTGTGACAATTCATGAGGACAACTCGGTTTCAGTTACAGATGATGGTCGTGGCATTCCAACAGAAATGCACCCGGAAGAAAAAGTATCAGCAGCAGAAGTTATCATGACGGTACTTCACGCGGGTGGTAAGTTTGATGATAACTCATACAAGGTATCAGGCGGTCTTCACGGTGTCGGTGTCTCGGTAGTGAACGCACTGTCTGAGAAAGTAGTGCTCACTATTCATCGTGGCGGCCACATCTATACCCAAACTTACCATCACGGTGATCCTCAAGCACCGCTTGCAGTGGTTGGTGATACAGATCAAACGGGGACACAAATTCGTTTCTGGCCAAGTGCCGAGACTTTCACCAATATTGAATTCCATTACGATATTCTAGCGAAACGTCTGCGTGAGCTTTCTTTCCTAAACTCTGGTGTTTCTATCAAACTGATTGATGAGCGTGAAGCAGACAAACATGATCACTTCATGTTTGAAGGTGGTATCCAAGCATTTGTTCAGCACCTAAACACCAACAAAACGCCAATTATCGAGAAAATCTTCCACTTCGACTATGAACGTGAAGATGGCATCGCCGTTGAAGTGGCAATGCAGTGGAACGACGGCTTCCAAGAGAATATCTTCTGTTTCACTAACAATATTCCACAGCGCGATGGTGGTACTCACCTTGCAGGTTTCCGTGCGGCATTAACGCGGACGCTAAACACCTTCATGGACAAAGAAGGCTTTTCTAAGAAAGCAAAAACAGCAACATCGGGTGATGATGCACGTGAAGGTCTGACTGCAGTTGTTTCGGTTAAAGTGCCGGATCCAAAATTCTCAAGCCAAACCAAAGACAAGCTAGTTTCTTCTGAAGTGAAATCAGCGGTTGAATCGGCGATGGGTGAAAAACTGTCTGAGTTCCTAGTAGAGAACCCATCTGAAGCGAAGATGGTATGTTCAAAAATCATCGATGCAGCTCGCGCTCGTGAAGCCGCGCGTAAAGCGCGTGAGATGACTCGTCGTAAAGGCGCACTAGACCTAGCAGGCCTGCCAGGTAAACTTGCAGACTGCCAAGAGAAAGACCCTGCGCTTTCTGAACTCTACATAGTGGAGGGTGATTCGGCAGGCGGCTCCGCAAAACAAGGCCGTAACCGTAAAAACCAGGCAATCCTACCGCTAAAAGGTAAGATCCTGAACGTAGAAAAAGCGCGTTTCGACAAGATGCTTTCTTCTCAAGAAGTCGCAACACTGATCACCGCACTAGGGTGTGGCATCGGTCGTGACGAGTACAACCCGGACAAACTGCGTTACCACAACATCATCATCATGACCGATGCTGACGTCGATGGTTCGCACATCCGTACGCTACTGTTGACTTTCTTCTACCGTCAAATGCCAGAGCTTATCGAGCGTGGCTACGTGTACATCGCTCAGCCACCACTGTACAAAGTGAAGAAAGGCAAACAAGAGCAGTACATTAAAGACGAAGACGCGATGAACCAGTACCAAGTGGCATTGGCACTGGATAACGCATCGCTACACGTAAATGCTGAAGCGCCAGCACTGGCAGGTGAAGCGCTAGAGAAACTGGTTCAGCAATACAATGCAGGCATCAAGTTAGCAGACCGCATGAGCCGTCGTTACCCAAGTGCATTGGTTCACGAGTTTATCTACACGCAGCGTCTAACGGCAGAGCAATGCCACGATGCAGCAGCAGTCGAAGCATGGACTAAGCAGCTTATTGAGCAGCTAAATGCGAAAGAAGTGGGCGCAAGCCAATACAGCTTCGAAGTTGAACAGCATGAAGAGCTAGGTTTCAGCTTGCCTAAGATCATTGTGCGTACTCACGGTGTGACACACAACTACGTACTGAGCGCGGATCTATTGAACTCAAAAGAGTACGCTAAGCTAGCGGATCTTTCTGAAGCATTAGATGGCCTGATTGAAGAAGGTGCTTACATCAAGCGTGGCGAGCGTACTCAACCAGTAGCAAGCTTTGCATCTGCACTTGAGTGGCTAATCAAAGAGTCGCGTCGTGGTCTAAGCCTACAGCGCTACAAAGGTCTAGGTGAGATGAACCCAGATCAGCTTTGGGAAACCACCATGGACCCAGAAACTCGCCGCATGATGCAAGTAACGATTGAAGATGCCGTTGGTGCCGATCTGCTGTTCACTACATTAATGGGTGATCAAGTAGAACCGCGTCGTAACTTTATCGAAGAAAACGCACTTAAAGTAGCGAACCTAGACGTGTAGTCGATAAGACGCTGTCAAACATAATGAAAAACGCCATCTCGTAAGAGGTGGCGTTTTTTAATGGTTTGAATACCGAATACGGAGCGCTGCGCTAACCGAATACAGAACAGCTTGACGCGACTGAAAGGCAAACAGACGATAATCCGTAATCCGTAATCCGTAATCCGTAATCCGTAATCCGTAAAAAGTTTTTAGTTCCCCCTTGAAAGCCCATTTTTCGACCTTATATCTAGTTATGAAGAGGGATAGCTAGCTTGCTCAACAAGAGAAGAATAGCGCCTCAGGGATCGCTAAACGAGATCGCTCAGGAGAGGATACTCAGTATTGGCACACAACTTGACCCTAGATTCGACATCATGTCCCTGAACCTAAAGAGTAGGTCAGAGGAATGCATCATCGGATCCCTTAGCTCGGCGTTTTCTTGCATAAATGCGCCACGTGGATGACCTTCATCCGGGCTAAGACTATTGCTTAAAAGAGGATAGATTATGCGTAATGTAGATTTCTCACCACTATACCGTAATGCAATTGGCTTCGACCGTCTGTTCAACCTGATGGAAGCAAGCTCTGCGAAGAATACTTCTGGCGGTTACCCTCCATACAACATCGAGAAAAAAGACGAGCACAACTACCGTATTACTATGGCAGTGGCAGGTTTTGCTGAAGATCAGCTCGAGCTGACTCAAAACGAAAACATGTTGATTGTGAAGGGCGAGCGTAAAGCAGAAGAAGGCAAAAGCTACGTCTACCAAGGCATTGCTGAACGCGATTTTGAACGTAAATTCCAACTAGCGGATTACGTAAAAGTCGTTTGTGCATCAATGGAAAACGGCCTACTTCATATTGATTTAGTTCGTGAAATTCCAGAAGCAATGCAACCACGTAAGATTGCTATCGGTGGTAACAACCTGATTGAAAACAACTAATCAGTAAACCACCCGGATTATAGAATGAGAAAGAGCGCCTTCCATGATGGAAAAGGGCGCTCTTTTTAGTTTGGGCTTTCAACGTCACCATTCCAAAGAGAAGAGCGACTGAACTAGAAAATCTATTTACCTTCGCGATAAGCCTTTTCTACTTCTTCTGCGATAATTGCAATGCCTTTCTGCATCATCTCATCGTCTTGAACGTAGTTCATGCGTAAGCATTGATGAGCATGATCCCATTCGTCTTTCTGACCAATAAAGAAGTATTCACCCGGGACAATCAATACACCACGCGCTTTTAAGCGTTGGTACAACGCCATCGTGGTGATTGGGAGTTCATCAAACCATAACCACAAAAAGATAGCACCTTCCGGTTTGTGGATGCGGAATCGCTCATCGGTAATCGCTTCTTGGAGCAGTTCAACCGCACGTTGCGACTTCTGCTTGTAGAACGGCTTAATCACCTCTGAACTCAGTTTAAGCAGTTCTCCTTTACCAATGATGTGGTTTGCCAGTGCTGGGCCGACACTGCCCGGTGCTAGGCTGATGATGCCGTTCATGTTGGTTAACGCTTGAGTGATTTCTTCACTCGCAATCACAATCCCACAACGTACACCTGGCAGACCAAGCTTAGATAGGCTCATGCACAGGATAGTATTTTCATTCCAGAATGGTTCGACATCTTCAAAAATGATGTTCGGAAACGGTAGGCCGTAGGCGTTATCGATGATCAGCGGGATGTTATTGTCACGTGCCAGTTTATCCAACTTACGCACTTCTTCGTCTGTCAGTACGTTACCCGTAGGGTTAGTTGGGCGAGATGCACAGATCGCTGCAACAGAGTCATCGACTTTTAGCTGCTCAAAATCGACATGGTATTTAAATAGCCCATTCTCTAACAGCTCGATTTCTGGGTGGTAAGAGACAAAGATATCTTCATCAATCCCTGCATCACCGTAGCCGATGTACTCAGGCGCGATTGGTAGCAGGACTTTCTTGTGTGAACCATCGGGCTGTTTACCTGCCAGTAAATTGAACAAGTAGAAGAAGCCACTTTGGCTACCGTTAGTCAGGCTGATGTTCTTCTCACTGATGTCCCAGCCATAAGTTTCACGGAATAACTGAGCCAGTGCTTTAACAAACGCATCTTTGCCCTGCGGACCATCGTAGTTGGCGAGGGCGGCGACGAGCTCCCCACTGGCGAGCATTTCTTCACTGGCTTGGCGAAAGTAATCGAGCATGACAGGAATGGCGGCTGGGTTACCCCCACCGAGCATGATGGCACCTGGTGTGCGCAGACCATCATTCAAATCGTCCATTAACTGCGTGATACCGGAATACTGATTAAATTTTTCACCAAACTTAGAGAACTGCATTTGTCGTTATACCTAATTCATTGTGATTGCTTTGTGTATGTTTGTGCCGATGTTTTATCGGCTTATCGAGTAATCCTTGACCTTACCTCAATGCGTAATTAACGCAAAGTGTGAATTAAGCCGAAAAAGAAAAAAGTGTGTCATCAGACCAGGGGTACGAGAGAAAAAGGCAAAAAGAGCAATAAAAAAGGGAAGCTTATGCTTCCCTTGCTGGTGGAGAGAGTGTGAGTTACTCACCGGTGTAAACAATCAGTACCTTATCGTCTTGGTATTGACGCTCGAACGCGTAGTAACCTTCTTGGTTACGAGTGATGTGCTTACCTTGAGCAACCGCTGGGTGGCGTTTACGGAATTCGCCTAGCTTTTGCCAATGTTGCAGGAGATCTTCACGCTCGCCATGAATCTTTTCCCATGGCATATCAGAGCGAGTGCCTTGATGAGCATCTGAGCCGGTAACGCCGAAGTCACGAGCGATCTCATCACCGTAATAGATTTGTATAGCACCTGGCGCCAGCATCAGTGCACTGGCTGCACGAGCTTGATCGTCAAAGCTACGACTGCGTGCCGACCAGAACAATTGAGTATCGTGTGAAGACAGGTAGCTCAGCACGTTGAACTCAGGATCGGTATTGATGCGTTCTGCGTAGCGACGGTAGTCACCATCAAGCTGAGCGAAACACTTCAATGCTTTTGGTGCAACATCGGATTGGAACTCGAAGTTGATGATGGAATCGAAGCCGTTATCAAAATACGGGCTTTTCACCACGCTGTGCGCCCACACTTCACCTGTCATCCAGAAAGGAAGGTCATCTAAGGCTTTGTCTGGGTTGTTTTGCTTCCATTCAGCAAGGGCTTGAGTGGTGCTTGCTTTCAGCTCTGCCCAGGCTTTCATTTCAACGTGTTTGGCGGTGTCGACACGGAAACCATCAATGCCGTAGTCACGTACCCAATCGGATAACCAGCGAATGAGGTGTTCACGTGGGGTTTGCAGTTCAGCTTGCGAATTAGTGTCTTTATTGCGGAAGAAGTTTGGTAATCCGGTTTTCTGTGTTGATTCGGTTTTGAGATCCGGCAAATAGTTCAAAGACATGGTGATGTCGTTGTAGCCCGGCGCATCGTAATCACCGATATCGGTGCGAAGCCAATCTTTGCCCCACCATTTCTCCCACGCTTCGCTATCACCGTATTTGATGTAGTCGTTGAAGCTGTGCCAGCTTTGTCCCGATTTTGGTTGCCAGTCGGTCCATTTCTCACCAAGGATTTCTTTCGCTTCTTGGTCATCAAGGTAAAGCTGACCAAATCCGAATTCCTGCATGTCTGCTAATGTCGCGTAGCCGGTGTGGTTCATGACCACATCCCAAATCACGCGGATGCCTTTTTTGTGCGCGGTATCGACGAAGGCTTTCAGTTCATCTTCGGTACCCATGTTGGCATCTAATTTTGTCCAGTCTTGATGGTAGTAGCCGTGGTAGCCGTAGTGCTTAAAGTCGCCTTTATCACCGCCTCCAACCCAACCATGGATTTGTTCCAGTGGCGAGGTTATCCAAATTGCATTCACACCAAGGGATTCGATGTAATCGAGTTTTTTTGTCAGGCCTGCTAAGTCACCACCGTGGAAGGTACCTATCTCGTATTGGCCGTCCTTGCTACGACCGTAGCTGTTGTCGTTGTCTGGGTTGCCGTTATAGAAACGGTCGGTCATAACGAAGTACACCGTCGCGTTATCCCAGCGGAACGGTTTCTCGGCTTGCTGCTCAACTTCTTCTAGCAATAACAGGCCTTGGCTCATAGGACCAGGCTGCATGGTCACACTGCCATTAGTTACCGTGGCTTCTTGTCCGGTTAATGCATCACGAACGACAGTGCCATCAGTAAAGGTTTGGGTAACGTCGATGGTTTTTGGCGTATCAGTCGCTACAGGACAAGAGTAGGTGATGTCCTGATTCTGTTTGGGCTTTAGTTTAACCGTTAGCTCGTTAGTGTTAGGGTTAAGCGCAAATTGATAGGTATTGGCTTTGAAGATGCGTAGTGGCATGTTCGCATCTGTGGCACAGTTATCCATTTTTAATGGACGATTGAACTTGATGCGGTTTTCTTCTGCTAGGGCAAAGCGACTGCCACAGCTTTGTTTGCTGTCGGCAATGGTAAAGGTGTAGCTGCCTTTTTCTAGTTTTTGCTCTGCGACAAGTAACCCTTCAGAGTTTTTTTCGAACACGGTAGTGTCGTCACCAACGGTTAATACGATGGCATTTTCTGGTATTTGGTTACAGGCGCTCAGTAGACCGATAGACAGTGCGAGAATTGTTTTTTTCATTGTGTCCTTCTCCCGAATAAACAGCCTAGTTATAGCAAAACAGTGCCTCTACAATCCGAGCTCTGCACCGATAAGTTAAACGCATCTCACCCTACAAATTTTCGTATTGTTCACAAAATGAATAATAAATGCTGCTCACATCAGTTTGAAGACAACAAAAAAGGGAAGCATCAGCTTCCCTTTTACTTATCTCTTGATCACTTCTTTAGAGTAATGAATTACTTTTGCAGAAGCGAGATGTCTGCGATCTGTAGGAACAGGTTACGCAGGTTGTTCAGTAGTGTCAGACGGTTCTTCTTAAGTGCTTCGTCGTCTGCCATTACCATGACGTTGTCGAAGAAAGCATCTACGGACTCACGTAGGTCAGCAAGTTTGCTTAGGGCTTCTTGGTAGTTACCCGTTGCAAATGCAGGCTCTAGCGCTTCTGTCATTACTTCAACGTTTTCAGCTAGGGTTTTCTCAGCGTCTTCTTGTAGTAGCGCAAGATCGATCTCTGCGGCTAATTCACCGTCGAATTTCGCGAGGATGTTACCTACACGTTTGTTCGCTGCGGCTAGCGACTCAGCGGCTTCTAGCTCACGGAAGTGAGAAACCGCTTTAACTCGTTGGTCGAAGTCTGCTGGTTTAGTCGGACGACGCGCGAGTACCGCTTGGATGATATCTACGCTGAAACCGGCATCTTGGTACCATGCACGGAAGCGACCTAGCATAAATTCGATCACGTCAGTTTCGACACTTTCGTTGGTTAGCTTGTCGCCAAACTGTACTTTCGCTTCGCGGATAAGGTCAACAAGGTCTAAGTTGTAACCATTTTCAACGATGATACGTAGCACACCTAGTGACGCGCGGCGCAGTGCGAATGGATCTGAGCCTTTCGGCGCTTGACCAATGCCGAAGATACCAACAATCGTGTCTAGCTTGTCAGCCATCGCAACCGCTGAAGAGACGCCGTTTGATGGCAGTTCATCACCCGCGAAACGAGGCATGTACTGCTCGTATAGCGCCAGAGCGACTTGCTCATCTTCACCATCGTGACGTGCGTAGTGCATGCCCATTACGCCTTGAGTATCCGTGAATTCGAATACCATTGACGTCATCAGATCACATTTTGCCAGTAGGCCAGCACGTGTTGCTTTATCGACATCCGCATCAATTTGCTTAGCGATGTAGCCCGCTAGAGCAGCAATGCGATCGGTTTTGTCTTTGATCGTCCCCAGTTGCTTCTGGAAGATCGCTTGTTCTAGTTCAGGTAGACGGTCGATAAGCGGACGCTTACGGTCTGTATTGAAGAAGAATTCAGCATCAGCAAGACGAGGACGAACCACTTTCTCGTTACCTTCGATTACGTAGCGAGGTTCTTTCGATTCAATGTTTGATACGAAGATGAAGTTAGGAAGTAGCTTCTTATTCTCGTCATACACAGGGAAGTATTTTTGGTCACCTTTCATGGTGTAAACCAAGGCTTCAGAAGGTACTTTTAAGAACTCTTCTTCGAACTTCGCTGTTAGCACGACTGGCCATTCAACCAGAGACGTGACTTCTTCTACTAGGTCATCTTCTAGATCAGCGATACCACCAACTGCTGCGGCTGCTTTTTGTGCGTCAGCGAGAATGATCGCTTTACGCGCTTCGTAATCTGCCATTACTTTACCGCGCTCTTCTAGGATCGCAGGGTATTGCTCAGCAGAATCGATAGTGAACTCTCGCTCACCCATGAAGCGGTGACCACGAATAGTGCGGTCAGATGCGACACCGAGGATTTCACCCTCGATTAGGTCGCTGCCCATTAGCATGGTTAGCGTTTTTACTGGGCGGATAAATTGAGTCGTTTTGTTACCCCAACGCATTGGTTTTGCGATAGGCAGGTTTGCTAGTGCTTTCGCTGCAAGTTCAACTACGATCTCAGACGTTGGCTGACCTTTCACTTCTTGTTTGAACAGTAGCCATTCACCTTTGTCCGTTACCATGCGCTCTGCTTGGTCAACCGTGATGCCACAACCACGCGCCCAGCCTTGAGCGGCTTTCGTTGCGTTGCCTTCTGCGTCAAATGCAGCAGAAACTGCAGGACCACGCTTTTCAACGATTTTGTCTGCTTGGCTTTCTGCTAGTGCTGCGACTTTAAGTGCAAGACGACGAGGAGCCGCGAACCACTTCACGCCTTCGTGAGCAAGCTCAGCGTCTTTTAGTTCTGCTTCGAAGTTTGCTGCGAATGCTTCAGCTAAAGTGCGAAGTTGCGTTGGTGGTAGCTCTTCTGTGCCTAGCTCGATTAGAAATTCTTTTGCCATGTTATTCTACCCCTTACGCTTGTTCTTTCTTACACATTGGGAAGCCAAGCGCTTCACGCGATGCGTAGTATGCTTCTGCAACGGCTTTCGTCAGATTGCGGATGCGCAGGATATAACGTTGACGTTCAGTTACTGAGATCGCTTTACGTGCGTCTAGTAGGTTGAATGCGTGACCTGCTTTTAGGATGCGCTCATAAGCGGGTAGCGGAAGTGGTTTTTCAAGCTCAAGCAGCGATTTACACTCTTTTTCACACTGTTCGAAGAAGCTGAATAGGAATTCAACGTCAGCGTGCTCGAAGTTGTAGGTTGATTGTTCTACTTCGTTCTGGTGGAAGATGTCACCATAAGTCACGTTAGAGCCGTCTGGTGCGACGTTCCAAACAAGATCGTAAACGGAGTCTACTTCTTGGATGTACATTGCTAGACGTTCGATACCATAAGTGATTTCGCCAGTGACTGGCTTACACTCAAGACCGCCAACTTGTTGGAAGTAAGTGAACTGAGTCACTTCCATGCCGTTTAGCCAAACTTCCCAGCCTAGACCCCATGCGCCTAGTGTTGGGTTTTCCCAGTTGTCTTCTACGAAACGGATGTCGTGTACAAGTGGGTCAATACCAAGTATTTCTAGAGAACCTAGGTACAACTCTTGGATATTGTCTGGTGATGGTTTTAGCGCTACTTGGAATTGGTAGTAGTGCTGAAGACGGTTAGGGTTTTCACCGTAACGGCCATCAGTCGGACGACGTGAAGGTTGTACGTAAGCTGTCGACATTGGCTCTGGGCCAAGCGCTCGTAGACAGGTCATTGGGTGAGAGGTACCCGCACCAACTTCCATATCTAGAGGTTGAACAATGGTACAACCATTTTGAGCCCAATAATCCTGCAGCGCGAGGATCATTCCCTGGAAGGTTTTGATATCGTATTTTTGCATAAGTTTGGTTCGCGCGATTCTCTTATTACTCGTCAATTCGTCTCTTTTGCTGAGTTTTCTAACCTCAACAATGGCGATTAAGAGTAATTACGGTTGAATAAAATAACAATCAAGTATACCCAGATATTGAGTATGGGAGTAGCGCTAATCTTGATTAATTCGTGGACGATTTTCGCCTTTAATGAATTTTTACCACTTTATCTGCTGAAATTTTCTTAAAAGGGCGTTTTCGCTGAGTTTCACTCTTGAGGTGATGTTTAAACATGGCTAGAATTGCGCCTGTCTTTGGGGAGTAGCTTACTCGATGAAATGTCTGTTTCATCTCGTTCGTTCGTCAACATAATTGGTGCAAAATCACCATGGCGTTCGAGACTCATCAACCCGATGAGTTTAGCAAGACCTTAGACAAATTATCATGAACCGGGGTGGGGCGTGAGGTTTGTCTACGGTTAAAATAATTATCCCGCCCCCAATGAGCATGTCGTGAGCGTTTTAGCTATTTCAATTACTACCGTAGCGTTAGCAGAAATTGGCGATAAGACCCAATTGCTATCTCTATTACTTGCCAGTCGTTACCGTAAGCCGATTCCTATTATTGCAGCCATCTTTTTGGCAACCATTGCCAACCACGCTTTGGCTGCATGGTTAGGTGTGGTCGTCGCCGATTACTTATCGCCAGAAGTATTAAAATGGGTGCTGGTGGTCAGTTTTGTTGCCATGGCGGCTTGGGTTCTGATCCCAGATAAGTTGGATGATGACGAGCAAATTTCTAACCGTGGCCCTTTTATTGCCAGTTTTATTGCCTTCTTTGTGGCTGAGATTGGTGACAAAACACAGATCGCGACCTCGATTTTGGGTGCGCAATATGCGGATGCATTAAGTTGGGTCGTTTTAGGTACGACGATCGGCATGTTGCTGGCCAATGTGCCTGTGGTTCTGATCGGTAAATTATCGGCAGATAAGATGCCGTTAGATCTCATTCGTAAGATTACTGCGTTGCTATTTGTTGGTTTAGCGATTGCTGCTGCACTATTTTAATTTTACGTTTTCTAAATGCGGTGACGGAGCAATGACGAGTTAAGTGATGGGGTGGTCAAACTTTGCCTCAAAATCGTTCAGGAGCGTGACGGATGACGTATTAGTGTCATACTTGTCATGGTACTTTAATTGTGTGAATGATAGCGAGAGGGCAAGTTTATGCTGACACGTTACATGGGGATGACCCCAAAGAATCAGAGTTATTTATTCACCTTTGGTTTGGCATTATGCCTACTGGCGATGGTGTTAACTGACATGTGGTTGCCGATAGTCGCGGGATCTTTCATTCTTACCGGTTTGACGGTAGAAGCGTGGATTCGGGTCGCTCACATCATTCCGATGCATGAAGAAATGCGGGCGATGAAAAAGCAATTAAACAAGCTACAATCAGAAATTCGCACATTAGAATACGACGAATAGATAAACGGCAGCTCATTGAGCTGCCGTTTTTTTGGTTTGCAGAGTGGCGATTATTCCAAACCTTTCTTAATCAAGTACTGATATGGAAGCTGTTCCGTTTGTGCAGCAACCAGTTGGTGATCCATAAATCGGCAGAAACTCGGGATATCTCGGGTTGTGGACGGGTCGTCTGCTTTAACCAGCAATACCTCACCATCTTGCATATTTCGAATTGTCTTCCTGACCATCATCACTGGCTCTGGGCAGCGTAGTCCTTCCGCCTCTAACGTCGTTGTCGCCAGTTCAGGATTAAAATTCATAGTGTGATTCTCGTAACTTACTTAACGGTGAATTTTACTTTCGTTGAAAAAATATTCAATAACCACTTGGCAAACAGATTTTTTTGATTTACCTTAAATTAACAATTTGGTAACAACTGGCAAGGAGAGGCGATGTTAACCGCATTAGACAGACTTACGATATATTCGGTTTTATGCTTTATCTCGTTCTGCGCTTTAGTACTCAGAACGCCAGCTGAAACCTCATTAATGCCTCTTGCAGGCATGAGTGCAACGATTATTGGGATTTGGATTGAGATGCACAAATGGTCTGGTGCGTCCGAGCAAGAAAATTAGCGCTTCTTGCTTCAATCGAAACTTATAGACACTGCTCACTTATTTTTAACGACACTTAATTCCGACACTATCCCCAATTTTCTTGGGCTTCCCCGCTGAAAGGCGGGATTTTTTTTGCCTGAAGAGTACAATTTATCCAAATCCCCTAAATGATAAGTGGCAAATCGTGGAATTAGAAGATATCTATCGTCGAGATCTTAACTTATTGGTCGCGTTGCGCGTGCTGATTGAAGAGAGCAGTGTCAGCAAGGCAGCAACGCGCTTGAATTTAAGCCAATCTGCGATGAGTCGTGTGCTCGGGCGCTTGCGCGACCTGCTCGGTGATCCGTTGTTTACACGCCAAGGTCAGCACTTGATCCCAACCCAAAAAGCGTTAGAAATCGATCGTTCCTTAGGCGAACCATTGGAGTCTTTACGTCAGTTGTTGTCGCCACGCGAGTTCGATCCACGTAATTGCGATCAAACCTTTAATATCGCCACCACCGATTACGCAATGCAGACGATTCTGCCTTTTGCTTTGCCGCGTATTTATCAAGAAGCGCCGAATGTGTCTTTTAATTTCTTGCCACTGCAACACGATCGTTTATCTGAACAGTTGACTTATGAGAGTGCCGATCTCGCTATTTGTCGCCCAACCGGTCCTGTTGAGCCACTGCGTAGCGAAGTGCTTGGCCGAGTCGGGGTGCTGTGTATGCTCTCCAAGCAACATCCATTAGCAGAGAAAGAGATGAGCTTAGATGATTACCTTCGCTATCCGCATGCGATGATTGCGATAAGTGATGGAGTCAAAGCGTTGATTGAGCAAGCCTTAATCGAAAAACCAAAACGTAAAATGGTGCTGCGTGCTTACCATTTGGAAGCGGCACTGGCGATCGTCGATACTTTACCAATCATCATTACCGTGCCTGCGGATTTGGCGTATTTGGTTGCTGACCGCTATGATTTGGTGGTGAAGCCATTGCCATTCCATTTCACCCCGTTTGAATATTCAATGATTTGGCATGCGCGCTGTGAACATTCGCCAGCTCAAGAGTGGTTGCGTGCGGTAGTACGAGAAGAGTGTAGTCGCCTGATCGTTAAGCGAATTGAGGATATGGGATTGGACTAGTTTTCCGAAAATCGAAATAGCAAATAGCAAAAAGCCGGGCAATGATGAATGGCCCCGGCTTTGTTTATTTTATAGAGTTGCTAGCGCTTATAGCTTGATAACCACACGACCAGTTACTTGGCCGTTAGTGATGTCTTCTGCGTATTTTGGTGCTTCTGCTAGTTCTACTTCAGTACACGCTTGTTCGAAGTAGCTGTCTGGTAGTAGTTCAACCAATTTTTCCCATGCTGCTGTACGTTTTTCAAATGGACATGAAACAGAGTCCACACCTTGTAGGCGAACGTTACGTAGGATGAATGGCATCACTGTCGTTGGTAGATCGAAGCCACCTGCAAGACCACAAGCGGCGACTGCACTGTTGTAATCCATTTGCGCCAATACTTTTGCGAGAACTTTGCTGCCTACGGTATCAATGGCACCTGCCCATACTTGCTTTTCAAGTGGACGAGCAGGTTCTTCAAATTCAACACGATCAATAATGCGGCTCGCACCCAGTTTCTCTAGTAATGGACCGTTTTGTTCAACACGACCTGTCACGGCAGCCACCTTGTAGCCAAGCTGAGCTAATAGTGTGACTGCGACAGAGCCAACACCACCACTTGCGCCAGTGACTAAGATTTCACCCGCTTCAGGTTTGATACCCGCATCTAGCAGAGCTTGAACACATAGCATGCCAGTGAAGCCCGCTGTGCCAATCATCATCGCTTTCTTGCTGTCTAGACCTTTAGGTAGTGGTACTAGCCAATCCGCTTTTAGACGAGCACGTTGCGACATACCACCCCAGTGGTTTTCACCCACGCCCCAACCTGTTAGGACCACTTTGTCGCCAGTTTGGTAACGTGCATCTTCAGAGCTGACTACCGTACCTGCTAGGTCAATACCAGGCACCATCGGGAAGTTACGGATGATTTTACCTTTACCTGTGATCGCAAGGCCGTCTTTGTAGTTTAACGATGAGTAATCAACGTCAATTAGAACGTCGCCTTCAGGCAGCTGTGTCTCATCGATTTGCTCGATGCTAGCGATAGTACGTTTGTCTTCTTGATTTAGAACTAGAGCATTAAACATAAGGTTCTCCGAATGTGCGGTAGCGTGACTCTGGGTCACATGCAGCAAGATATCAACTGGTACTGAGTGTATGTCTTCTTTGTTTATGAATAAAATGAAACTTGAGCATTTAACGCATGCTTTTTATGCATGTGGATAATATGGAGCAAAAAACAAAGGGCGACATCAGATGCCGCCCTTAAGTGTAATACTAAAACTTTTCAGTATTGGTTTATTTGCTTGTGATTGTTGGGTTGATCACGACGATCATCAAACAATTATGGACGTTCAAATACTGTAGCAATGCCCTGACCTAAACCAATACACATGGTTGCTAGACCATATTTTGCGTCTTTGTCTTCCATTAGGTTGATCAGCGTGGTTGAGATGCGCGAGCCTGAACAACCAAGTGGGTGACCCAATGCTATCGCACCGCCGTTGAGGTTGACCTTTTCATCCATTACTTCAAGCAAACCTAAGTCTTTCGCACACGGTAGTGATTGTGCAGCGAATGCTTCGTTGAGCTCAACCACGTCCATGTCTTCAATCGATAGACCTGCACGTTTAAGCGCTTTTTGCGTTGCAGGAACAGGGCCATAACCCATGATGGAGGGATCGCAGCCCGCAATAGCCATGCCTTTAATACGTGCGCGGATCTTTAAGCCAAGTTCGTTGGCTTTCTCTTCGCTCATGATCAACATAGCTGAAGCGCCATCAGACAGTGCCGATGATGTACCTGCAGTTACGGTGCCGTTTGCTGGAT
Source organism: Vibrio sp. PID17_43 (assembly GCF_002608565.1). Taxonomy (GTDB): domain Bacteria; phylum Pseudomonadota; class Gammaproteobacteria; order Enterobacterales; family Vibrionaceae; genus Vibrio. Next base: position 71,833 of record NZ_LIXM01000022.1, read on the forward strand.
CGAACACAGGACGAAGTTGAGAAAGACCCTCTACAGACGTCTCAGGACGAATCACTTCATCGTAATCCAAGGTGAACAGGGTGCCGTCGGCTGCGTGACCTTCAATTGGTAGGATTTCATTTTTAAAACGACCTTCGACGGTTGCGGCGTGCGCTCGGGCGTGAGAGCGCGCTGCAAACTCGTCTTGTTGCTCACGGCTAATGCCATGCAGTTTACCAAGCATTTCAGCGGTTAACCCCATCATGCCGGCGGCTTTTGCTACGTTTTTTGATAGGCCAGGGTGGAAGTCGACCCCGTGGTTCATTGGTACGTGACCCATGTGTTCAACACCACCGATCAGACAGATTTCAGCATCGCCAGTCATGATCGCACGAGTACCGTCATGCAGTGCTTGCATGGATGAACCACACAGACGATTAACTGTTACCGCACCAACTTCAATTGGCAGACCCGCAAGTAGCGCCGCATTACGCGCAACATTGAACCCTTGTTCTAAGGTTTGTTGTACACAGCCCCAGTAGATATCTTCAATCTCGCTTGGATTCACTTGCGGGTTACGTGCCAGAATTCCTTTCATTAGGCGCGCAGACAGGTCTTCTGCTCGTGTATGACGGAAAGCACCACCTTTAGAGCGACCCATTGGAGTACGTAGACAATCGACTACGACAACATTTCTTGTTTGATTAGTCATTTTAGAATCCCTCCTTAGATAGAACCTTGCTGTTGTGTGCCGTAAAAGCTTTCGCCTTTCGCTGCCATATCAATCAGCATTTGCGGTACTTGGTACATTGCACCTAGCTCTGAGTATTGTTTTGCCATGGCAACAAACTCAGCGATGCCTACACTATCTAGGTAGCGGAATACGCCGCCGCGGAATGGAGGGAAGCCAAGGCCGTAAACCAGTGCCATATCCGCTTCTTGAGGAGTGGCTATGATGCCTTCTTGCAGACACAGTACCACTTCATTGATCATTGGAATCATCACTCGATTGATGATGTTCTGGTCATCAAAGTCCTGCTTATCGGCACAAACGTCAGCGAGTACTGGCAAGATATCTTCAGAGAAGGTTTTCTTAGGCTTACCTTTTCTATCAATGGTGTAGCTGTAGAAACCACTGCCATTCTTCTGACCGTATTTGTTTGCTTCGAATAGTGCATCGATCGCATCGCGACCTTGTTTGCCCATACGCTCAGGGAAACCTTGTGCCATTACTGCTTGTGCGTGATGAGCGGTATCAATACCAACGACATCGAGCAAGTACGCCGGTCCCATCGGCCAGCCGAATTTGCGTTCCATGACTTTGTCGATTTTCGTAAAGTCTGCGCCATCACGAAGTAGCATGCTGAAGCCACCAAAGTATGGGAATAGAACGCGGTTAACAAAGAACCCTGGGCAGTCGTTGACGACAATTGGTGATTTGCCCATTTTCGCTGCGTAGGCGACAACGCGATTGATGGTTTCATCTGAGGTGTGTTCACCACGGATAATCTCAACAAGAGGCATGCGATGCACAGGGTTGAAGAAGTGCATACCACAGAAGTTTTCTGGGCGTTTTAGTGATTTTGCTAATAGGTTGATTGGAATCGTTGAGGTATTTGAGGTGATAACGGCATCGTTACCGACATGCGCTTCCACTTCAGTTAGAACTGCCGCTTTTACTTTCGGGTTTTCAACTACGGCTTCAACAATCATGTCCGAGTCTTCAATACCCGCGTAATGTAAGCTTGGTGTGATAGACGCTAAAATGCCCGCCATCTTAAAGCCATCAATGCGGCCGCGAGATAAGCGTTTATTAAGCAGCTTAGAGGCTTCGGTCATTCCTAAGTCGAGTGATGGTTGTGCGATGTCTTTCATTAAGACTGGCACGCCTTTGAGTGCAGATTGGTATGCGATGCCGCCGCCCATGATGCCCGCACCAAGTACGGCTGCACGTTGTGTATCTTTACTTGCAGACCTAGCGGCTTTTTTAGCAATGCCCTTGATGTATTGGTCGTTAAGGAACAAGCCAACCAGTGATTTTGCTTCCTCTGACTTAGCCAGTTTTACGAAGTGCTTACGTTCAATGTCGAGTGCTTCGTTACGAGCAAAGCGAGCGCCTTCTTCAATAGTAATAACGGCTGTCATTGGCGCAGGGTAATGAGGCCCAGCTTTTTGTGCCACTAGCCCTTTCGCCATAGTAAAGCTCATCATCGATTCAATTTTGCTTAGTTTTAGCGGTGATGTTTTTTGCTTGCGACGTGTTTGCCAATCTAGCTTCTCATTAATTGCTGATGTCAGAGTTTGTAGTGCTGAATCATAAAGCGCATCAGTATCAACGATTGCATCTAAAAGACCAATCTTTAATGCTTCATCGGCGCGGCATGCTTTACCTTGAGTGATCACTTCCATGGCGCTGTCGGCACCGATGACACGTGGCAGACGTACACAGCCACCAAAGCCCGGCATGATACCCAGTTTGGTTTCTGGTAGACCGATGCTGGTGGTCTTGTCACCAATACGCATGTCAGTGGCAAGCACACACTCACAACCGCCACCCAAAGTGTGACCTTTTAGTACCGAGATCGTTGGGACGGGTAAGTCTTCTAGCTTGTTAAAAATGCTGTTCGCAAATTGCAGCCACTGATCGAGTTCAGCGTCTGTTTTAGCAAAAAGACCTAAGAATTCGGTGATGTCCGCACCAACAATGAACGCGTCTTTATCTGAGGTGAGCATCAAGCCCTTCAGTCCTTGGTGCGCAATCAAGGCATCAAGTGCTTTGTCGAGTGACTCTAGTGTTGCTAGGTCGAGCTTGTTGACGGATTTTGGAGAGCAGAAGCTAAGCTCTGCAATACCATTGTGTACTTCCTTTACCTGTAGGGTTTCGGCTTGGTAAATCATTGTCTATCTCCATGACATACAATCTTGGATTGTCTGTATACCGATTTGATGTTGGCTAAAGGCCGTGTGATACAACAAATAGATATAGAGGAAAGTCGTTTATTCTTATTCTGGTTAGACCAGTGAGATTAGTTTGGACCGCAGATTGGTTAATTTCAATACATTTTTCAAACAAGTGTTTAACATTGTGCGCTAGTGCAGATCTTATGCGACGTGTAAATCGGTCTCGTGATAGACTTTGAACAAAGAAAAAAGTGACCTAATTCTATGAATGACCAACCTTATCTGATCCCAGCTGAGCTTATGCAATTTGAAGAAGAGATCAAAAAGAGCCTCTTTATTACCTATTTGGCTCATACTCCTAGTGTAGAAGCGGCGAAAGCATTTGTGGAGCAGATAAAATCCAAACACTCTGACGCAAGACATAACTGCTGGGGTTTTGTTGCTGGCAGGCCAGAAGACTCAATGAAGTGGGGGTTCAGTGATGATGGTGAGCCCTCCGGTACCGCAGGTAAACCAATACTCGCTCAATTGTCAGGATCAGGTGTCGGAGAAATCACAGCCATAGTGACGCGTTATTATGGTGGTATTCGATTAGGTACAGGAGGACTAGTGAAAGCTTATGGTGGTGGTGTACAACAAGCTCTCAAGCAGCTTCAAACAATTGAGAAAAAAATAACCACAAAGCTCAGACTAGAGTTAGACTATGGCTTTATACCTATCGCACAGTCGTTAATGCCCCAGTTCGGTGCGGCTGAAGTCGACGCCGAATACAGCGATCAGGTGGTATTAATCGTGGAAATCGAGCTACGTGAAGTGAGCGCGTTTACCCAAGCTATCATCAACAAAAGTGGTGCAAAGGCAATTGTCACCCCACTAGACGGACAATAATGAAAAATAGGAAGCCACAGGGACAGCTTCGCTAGTCAATTAATCCATGCAATTTCGTTCAATTATTCGAATCGTCGGGCTATTGCTCGCGCTTTTTAGTGTCACAATGCTTGCGCCTGCACTGGTTGCGCTTATCTATAGAGATGGGGCGGGTGTACCGTTTGTCACGACATTTTTTGTTCTCCTTTTATGGGGAGGGGTATGTTGGTTTCCAAACCGAAGGCATAAGCACGAGCTTAAAGCACGTGATGGCTTTCTTATCGTTGTTCTTTTTTGGACGGTTCTAGGTAGTGCAGGTGCCATTCCTTTTCTGATTGCAGATCATCCAAATGTTTCTGTAACCGATGCCTTTTTTGAGTCTTTCTCTGCTTTAACGACCACTGGTGCAACGGTGATCGTCGGACTCGATGAGTTGCCAAAAGCGATTTTATTCTATCGCCAGCTTCTACAATGGTTTGGTGGTATGGGTATCATCGTATTGGCGGTAGCAATTCTTCCAGTTCTCGGCATCGGTGGTATGCAGCTGTATCGCGCCGAGATACCCGGACCAGTCAAAGACACAAAGATGACCCCTCGTATTGCAGAGACAGCAAAAGCATTGTGGTACATCTACTTAAGTTTGACTATCGCATGTGCTGTGGCATTTTGGTTGGCAGGCATGACGCCTTTCGATGCAATCAGCCATAGCTTCTCCACCATTGCCATCGGTGGTTTCTCCACGCACGATGCTAGCATGGGCTATTTTGATAGCTACGCCATTAACATGATTACCGTTGTCTTCTTGTTGATTTCGGCATGTAACTATTCTTTGCATTTCGCCGCGTTTGCGTCTGGTGGTGTGCATCCTAAATACTATTGGAAAGATCCAGAGTTCCGCGCGTTCGTCTTTATTCAAGTAGTCCTGTTCTTGGTGTGCTTCTTATTACTGTTGAATCATCACTCGTATGACTCGCCTTATGATGCCTTCGACCAAGCGTTATTCCAAACCGTGTCTATATCTACTACGGCAGGTTTTACCACTACTGGTTTTGCTGATTGGCCGTTGTTCTTACCAGTGCTGCTATTGTTTTCTTCTTTTATAGGCGGTTGTGCAGGTTCGACTGGCGGCGGCATGAAAGTGATCCGTATTCTATTGCTGACTTTACAAGGTGCACGTGAACTGAAGCGTTTAGTCCACCCTCGTGCGGTGTACACCATCAAAGTGGGTGGCAGTGCCCTACCGCAGCGTGTCGTTGATGCAGTTTGGGGATTTTTCTCTGCTTACGCATTGGTGTTTGTAGTATGTATGTTGGGTTTGATTGCAACAGGAATGGACGAACTAAGTGCATTCTCTGCGGTGGCCGCAACACTAAATAACTTAGGGCCAGGTTTGGGCGAAGTTGCACTTCACTTTGGCAATGTTAATGACAAAGCAAAATGGGTATTGATTGTTTCCATGCTATTTGGTCGTCTGGAAATATTTACCTTACTTATTCTACTTACGCCGACGTTTTGGCGTAGCTAAGGGGAAAACGTGGCAAAAGCATTATTTCTATACTCTTCACGTGAAGGGCAAACGAAAAAAATTCTTCACTATATAGATGAACAACTACCAGGCTTCGATTGCGAGTTGGTGGACTTACATAATGTAGAGACGATGGATTTCAGCCAGTATGACAGAGTATTGATTGGCGCTTCTATTCGTTATGGCCATCTTAATAAGAAGCTATACCAGTTTATTGAGCGAAATTTGACTCAACTCGAGCAACACAAAGTGGCGTTTTTCTGTGTCAATCTAACTGCTCGTAAAGAAGACCAAGGAAAAGACACACCAGAAGGTAGTGCTTATATTCGTAAGTTCCTGATTAAGTCGCCATGGAAACCAACTTTGATTGGTGTGTTTGCTGGCGCACTTTACTACCCACGTTATGGTTGGTTCGATAAAACCATGATTAAGTTCATTATGTCGATGACAGGTGGCGAAACTGATACAACGAAAGAAGTGGAATACACGAACTGGGAAAAAGTTGCTCTTTTCGCCGATAAGTTCAAATATCTGTAGGAATAACGTGCTCTTTTAAGCGTTTTTGCTTCAATTTTATTCGAACAATAAAAAAATCAAAAAAAACGTGAAAAAGGGCTTGCCAATGTGATCGCAATCTCTATAATGCCACCTCGCTGACACGGCAACGCTTCGAAAGAAACGAAGTTGAGTTGGCAAGCCAATTAGCCAAGCGGAAACGCTTGAAAGAAAGTTTGAAAAAAGTGGTTGACACTAAACTTTAACTCGCTAAAATGGCCGTCCGATTTGAGCGAAGCTCAATAGGGAAGCTCTTTAACAATATAGACCTATCAATCTGTGTGGGCACTCGTTGATGATAATCCAATTAGAAACTTCGGTTTCAAATTAGGTTTCAATGAACTGAGTGACCAATCAAGTCGCAAGACTTGGCACAGTCAATTCATTATCGTTCTGTTGGAACGATAATAGCTTTAAAATTACATTAGTAGTTTTGAAGTCAGTATTCATTGAGCCGAACAAAATCTTAAATTGAAGAGTTTGATCATGGCTCAGATTGAACGCTGGCGGCAGGCCTAACACATGCAAGTCGAGCGGCAGCGACAACATTGAACCTT
>NZ_LIXM01000023.1 GCF_002608565.1 Vibrio sp. PID17_43
CAGCGGTTCTAGAAAGTCTATCTGGAAACAAGAGTTAATAACGTGGGTGGGTCAGTTTTACTTCGGCGATAACGTCGATAAGTGGATCAAATTTAAACTGGCGTTGACATCTTTAGCTAGAAGGTATGATTTTTCTGGATTTAAACAACAAGCGATTAAGCCACCTAGCAAGTTCAACATGAACCCATGTAAGCTACGATGACGTAGAGCGTAAATTTAATAGCGGTGGTTCAATGACACTAAATGAAACCGAAGCGACCTAGTTTCCTAATTGGCGAGGTTGTATGAAAGCAAAAATTGAAGTTGACCTAAAAGGGCGCAAGAGCGTAGTTGATGCCTGTACCGAGCCTTGTGCGATAGAAAAAGGTATGAGGATTTTGGGTTCAAAATGGAAGGGCTCAATTATCTATCATCTGAAAGATGGTCCAGTGAGATTCAATGACCTTTCAAGAATGTTGGGCGGTGCAAGCAAGAAGATGGCGACCAGCGTTTAAAAGAACTAGAAAGTGAAAAAATGGTAATACATTGTGTGCTCAATGGAAAACCACTGGTAGTCAGTAACGACCTCACCGAGTTTGGGCACAGTGCGTTAACGATTCTTGATGAGTTGAGAAAATGGTCTGAAAGCAACAATGTCCAGCTTAAATAGTGTGAGCAACATCCATCAATTCCCCTCTGTAACGTAACAAGGCAACCAAAACGGTTGCCTTGTTGTCTTTCGAACTGGAGGTTCAGTAGTCTAGCGTGCCACGGATAGGGTAGTGGTTCTCTGGGTTACGAATCCATGCCAAACCTCGGGTCAGTGCACCGAGTTCTGGTCTTACAAATGGGTTATTGGATAGGTCAACCACGTGTAAGTTGCCGTGTTCATTGACGACAAACAACCCCGGCTCTGCAAAGTTATGGTCGGTTTCGGCTTCAGAGCGTGGTAGAGAAATATAAAGCCCTAACGTCTTCATTTGTTGCTCAGTAAGACCATAGGCGATTGGAAAGCTGATATCGAGTTTTTCCAGATGCTGCTCTAATTGCTGTTTTGAATCGCCAGAGACCGCCAAAATATCAACGCCTGAATCACTAAATGCTTGTTTATAGTTCTCAACTTCATTCAGGTATTTAGTGCAGAGTGGGCAATGCTTACCACGATAGACAAACACCGCTTGCCATGTTGCATCACCTTGAGGCTGGCCTAGCTTGACTTTGGTTCCATCCAGCTTTGTTGCCTCTAATGTAGGGAACGTATCACCCGCTTTGAGTTTTTGTGAGTATGTCATCTCGGCTCCTAGGATTGAAGTCACAACTGATTAGAAAAAAGATAGGATACTAAAAAACAAGTTGCAACCAGTATGCTTTTAGTAACCTAGCTTTGTAATCAAATACTTTTTCACTGAGAGAGAAGAAGGGTTTTGCACAATTTAAAGGTGCTTTGAACAAGCTTAACCAAGGCATCTCGGCATTGAATTTGGCATCGCTCTTGGTCATGCGTTCAAGCCGCTTATCCAGTCTACTTGTGATAAATAGTGTGAAACCGTTACATGATTAGAACAAAAGCCAAAACCTACTAGTCTTCATTCGCCTGAGCCATTAAATCAGTTAAGATCAGTTGGTAACCTTCTACTGGATGTCCGCCAGAAACATAATGTTCTCTGTTGAACATCACCGTTGGCACACTAGATACGCCCATTAATTTAGTAACCCACCAGTTAATGGTGGTATGGCCCACCATCACTCCGTGCTCAAGTTGTATCTCTTCAATCTCTCGATATCTGAGCTTGTAAGCGAGATAGTAACGAATAGCTTCAGAGGGAAAATGGCAGCCTTTAAACATTAAAATACAGAGTGTTAGTGAGTTTTGGACGAAATCCAACCTAAATCACCGTTATTTTCGATAGTTCCCTTAAATCGGAATGCCGCTATGGAACTTGAAATCATGGTCTGGCGTGGCGATCAGATCCGCCTCTATGCGGCCAAAATAAGCCACCCGTTCGCTGATGTCTTTCCCTGCGATTTGCTCTGCCAGAATCAAGTAGTCTTGGTAGTGACGGGCTTCTGAACGCAGCAACGAAACATAGAACTTGGCGATGTCTTCATCCATATGTGGTGCAAGCTTCGCAAAGCGCTCACAAGAACGCGCTTCAATATACGCACCGATGATGAGCTTATCGATTAAGGTGTCTGGCTCATGGGTTTTCATGTGCGAGATTAATCCCTTCGCATAGCGACTTGCTGGGATGTTTTTGTATTCTACGCCGCGACTATCCATGATTTCTAATACTTGATAAAAATGGTGCAACTCTTCTTTTATCAGCAATACCATTTTATCAATCAGATCTTGGCTGTATGGTGAATCTGATTTGGCGATGATGGCCTTGGAAATATTGCTCTTACCTTTTAATGTCTCTAGCGATCCTGTTTTACGGTAAGCAAAGTCTTCGTATGGTTTGAACCAATCGAGTAGGGTGTGTGAGCTGGCTTTGTCGACTGCGTACTTACGGATTAAGAACATGGCGGACTGGCCCGCTTTGAGTTCACACAGTAGGTGGTCTAATAAAATGGTTTGAAGGTTTTCAGGCTTCTTTGCTTCCTCAACCCATTCATCTGGGGTGCTGCATTGCAAAAATCGGTTAATTGGAGCAAGAAGATCCTGATAGGCATCGAGATTAATCATTTTTATTTCTGGTACTTTACATTATAAATGGGTTTATCCAACTCAGGTCTTAGATTGAAAGAAAAGTAGGATAGAAAAAAGGCTGCAAAAGCAGCCTTTTCATCGGAAACTAGTGGAGGATATTACCACTTTTTCTTTTCGCCGAAGAGCACATCCATATCATTGTCACGTTCTTTATCGACAATCTGCTGCTTTTCCGCGTTGCTTTTATCTTGGCGTTTTTTGTCTAAATCGCCTAGCAGTTCTTCAAGCTTTTGTTTTGCTTTAATTGAGTAAGCGTCACTCTTGGTGCTTAGCGCATCAATCCCTTTTCGGAGCAATTGCAGAGCCGTACCAGGTTGGCCGCGAGCGATTGAGTCATTAGCCCGCTTAATCACGTTCTCAATGTTGATGCGAATTTGTATGGTTTCTAGGCGTGCATTTTCAGTAACGTAAGTCTGCGTATCAAGGCGACCTTTATTGTGTTCATTACGGATAGTGTCTCGCAAGCGCTTAACCAACTTAAGCATTACGATGGCTTGTTTATCACTACTTGGTAATTTGAAAGTGGTACTTTCACCGCCTTGGTCATTATCCTGAAGTTGCTCAATTTGTTGTTTCATATTGCTCACGCGCTGAACCAATTGTTTATTCCTTGGGTCGAGATCTCGCATGTTTTCTAGCGCGTCTAAAATGCGGTTATTGAGACACAGCAGTAGCTCCTTGCTAAAAGGAATATGGTGGGCGTGACTAATAAGTTCTTCAGTACCGTCAATCAGTGCTACATAGCGAGCGGATTCCTGTCGTTTCGCGGTCTCTACTTTTACCTTGTGCTGCAACATAATATTATAGCCAAGGATCAAAACCAATAGGATGGCTACCAAAGCGATTATTAAACCAATATTCATATCTTTGTGTCTGCTTGTTACTTTACGGCTAGCGTTGAAGAATACATGATTCTTATCATGCTCGGCACCATATTTATTTGATTATTTAGTCTTAAACACGTTTTGTTGCGCAAAGAGCGAAAAAAGGTCACCAGATTGATGCAAACGGATGACCAAAAGGCGCGTATGTGGTTAATGAGCTCGTCCAATAGCATTGAGCTATAAGTTAGAAATTACTGTTCATTTAGTTTCGAAAACGTTATAACTTATCATTATATCGGTGAGTGTTTTGATGTGTGTTGTTGTACACCTAACTTCACGGTAAATATGACGTTTTATCTCGACAACATGAGTAAGGGATTACGATGAAGCTGCAACAACTGAAGTATATCGTTGAGGTTGTAAATCATAACTTGAATGTATCGGCCACGGCAGAAAGTCTTTATACGTCCCAACCAGGGATCAGTAAGCAAGTTCGCTTGCTAGAAGATGAGTTAGGCATTCAAGTTTTTGAGCGAAGTGGCAAGCACTTAACTCAGGTAACGCCTGCAGGTGAAGAGATTATCCGAATCTCTCAAGAGGTCCTGGCACGAGTGGAAAGCATTAAAGCAGTAGCGGGAGAGCATACTCATCCAGAGATGGGGACGCTGAATATTTCTACCACGCATACTCAAGCGCGTTATGCTCTGCCAGATGTGATTAAGGGTTTTACAGCGCGTTACCCGAAAGTGTCTCTGCATATGCATCAAGGTACACCATCACAAATGTCTGAAGCGATTGCAAAGGGCACGGCCAATTTTGCCATTGCGACAGAAGCTCTCCACCTTTATCAAGATGCAATCATGCTGCCTTGTTATCACTGGAATCGTTCCATCGTGGTACCAAAAGATCATCCGTTAGCGAAAAAGGATACGATAACGATTCATGATTTGGCGGGCTATTCGTTAGTGACATATGTCTTCGGTTTTACTGGCCGATCTGAGCTAGATACGGCGTTTAATCGTGAAGGGCTAACACCACGCGTGGTATTCACGGCGACCGATGCTGATGTGATAAAAACATACGTTCGTATGGGTATTGGTGTTGGCGTGATTGCGAGCATGGCGGTCGATGAAGAGCAAGATAGCGATTTGGTTGCAATCGATGCAAGCCACTTGTTCGGTGCAAGTACAACCAGTATTGGCTTCCGCCGAGGCACTTTCCTTCGCTCTTACATGTTCGATTTTATGGAACGTTTTGCGCCGCACCTAACTCGTCCTGTGGTAGAGCAAGCGATCTCGTTAAAGTCCAACTCTGAAATTGAAGAGATGTTTAAAGACATCGAGCTTCCAGTCAGATAACGCTTCATTCATGTATTGATTCCCTCTACAATCCGGTTCTCAGTGTAGGGGGGAACTATGAAAACGCAATTTCAATTCATTAATAACTGCTTAATCGAAAACCAATCGTTATGGCGATTTGAGCCGTTTAAATGTAGTTTGCGTTCATCATTACCTTGGCAAGAAAAGCACCCAGAGCTTTGCCAATGGTTGGACTGTCTTTCCCCTTCTCAAATTGAACAGCTTAAAGCTGAACCAGAACAGGTTTTCGCTGAGATCAGTGCGTTTCTGCCCGGTATCCAGTCGCTTTCTAAATACGCCAATCTTGAAGTGATGTCTTTAAACGGGCTCGAACTTCAGCGGGGGCTAGAGAGTGGGATCCCAGGCCGTAAGTTGGAGCAAATCAGCGCGATGGGTGAGGCGGCGATTCAACACCATCACGGTGAAGAGTGGTTGGAATGGTGCTCCGGTAAAGGCTATTTAGGCCGAATCTTAACAACACAAACTAACCAGCCGGTGACAAGTTTTGAGTTTCAACAAGCGCTCTGTGAATCTGGGCAGCAAGCCGCCGATGAGCAGCAATGGAAGATGACCTTTATTCAAGGTGATGCGTTTGATGCCAAAGCAAAAGCAGTGTTCAAGCCCACCCAACACGCAGTCGCTTTGCATGCCTGTGGTGATCTTCATGTCCGTTTAATGCAATACGGCTGCGAACGCGGTGTGGCAGCAATGACGATTTCACCGTGTTGCTATCATCTGATTCAAGAAGCGCAATACCAGCCGTTATCAGAGCTGGGTAAAGCATCTTCACTTACGCTTTCTAAGCAAGAACTACGTATTCCTTTACAACAAACAGTAACGGGTGGTGAACGCGTGCGTCGTCATCGCCAGCAGGAAATGGTGTTTAGACTTGGTTTTGATTTAATTACTCGTCAATGGCTTGGCTTAGAGGGCTACCAACCAGTGCCGAGTATTCGTAAGTCTCAGTTAAGTGATGGTTTCGAATCTTTATGTCGTTGGGCTGCGAAGCAAAAAGGGATCGAGTTCAATCAAGCAATCGATTTTGAGGAGGTTGAAAAGCTAGCTGAACAACGCTTCTGGCAGATGGAGCGAATGAGTTTGGTTCAGTTAGTGTTTCAACGACCGCTAGAAGTTTGGCTTGCTTTGGACAAAGCACTTTATCTTGAAGAACGTGGTTATCGTGTCAGGTTGGCAGAATTTTGCGCTAAATCGATCACGCCTCGAAATATTTTAATTTCATCTTATAAGGTTTTTGCATAACTAATAGCTAAATGCTCTATATAAAAAACCCATCCTAAGATGGGCTTTTGTAAACAAAACGTGACATTTTATGAGCTATTTTGTCATTAGTTGAACATTGCAATCCCTAGTGCAGGCTCAACGTATTCTAGATCGAAGCTCTCAGCCACTTCTTTACAAGTCACTTTACCGTGGATAACGTTTAAACCTTCCAAGAAGCCTTTGTCGTCAAGGAGGGCTTCACGGTAACCCTTATTCGCTAGCTTCACGATGTAAGGCAGTGTTGCATTATTCAGGGCGAATGTTGAAGTGCGAGCAACCGCACCTGGCATGTTCGCCACACAGTAGTGTACTACTTCGTCAACCACGTAAGTTGGTTCTGCGTGAGTGGTTGCATGTGACGTTTCGAAACAACCACCTTGGTCGATTGCGACGTCAACCACTGCTGCGCCTGGCTTCATTTTCGCGATGTGCGCTTTTGTTACCAGTTTAGGTGCTGCGGCGCCAGGGATAAGGACTGCGCCAATCACGAGATCGGCTTCCAGAACGTGCTTCTCGATCGCGTCTTCAGTAGAATAAACCACTTTAGCTCGGCCTTGGAATTCCTCGTCAAGTTTACGTAGCGTATCAACGTTTCGGTCTAGGATGGTAACATCTGCACGAAGGCCGACTGCCATACGAGCGGCGTTCGCGCCAACGACGCCTCCGCCAATAACAACGACTTTCGCAGGCTCAACACCAGGGACGCCACCTAATAGTAAACCACGGCCACCGTGTGATTTTTCTAATGTTTGCGCGCCAGCTTGGATAGACATCCGACCTGCCACTTCTGACATTGGTGCCAACAGTGGCAAACGACCCATATTATCTGTTACAGTCTCATATGCTATACAGACAGCTTTGCTCTTGATTAGCTCATCAGTTTGTGGAAAATCTGGTGCAAGGTGTAAATAAGTAAATAAAATCTGTCCTTCGCGGAGCATTGCTCTTTCGACAGCTTGAGGTTCTTTTACTTTTACGATCATGTCTGCTTGCGCGAAGACGTCAGCAGCAGTAGGGAGAATGGATGCACCTACAGCGATGTAATCATCGTCTGAAAAACCGATGCCGGCACCAGCATTGGTCTCAACAAAAACTTGGTGACCATGTGAGATAAGTTCTCTCACGCTAGCTGGGATCATGCCCACTCGGTATTCGTGGTTTTTGATTTCCTTTGGTACGCCAATGATCATCCTGTATCCTCTTCATAAAATGGTTGTATTAACTGTTTGTAGGGTGTTATTGTCGAATTAACAACTAGTATAGTTGCATATTTGTAAAATTTGGCACCAAATATTAAAAAGTTGTAGTATATTTATTTGCAAGGAAGTAAAAAGGTGGAATAAAAAATGGCAGACAACTATAAAAAGCCGTCCAAGGAACTAGACCGTATCGACCGCAATATCTTAAATGAGTTGCAGAAAGATGGTCGTATTTCAAATGTTGAGCTTTCTAAGCGTGTAGGACTTTCTCCAACGCCGTGTTTGGAGCGTGTGCGTCGCTTAGAGCGTCAAGGCTATATCACAGGGTACACTGCGCTACTTAACCCGCAGTTTCTTGATGCATCACTATTAGTATTCGTAGAGATTACGCTTAACCGTGGTGCGCCAGATGTATTCGAACAGTTTAATGCGGCTGTTCAAAAACTAGACGACATTCAAGAGTGTCATCTTGTGTCAGGTGATTTCGACTATCTTCTTAAAACCCGTGTATCAGATATGGGGGCTTACCGCCGACTATTAGGTGATACGTTGCTGCGTTTACCAGGTGTTAATGACACACGTACTTACGTAGTAATGGAAGAAGTGAAGCAATCTAACCAGCTTGTGATCAAAACTCGTTAATTTATTGCAAAGAAAGCGGAATATCCTTCCGCTTTCGCTATAGAGTAATTGGGTTTTTCTCTTTGATATGGTTAAATCAATTTACCGAGCGGCTTAGTGCCGCTCGGCATGTTTTTATTTATTCCTAATTCATTTCCATACTCAAGTTGATTTATGTTCAAAGAGAACGAAAAGAAAGTCGAAACCATCATCAAAACAAGTGAAGAGCCTCAGACTTCACGTTTAAATGGCTTCCAACGTTTAAAAGAGTGCTGCTTTATCGTTGGCGTTCTTAGCTCGGTATTGCTTGCCGTCGCACTATTCACTTTTAGCCCAGCCGATCCGTCTTGGTCTCAAACTGCTTGGGGCGGTGAAATTGATAACGCTGGTGGTCTGTTCGGCGCTTGGCTTGCCGACACACTCTTTTTTACCTTCGGTTCACTCGCATACCCATTACCTTTTCTGTTAACCGCAGGGGCTTGGGTCATTTGCCGTAAGCGTGGCGAGGACGAACCTATTGACTTAATGCTGTGGGGCACTCGTCTACTAGGTTTAGTTATCCTTATTCTTACCAGTTGTGGTCTTGCTGATATCAACTTTGACGACATTTGGTACTTCTCGTCTGGTGGCGTTGTTGGTGACGTTCTCACCAGTCTAGCGCTACCTACACTGAATGTGCTGGGTACGACGCTTGTGCTTCTTTTCCTATGGGGAGCAGGTTTTACTTTGTTTACAGGTATCTCTTGGTTGAGCATTGTTGAGTGGTTAGGTGACAGTGCACTGGCTTTAGTTGGTGTGGTTGCAAACAAAGTTCGCGGTACAGAGCAAGAGACACTTGAGCCTCAACTGGACTCATTTGCAGAAGATAAAGTCCCAACTCAGCATGTGGCTGAGCCGTCTGAAGATGAGACTTTGCCACATCTGACGGCGTATGACGTTGAAGAAGAGAAAGACGTGGTTCCGACTCATGAGTACCCAATTTATATGCCTCAAGCGATCGCAGAACAAGTGACACCGCAACCTATCAATGCGGTAACTATCGAGAACGTTGACCCAATGGTCGAACGTACTAAGCAGCTTAATGTTACGATTGAAGAGCTAGAAGCTGCAGCTCAGCAAGCAGATGACTGGGCGGAAGATGGTCAGCCAGTCACTGTGCCTCAAGAGCTCGTCGCTAAACCGGTTGAAATCCCAACACCAGAATTTGTTGCGTCTGCTTTAGCTCAAGATGATAACGCTGTGCAAGCGCAGCAAACTGTTCAGCAAGATCCGGTCTCTCAACCAGAGCCGTTCGCTCAACCAGAATATTCGGAGGTAGGACAGTTTGATAACGAACCGAACTACGCTGAGTACTCGCAATTTGAAGCTGAACAAGCACAGCAGCCTCAAGTTGGTCAAATTTATGCGGAACAACGTCAGCATGAAGAACCTGTGATTGATTCGGATACGCTAGACAATATCATCGAGCAAACTGAACCGAGCCAGCATATTGAGCCAATCATCTCCAATTTTGATGTTGTGGATGAAGAAGATGAGTATGTGGTGCCACAAGTGGTTCAACAACTTCAACCGGCTCAAGTTGAACCTCAGCCTCAATATCAGCATGCGGAATCAATACAGGCTGCTCCTTCATCGCAAGTTACGGCGACATTTGAACCGGCACCGGTGGCGAGTGATACGGAAATAGAAGCAGCGGAAGAAGGCGATCAAGACGCTGTGGCTTTCCAGAATTTGGTCGCTAGCGCACAAGCAAAAGTGGTCGCACAGCAAAACCCATTCTTAGTGCAGCAAGAACATAACTTGCCTGTGCCGACTGAGCCTCTCCCAACGCTGGAGCTTTTGTATCATCCTGAAAAGCGTGAGAATTTCATTGACCGCGAAGCGCTCGAGCAAGTCGCTCGTTTAGTGGAAACTAAGCTAGCAGATTACAAAATTAAAGCCGATGTGGTGGGTATCTATCCCGGACCAGTGATCACTCGATTCGAGCTTGATTTGGCTCCGGGCGTAAAAGTAAGTCGCATTTCTGGTCTGTCTATGGACTTGGCACGTGCGTTGTCTGCCATGGCAGTACGTGTTGTAGAAGTGATTCCCGGTAAACCTTATGTTGGCCTAGAGTTGCCAAACATGAGCCGTCAAACGGTTTACCTGTCAGACGTAATCAGCAGCCCGCAGTTTGAACAAGCGACGTCACCTACGACAGTGGTGCTAGGTCAAGACATCGCAGGTGAAGCGGTGATCGCCGATATTGCTAAAATGCCGCACGTGCTGGTGGCCGGTACAACGGGCTCCGGTAAGTCTGTGGGTGTAAACGTGATGATCTTGAGTATGCTTTATAAGGCATCACCGGAAGATCTCCGTTTTATCATGATTGACCCGAAAATGTTGGAACTTTCGATTTACGAAGGTATTCCTCATCTTCTGGCTGAAGTCGTTACCGACATGAAAGATGCGTCCAATGCTCTACGCTGGTGTGTGGGTGAGATGGAACGTCGTTACAAACTGATGTCGGCACTTGGCGTACGTAACGTGAAAGGCTTCAACGAGAAACTGAAAATGGCAGCAGAAGCGGGTCACCCAATCCATGACCCATTCTGGCAAGAAGGCGACAGCATGGACACTGAGCCCCCGTTGCTAGAAAAACTGCCATACATTGTCGTAGTTGTCGATGAATTTGCTGACCTAATGATGGTCGTGGGTAAGAAGGTTGAAGAACTGATCGCGCGCTTGGCTCAAAAAGCGCGTGCGGCAGGTATTCACCTGATCCTTGCGACGCAGCGCCCATCGGTTGATGTTATTACCGGCTTGATCAAAGCGAACATCCCAACACGTGTGGCATTCACCGTCTCTACTAAGACGGACTCGCGTACTATCCTTGACCAAGGTGGTGCAGAATCGCTATTGGGGATGGGTGATATGCTTTATCTGCCACCGGGTTCAAGTCATACCACACGTGTTCATGGTGCGTTTGCATCAGATGATGATGTTCATGCGGTGGTCAATAACTGGAAAGCACGTGGTAAGCCAAACTATATCGATGAGATCATCAGCGGCGATCAAGGTCCTGAAGCGTTGCTCCCTGGTGAACAGATGGAATCAGACGAAGAAGTGGACCCGCTGTTCGATCAAGTTGTCGAGCATGTGGTGCAGTCTCGTCGTGGTTCGGTATCGGGCGTACAACGTCGATTCAAGATTGGTTACAACCGAGCGGCACGTATTGTCGAGCAGCTTGAAGCGCAAGGTATTGTAAGTGCGCCTGGTCACAATGGTAACCGCGAGGTCTTAGCACCGGCGCCACCAAAAGATTAATGAACTTGTTTTACTCACCTCAGTCCAATTGAGGTGAGTCACTTTAGGTCTTTGACCCATTTGATAGGTATCTGAATGAAAAAACAACTTTCAGCGAAAATGTTCTCAGCACTTGTTTTTAGCTTTTCTCTCTTTACTACTGCATACGCCGCATCTCCAAAAGACGAATTGAGCAAACGCCTTGCGATGAATGAAGGGTTCAAAGCCGATTTTTCACAACAAGTGATCAGCCCAGACGGTGAAACGATAATGGAAGGGGAAGGAACCGTTGAAATTTCTCGTCCGAGCCTGTTCCGTTGGAGTACGACATTTCCGGATGAGAACTTGTTGGTTTCTGATGGTAAAACGCTTTGGTACTACAGTCCTTTCATTGAGCAAGTCAGTATTTATGATCAAGAGCAAGCCACCGAACAAACCCCGTTTGTGCTGTTAACCCGTAATCGTGCAAGTGATTGGGGTAATTATAAAATTTTTCAGAAGGGCGATCAGTTTACGCTTATTCCTACCGCAATCGACTCTACTCAGGGCCAATTCCAGATTAATATTGATATTAAAGGTGTGGTAAAAGGCTTTAATGTGATTGAGCAAGATGGTCAAAAAGGCTTGTTTGAGTTTAACAATGTGAAGCTGGGTAAACCAAAAGCAAACAGATTTACATTCACGATTCCAGAGGGTGTGGAAGTGGATGACCAAAGGAATTAATTGGTAGTGAGCAATTACACATTAGATTTCTCGGGGGACGAAGATTTTCGTCCCCTTGCTGCTCGTATGAGACCGGAAACCATTGATCAGTACATCGGTCAGCAGCATATTTTAGGTCCTGGGAAGCCACTGCGCCGTGCGCTAGAGGCCGGCCATATTCACTCAATGATTCTTTGGGGGCCTCCGGGTACCGGGAAAACGACGTTAGCAGAAGTGGCTGCAAACTATGCCAATGCTGAGGTCGAGCGTGTTTCTGCGGTGACATCGGGGGTGAAAGAGATCCGTGCCGCTATCGAGAAAGCGCGTGAGAATAAAATGGCGGGGCGTCGCACTATCTTGTTTGTGGATGAGGTACATCGCTTCAACAAGTCTCAGCAAGACGCTTTCTTACCGCATATTGAGGACGGTACGGTTACCTTTATTGGCGCGACAACAGAGAACCCATCTTTTGAGTTGAATAACGCATTGCTGTCACGAGCACGTGTGTACAAGTTAACTTCTCTCGACAAAGGTGAAATCTCACTCGCTTTGAATCAAGCGATCAACGACAAAGACCGTGGTCTAGGTAAAACGCCCGCACACTTTGCCGATAATGTATTAGATCGCTTAGCCGAGTTGGTAAACGGTGATGCACGTATGTCACTTAACTACCTTGAGCTACTCTACGATATGGCAGAGGATAACGATCAAGGTGAAAAAGCGATCACTCTCAAGCTGCTTGCAGAAGTAGCAGGGGAGAAGGTTTCTCGCTTCGACAACAAAGGTGATATTTGGTACGACTTAATCTCTGCTGTGCACAAATCGATCCGTGGCTCTAACCCAGATGCGGCACTGTATTGGTCTGCACGCATGATAGCAGCTGGCTGTGACCCGCTTTACATCGCAAGGCGCTTGCTTGCCATCGCATCGGAAGATGTGGGCAATGCAGATCCACGCGCAATGCAAGTGGCGCTATCCGCTTGGGATTGCTTCACTCGCGTTGGCCCAGCAGAGGGTGAACGTGCGATTGCTCAAGCGATTGTCTACCTAGCGTGCGCACCTAAGAGTAATGCGGTGTACGTGGCGTGGAAACAAGCGCTCACTGATGCTCACAATTTACCGGAATATGAAGTACCGCATCACCTGAGAAATGCACCAACGAGCTTGATGAAAGATATGGGCTATGGAGCAGAATATCGTTATGCACATGATGAGCCAGGTGCGTATGCAGCTGGAGAGCAATATCTGCCGCCTGAAATGGGCGATCGTAAGTACTATCAGCCGACAAATCGTGGTCTAGAGACCAAAATTGGCGAAAAGTTGGATTACTTGGCTACTTTAGACGCAAATAGCCTACAAAAGCGCTATGAAAAGTAGGCTTTTTTGGATACATTTATTCGATAGATTTTAAAACGTGTCTGTTCGGAAACGGCGCGTGATTTCACAACAAAAAGCATAGGATTAACAATGCTGGATTCTAAATTACTTCGTACAGAGCTGGATGAAACAGCTGCTAAACTGGCGCGTCGCGGCTTTAAGCTAGACGTAGATACTATTCGTAAACTTGAAGAACAACGTAAGTCCATTCAAGTAGAAGTAGAAAATTTACAATCCACGCGTAACTCCATCTCCAAGCAAATCGGCCAAAAAATGGCGGCTGGCGACAAAGAAGGCGCAGAAGAGATCAAGAAACAAATCGGTACGCTAGGTAGCGATCTTGATGCGAAGAAAGTGGAACTTGAGCAAGTGATGGCTCAACTAGACGATTTCACGCTTTCTGTTCCAAACATTCCAGCGGATGAAGTGCCGGATGGTAAAGATGAGAACGACAACGTAGAAATCTCTCGTTGGGGTGAACCTAAATCTTACGACTTCGAACTGAAAGACCACGTTGACCTAGGCGAAATGGGTGACGGTCTAGACTTCGCAAGCGCAGTTAAGATCACCGGTGCACGTTTCATCGTGATGAAAGGCCAATTCGCGCGTCTACACCGTGCAATCGCTCAATTCATGCTAGATCTTCACACCGAAGAACACGGTTACACAGAAATGTACGTACCTTACCTAGTCAACTCTGACAGCCTATTCGGTACTGGTCAGCTTCCTAAGTTCGGTAAAGACCTTTTCCACACAGAACCTCTAGCGGAAAAAGTAAACGACGAAGAGCCACGTAAACTGTCTCTTATCCCTACGGCAGAAGTGCCAGTAACGAACCTAGTTCGTGACACGATTTCTGACGAAGCGGATCTACCACTTAAGATGACTGCTCACACACCATGTTTCCGTTCAGAAGCTGGTTCTTACGGTCGTGATACTCGTGGCCTGATTCGTATGCACCAATTCGACAAAGTTGAACTAGTACAAATCACTAAGCCAGAAGATTCAATGAACGCGCTAGAAGAGCTAACAGGTCACGCTGAGAAAGTTCTACAACTTCTAGAGCTTCCTTACCGTAAAGTGGTTCTATGTACAGGTGACATGGGCTTCGGCGCACGTAAAACTTACGACCTAGAAGTGTGGGTTCCTGCTCAAGAAACTTACCGCGAAATCTCTTCATGTTCTAACATGTGGGACTTCCAAGCTCGTCGCATGCAAGCGCGTTTCCGTCGTAAAGGCGAGAAGAAACCTGAGCTTGTACACACGCTAAACGGTTCTGGTCTAGCAGTAGGTCGTACCATGGTTGCTATTCTAGAAAACAACCAAGAAGCAGACGGCCGCATTGCAATCCCTACAGTACTTCAGAAGTACATGGGCGGCGCAACGCACATCGGTTAATTCATTAACCACTAAAACACCAAAACCCAGCTTTTTAAGCTGGGTTTTTTGTTATCTCCATGGCGTGAAAGTTCTAACTTTTACCCAGGCGTAATAGTGTTTTTAAATTCGTGTGGATTATCGACTCATCTGTAAGCGATATAATCATCCACCTTACCACGGTAAGTAGATTTTCTCATTCAAGTAACGAGGAGGGCTTATGGCCGTAGGGTGGGCAAATGACGACAGTGTCAGCCAACAAATTCAAAACACAATAGACGACGAAATATCGAGAGTGCGTGGCAATATCACTCATGGTGAAAGCGCACATTATTGCGATGAGTGTGGGAATGAGATTCCTGACGCTCGTCGCATTGCAATGAAAGGTGTTCGTTTGTGTATTGAGTGTCAATCAACACTAGAGTTATTGTCACAACGCCAATCGCTGTTCAATCGGCGTGCGAGTAAAGATAGCCAATTACGTTAATCTTATTTCGCTTTGGCATTGCTCTTGTGAGCACAATGCTTATTAAAAAAAGCGGTTTGAGTGGCATGCCCAAACCGTTCTTGCTTTCTCTTTTACAACAGTGCTTGAATTTACTAAGAACGTGTTAAGCGAAGCAATCTTCACGTTGCAGCGCGCCATCAATCGCCTTAACTAACTTTTCAATATCTTCTGGCTTGCTAATAAATGGCGGCATCATATAAATCAACTTGCCAAATGGACGAATCCACACGCCTTGCTCAACAAACAGAGCTTGGATTATTTCCATATTCACTGGGCGATGAGTTTCAACCACACCAATTGCACCGAGCCAGCGCGTATTCTTAACTAAATCGTATTGTTCTAACTTCGGTAATAACTCAGAAAACAGCATTTCAATTTGTTTTGTTTGGTGTTTCCATTCGCCTTGTTCTATGAGCTCTAAACTTGCTGTCGCTACGGCGCAAGCGAGTGGGTTACCCATAAAGGTTGGACCATGCATGAAGCAACCAGCCTTGCCACCGCAAACGGTATCTGCGACGTGTTTACTTGTTAGGGTAGCAGAGAGGGTCATGTAGCCGCCTGTTAGTGCTTTACCGACACACAGAATGTCTGGTTGAATGTCAGCGTGCTCACAAGCAAACAACAGACCTGTACGGCCAAACCCAGTGGCGATTTCATCAGCAATCAGCAGGAGATTGTATTTATCACAAAGTGTACGCACGCCTTTTAAGAACTCTGGGTGATAGATGCGCATTCCGCCAGCGCCTTGCACGATAGGCTCAAGGATCACCGCTGCGAGCTCTTGATGGTGCTGTGAGATCTTTTGTTCAAAATCGGCCAAGTCTTCCGGCTTCCACTCATCCCAATAACCGCATGTTGGTGACTCTGCAAAAATATGCTCTGGCAAAAAGCCCTTGTAGAGGGAATGCATCGAGTTATCTGGATCGGTGACCGACATCGCAGCAAAGGTATCGCCGTGATAACCGTGTCGCAAAGTCAGAAACTTCGGCCTGCGTTCGCCTTTAGCATGCCAGTATTGCAGCGCCATTTTCAAGCTTACCTCTACCGCAACAGAGCCAGAGTCAGCAAGAAAGACATGCTCAAGATTACTTGGTGAAAGGGCCAATAGCTTCTTACACAAACTGATAGCTGGCTGGTGGGTAATCCCGCCAAACATTACATGCGACACCTGGTCGATTTGCTGGTGCGCGGCTTGATTTAAGTGCGGGTGGTTATAGCCGTGGATCGTCGACCACCAAGAAGACATGCCATCGACAAGCTCTGTTCCATCTTCCAATTTAATGTGTACACCATTTGCTGATGCTACTGGGTAGCAGGTCAGAGGTGTCAGTGTAGAAGTATAAGGATGCCAGATATGCTGGCGGTCGAAGGCGAGGTCCATGTGCAATTCCAATAATGTTTAGTTTAAATTATAAACAGATGTAAACTATGTTGTTTTGTGTTGTGTTGACAGTTTATCGAGACTCAGTAGACTGTCAACACAACAACAAAGCGATTAAAGGAATACACGTGGAAGTTCGTCATAACTGGACACATGCTGAAGTGCGCGACCTCATGGAAAAACCATTCATGGATCTTCTTTTCGAAGCTCAGCTTGTTCACCGTCAATACCAACAAACTAACCATGTTCAGGTCAGCACATTGCTGTCAATTAAGACGGGGGCGTGCCCAGAAGATTGTAAGTACTGTCCTCAAAGTGCTAGATATGCTACGGACATTGAAAAAGAGCGATTGATGGAAGTCGAGCGTGTACTTGATGCCGCACAAAAAGCGAAAAATGCGGGCTCAACGCGATTCTGCATGGGCGCAGCGTGGAAGAACCCGAAAGAGCGCGACATGCCTCATTTGACCGACATGATCAAAGGTGTGAAAGGCATGGGGCTAGAAACGTGTATGACTTTGGGTATGTTGACACCTGAGCAAGCAAAGCTACTGGCGAATGCGGGTTTGGACTACTACAACCATAACCTTGATACCTCTCCTGAGTTTTACGGCAATATCATTACCACACGTACTTACCAAGACCGTTTAGATACCTTGTCTCATGTTCGTGATGCTGGCATGAAGATCTGTTCCGGTGGCATCATTGGCATGGGTGAAAGCGCCAATGACCGTGCGGGTTTGTTGGTTGAATTGGCTAACTTACCAGTACACCCTGAAAGTGTGCCAATCAACATGCTGGTCAAGGTTAAGGGCACACCACTGGAAGAAGTGGACGATGTCGAGCCATTCGATTTTATTCGCTTGATTGCGATTGCGCGAATCATGATGCCTCAATCGGCGGTTCGTTTATCGGCCGGGCGTGAAAACATGAACGAGCAGATGCAAGCGCTGTGCTTTATGGCAGGGGCAAACTCGGTGTTCTACGGTTGCAAATTGTTAACCACACCAAACCCTTCTGAAGACAAAGATATGATGCTGTTTAATAAGCTGGGCATTAATCGTCAAGAAGTGTCGCAGAAACCGGATGAAATCGAAGAAAATGAACTGCTTGATCGCGTGGTAGAGCGTGTTGCAGCTCGTCCGACGAAAGATGACCTTTTCTACGATGCCAGTGTTTAAGTCTCGTATCAAATTAGCCCTAACTCAACGCAAGGAGCAGGGGCTCAATCGCTCAATGAACGTCGTTTTTGCCGGTAACCAATCTATTTTGGAGCACGAAGGTAAGCGTTATATCAACTTCTCAAGTAACGATTATCTGGGTTTGGCCAATGACCAAGCGCTTGTTCGTGCGTGGCAACAAGGCTTGAGCGTATACGGTAGCGGCAGTGGTGCGTCTCCGATGGTCACGGGTTTTAGTGCGGCGCACAGTAATTTAGAAGCTGCGTTGACTGAGTGGTTGGGCTACGAGAGAGCAATCCTATTTGGCTCTGGGTTCAGTGCCAACCAAGCGCTGCTGTTCACCCTGCTAGAAAAATCAGACGTATTAATTCAAGACCGTTTGAACCATGCTTCTTTGATGGAAGCGGGGGCGTTATCCTCAGCCAAAATGAAACGCTTTAAGCACAACGATATCGAACACCTGAAATCGCTTATCAATAGAGAAGATAATCATCTTGTCGTGACGGAAGGGGTGTTCAGTATGGATGGTGACTGTTCACCGCTTAAAGATATTGAGGCGATAACCCGAGCTAATCACGCTTGGTTAGCGGTCGATGATGCCCATGGTATCGGTGTTCTTGGTGAATCTGGTGGGGGGGCCTGTGAGCTTAGCCAAGTTAAACCGGAGTTATTGGTGATCACTTTTGGTAAGGCATTTGGCATGTCTGGTGCCGCTATTTTATGTGATCAAGCCACTGGCGATTACCTCACACAGTTTGCAAAACATCATGTCTACTCGACGGCGATGCCTCCCGCTCAAGCTTATGCACTAACGCATGCGGTTTCTATCGTTCAAGAGCAATCTTGGCGACGTGAAAAACTCGCAGAGCTAAGTGAAGTTTATCGAGATAGTCTCAAAAATCTCGCTGGTTTCGTAGAAACACAAACCTCGATAAAGCCGTTTGTGCTTGGTGGTTCAGAGTTGGCTTTGCGGGTAGCAAGCGATTGTCGTCAAAACGGCATTTGGGTTACGGCAATTCGTCCACCAACCGTACCAAAAGGGACGTCTCGTCTTCGTATTACGCTCACTGCCAATCACACCAATGAGCAAGTTAAAACGCTTTCAATGGCATTGAAGCAAGCATTAGGAGCACAGTAATGGAGTATGCGGAAAACATCGTATTGGATTGTGCTTTTCAAGATAAAGATGCGATTGCTTCATCTTTTGGCAAAGCAGCCAGTACCTACGATAAGCACGCTGCATTTCAGCGAGATGTAGGCCATCGCTTATTGGAGAAGCTGCCACTTGATCTTGCGAATAAGCGTATTTTGGATCTTGGATGTGGTACCGGCTATTTTTCCGAATTACTTCAGCAGCGTGGTGCAGAAGTCGTCTGTGCGGATATCTCTCAAGCTATGTTGCATAAAGCTCATGAGCGGTGTGGCGATAAACGCATGAGTTACGTTTTGGCGGATGCAGAGCATCTTCCTTTTGATGATAGTAGCTTTGATTATGTTTTTTCTAGTTTGGCGCTGCAGTGGTGTTCAGACTTGAGCGACCCATTAAGCGAAATTCGTCGTGTAGTAAAAGCGGGCGGGAAAGGGTGTTTCTCCACCTTGGTTGATGGCTCACTTGATGAATTGCGCCAATCGTGGTCAAAAATTGACACATATCAACACGTGAATCAGTTTATTACCCTCAATCAGGTAAAAGTTGCGTTAGCGCAATCTTGTTGTCACAGCCATCAACTAAACTTGACCTCTATCACAGTTTGGTACGATTCGGCATTTTCTGTCATGCGTGATCTCAAAGGTATTGGTGCAAATCATGTTAGCGGTCGCTCACATGGCCTAACGAGCCGTCGCACTCTATTGCAAGTTGAGCGTGCGTACCAAGCATTCAAAAACGATCACGGTCTTCTACCTGCAAGTTATCAGGTTTGTTTTGGAGTCATACATATATGATTGATGCATTTTTTATTGCTGGTACGGATACGGATGTAGGCAAAACGGTAGCGTCAAAAGCGATTCTGCAAGCATTGGCGGCAAAAGAGCTTAACACCATTGGTTATAAACCAGTGGCATCAGGAAGCGATAAAACAGAGCAAGGGTTACGCAATTCAGATGCACTGCATTTGCAAAAAGCAGCCACGTTAGATATTGCTTACGAAGATGTAAACCCTTACGCCTTAGAGTTGCCAGCGTCTCCGCACATCGCTGCAAAGCATGAAAATGTTGTGATTGAATACCAAGTGCTCAGTGAAAAGCTTGCTCAACACAAAGAACAATCAGACATTGTGTTAGTTGAGGGGGCAGGTGGCTGGCGTGTTCCTGTCTCGGACACAGACAGTTTGTCTACCTGGGTACAACAAGAGCAACTGCCAGTCGTACTTGTTGTGGGCATTAAGCTTGGCTGTCTGAGCCATGCACTGTTGACGGCTGAAATTATAAAAGCAGATGGCCTCAACTTAGTTGGCTGGGTAGCTAACCGAGTAAACCCAGGCACGGAACACTACGCTGAAATCATCGACATGCTTGAAGACCGTTTGGATGCACCTAAGCTAGGTGAAATCCCATACATTCCAAGTGCAAAGCGCCAAGATCTTGGTAAGTATATCAACGTTGAACCTTTGCTTAACGCGTAAGTTTGAGACTCGATTCATCCAAATCAGAAAGCTAAACCAAAAGGGCTGCACTATGCAGCCCTTTTTTCATGTAAAACTTTGTGTCTAAAAACGTGGCTATTTTTCTTGGCTAAGGCCCATTAATGCTTGTTGAGTTTCCGCAACACGATTTGTCATTTGCACATCGGTTGAAATGCCAAGTTGTTGTTTAGCCTCATCTTCTGAGATACCCAGATGACAGCGCAATAAATCAATAGCCATTTGATAGTTGTTAGTTTCTACCATGATTTTTCCCTCAAGACATGGAAGTGTAGAGCTGCGTGAATGTCAGTAAAGCAGGCTCCGTTTCGTTCATCTATCCTGAATCTAGCACGATAGAGCTAACGCACAATAAGACTAAAGTCTAAACTTTGGTTAAGGCGCTGTTTTTAGGCTGATTAAATTTTAAGATTAGTTCATTCTAGAAAACAAATGTTGCAATTTATTGCTTAACCTTGTTTTTATCGCGGATAGACTATATCTATAACGCAACGAAGCTCAAACCCAGTGGATTTGGCTTTTACGACTATAAGCTTCCTTGGAGAAAAGTAATGAAGCGAATTATGTTATTCCTAGCAACTAACCTAGCGGTCGTGCTAGTACTTAGTGTTGTTCTGAATATTGTTTACGCTGTAACTGGAATGCAGCCGGGCAGCTTGTCTGGTCTACTTATCATGGCCGCTGTATTTGGTTTTGGTGGCGCACTAATTTCATTGATGATGTCTAAGGGCATGGCGCTACGTTCCGTCGGTGGAATGGTTATCGAAAGCCCACGAAATGAGACGGAGCATTGGTTACTGGAAACGGTTGGCCGTCAGTCACAGCAAGCGGGTATTGGTATGCCAACTGTTGCAATCTACGATTCGCCAGACATTAACGCATTCGCAACGGGCGCAAAACGTGATGATTCTTTAGTTGCAGTGTCTACCGGTCTTCTACATAACATGACTCGTGATGAAGCAGAAGCGGTACTGGCGCATGAGGTCAGCCATATTGCGAATGGTGATATGGTAACCATGACTCTGATGCAAGGTGTTGTGAACACCTTCGTGATCTTTTTATCTCGCTTTATCGCAAACATTGTTGCATCAAATGATGATGAAGAAGGTCAAGGTACAAACATGATGGTGTACTTTGGTGTGTCTATGGTGCTTGAGTTGGTATTCGGCTTCTTGGCGAGCTTTATTACCATGTGGTACAGCCGTCATCGTGAATTTCACGCAGATGCAGGCGCAGCGAGCCTCGTTGGTAAAGAGAAAATGATCGCGGCTCTAGAGCGTTTGAAAATGAGTCAAGAGTCGAAGCTAGATGGCTCTATGATGGCGTTTGGTATTAATGGTAAGCAATCTCTTACTGAATTACTAATGAGCCACCCACCGCTTGATAAACGTATCACAGCGTTACGCAGCCAACAGTACTAATTATTAATCTTCTGAAAAGGCTTGGTTTTTAACCAAGCTTTTTTTTTGTCTTTTGATCGACAAGACATTTAACAGCGTACAACTTTGCGTTAATCAACCACCTTGTACATATTATATTTTGTACAGCTGTTGAGATGAAAGGGAGTCATGAAATGGATATTCAGTCAGTTGGCAACATTTATCAGAAATTGAGCAAAGCAAATTTGTATTTGCTTGAAGGGGTTTACCACCAGGACGTGGTTTTTGAAGACGCCGCTCATCGATTAGAAGGTTGGCCTGCGTTATCTGATTACTTCCAATCTTTGTATTCCAATGTCATTCGTTGTGATTTTGTTGTTCACGACCACCAACAAGTCGGGGAAACGGGTTTCCTCACATGGACGATGGACTTACAACACCCAAAACTTCAAAAAGGTGCGCCTATTTCGGTGAATGGCGTCTCACACCTTAAATTCTGTGAAGGGCGGGTTATTTACCACCGAGATTATTTCGACTTGGGTGAGATGTTGTATGAAAATTTACCGTTACTTGGAGCGGTGATTAAAACTATTAAACAGAGGTTGGGGCAATGACGAGAACAGTACTGATTACTGGAGCCACATCAGGCATTGGCAAGCAACTTGCTATCGATTATGCCCAGACTGGGTGGCAGGTCATTGCTTGCGGTAGAAATCAATCAGTTCTATCAGAGCTCGAAGCTACATCTCAAAACATTGCTACTCTGAAGTTCGATGTGACGGACTATGAACAAACTCAACTAGCTTTTCGCTCACTGCCGTTTACTCCAGATACTTGGATATTCAACGCAGGTGATTGTGAGTATATGAACGACGGTGTCGTAGATGCGAAACTCATGGCGCGTATCATGAGCGTTAATGTCGTAGGTGTTGCCAACTGTGTTGAGGCGTGCCAGTCGCAGTTCGAACGAGGGCACCGTGTCGTTATGGTGGGCTCCATTGCCTCTGAAGTCGCATTACCAAGAGCAGAAGCCTATGGTGCATCAAAAGCGGCTGTCAGTTATTTCGCGCGTACTCTAGCCGTTGATTTGAAGCCGAAAGGTATCAAAGTTGTCACTGTGTTTCCCGGCTTCGTCGAGACCCCTCTTACTGATAAAAATACGTTTGATATGCCTATGATCGTTTCGGTTAATCGGGCGTCTGACGCTATCCGAAAACAACTGGATGCGGGCAAAAGTCATATTTATTTTCCAGCGAGATTCACCGGCATTTTGCGCTTTATCTCGTTGTTTCCCTATAGCTGGCAAGCTAGGCTCACAGCAAAACTCGTATCATAAGAAGGAAGAGGCATGAACACTGTAGGAAGAAAGAAAATCGCCATCATTGGGACTGGGATCTCTGGTCTCACTTGCGGCTATTACTTGCACAAAGAGCATGACGTTACGTTGTTTGAATGCACCGATTACATCGGTGGACATACCGCGACCGTCGATGTCAGCCTGGATGATAGAGATTACGCCATTGATACGGGTTTTATCGTTTATAACGACCGCACTTATCCAAACTTCATCAAGATGATGAACGAACTCGGTGTTGAAGGTATTCCAACCCAAATGAGCTTCAGCGTCAGAAATAATGGTAATGGTCTGGAATATAACGGTCACACTCTATCAACTTTATTTGCGCAAAAGCGTAACTGGCTGAACCCCAAATTCTATCGCTTTATATTCGAGATCCTCCGCTTCAACAAATTGGCGAAAAGCTTCGCGTACGAGCAATCAACAAATTTACAAACACTTGGAGAGTTTCTTGACGAGCACAACTTTAGTGCGTTCTTTACCGATAACTACATTCTGCCGATGGGCGCAGCAATTTGGTCTTCAACGTTGGCCGATATGCGAGCGTTTCCGCTCATGTTCTTCTTACGTTTCTTCCTAAACCACGGTTTGTTAGATATCACTAACCGCCCACAGTGGTATGTGATCAAAGGTGGTTCACGATCTTACATAACACCATTAACAGCGGGTTTTGCCGATAGCATTCATCTGAATAGCCCTGTTGATAAAGTCGTTCGCAGTGAAAACGGCGTCGGTGTTCAGGTTCATGGTGAAATGCATTGGTTTGATGATGTTATCTTCGCTTGTCACAGTGACCAAGCAATGCGAATACTTGATGACATTTCTTCAGCAGAACAAGACATTTTGGGGGATATGACGTACCAAGCGAACGAAGTGGTTTTACATACCGACACTAATTTGTTGCCAAAACATCGGGCTGCATGGGCGTCATGGAACTATTTGCTAGATGGTAGTGAGGACGACCAGCAGCGATTACCTTCTTTGACCTATAACATGAATATTCTGCAACACGTTAAATCTGAGCATACTTTTTGTGTCACCTTGAATAGCACTGAACAGATAGATCCAAACAAGGTTTTGCGGGCATTCACTTACCATCATCCAGTGTTTACTACAGAGTCGATTGCGGCCCAACAACGAAAAAACGAAGTGCAAGGCGTTAAGAACACTTGGTTTTGTGGCGCTTATTGGTACAACGGATTTCATGAAGACGGCGTGCGTAGTGCAATTGATGCGGTAGAGAGTATAGAAGCAAAATATCGTGATCAAAACATGATTCCATTTGAGAAAGGTGCGGCGTGATATGGATAGCGAGATGAACAGTAGGCTGTTTATTGGCAATGTTCGTCATCGCCGATTTGTACCTGTCAACCATGAGCTGAACTATTCTCTATTTATGCCAGCGATTGATGTTGATGAGCTGGAAGACTTAGAAAAAAAGGTTTGGGGTTTTGGTTCCCGTTGGTGGCACTGGGCGCGTTTCAAGCGTAGTGATTACATTGGTGAAGGTAGTATTAAAGCAGCGGTACAAAACAAGGTAGAAGAACTGACTGGCATCCGTTGCTCTGGCAAAGTTGTGGCCGTTTGCCACTTGCGTTATTTCGGGCTCTATTTCAGCCCGGTGAATTTCTACTACGTTTATGATGAGCAAGGCGAATGGCAATATCTATTAGCCGAGGTGAGTAATACACCTTGGAATGAATGCCATTATTACGCAGTCGCGGCGGATGAAAATGACGAACAGTATGGTTGGAAACAAGATAAAGCTTTTCATGTGTCGCCATTTAATCCAATTGACCAGCGCTACCATTGGAAGATCAAGCCCTTGACCGACAAACTTAATATTCATCTGGAGTGTCACAAAGGTGAAAAGCATTTCGATGCGACGATGGCAATGAAAGCCAAGCCGCTTTCCAGCAAAAGCTTACTTAAATGCTTGATCGTCACACCGAGCCAAACGGTAAAAGTCATGGTTGGTATTTATTGGCACGCTCTAAAGCTTTGGATTAAAGGTGCGCCGTTTTACTCACACCCTAAATACGCTCAACCTAAAAAAAACGAACCTGAGCACGTGAGTGAACACAAAAAAAATAATAAACACAAGGAGAACTCAGCATGTTAAACACTACTTCAATGGCAATGCCTCGTGAATTGTCGACGACCCAGAAAGCGGCGCGTGGAGTTCTTTTTCAGTGTCTACAGAAAATGGAAATCGGCTGCTTAACCGTAATTGAAAGCTTCAAGACAGAAACCACTGAGCGCAGTGAGCGATTTGCCACTTCAAATGTTGATGATAAAGGTAAGCCAGTCGTTGCGACGATTGAGGTGAAGCATCCAGGCTTTTATTCACGTATTTTGCAAGGCGGCAGCATCGCAGCAGGTGAAGCTTACATGGATGGCTGGTGGGATAGCCCAGATTTGACAGCACTTATGAAGTTAATGGCGCTGAATCTACGTGCGTTAGACAAACTTGAAGAGCAGGGCAGTTGGCTGACGAGGCTATTGTATAAGTTCAGTCACTGGGGAAATCGTAACTCTCAAGAGAATTCGCGTAAGAATATCCATGCCCATTATGATTTAGGAAATAATCTTTATGAAGCATTTCTTGATACCAACATGTTGTATTCATCAGCGCTGTATAACCAAGAGAATGATTCTTTAGAACAGGCACAAGTTAACAAAATGGATCGTCTGTGTCAGCAACTCGAACTCAAACCTAGCGATCACGTTATCGAGATTGGCACCGGCTGGGGTGCTATGGCAATTTATATGGCCGAGCAGTACGGTTGTCATGTTACTACGACCACGATATCAGAAGAGCAGCACGCTTACGCTGAACAGAAGATCAGAGAGCGTGGCTTAGAAGATAAAGTCACTTTGCTTAAAGAGGACTATCGCAATTTAACGGGAACCTATGACAAGCTGGTTTCTATTGAGATGATAGAAGCGGTGGGCAAACAATTCCTGCCTTCGTACATTAAGGTGTGTGAGTCTTTGTTGAAGTCCGGTGGTTTGATGGCGATTCAAGCGATTACCATTGCGGATCAGCGTTACGAGTATTACAGCAACAATGTCGACTTTATTCAGAAGTATATTTTCCCGGGAGGTTTCTTACCTTCAGTTACATCGCTGACTCAAGCAACGACGAAGTACAGTGACTTGGTCACGCGAGATCTGTTTGATATCGGGCTTGATTACGCTAAAACGCTTAATGAGTGGCATCATCGTTTTAATCAAGCTGAGAGTGAGGTGCGCTCGTTCGGTTACGATGATCGCTTTGTGCGCATGTGGCGTTACTACTTGAGCTACTGTGAGGGTGGCTTCTTAGCTCGCACGATCAGTGCCGTACACATGACGTTTCAGCGTCCGTAGCTCGTTATGAGAGTGTTTCTTGCATCGACATGGTTCCAACTCTGCTGGTTCGCAGCTGTGCTTGGAACCTATCAATGGCAGTGGCTGACCTTAGTTCTCACGTTACTTACCCTTGTATATTGCTGGAGAGTGGATCCTTCTGCGCTCAAAAATATCACTTTCATTGTATCCATTGGTTTGGTGCTAGATACCCTCAATCAGCAATTTTCCGTCTTTATATTCCCAACCACTTGGTTGCCGATATGGCTTGTTTGCTTGTGGGTTTTATTTTCTTGGTATGCCTACCAACTCAAGTCAATCTTGTACCGTTTCCCAAAAACCTACGTATCAATAGTAGGCGGTATCGGAGGAACAGCGAGCTACTTTGCTGGCTACAAACTCCAAGCCGTTGAATTTGGATTTAGCGTTGGTGTCACCCTCACGATCTTGTTCGTCGAATGGTGTGCAATGATGCTTTTGATACTCAAGGTGTACGGAAATGAAAAGCTTGAAAAAAAATTGGAAACAAAAGCTGACCAGTAATGTAATGGCCGCGTCCTTGTTCTGTGCGGTGCCTTTGCAAGCTCAAAATGTGGTGGGTTCAAGTGAGACAATGACCACAAGCAACTGGCAACAATGGCAAACGGTCGGCGAAGCTCAACTCACTTGGTTTGTTTTTGATATCTACAAGTCTCGCCTTAAAGCGCCCGATGGACAGTACTTGGTGTCTAGTGACGTTTCCCCCCATCCCTTTGCTCTAGAGATTAACTATCAGCGTGATATTAGTAAAGAGCAACTGCTCGATGTGACTGATGAGCAGTGGCAAAAGCTAGGCTTTACGGAGTCTTACCGCCAACAGTGGATTTCTGAGCTGAACATTATGTTCCCCAACATTAAGAAGGGGGATGAGCTCACCTACCTTACTGATGGTAAAAATGGACAACTTATCTATCGAAAAGCGGGGAGCGAGCCTTATCAAATCGTCGGATATGTGAAGGATGAGCGACTTAATGATGCGTTTCTTTCCATTTGGTTATCACCGAAAACAGAGTTTCCTAAACTTCGTAAACAACTGATAGGGCAGGTAAGATAGTGAAATTATTAAAACGTATGCTCAGAGCTCCAGTGATTGCTGCGGTTACGCTACTTAGCGCATGCTCTGCTGACATTGATAACTATCAAGCTGCATCGCCAGCCTTTGACCTGTTTGGTTATTTCGAAGGTGACGTCAAGGCATGGGGGATGGTGCAGGACTACACCGAGAAACAAACTCGTCGATTTGAAGTCGACATCGTTGGGACGGTTGAAGGCAATGAACTAACGCTGGTGGAAGACTTTGTCTTTGATGATGGAGAGCACGACCAGCGTACATGGGTAATTACTCAACTCGAAGACGGTACTTATCAAGGCAAAGCGGATGACATTATTGGCGTTGCTACGGGTAAAGAGATGGGTAATGTGTTGCAATGGCAATACGATTTCGAGCTAAAGATGGATGATTCAACCATCACAGTATCGTTCGATGACTGGCTTTACCGCCAAGATGACATGCACGTGTTTAACCTCACCAAGATTAAGAAGTTTGGTGTCGAGGTAGGGACGATTACGCTTTTCTTTCAGAGGCAATAAAAGAGTCGGGAATCGTCCACGCTTCGCTTTAGGGATCGAAATGGGGGCGCTAGAAGTTTAGTGAAGGGAAGTTGAATTTAGAATGTGTCGACAGGACTTGCCATCCTAGAAGGATATAGTCGACCCTTATCCCTTATCTCGTAGCGAAACATTCCATAGGGCGAAGCCCGTTCCCGCTTCCAGCTCAAAAAAAGAAAGGGTTGACGCTCTCACGTCAACCCTCAAAATTATCCGATACACGATTCTCTTACAGCTTATCTGTCAGCTCGATTGCTTGACCGATGTAGTTCGCTGGCGTCATCTCTTTCAGACGTGCTTTCTCGTGCTCAGGAAGCTCAAGACTGTCGATGAAGTTACGCATTGCTTCGCCGTCTACACGCTTACCACGAGTTAGCTCTTTTAGCTTCTCGTAAGGCTTCTCGATGCCGTAACGACGCATAACCGTTTGTACTGGCTCAGCGAGTACTTCCCAGTTCTTGTCTAGTTCAGCAAGAAGTGCTTCGCGGTTAACTTCAAGCTTGCTGATGCCTTTAAGTGTAGACGTGTAAGCGATGATAGCGTAGCCAACACCAACGCCGAGGTTACGTAGAACCGTTGAGTCGGTTAGGTCACGCTGCCAACGAGAGATAGGCAGTTTCTGGGCTAGGTGGCCGAACACAGCGTTCGCAAGGCCTAGGTTACCTTCAGAGTTTTCAAAATCGATTGGGTTAACTTTGTGTGGCATTGTTGAAGAGCCAATCTCACCCGCAATGGTTTTTTGCTTAAAGTGGCCTAGAGCAATGTAACCCCAAACGTCACGGTCGAAATCAATCAGGATAGTATTGAAACGTGCAACAGCGTCGAACAGTTCAGCGATGTAATCGTGCGGCTCGATCTGAGTTGTGTAAGGGTTCCAAGTAACGCCCAAAGACTCAGTGATGAAATCTTCGCTGAATTTGTGCCAATCTAGCTCTGGGTAAGCAGACAGGTGTGCGTTATAGTTACCGACTGCGCCGTTGATTTTCGCTAGGATCTCAACGTTTTCTATTTGCTTGAATTGACGCTCCATACGGTACGCCACATTGGCCATTTCTTTACCCATTGTTGATGGGGACGCTGGCTGACCGTGTGTACGAGATAGAAGAGGGATGTCGCGGTATTCAACAGCAAGTGCTTTAATCGCGTCGATTAAGTTGCGAATTTCTGGAAGAATCACGGTCTCACGCGCTTCTTTCAGCATAAGAGCGTGTGAAGTGTTGTTGATGTCTTCAGAAGTACATGCAAAGTGGAAGAACTCGTTTACTGCGTGAAGCTCAGGAACGTCAGCGACTTTTTCTTTTAAGAAGTACTCAACCGCTTTAACATCGTGGTTTGTTGTACGCTCGATCTCTTTGATGCGTAGCGCGTCTTCTTCAGAGAAGTTTGCAGCAAGGTCGTCTAGGAATTGATTTGCTTCTGCGCTAAACGCTGGCACTTCTGCAATTTCAGCAGTAGCAGCAAGCTTTTGAAGCCAGCGGATCTCAACGATAGTACGGTACTTCAATAAACCGTATTCACTGAAAATTTCGCGTAACGCAATGGTCTTGCTTCCGTAACGGCCGTCTACTGGTGAAACAGCAGTCAATGCTGACAGTTCCATGATGTTCTCCTGAATTGGGTTTCTAAATTTCGTGAGCTTTATACCAAACACTATGGCAATTGTCACGAATATTGCGCAATCGTTTGCGCGAGATTTGTTTTAGTCAAAAAATGAGCTCGCGATTATCGCGAGCTGCTGCTTATTCGGAACCATCTTACATTCGAGCAAGAAGTATCTGAGCCTGCTCGACCATCTTTTTGCGGCCGAAAATTAAGTGGCGACGTTTGCCACCCACTTGGCGCCAAAGTACGGCACTGCGAATACCTGATAACAACAACGCACGGACTTTGTGCTGATTAGAGGTTTGCTGCAGCACGGATGGAGTACCAGTTACTTGAATGCGAGGGCCGATAGGGCTCACCACATCCAAGTAAATGCTTGCTAGGTTGCTGATCATCTGGTCGTCGAGTAAGTCAAAATGCTCCGTTTGACGCTGAGCCATCTGGATGCGGTCGCCAAGTTGTGACATGGCGTCGTTGCGACCTGTTAACTTACGCTCTAATGCCATGAGACTGATAATATAGCGAGTGACTTCACTTCCCGATGGCGTGCTATCAATTCCTTTTACCAAGCATTCGAGCCCTAGTTTGAGGTTGGCTTCACGACCGAATACACCGACAGTGTTTGCCGGGCTCGTATTTAATATGGCATTGATTGACGTTTCAAAGGCATCTTGATCACAATGTCCGTCTCGCGCAACTTGTTGAACCAATGCAACTGCTTGGCAGATGCCAGCGAAAGCAATAGTACGGTCATAAAGTGTATTCGCCACGTAGCGACTCCTAAGCTTGAGAATATTTAATGCGTTGCTCGATGATGCCGCCACCTAGGCACACGTCATCTTTGTAGAACACAGCTGATTGACCTGGAGTGACAGCAACTTGTGGCTCGTCAAAGATCACTTTAATGTTCTCATCATCGATAGGGATGATTGTACAAGGAATATCTTCCTGACGGTAACGTGTTTTCACTGTGCACTTCATAACATCGCGAATTGGCTCACGATCTACCCAGTGAAGTTGTGATGCAAGTAGACCTTCTGACTTCAGCATTGGGTGATCTTTACCTTGTACCGCAATCAAAACGTTACGTTTCAAATCCTTCTCGCCAACGAACCATGGGTCTTCATTGCCACCGCCGCCTTTACGGCCACCAATGTGAAGCCCTTTACGCTGACCAAGCGTGTGGTACATCAAACCTTGGTGCTGACCGATCACTTCACCTTCTGGTGTTTCAATATTACCAGGTTGCGCTGGAAGGTATTTGCCAAGGAACTCTGTGAACTTACGCTCACCGATGAAACAAATGCCCGTTGAGTCTTTCTTTTTCGCTGTGATCAGGTCTTGCTCTTCTGCGATGCGTCGTACTTCTGGTTTTTCCAAATCACCGACAGGGAATAGGCTACGTGCAACTTGCTCGTGACTTAGTGTGTACAGGAAGTAGCTCTGGTCTTTGTTGCCGTCTAGACCACGTAGCATCTGAGGCTTTTCACCGTTCTCAGGGAAAGAACGACGTACGTAGTGACCCATTGCGATGTAGTCGGCATCCAGAACTTCATCAGCGAACTCCAGGAATGCTTTAAATTTAATTTCTTTGTTACAAAGAATATCTGGGTTTGGTGTACGGCCCGCTTTGTATTCAGCAAGGAAGTACTCAAATACATTGTCCCAGTATTCTGCAGCAAAGTTGATGGTGTGTAGATGGATGCCCAGCTTGTCACATACTGCTTGAGCATCGGCAAGATCTTCTGCTGCTGTGCAATATTCTTCGTTGTCATCTTCTTCCCAGTTCTTCATGAACAGGCCTTCCACTTGGTAGCCTTGTTGCTTCAGAAGATACGCAGAAACAGATGAATCAACGCCGCCGGACATTCCGACGATGACTTTCTTTTGGCTGTTATCAGACATTACTAAACACCACTTAAATAAACGGGACGCAGATTCTAACAGAATCCACAGACCGGTGACAGATCCGAGATCGAAATCACACTTCGTTTTGCTGCATTTTTCTGCTACAGCATCACCAATTCGCAATTTCACGAGTATAGAAGTGCTATATATGGCATAGTTGCCAAAAATCCAAGAGGAAAAGTTAAATGACCGAAGAAAACCAGTTTATGCAAGAAGGCGAGTTGATTGAAATCATCGAAAATCAACTAGAAGATGGTAACCCAATAAAAGTAAAAGAAACCCTAATGCGCTTAATGATGACAGGTACGCCCCGGGAGGACGCGATAGCGATGATGGCGTGTGCGATGTCGATTGAAGTTTTTGATGTGATGAAAAACGACGGTGAATTTAATCTAAAGCGCTACACAGAGCATCTTAATCAGCTTCCTGACCTGAGTTTCATGGAAGGCGAATAGCGCTCAAGAAAGAAAAAAATAGGCGGCAAACGTTTGCTATAATTGCTTTTATTGCTGCTTTATTGTTAGCGGTATAGAATCCGTTCTCCTTTTCATCCCCTTACTCAGACTAACAATATGAAATTTCCTGGACAACGCAAATCGAAGCACTATTTTCCTGTTCATGCTCGTGATCCATTGGTGAGCCAAGCACAAGAAAGCAAGAAGATGACGCGCACCCACATCATCGGTATTGATCAGACTCTGGTTGATATTGAAGCTAAAGTTACAACGGATGTGATTGAAAAGTACGGTTTGAGTAAAGGACACTCGTTGGTTATTGATGACGCAACCGCGGAAGCGCTATACCAACAGCTAAAAGAAGAGAACCTCATTACTAATGAGTATGCGGGTGGCACAATTGGCAACACACTACATAATTACTCTGTGCTTGCGGATGACCGTTCGACTCTTCTAGGCGTAATGAGCCAGGACATTAAGATCGGCAGCTATGGTTACCGTTACTTATGTAACACCTCTAGCCGTATGGATCTGAACTATCTACAAGGGGTACAAGGGGCAATCGGTCGTTGTTTTGCTCTGATTACTGAAGACGGTGAACGTACTTTCGCAATCAGCGAAGGTCAAATGAACCAACTTCATCCAGATAACATCCCAGAGAAAATCTTCAAAAGTGCATCAGCGCTTGTCCTGACGGCGTATCTCGTTCGTTGTAAAGAAGGCGATCCAATGCCGGAAGCAACCATGCGTGCGATTGAATACGCGAAGAAATACGATGTACCAGTGGTGTTAACGCTTGGAACTAAGTTTGTAATTCAAGATGATCCGATTTTTTGGCAAGCATTTATTCGTGACCATGTTTCTGTTGTCGCGATGAATGAAGACGAAGCTGAAGCGCTAACGGGTGAGTCTGATCCTCTAGCGGCATCTGACAAGACGTTAGATTGGGCTGACATGGTACTTTGTACCGCTGGCCCTGTTGGCTTGTTCATGGCAGGCTACACCGAAGATAGTGCAAAGCGCGAAACTTCACTGCCACTTCTTCCAGGTTCTATCGCAGAGTTCAATCGTTACGAATTTAGTCGACCAGCGAAGAAAGAATCGTGTGAGAATGCAATTAAAGTTTATTCACACATTTCGCCTTACATGGGTGGTCCAGAGAAAATTAAGAATACCAATGGTGCAGGTGATGCGGCACTGTCCGCAGTTTTGCATGATATGGCTGCAAATAAGTATCATAAAGAAAATGTGCCTAACTCAAGCAAGCACAGTAATGAGTATTTAACCTATTCTTCATTCTCTCAAGTATGTAAATACGCGAATCGTGCAAGTTATGAAGTGTTAGTACAGCATTCCCCACGTCTATCTCGTGGTTTGCCTGAGCGTGAAGATAGTTTAGAAGAAGCATACTGGGAGCGTTAATTCGATTCCTAGAGTGAGAACTTCATATATCAAAAAAAATGGCGCATGTTGAATGCGCCATTTTTTTATCTGCTTATAGTGATAAGCAAACAAAAAGGCTTCCATTTGAAGCCTTTAAACATTCACTTGACCCGCCCTAAATAAGGTTGAGTTAGATTAAGAAGTCGTCTAGAGATTTGCCGGCATCAAGTAGCTCTTGAATTGCAGAAGGCGTACGGCCTTGGCCTGTCCAAGTTTTCTCTTCACCGTTAGTATCGGTGTATTTGTACTTAGCTGGGCGTGGAGCACGCTTAGCTTTCATCTTAGTTTTAGTCTCACCCGCTAGTGCACTAATAAGTGCTTCAACATCGATACCGTCTTTCGCGATTTGCTCTGCGATAGCTGCCATTTTTGCTTCTTGCTCAGCTTGTGCTGCGCGGTCAGCTTCTTCAGCTTCTTGACGCTCTTGGACAACGATAGTGAGTTTATCTAGAGCTTCTTCCAATTGTTCTAGAGTCAGCTCACGAGAAAATGCACGAAGGCTACGGATATTTAGAAGTGTTTTAGTCAGCTCTGACATAACGATTCCTATTAATAGGTTGAGAGGTTCGACATTCGTTATCAAAATGATAAATTAAATGTCAAACTGGAAATATAGCATAGAGTTCTTATATTTAACTTTATCTTTTCAATATGTGCAAATATTAATTTATTATTTTGATGAAATTTTTAATCGTTTCATTATAGATGAGAAATTAAATAGACTAAAGCTTATCTTAATACAGGTTGAAGTCCGATTTTTTGTTATAGATACGATAAGCTTTTAGGTTTGTAGATACTCTATTTGTCGCTTGAATTGAAATTGCCATTAATATTTTTGATGGTGAGGAGGCAACTAATTAGATGGTATCGGTTTTTTATTTTTGGCTTAACTTCATAGCAACTCAGACGAAAGTTAGTAGTCAAGTTTCATAATTATCATCCTTGAAGTGCTTGCAGTGCACATTGATCCTTTGTTGGTTCCTGATTTATAAACGGTTACGACAACTTTTTATCCACTAAATTTAGTTTGATGTGTTGCATTGGAGGGCTTCATGAGTACAATGGACGTTACCTGATGCAATATTGCAGATAATTTGTTGTCGATTTGTGTAATTGATGGTTAACTGTCTGTTATTGCCGTAGAGGTGCAGTCTCGAAGAGTAGCTATTATTGGGGTGATGCCAATGAATAATAGTGGAAGGCGAAGATTGCCGAAGTAAGTAGCCTATCAAAACTGCTTGCTGGGGTTGTATCTGAAAGGAACAACACTGCCATAGTATATTTACATTAAACTATGGAGCGCTACTGTAGGGTTGGGTGAAGTGTTCGCTTCCCTGTCGCTAAGTTCAACATGAGCACGTGTCATATACAACGTGTCTTGTCTGCAGTAGATCTCTAGCCAAACTTTGGTTTTTGAAGATCATGAATTTAATAGATTTTGCACATTCTCCCGTTTCGTTATTACCGCCTGTTGTTGCACTGACGCTGGCAATTTTGACTCGACGCGTTTTAGTTTCTCTCGGTGTAGGTATCGTACTTGGTGCGGTTCTACTTAACGACTGGTCTATCGGCTCTACCGCTGGCTACGTCAGTGCCCAAGTTTCTTCTGTTTTTATTGAAGACGGTGGTATCAATACTTGGAATATGAGTATTGTTGGCTTCCTAATCTTGTTAGGTATGACAACGGCGTTGTTGACCCTGTCTGGTGGTACTCGCGCTTTCGCTGAATGGGCGCAAACTCGAGTAAAAAGTAAACGTGGCTCTAAACTTCTTGCTGCCTTTCTAGGCGTATTCATTTTTGTCGACGATTACTTTAACAGTCTCGCTGTTGGTGCGATCTCTCGTCCAGTTACAGACCGCTTCTATGTTTCACGCGCTAAACTCGCGTACATCCTAGACTCAACGGCTGCACCTATGTGTGTGATCATGCCAGCTTCAAGTTGGGGGGCTTATATCATCACGATCATCGGTGGTATTTTAGTATCGCACGGCGTAACGGAGTACTCAGCACTTGGTGCGTACGTTCGTCTTATCCCAATGAACTTTTACGCTGTATTTGCACTGCTCATGGTATTTGCAGTGGCGTGGTTTGGTCTAGATATCGGCAAAATGCGTGAGCATGAAATTGCAGCGTCTCAAGGTCGTGGTTTTGATAAAGATAAAGAGAACGATATTCAAGAAGCGCACGATCTTAATGAAGAGCTAGATATTCACGAAAGTGAAAGAGGTAAGGTATCTGACCTAGTACTTCCTATCGTGACGCTTATTGTGG
The DNA here is from genome assembly GCF_002608565.1 of Vibrio sp. PID17_43. Taxonomy (GTDB): domain Bacteria; phylum Pseudomonadota; class Gammaproteobacteria; order Enterobacterales; family Vibrionaceae; genus Vibrio. The sequence goes on from NZ_LIXM01000023.1 coordinate 35,840, forward strand.
CGACGATCGCTTCAATGCTTTACACCGGTGGTCAAGCGCTGGCAGCAGATGGAAAACAATTTGCGCTGTTAGGTGCGTTTGAGAACACTGATGTAGGTATGTCTCTTATTTACGGTAGTTTACTTGGTCTTGCAGTCGCTCTATTTACTGTATTGAAACAAGGCTTACCAATGGTTGAGATTACTCGTACGCTTTGGATTGGTGCTAAGTCAATGTTCGGCGCGATTCTCATCCTTATCTTCGCTTGGACGATCGGCTTGGTTATCAGCGATATGAATACCGGATCTTACTTGTCAACGATGGCACAGGGTAATATTGATCCTCATTGGCTACCGGTTATCTTGTTCTTGCTGTCAGGCCTAATGGCTTTCTCTACAGGTACGTCGTGGGGTACCTTTGGCATCATGCTGCCTATCGCAGGTGACATGGCGGGCGCGACTGACATCGCACTTATGCTACCTATGTTGAGTTCGGTACTCGCTGGTGCGGTATTTGGTGACCATTGTTCGCCAATTTCTGATACGACCATTCTGTCTTCTACAGGTGCACGTTGTAATCACATTGATCACGTGGCGACACAGTTACCTTATGCTCTGTCAGTTGCTCTTGTTGCCTGTGTAGGCTTTATTACGCTTGGTATGACGGCTTCTACCGTAATTTCTTTCATTGCAGCATCGATCACGTTCGTTATCGTTTGTGTGATTTTATCCTGGCTGTCTAAGTCAAAAATGACATCATGTCAGAATGCTTAGATTGTTTGATATAGCGAACTAAAATAAAAACTCCGCTCAATTGGCGGAGTTTTTTTATGCAATATCAAGATAGGTTGAAAGTGATACGTGCAGCCCATTGAAAGCACCTTTTGTATCGCATTAAACGTGTCGGTATGCATAATATCCGAACGGGACGAATGGGTATTACAGTAGCAATCAGACTCGATTTAAAAGGATCAGACGTTGAGATTGTATTTTTTGATTAAGCGATACAAGGTTGTTCGGGATATCCCTAAATCCCGCGCAGCTGCACTTATATTGTGTTTGTTTTCCTCTATTACATGGAGCAAATATTCGAGGTCGACTTGCTCTACAGAGGGGAGTAATTGCCGCTCGCAACTGTCTAGTCCTAAGTCTGTGACTAGGAGAGTATTATCTTCGCACATCACGATTGCCCTTTGAATTACGTTACGGAGTTCGCGTACGTTACCAGGCCATCGGTGTTTTTGTAGTTTTGCTTTAACTTCATTGGACATGTTGTTGATCTGTCCTTTTGATAGGTCTTTCAAAAAATACTCGGCTAAGATCAGAATGTCGTTGCCGCGTTCTCTTAACGGTGGAATTGTTAGCGGTAAAATATTGAGCCTATAAAATAGGTCTTCTCGAAATTGGCCTTGAACCACCTCATTTTTCAGGTCTACGTGACTCGCGACTATCACTCGGCAATCCACATGGATATTCTTATCAGCTCCCACTTTGTGGATCAGTTTATTCTCAAGAAAGTGCAGAAGATGAATTTGAAGTTGAGGAGGCATGTCTCCAATCTCATCTAAAAATAGCGTTCCCTTGTGCGCCATTTGAATATACCCAACATGTTCTGATATGGCACCTGTAAATGCCCCTTTCTCGTGCCCAAATAGCTCCGAGGCGATAAGACCGCTGGGTATCGCCCCACAGTTTACCTCCACAAAAGGTGATGAGCGTCGACTTGATAGTTGGTGGATGATTCTCGCGCACAGCCCTTTACCCACACCGGTCTCACCTTGGATAAGAACCTCTGCATCACACTGCGCATACTTCCTTAATATATTACTTAGCTCGTTGATACAGGCACTATTTCCAATCAAGGTGAATGGATTGGCATCAATGTTTTGCGTAATTATTTTGGTTCGACTCTTATGTAGTTTCATGATTAGCCACTTTTTTGGTTCTAATCAAAGCGTAGTTGCGAAATGGTTGTCTCAAAAGTGAGTAGCTGTATCATATTTGAGAATTTATCAAGTTAACATACGCTTGGGCGCTAACCGGTTGTTCTAGAATCAATTAATGGATTTGTTTTTTTTTAACATGCTCTCGTTGCAAATGCGCTCAGTTGTTTAGAGTCTGGGTTAATATGTCGCTCCAATGGTCGTAAAATTAGTGGTTTAGCAAATTATTTGAGAAAAGTTTGAATTCAGTATTGAAAAAATTAACAAGCTTAGTTAGTGTGGTCATTAACGAAGCAACTCAATCGAGCCTTAAATAAGTATGCGTAATTTTGCAATGAATATTCATCACCATCATCACCCAGCCTAGTCTTTCGGGAGATGCACGCATACCCGGGAGGCAGGAAACTCCCGGAGGTTAAAATCAAAGTACATACAGATTTCAAACCCTCGGGAGACCCAACTCTCCCGAGGGTTTTTTAGTTTGCTGATTTATAAAATATTTTAAATATCGAATTTGCACAGGGATAAAGCAATGCAAACACAACGCTTAAGAATTGCCATTCAGAAAAAAGGCCGCCTTAGTAAAGAGAGCCAAGCTCTATTGAAAAAATGTGGTGTTAAATTCAATGTCATGGGTGAGCGATTGGTCGTTCATTCAGAAAATATGCCAATTGATTTGCTTTTGGTACGCGATGATGACATCCCTGGTTTAATTATGGATGGTGTGGTTGACCTAGGCTTCATTGGTGAAAATGAACTTGAAGAAGTTCGTCTGGACCGTAAAGCATTAGGCGAGCCTAGCGAGTTTGTGCAACTTCGTCGTCTTGATTTTGGTGGCTGCCGTTTGTCTATCGCTATCGACAAAGATGAAGAATACAACGGCCCGCAAGATTTAGCAGGGAAACGTATCGCAACGACTTACCCACAATTGCTAAAAGCTTACATGGATGAAGTTGGTGTATCGTTCTCAACATGTATGTTGACCGGTTCTGTGGAAGTTGCTCCTCGCGCTGGCCTAGCAGACGCGATTGCAGATTTAGTGTCGACCGGTGCAACGCTTGAAGCAAACGGTTTAAAAGAAGCTGAAATTATCTTCAAATCAAAAGCGACACTGATTCAACGTACTGGCGAATTCGATGCAGATAAAGTGGCACTGATCGAAAAATTACTGACTCGTATGCAAGGCGTACAGCAAGCGAAGGAGTCGAAGTACATCATGCTACACGCTCCTGCTGATAAATTAGACCAAATTAAGACACTGTTACCAGGAGCCGAAGACCCGACTGTTTTACCACTCTCTGCAGACAAGCAAAAAGTGGCGGTTCACTTGGTCAGTACTGAAAACTTGTTCTGGGAAACGATGGAACAGCTCAAAGAATTGGGTGCGAGCTCAATCCTAGTACTACCAATTGAAAAAATGATGGAGTAATCGTGATGAGAACAGTTGTATGGCAATCGCTGAGCGAAACACAGCAGGATTCGATTCTGGAGCGTCCAGCAATTACAGAGGGCGCAAATATTACTGCCGCAGTTTCTGAAATCATCGCGAAAGTTCGTAATGAAGGTGATGCTGCATTAGTAGAGTTGACTGAGAAGTTTGACCGCGTTAAGCCGGAGTCTATTCGTTTATCGGCTCAAGACATTGATAAAGCTTCAGCGCGTCTTCCTGAAAAAATGAAGAATGCGCTTGAGCAAGCCTATGAAAATATCTCGAAGTTTCACAAAGCACAGAAGCCACAGCCTATCAAAGTAGAAACTCAACCAGGTGTACTTTGTGAGCAGGTCACGCGCCCAATTCAAAAAGTGGGTTTGTACATTCCTGGCGGTAGCGCACCATTACCATCGACGGTTTTGATGCTGGGTGTTCCTGCAAACATAGCAGGTTGTCGAAAAGTGGTGCTTTGCTCTCCACCACCAATTGCCGACGAGATCCTTTATGTAGCGAAACTGTGTGGCATCGATGAAGTGTATAACGTCGGTGGCGGTCAAGCGGTGGCGGCGATGGCTTACGGCACAGAGACGGTATCGAAAGTTGATAAGATCTTTGGTCCGGGTAACGCCTACGTGACAGAAGCAAAACGTCAGGTGAGTAATGATTTCCGCGGCGCAGCGATTGATATGCCTGCAGGTCCATCAGAAGTGCTTGTGATTGCGGATGAAACGGCCGACCCAGACTTCATTGCCGCGGATCTGCTGAGCCAAGCGGAGCACGGTCCTGATTCCCAAGTGGTACTTGTGACGCCTTCACCAGTGATTGCAGATCAAGTGACGGATGCGGTTCAACGCCAACTTAAAGCACTCTCTCGTGCCGATATCGCACAGCAGGCGCTGGCTTCCAGCCTAATCATCATTGCGGAGTCTCTGACTCAAGCTGTTGCAATCTCAAATTACTACGGCCCTGAGCACTTGATTGTTCAGACCAAGACCCCTCGCGAGCTTCTACCTCTATTAGATAACGCAGGTTCAATCTTCCTAGGCGATTGGTCTCCTGAATCAGCAGGTGATTACGCGTCAGGTACTAACCACGTGCTTCCTACTTATGGTTACACGCGTACCTACTCAAGCTTAGGTTTGGCGGATTTCTCTAAACGTATGACGGTTCAAGAACTGTCTGCTGATGGTCTAAAGAACCTTGCGCCAACGGTGGTAACCATGGCTGAGGCGGAAGGTCTTGATGCGCACAAGCGTGCGGTGACTATCCGTACTGAAAAATTAATCCGCGTAGTAAATAAGGCAAGTAAGTAAGAGGACAATAAGATGGAAAAACTAGCGCGTAAACAAGTCCAACAGCTAACGCCTTATTTATCGGCTCGCCGAATTGGTGGAACGGGTGACGTATGGCTCAATGCGAACGAATCACCTTTCAACAATGAGTACAAAACAGATTTTGCTCGTCTTAATCGTTACTGCGAATGCCAACCTAAAGAATTGATTTCCGCTTACGCAGCGTATGCGGGTGTGAAACCAGAGCAGACGCTAACTTCTCGTGGTGCGGATGAGGGCATTGAACTCTTAGTTCGTGCATTCTGTGAGCCAGGGGAAGATGCGATTTTATACTGCCCACCGACTTACGGCATGTATGCAATTAGTGCTGAAACCATTGGTGTAGAGCGTAAAACCGTACCGCTAACGTCAGATTGGCAACTGGATCTAGTCGGTATTGAAGCCAACCTAGATAAGGTCAAACTGGTTTTCGTCTGTTCGCCAAACAACCCAACGGGTAACCTCGTGAAACGTGAAGATATTGTGTCTCTGCTTGAGATGACAAAAGATCGTGCAATCGTGGTGATGGACGAAGCGTACATCGATTTTTGCCCAGAAGCGTCAACGGTGGATTTGCTCGCGCAATACCCGAACTTAGCGATTCTGCGTACTCTGTCGAAAGCGTTTGCGCTTGCTGGCTTACGTTGTGGATTTACGCTTGCGAACGAAGAGTTGATCAATGTACTTCTTAAAGTTATCGCGCCATACCCGGTACCAGTTCCCGTAGCTGAAATTGCGATTCAAGCATTGTCAGAAGCGGGCTTAGCCCGAACGAAATTCCAAGTTCTTGACCTCAACGCAAACCGTGCTTACTTGCATGTTGGTTTATCGATGTTTCCAGATTTGGAAGTGTTTGAAGGCTGGGGTAACTACCTATTGGTGAAATTCCCAAATGGCGATGATCTTTTCAAAGCCGCTTGGGACACCGGAATTATCTTGCGTAATTCGCCCATCGAAAACTGTGTGCGTATCAGCGTAGGTAACCGTGACGAGTGCGAAAAAACACTCGGATTTATTAGAAACTACTACTCATAAGTAGCGACAGAATGAATCGCTCTCGCTAAACAGTGAGGCGCAAAAGAATAGTAATAAGGAAGTTCGAGTGAGCAAACAACAAAAAATCCTATTTATCGACCGTGACGGCACCTTGATTGTTGAGCCGCCGATTGATTTTCAAGTCGACCGCCTAGACAAACTAAAACTAGAGCCATTTGTTATCCCGAGCCTGTTGTCGTTGCAAGCTGCGGGTTACCGTCTAGTGATGGTAACGAACCAAGATGGTTTGGGGACAGATAGCTACCCACAAGAAGACTTTGATGCGCCACACACTATGATGATGGAGATCTTCGAATCTCAAGGTGTGAAGTTTGATGACATTCTGATTTGCCCTCACTTTGAAGAAGAGAACTGCGCTTGCCGTAAACCTAAATTGGGTATGGTGAAAGAGTACCTTCAAGGTGGCAAAGTTGATTTCCAAAACTCAGTCGTGATTGGCGATCGACAAACCGATCTTCAACTTGCAGAAAATATGGCGATTCGCGGTATTCAATACAACCCAGAAACCATGGGCTGGAAGCAGATCCTTAAAGATCTGACGGTTAAAGCGCGCGTTGCTGAAGTGATTCGTACCACGAAAGAAACGGACATCAAAGTTGCGGTTAATCTTGATCAGCAAGGTGGAAACGATATCTCTACCGGCCTTGGCTTCTTCGACCACATGCTGGATCAAATTGCCACGCACGGCGGATTCCAAATGGTGTGCAAAGTGGAAGGTGACCTACACATTGATGATCACCACACGGTAGAAGATACCGCTCTTGCGCTGGGTCAAGCGTTGAAAGAGGCTCTGGGTGACAAGCGCGGTATTGGCCGCTTTGGCTTTAGCCTGCCGATGGATGAGTGTTTGGCACAATGTGCACTAGACCTGTCTGGTCGCCCTTATCTCAAGTTCGATGCACAGTTTAGTCGTGAGCAGGTCGGTGGTCTATCAACAGAGATGGTTGTGCACTTCTTCCGCTCTTTGACTGACACCCTAGCGTGTACTCTGCACCTTTCTTCGGCTGGCGATAATGATCATCACATCATTGAGAGCCTATTTAAAGCGTTTGGCCGAACTCTACGTCAAGCGATCAAAGTAGAAGGTAGCGAGCTACCAAGCAGCAAAGGCGTGCTGTAAGGCTAACGTTAGCAAGGAGAAAAACAGTGATAGAACAGAAAGTTGTCATTATCGATACTGGCTGTGCCAATGTTTCTTCGGTGAAGTTTGCCATTGAACGCTTAGGCTATGACGTAACCATTTCTAAAGATCCGCAAATCGTATTGTCGGCTGACAAGCTATTTCTACCGGGAGTGGGAACCGCCAGTGAAGCGATGAAGAACTTAGAAGAGCGCGAACTTATCAGCTTGGTGAAACAAGTAGAAATGCCGCTGCTAGGCATCTGCTTAGGCATGCAACTGTTGGGTAAAGTTTCTCAAGAGAAAGGGCAGAATGCGGACGAGTCGGTTGAGTGCCTTGGACTTTGCGATAGCGAAGTGAAGCTACTTCAAACTGGTGATTTACCGCTGCCGCATATGGGGTGGAACACCGTCTCTGCAAAAGCAGGTAATCCGCTGTTCAATGGTATCGAAGAAGGTGAGTACTTCTACTTTGTACACAGCTTTGCTATGCCAGTTGGTGATTACACCATTGCAGAATGTGAATACGGCAATCCGTTCACCGCAGCAGTACAAAGTGGCAACTATTATGGTGTGCAATTCCACCCTGAGCGTTCTTCCAAAGCGGGTGCGAAGCTTATTCAAAACTTCTTAGAATTATAAAAGGAATTTAGTGTGATTATTCCAGCTCTTGATTTAATTGAAGGACAGGTGGTTCGCCTTTATCAAGGTGATTATGGTCAAGTAACCGAATACAAAGTCGACCCAGCAGAGCAGTTCAACTTGTACCACCAAGCCGGTGCGAACTGGCTGCACTTGGTGGATCTGACGGGTGCGAAAGATACAACGGCGCGTCAACTTGATTTGATTACAAAACTACTGGCGAGCACACCGGCGAACATTCAAATCGGTGGCGGTGTGCGAACAGAGCAAGACGTTGTGGATCTACTTGAAGCAGGCGCACAGCGCGTAGTTGTGGGCTCTACAGCAGTCAAACAGCCAGAACTTGTGAAAGGTTGGATTGAAAAGTATGGTGCGGATAAAATCGTTCTAGCGCTAGACATCAACATCGACCAAGGCGGCACACGCAAAGTGGCGATTTCAGGCTGGCAAGAAGATTCAGGCGTGACTATCGAAGCACTGATCAATGATTACCTAACGGTAGGTCTACAGCACGTGCTTTGCACGGACATTTCTCGTGACGGTACGCTAGAAGGTTCAAACGTTGAGCTTTACGTCGACCTATGTAAACAATACCCACAGGTGCAATTCCAATCTTCAGGTGGCATCGGCTCGTTAGCAGATATCGAAGCGCTAAAAGGCAGCGGTGTAGAAGGTGTGATTGTCGGTCGTGCGCTGTTAGATGGTCAGTTCACAGCAGAGGAGGCATTTGCATGTTGGCAAAGCGAATAATTCCATGTCTTGATGTTCGTGATGGGCAAGTGGTGAAGGGCGTTCAATTCCGTAACCACGAAATCATCGGCGACATTGTTCCTCTAGCACAGCGTTATGCGGAAGAAGGCGCTGACGAACTGGTTTTCTACGATATTACCGCCTCAAGCGATGGTCGTGTCGTCGATAAAAGTTGGGTTGCTCGCGTTGCAGAGGTGATTGATATTCCGTTCTGTGTTGCTGGTGGTATTAAATCAGCGGAAGACGCAGCTCGTATTCTTGAGTTTGGTGCAGACAAGGTGTCTATCAACTCACCAGCATTGGCGAACCCACAGCTGATTACTGACCTTGCCGACAAGTTTGGTGTGCAGTGTATCGTCGTTGGTATCGATTCATACTACGACAAAGAGACGGGCAAGTATCAGGTTTACCAGTTTACTGGTGATGAAGAACGCACCAAAGCGACCCAATGGGAAACGCGTGACTGGGTGCAAGAAGTGCAAAAGCGCGGTGCTGGTGAAATCGTATTGAATATGATGAATCAAGATGGTGTGCGTAACGGTTACGACATTGAACAACTGAATATGGTGCGTGAGGTATGTAACGTACCGTTGATTGCCTCGGGTGGTGCAGGTGCGATGGATCACTTTGCAGAAGCATACCAAAAAGCAAACGTGGATGGTGCGCTTGCCGCATCGGTATTCCACAAACAAGTCATCAATATTGGTGAACTGAAGCAGTATTTGAAACAACAAGGCATTGAGGTACGACTATGAATGTGAAAGCCGCCGAAGTAAGTTCGCTAGCTGAGCGAATCAACTGGGAAAAGGTGGATGGCCTAGTACCTGCCATCATACAAGATTTCCAATCAAGCCAGGTGCTGATGATGGGTTACATGAACCAAGATGCGCTGGTAAAAACGGGCGAAACAGGTCAAGTGACGTTTTTCTCTCGCACCAAAGAGCGTCTTTGGACCAAAGGTGAGACCTCAGGCAATGTACTGCAATTGGTGAACTTGCAGCTCGATTGCGACAACGATACGCTACTGGTGAAAGTGAATCCCATTGGTCCTACGTGTCACTTGGGCAACACTACTTGCTGGGATGTGGCCCCTCAAGAGGAGTCACAAATGGTGTGGCTTCATCAACTTGAGCAGCTACTGGCTGCCCGCAAGAGCGCCGACCCAGATTCCTCTTATACTGCCAGTCTTTATGCCCGTGGCACCAAGCGTATTTCGCAAAAAGTGGGCGAAGAAGGCGTTGAAGTCGCGCTTGCGGCGACGTCGGGCGATAAGGCGGAGCTAGTGTGTGAATCTGCTGACTTGATTTACCACTTAATGGTTCTGCTTCAAGACCAAGGCTTGTCGATGAATGACGTAGTGAACAAACTGAAAGAGCGTCACAAATAAAGAGAAAAAAGGTCCTAGCACCTAGGGCCTATATGGTGAGTGCAGGTTGTTTTGTTAGTTTCTGAGAAAGTTATTGGAATACAGAATACGGAGCGCTTCGCTTACAGGAGCACATTAACCAAACCTAATAGCGTCATTCCGGACGAGCTCAAGCGAGCATCCCGAATCTACTATTAGTGGGCTATTTAGTTGCGGTATATTGCCTTAGAGATGTCAAACTCGGACAGTAGATTCTGAATCACGTTCGTTCCTCACTGTTCAGAATGACAAGTATTTTCCTTATAACTCAAAGACAACGTTTGCGCGTAATACGAGGTTTTAGGCCCTAGGATCCTAGGGCCTGTCTTTTGAATCTAGGACCTTTCGATCACCCACAACACTTCTTAAATTTCTTACCGCTTCCGCAGATACATGGATCGTTGCGACCTACTTTTAAGCTGCTCACTGGTTGGCTCAGACGCGGATCTTGTTCCGGCTCTTCTTTTGGGAATGTGCCATCAATGTAGTACCAAAGCCCGTCTTCTTTCACAAAGCGTGAGCGCTCTGTCATGCAGTAGCGTTTGCCGTCTTCATTAAAATAAGCGTTGAACTCAACAAACCCTTCATTTTCATTACTGCCGGTTTCTGTTTTTATCACTTCAAGCTTGCACCAGTTGCTGTCGATAGACTGGGCAATGCCTTCACGCTGTTCTTCTGCGTTGCAGCTTGGGTGATACGTGTTCACGACATAATCCACCAAACCTAACACATGCGCGCTGTAACGTGAGCGCATTAATTGCTCTGGTGTCGTGACATCGGCGTGGTGGCTGTGAGCAATTTCACAACACTGTTTGTAGGTGCGGTTTGAGCCGCAAGGACAAGAAGAAGCCATAAAGGGAAACTCGTTTAATTAAACAGTAAAAATAAGCAACCTCACAAAAGTGAGGTTGGCGGGTATTTGAGGGGCTATTATAGCGTCTTAAGTTGGTTGAGAAAGCAGTTCTTGAGACCACGCAGTGGACTGGCTAAACGCTTTGGCTAATTGCGGCTCAGTCAGTTTGAGAGCACTACAGTACTTTACCGTTGTTTCCCAATCGGCTTTCTCATAGGCGATGATCATCGAGAGCAGATAGCCTAATACGCCTTTGCGACTTGTGAGCGCTTGCTTGATTTCCTCATCAACCGGAATGTCACTTATCACATCGCAAAGCGGTTGGTCTAATAGTGAATCTAATAGTGAGAACATTCCCGTTAAAAACGCTTGGCCTGGGTCGTGCTTAGTGCTCATCTGGCTGAGCAAAATTTCACACATACGCGCGCGCTGAATCGCCAAAGAGTACAAAAAGTCCGGTTTGTCTTCGTGCACTGAAGCTATCGCGACAAGAGAAATAAAGCGTCTTAAACGTTCTTCACCAAGATAAACCAGCGCCTGACGGAAAGACTTAATCTTAGTGGTGAGCGTGTAACCCGAGTTTACATAAGTCATTAGCTTATAAGACAAGGTCACATCGATAGAAAACAGGCGTTCGACTTCATTAAAATTGATGGGTTTGTCTGCAATCTCTTTACACAGCTGAATAACCGTCAAAAACGCCGGGCTAAGGCGCTTCTTCTGAATCATCTCAGGCTTACTGAAGAAGTAACCTTGGAAGAAGTTAAAGCCAGCGTCCATCGCTTGTTCAAACTCTTCATAGGTTTCAACCTTCTCGGCTAAAAACTTGATGTCAAAGTGGCCAAGTGATTGAATGTAAATCGCTGCCTTCTCGATAGGGACTAAGCGAATATCGAACTTGATGATCGCAACATAAGGTAAAAAACGCTTCCAAGCTTTAGTCGGAACAAAGTCATCTAACGCAACGCGATAGCCAGAAGCATGTAGATGTTTGATTGCATGAAGTAACTCATCTGTTGGCTCGCAATCTTCCAACACTTCAACCACGAGGGATTCATTAGGAAACAGAGTAGGGACTAGGTTAACCAAGCTTTGATAAGGGAAGTTTACAAAGCCGAGCTTATCACCCAGAGTACTATAGTGCGTGGTTAGGAAATGGTCAGAAAGAAGTCGACTAGTCGCTAGCTCAGGTTCTACTTCTGGAAAGGTATTTTTCGGACCGTCACGGAAGAGAAGCTCATACCCGATGGTACGCTTTTCTCTATCCAGTATCGGTTGGCGAGCTACGTATGAATACTTCAATGCGGTGATATGTTCTGACTTAACTAAGTTATATGATAATAACGATTTTTGGCAAAATATCTATGCCCTATACGGTATTCTGTTAATTGTACACTTGCTCTAGTTTGAATCTTTCTTAAAAGGTCGCGTTTGAAGGTCAAATTCATTGGCATGGGCTTTTAGTACAGAGCCCTGCGTGTACCAGTCACCCAAAACAATTCTCGTATATTCAACACCATTTTTGTCAAAATAATGTCTATTTGGGCGGTGAGTATGACCGTGAATCATCAGGTTGACGCCGTTTTGAGACATAACGCGCTCCACTTCGTCTTGGTTAACGTCCATGATGTCGAGAGACTTGGTTTTTTTGTCGTCTCGAATGTCTGATTGAACCTTAGCGACAATTCTTTTCTTAACGAACCAAGGAATACGATTAAACAGCCATTGTAGCCATGGCTTATGAACGGTTTTACGAAACTCTTGATATTTTACGTCGTCGATACAAAGCGTATCCCCATGAAGGATTACCACCTTTCGTCCATAGAGATCAATCGTACAAACGTCACTTAACAAGGTGATACCCGTTTCTTCACAAAAACGTTTGCCTAACAGAAAATCACGATTGCCTTGGATGAAAAAAACGGAAACACCAGAACGGGTTAATGCTTTGAATTCAGAGCGGATTTGGTCGGCAAAAGACGTTCTATCATCGTCGCCAACCCAAAATTCGAATAAATCGCCTAATACATACAGTGCGTCAGCATGGATCGCTTCCGATCTCATAAACGTGACGAAGCACTCCGTAATGTCCGGACGAGCAGGCGTGAGGTGTAGATCTGATATAAATAATGTCGTCATAAAAATAAGGGGAGGCGATGCCTCCCCACAAACTTATTTGTTAGTTCGAATCCGAGCGAATTACTCTTCGATTGTTGTACCAGTGATTACCACATCTTCTAGTGGTACGTCTTGGTGCATGCCGTAAGAGCCAGTGCTAACGCCTTTGATCTTGTTTACGATGTCCATGCCTTCAACAACTTCACCGAATACACAGTAACCCCAACCGTCTAGGCTTTCACTGCGGAAGTCTAGGAAAGTGTTGTTGTTCACGTTGATGAAGAACTGAGAGCTCGCGGAGTGCGGTTCCATAGTACGTGCCATTGCAAGTGTACCCACTTTATTGCTTAGGCCATTGTTTGCTTCGTTCTTGATTGGTGCACGAGAAGTTTTTTCACGTAGACCAGACTCCATACCACCACCTTGGATCATGAAGCCGTCAATAACACGGTGGAAAAGAGTGTTGTCGTAGAAACCGTCGCGGCAGTACTGAAGGAAGTTTGCGCTTGTCTCTGGCGCTTTCTCGTCGTTTAGTTGAATCTTGATGTCACCAAAATTAGTGTGAAGGGTGATCATGCTATTTTCCTTTACTGTGTTGTATTGAAGTTGGGATTCTAGCCTAAGTTATAACGCATGCAAAACTCAGGATCATGAAAATAAACGTTTTGTGCTTGAAGTTTAGCCGATTATCGTTTTATCCGTGAATTGCTATTACCTAATAAGGTTGGAGTTGATATACTCGGCTTAATTGTCATTCATTCACAATCATAGATAGAGATCATGTTAAAGATATATAACACACTCACAAGACAGAAAGAGGAATTCAAACCAATTACAGCTGGCAAAGTTGGCATGTATGTCTGTGGAGTTACCATCTACGATCTCTGTCATATCGGTCACGGTCGTACGTTTGTTTCTTTTGACGTCGTTTCTCGCTACCTACGTTACCTAGGTTATGATCTAACGTTTGTACGTAACATTACCGACATTGATGACAAAATCATCAAGCGTGCAGCAGAAAACGGAGAGTCTTGCGATTCACTGACTGAGCGTCTGATTGGCGAAATGCACGCTGACTTTGATGCGCTAAACATGAAGCGTCCTGACGTTGAGCCTCGTGCTACTCAGTTTATCGCTGAAATCATCGAGTTGGTTGAGAAGCTAATTGAACGTGGTTTTGCCTACGTTGCAGATAACGGCGATGTAATGTTTGAAGTAGGCAAATTTGATGAGTACGGCAAGCTTTCTAAGCAAGACCTAGAGCAACTTCAAGCGGGTGCACGTGTTGATATCGAAACAGCAAAACGCAGCCCTCTAGATTTCGTACTTTGGAAGATGTCTAAGCCAGGTGAACCAACGTGGGAATCGCCATGGGGAGCAGGTCGTCCAGGTTGGCATATTGAGTGTTCTGCAATGAACTCTTCAATTCTAGGTAACCACTTCGATATTCACGGCGGCGGCTCAGATCTTCAGTTCCCACACCACGAGAACGAAATTGCGCAATCATGCTGTGCACACGACACGCAATACGTGAACACATGGATGCACAGCGGCATGGTGATGGTAGACCGTGAGAAAATGTCTAAGTCTCTAGGTAACTTCTTCACTATCCGTGACGTTCTTGGTCACTACGATGCTGAGACGGTTCGCTACTTCCTAATGTCTGGTCACTACCGTAGCCAGCTGAATTACAGCGAAGATAACCTACATCAAGCTCGCGCTGCTCTGGAGCGTCTGTACACGTCTCTACGTGGTCTCGATTTAAACGCAGCACCAGCGGGTGGTGAAGAATACGTGACTCGTTTTACTGCCGCGATGAACGACGACTTCAATACGCCAGAAGCGTACTCAGTACTGTTCGACATGGCACGTGAAGTAAACCGTCTGAAGACAGAAAACGTAGAGAAAGCAAGCGAACTAGGTGCGCTGATGCGTGAATTGGCTGAAGTGATCGGTATTCTTCATCAAGATCCAGAAGCGTTCCTAAAAGGCGACGCAGGTAACGACGATGAAGTGGCTGAAATCGAAGCGCTAATCAAACTACGTAACGATTCTCGTGCATCAAAAGATTGGGCAAACGCAGACATGGCGCGTGATAAACTGACTGAAATGGGCATCGTTCTAGAAGACGGGGCGGAAGGCACAACGTGGCGTCGTAAATAACGATTCAATCTTAAAAAGGGGCTGATGATTCAGCCCTTTTCTTTACAAGCTTTTATAAATTCTAAACTTTAACGAAGGTAGTGCTCTGTGGCTCAGATGTATTTCTATTACTCGGCAATGAACGCGGGTAAATCGACAACTCTTCTTCAATCTTCTTTTAACTATCAAGAACGCGGTATGACGCCAGTGATTTTTACTGCTGCACTAGACGATCGCTACGGTATAGGAAAAGTGAGCTCTCGTATCGGTTTGCAATCAGACGCGCATTTGTTTCGTCCAGATACTAACTTGTATCAAGAGATTGCTACGTTACACGGAGTCGAAAAGCGTCACTGTATTCTTATTGATGAGTGTCAGTTCTTATCGAAAGAGCAGGTTTACCAGCTAACAGAAGTGGTTGATAAACTGCATATCCCTGTACTTTGCTATGGTCTTCGTACCGATTTTCTTGGTGAACTTTTTGAAGGCAGTAAGTACCTGCTGTCTTGGGCTGACAAGTTGGTTGAGCTAAAAACCATCTGTCACTGCGGCCGCAAAGCGAACATGGTTATCCGTACTGATGAACACGGCGTTGCTATTAAAGAAGGTGATCAAGTCGCAATCGGTGGTAACGACCGTTACGTATCCGTTTGTCGCCAGCACTACAAAGAAGCGCTTGGTAAGTAAGCGAATCTAGATAAGAGAAAACCACCGAATTCGGTGGTTTTCTCTTATCTGGTTGTTGGCGATTGAGCGAAGGATTACGCTCGCCCAAACTCAAACTTTTCTCGAAGTGCTTGGTAAGAGTATTCAACATGATCAGGAATTTCTTGCTCGGTTTGAAAACCTTTTTCTGGGTAGGTTTTTATGCGAGAAAAATCTTCCATCAAAGCTTCAAGCACCATCATCAATGGCATCTCTTCATTGATGTACTCAAAGAAAGGATGTGCGGTGGAAGTGACTTGAAGTTGTGAGTAAGACGACTGCCACTGTTTTTCAAAGGTTGCGATGGCACGTCTTTCCATAAATGGCTTTTGAACCAAAATCAGAGACTCACATTGAATCCCTTTTTCTTTCAATAGCTGCTCAGTGAAGCGGACGTTCTCTCCACTGTTACTGGATTGTGTCTCGACTAAAATCGCTTCACTTGGTACGCCAGCCAGCTTAGCGACTTCAGCTAAGGTTTCGGCTTCACTCTTCTCAAACAAGCCATCGGTAAAGCGACCTTCGCCACCAGAAAAGACAATCAATGGCGCAAGGTTTTGCTGATAAAGCTTGGCAGCATACTCGGCAACGCGTAGGTCATTGCTACACATAACAAACAAGCAATCGGCAGGTTTTACGTCATGCTTAAGCTGCATGTAATCCCACAAAATTTCGATGTGTTGATAAAGCTTCATAGTGCATCCAATGTTGATTTAAACTGAAATTGGTAACCAAGCTCGATGAGCTTGTCTGCGAGAATGCGCTTATCTGGCGTGTCTGTGATTGGCGGTAGGGCAATATCTAAATCATTTTTTGAAATTGCCGCTTGGTAAAATTCGGCTTTGCTGACGGTAGTAGGTGTCGTGGCATTCACGACGTCATTGTCGATGTTATTGAGAGCGAAAACCGTTGCTGCCACTGCGTCGTCTTGATGCAACATATTAGCTGGAGCATTGCTGCTGACTTGTTTAAGGCGCATGGCAAAGCGAGAAGGGTGGCGATCGGAACCAATCAGACCACTGCAACGAACGATGACATAGTCGATACCGGAATCAATCACGTATTGTTCGGCTTGCAGCATGATGCGTGCGTTGTCAGAAAAATGCGCATTGTTTTTTGCTAAGGCTAATGTCGCGTCTTCTTCTTTCATATCGACGGCAAGATTTGGATACACAGTGGTGGAACTGACCATTAAGACTTTGCCAACGCCATTTTCTTTTGCTGCCGAAACCAAGCGTTCCCATTGTAGAGCGTATTCATCCCCATTGCCTTGACGAAAGCCGGGAGGAAAGGTGCCGACAATGCACTCGATCTGGTATTGCGCGATGAGTTCTGAGAGCTGCTGTGCCGAATCTGATTCGTTGAGATCTAGCAGTGCAGTGCTGACGCAAGAAATGGGAAATTCGTCCAGTTTTGCTTGGCTACGGCGCGTCACCGTAACTTGATGCCCTTGATCCACTAATGTTTGTGCAATTGGCGTTCCTAGCCAACCTGCGCCTAAGATTAAAGTATTTGCCATCGGTTGTTCCTACTTTTGACCCTTATTGCGACTCAAACAGGGTTTGTAATTCTAATCTGGCTTGTTGGTGTAGGGGATCGGAGTGCCATTTCTGGTGTTGTATCAAATCGATGTTGACTTGCCATGCCAGTTTAGTGAATTGCTCACCAATTTTGATTAATGTATTGGGTGAATGCGATACCAAATGATTTGGAAGGAAGCACCAGCCCAACCCCTTATTTGCCAATTCTAATAAGATGTAATAATTATCAGCGTACCAGATTTCAGGGCTCAGCGCCTGATTGACGCCACTAGTATCAGAACTTTTTGAACGAATAACCAATTGCCTATGCTGCTTTAACTCGTCGATATGGCGAATCTTCTGCGTCGCTAAAGGGTGTTCTGTAGAGATAAATACGTCAAACCCAATATTGCCGAGATTTGAGAAGTCAATATTTTGTGGCATTTGCAGGTCGCTGAGAATGATGCCCGTCGTTGCACGGCCAGATTTTACGAGCTCGATGATGTCAGGGCTGGAGCCTGTCAAGCATTCAACTTGGATATACGGAAATTGTTGTTCCAAATTTTTGAGTGCTTGAGGAAGGTTAGTGAGCGGGATACCCTCATCAACGGCGAGGATGAACTGAGTCGCTTGTGGTGAAAACAATTGAGCGGCCTTGTTATTCAGTCGGTCGAGTTGGCTAATGGTCGCTAATGCGTAAGGCAATAGTTCATGACCTTTTGCAGTGAGCTTGGGGTAGCGCCCTGTTCGGTCAAATAAATCAACGCCACAGTCGAGTTCCATGTTCATAATATGTTGGCTCACGACAGATTGAGCTCGTCCGAGCTTACGTGCCGCTGCAGAAAAAGAGCCAACTTCAGAGGTCGCAACAAATGCTTGCAGTTGTTCAATGGTAAACATATCGTCTTTACCGATAGTATCTAACTATTACTTATCTTAATTGTAGATAAACTACGCGTCATTGAGTAGGACTATTTAGGTAAAACATCATGGCTCGTAACGAACGTATCTTTCACGCTGTATTATTTGAACTGATTGCTTTGGCGATCATTGTTCCGGTTACATCTTTAATTACAGGGAAAGGATCGAGTGATTTGGCGATGGTGGGTATAGGTTTGAGTTTATACACCGTTGTTTGGAATTACATTTACAATTTGTACTTTGATAAATGGTTTGGTTCTAACCGTGAAGAAAGAAGCTTGGCGATGCGTATTGGTCACACGATTGGCTTCGAGGGGGGCTTAATCTTCATTACTATTCCAGTGATTGCATGGTTCTTGAAAATCACGCTATTGCAGGCGTTGGCGCTGGAAGCAGGCTTCCTGATTTTCTTCTTGTTTTATACAACAGGCTTTAATTGGGCATATGACAAGCTCCAACCATATGGAACAATGAAAAAGATCATGGCGTAATATACGCACAATTCGATAGCGGAAAATAAAAATGCCACCGAATCCGGTGGCATTTTAGCGATTAGATGACAACGTTTATGCCGAGAGTACGCGGATAATTTTGTCTGCGTGTTCCGCGACTTCGATACCTTCATCAGTAAGGTAGCCACCATCAGGTTGCGTACATAACTGTTTAGCGTATAGACGTGCGACAGCCGCCTGCGCTTCTTCAGATGCATCTTTATGAACTTTAATGCCTGTTGCTGCACTGCTTAAGTCGAATTGAAGAAGTAGGTTCAACTCTGTAATGTGGTCAGCTGAATATTTCATAGGTAATTCCTTTGCTCTTTTTTATCCAAGCTAGACGGAAAAACAAAGATGAGCAACAGAAAAGCATGAGAAGTGTTAACTACCGCGCTATCGACACCATAGACAGCAGAAACTTTATTCGGTGGTAAACGTTTTAACTAAATACTGGTGATGATTAAGATAATAACCCATGGTTTAGTTTTATCTATTGCACTTACATCAACAACATTTTTCGTAAACATGAAAATAGCCCTTGAAAAAGTCTAGAAATGGAGCGATTATCCGCGCCTTGTTAATTGTTGCGAAATGTTACACTTTTATGAACTTCAATCAGTTTGATTCTCTATTACCACCACAGGCAGCTGAACGTGCGGCCGAAGTGGGGGTGGGCAAAGCGACTAAAGCTCCAATGAAGTCTTTTCTGCTGGCTATTTCTGCTGGTATCCATATTGGTATCGCTTTCATTTTCTTTACCACGGTAACAACAGGAGCCGGTGATTTACCATGGGGCATCACCCGCCTAATTGGTGGTCTGGCTTTTAGTCTTGGTCTTATTCTGGTCGTTGTAACAGGCGGCGAGCTGTTCACAAGTTCAGTTTTAACTCTGGTCGCCCGCGCCAGTGGCAAAATTTCATGGCAAACGTTGGTTAAGAACTGGTTTGTTGTTTACTTTGGTAACATGGTCGGTGCGATTTTACTTGTAGTGTGTATGTTGCTAACCAAGCAATACATGTTCGATAACGGGCAAGTAGGCTTAAATGCAATGGCGATTTCTCAGCACAAATTGCATCATGGTTTTATTCAAGCGGTTGCATTGGGTATAATGTGTAACGTTTTGGTTTGTATTGCCGTTTGGATGACATTCAGTGGTCGTACGCTAACCGACAAGATTGCAGTAATGATTCTGCCAGTTGCAATGTTTGTATCAGCAGGTTTTGAACACTGTATTGCGAACATGTTCCAGGTTCCGATGGCGATTGGTATTAAATACTTTGCACCAGAAGCGTTCTGGACAATCACTGGTGCAGATATTGCGAATTACGCGGATTTGAACATGACAGGTTTCCTATTGAATAACCTGTTGCCAGTAACACTGGGTAATATCATCGGTGGTGGTGTTTTTGTTGGCATGTGGTACTGGATGATCTACCTGCGTGATGAAGACAAATACCTGAAATAATTTTCAACAAAGGCAAGCCAATGAGCTTGCCTTTGTTTTATTCCGTCACTCCAATTCTTCATTGACACCAACATCTCTTGGAATCCAAAGGTGAGTAACCTCATCGGACTCTTGTATTCGCCAGTCTAATAGTGAATTCTCTGAGGCTTTTGAGCTCATTTCTACGCTAAGTATATTATTCATAACTGAGTGCTCCCTATGTGCTTAACATAGAGACTAGAGCATAAAAATGGCGAGTAAATGTTCAATTCATGACGGATTGATGTCTAAAAATTACGCACCAAATTGAACCACTATGATTTTGGTTGCCTCTCTCTTCTTATGGTTATCCACATTTTCTGTGGATAACCTGTCTCAAAGATCGTGAGTATCTTTTTCAACAGAGAAAATTTCATAAAATAAGTGACTTATGTGTTCAGTTCTTGTTCAGCTTAGAAGCTAATTTTTGTTGATAAACGTCACTTTTATTCGACCTTCTTTGGTCTGCACATAATGCAGCGTCATCTCGAGGCAAATCACAACTGAAACGCAAAGCATGACGAAAATGGCTAACATGATGATCAGTTGATATTTGATGGCAATCATAGGATTTGATCCAGCAAGAATTTGTCCGGTCATCATTCCGGGAAGGGTGACTAAGCCCGTTGTTGCCATGGAGGCGAGTATTGGTGCAAGAGACTTTCTTATTGCCTCTTGAACAAAGGGAAAGGAAGCATACTTAGGTGTCGCACCAAGGGAAATGGCAGCTTCGTATTCACTTTTACGTTGTTCAAAAGCACTGAAGAGGTTTTGTAGAGCAACAATATTGCTGCTTAAGCTATTGCCTAGCAGCATGCCAGCAAGGGGGATAATGTATTGGGCATTGTAAAAGGGCTCAGGTCTAATTAACCCTATGGTGGTTATCATTAGTAGTGGCAGAAGACTTAGCGTTAAAGCCGTAATTAGAGGAAGCATTAACGGATATTTGGGTAAGTTTGTTTTGTCGATAATTGAGCTTGCACCGACCACGATCATGACCGCAAGCCATAATGTGTTAATAAGAAGACTGTTAAGCTGAAATAGATATTCTAAGTACATGCCAACAAGTACGAGCTGTAAGGTCATGCGAATCACACTGATGGCCGTTGTTTTCGCAATCCCGAGTTTATAGCGAACGTTAATGGCGAGTGGAATCAATAGAATTGAACTGAAAAGCAGGAGTTCTAGCCATGCAATATCTACTACTGAATTCATAAAGCCTCCTTAAATCAATGCACTAAATCATAATGGATTGTGTTTGGCTTCTGAACTACTAAGGTTTGATATTTCATAAATTCCGGCCAGAGAAATTATAGTGTAATTGCTACATTGCAGAAGCATTTTGATTACATATGTTTGTGTTTGGATGAAAAAAGAACGATTTAGAGGCCCGAAAAAATCCACTGCAATGTAATCAAAGTTGAGAAAGTGTTGTATCTTTAACAAGGCTGCAAAAGACTTATATTTTCACATTTATTAACATTTGTTAATAAGAAATATCAATCAAACACATCTTTGGATGAACTCAAAAAAGTACTGAATAACAAGGCTTGAAGGGTCGGATTTAATTGAACCTTAGTATCAGTATGGTCTAACATTTTCCAATAGAGATTGTAAAAAACTTAAGCTTGCTAGCGTGGGCTTTTCATGACACTAGATACAAAATAGGCAAATGTATGAGTGATGTTAATAAAATTGAGAGTGGTGAAAAACGCTCATTGGAGTGGAAATCATTCCTCTTCATTGCGGTTGTTCTCTTTCCTATCCTAAGTGTGGCATTCGTAGGTGGTTACGGATTTATTGTTTGGGCACTGCAAGTGTTCTTCTTTGGGCCTCCTGGTGCGCATGGCATGTAAGCCACTGAGCTCATTTCCACACTTTTGAAAAGATTTTAAGAGAGCAAATAATGAAATCATTAATCATTAAACTGTGGCGTACGATGACGCGCCCGGCAGTTCATATCAGCCTAGGTGTGCTGACTATGGGCGGTTTCATCGCTGGTGTGATTTTCTGGGGTGGTTTTAACACTGCTCTGGAAGCGACCAACACGGAAGAATTCTGTATAAGCTGCCACACAATGCGTGACAACGTGTATGTTGAACTGCAAGACACGGTTCACTGGAAAAACCACTCTGGTGTTCGTGCTACTTGCCCTGATTGTCACGTTCCACATAACTGGACAGATAAAATTGCACGTAAGATGCAGGCTTCTAAAGAAGTTTATGCACAAATTTTCGGCAATTATGATGAACCTGGTGTTTTTGAAGAACGTCGTATTGAACTTGCAAAACATGAATGGGATCGTTTCTCTGCAAACAAATCTCAAGAATGTAAAGATTGCCACAACTATGATTCAATGGATTTCGAGCAAATGTCTCCAACTGCTCGTATCCAAATGAAGCAAGCGGCAGAAAAAGATCAAAGCTGTGTGGATTGTCACAAAGGTATCGCGCATAACCTACCTGCAGGTATGGATAGCATCGGCGGTATTGTTGGCGATCTAGAAGCTCTTGCTTCAAACACCAATTATGATGTTGGTCAAACGTTAGTGAGTGTTCGTCACCTTCCAATTTACTTCGACGACAAAGGCGAGAAAGAAGCAGGCCTTCTTAACCCAGCCTCTACCGTGAAAGTGATTGCTGATAAAGGCGACTTCGCAGAAATCGAAATTGATGGCTGGCGTAAAGCGAAAGGCTTTGGTCGTGTAATTCAAGCTGATTTTGGTAAGAACATTGCAGTTGCATCTCTACTTAAAGATGCATCAACAGACACCAACGTAGTGACTACTGGCGAGAAAAAAGTGGATGAGCTGACTGGTCTTCCTTGGGAAAAAGTGGCAGCGAAAGTATGGATTAGGAAAGAATCTATGCTGAACGACATCACGCCTGTATGGGAAAAATCACAAGAAGCATACAAAACAAACTGTTCAGTATGTCACACTCAACCAGCTGAAGCGCACTTCGATGCGAATACTTGGCCTGGAATGTTCGACGGTATGCTTGCGTTCGTTAACCTAGATACAGACAGTGAAGCACTGATCTTGAAATATCTACAGATGCACTCTTCAGATTTTGCTGAAGGCCACCATTAATACATACGCGTCGGATGGAGTAATTTTAGATGGCAATTACACGAAGAAGTTTTCTTAAGGGCGTAGCAACAACGAGTGCAGCGTCAGTAATCGGTCCTAGCCTGTTAGCGTCAGCTTCTGCTAGTGCTGCAGAGAGCACGGGTACTTGGAAAGTAACAGGTTCTCACTGGGGCGCATTCCGCGCCCATATTTACGCAGGTAAAGTTCAAGAGATCAAACCGCTAGAGTTGGATAAGAACCCAACAGAAATGTTAAACGGCATCAAGGGTATTATTTACAGCCCATCACGTGTTCGTTACCCAATGGTTCGTCTAGATTGGTTGAAAAAACACAAGTACAGCGCAGAAACGCGCGGTAACAACCGTTTCATCCGTGTGACTTGGGACGAAGCATTAGACTTGTTTTACCGAGAGCTAGAACGTGTTCAGAAAGATTACGGTCCATGGGCTCTACATGCTGGTCAGACGGGCTGGAACCAAACGGGTTCGTTCAACAACTGTACGGCACACATGCAGCGCGCAGTAGGTATGCATGGCAACTTCATCACTAAAGTCGGCGATTACTCGACAGGTGCAGGTCAAACCATTTTACCTTACATACTTGGCTCAACAGAAGTTTACGCACAAGGCACGTCTTGGTCTGAAATTTTGGAACATGCAGATAATATTGTTATCTGGGCTAATGATCCTGTGAAAAACCTCCAAGTCGGTTGGAACTGTGAAACGCACCAATCTTATGCATATTTAGAGCAATTGAAGGAAAAAATCGCGAAAGGTGAGATCAACGCAATCTCAGTCGATCCGGTTAAAAACAAAACGCAAAACTACCTGAACACTGACCACCTTTACATCAACCCGTTAACAGACGTAGCATTTATGCTTGCTGTAGCGCACGTGCTGTACAACGAAGACCTATACGATAAGAAGTTTATCGAAACTTACTGTCTAGGCTTTGAAGACTTTATTAAGTACGTTCAGGGTGAGACAAAAGACAAAGTCGTTAAAACGCCTGAGTGGGCAGCAGAGATTTGTGGCGTTAAAGCGGATAAAATACGTGAATTCGCGCGCATGCTGGTTAACGGTCGTACTCAAATCCTGATGGGGTGGTGTATTCAGCGTCAAGAGCACGGTGAACAACCATACTGGGCAGCAGCAGTTTTGGCTGCCATGGTTGGTCAGATTGGTCTGCCTGGCGGTGGTATCTCTTACGGTCATCACTACTCAAGTATCGGTGTTCCTTCGACTGGTTTCGCGGGCCCTGGTGGTTTCCCTCGTAACCTAGATACAGGTATGAAGCCGAAGTGGGATAACAACGACTTTAATGGTTACAGCCGCACTATCCCAGTAGCGCGTTGGATCGACTGTTTGATGGAACCAGGTAAAGAGATCCGTTACAACGGTGGTAAAGTAAAACTTCCTGACTTCAAGATGATGGTTATCTCGGGTTGTAACCCGTGGAGTCATCACCAAGATCGTAACCGTATGAAGCAAGCATTCCAGAAGCTTCAAACAGTGGTAACGATTGAGTTCGCTTGGACTGCTACATGTCGTTTCTCTGACATCGTGCTTCCGGCATGTACTCAGTGGGAACGTAACGATATCGACGTTTACGGTTCATACTCGAACAAAGGTCTGATCGCAATGCACCGCTTAGTGGATCCTCTGTTCCAATCTAAGCCAGACTTCCAAATCATGAGTGAACTGACTCAACGCTTTGGCCGTCGTGACGAATACACGCGTGGTATGAGCGAAATGGAGTGGATCCAAAGCCTGTACAACGAATGTAAGAAAGCGAACGAAGGTAAGTTTGAAATGCCAGAATTTGCGGAATTCTGGGAGCAGAGCGTACTCGACTTTGGTGAAGGTAAGCCGTGGGTTCGTCATGCGGACTTCCGTGAAGATCCAGAAATTAACCCACTGGGTACACCTTCTGGGTTTATCGAGATTACATCGCGTAAGATCGGTCGTTACGGTTACGAATACTGTCAGGAATACCCAATGTGGTTCGAAAAGACCGAACGTTCACACGGTGGTCCTGGTTCAGATAAGCATCCGTTCTGGCTACAATCTTGCCACCCGGATAAGCGCTTGCACTCTCAGATGTGTGAATCGGATGAGTTTCGTGCAACTTACACAGTTCAAGGCCGTGAGCCGGTATACATCAACCCTCTTGATGCCAAAGAAAAAGGCGTCAAAGATGGTGATTTGGTACGCGTATTCAACGATCGTGGTCAGCTTCTTGCTGGTGCTGTACTTACTGACAACTATCCACGTGGCGTGGTTCGTATCCAAGAAGGTGCATGGTATGGTCCTCTGAATGCAAAAGTCGGCGCTATTGATACTTATGGCGATCCAAACACACTAACATTGGATATTGGTACATCTGAGCTTGCTCAGGCGACTTCTGCGAACACCTGTATCGTAGACTTCGAGAAATTCACTGGCAAAGTTCCACCAGTGACGTCATTCGGTGGTCCAATTGAAGTTGCATAATTTGCCTACTAAGTTTTAAACGAAATACCAGCCTTCGGGCTGGTATTTTTTTAGCTAAAATCTTTATGAGAATTCTCTCAATAACCGAGTTGTTTGCTATCACCAAATATAGATTCGTGATGTTCATAACGAATTGGATTACAGAAGCGGAGGATAATGAAGAAAACAACATCATAATAGTGAGTAGATTCTCAATGGCGCAAACCTTTCAATTTGCCAATAATACCGAAATTACGTTACTCGATCATGATCTCCAGATCGAAGTGGTTGGTAACCAAGCACACTTTTCGTTTGCAGGTGTGCACAACAAAACCTTCACTAACCGTGAAGTGTTGTTCGAAATGCCTTTCCTTTATGAGCATGGCGCAACCGTTATTGGTGACGGTTTTCAAATGCTAGCCCAAACCTCGGGTACCATTTCTCAACCCATCGATATTGGCCGTTGTCCAGACAACAACGCTGCTTATCGCATCTATCCTGCACATGCGCCGAAGCGTTACTACAACTATTTGGTTGTTGAAGATGCATCAGGGTATACCTTGTTTGGATTTACCACGTGTCGTCGCTTTGCTGGATATTTTGAAGTTCAGAAGATCGGTGAAGATTGGGTACTTTCGGCAGCGATTGACGGAGAACAGACGCAAGTGTCAGAGTGGGAGAACAACACGCTTGAGTCGGTAGCCGTTTTGCGTGGTCACTCGTTGTATCACCTGTATCAAGAGTACAGTGAGATGATTACAGCGCATCATCCAGTACGTAAAGGTGTAACTCAAGATGCGCCAATTGGTTGGTGTTCTTGGTATGCGTATTATGCAGAGGTGACCGAAAATAACGTCCTAGAAAACGTTGAGTGTATGCAAGATAGCCTTGCAGATCTGGAATGGGTTCTTCTAGATGATGGCTACCAAGTATTTATGGGTGATTGGTTAACACCATCTGACAAGTTTTCAGGTGGGGTGAAAGAGCTGATTCAGAACATCCGTACAAAAGGTAAAAAGCCCGCTATTTGGATGGCTCCTTTTATCGCTCAACCTGAGTCTGAGATCTTCAGGACACATCCAGATTGGTTCGTTCGACATGAAGATGGTTCATTACTTAAAGCAGAAGACGTAACATATAGTGGCTGGCGATGTACGCCTTGGTATATTCTTGATACTTCAAATCCTGAAGTTCAAGATCATCTCACACACGTTGTGTCTGTGATGAGAGATGAGTGGGGGGTTGAGCTGTTTAAACTCGATGCAAACTACTGGGGCACGCTAAAAGGTAAGCGTAGTCAATCTGGTGTTACTGGCGTAGAAGCTTACCGTATGGGAATGGAAGCTATCGCTAAGGGGGCAGGGGATGCCTGGCTATTGGGCTGTAATGCGCCAATGTGGCCATCGTTGGGCTTAGTCGATGCGATGCGTGTTTCTGATGATGTAGAGCGTCATAACCACCGTTTTGAGCAAATCGCCAAAGAAACCTTTTTCCGTAGCTGGCAACATCGTAAGCTGTGGCAAATTGATCCAGATTGCGTGACACTGGTCTCCTTGCCGAATCAAGCTGCCTCACGAGAAGATTATCATTTTCATCGTAATGCACTTCTGGCCTGTGGTGGTTTGTTGCTTTCAGGTGACCCATTACCAGAAGTTACGCCTTTCGCAAGCAAAACCCTATCTAAGCTGATGCTGCGTCAGCGGCGTAATCAAGAAGCAGCTAAGTTCACAGCATTAAGCCTGAACCATGCGTTTTTGTCGTTAACTGCTAAGAATGATCTGCATTGTTTATTTAACTATGGGAACAATGACGCAACAGAGTTTACCTTAATCGCTGAGCAGCCGACAGATTGGTACGATTTTTGGACAGGTGAAAAACTGAACCAAGAACCATGTAAATTGCTGTTAATCAGTGTTGATAAAGGGTTAAACGCCAGAGCGATCGTGACGGCGTAAATTTGAAGTGGCGTAATGTGGTATCGTTTAAAGGTACCACATTCCTTACAATCGGTGACGTTTACTTTTCTTCGTGTCAAACTCCTCCAAATCAGGTAAAGTATCGACCTTTGTGAGCAAACTCGCTTCCTCGGTGTAATTCACTATGCAATTCACCCTATTAGGAAGCCATCAAATTGACTTGAATAGGAAGAAACATGATTCTAGTTGTAGGTCATAAGAACCCAGACAGTGACAGTATTTGTAGTGCACTAGTTGCAACTGAACTTCTAAAGGCGCGTGGCGTTGAAGCAATGCCAATTCGCCAGGGCGAAATTAACCGTGAAACTCAGCACATCCTAGAAGTAGCTGGCGCAGAAGTTCCTGAGCTGCGTACTTCAGTTGCTGGCGAAACTGTTTGGCTAGTAGACTACTCAGATCTAGCGCAAGCACCAGACGACATCGCTGAAGCTGAAATCGCGGGTATCGTTGACCACCACCGTCTAGGTGACGTGATGACAGTGAACCCAATGGAAGCATGGATCTGGCCTGTTGGCTGTACTAACACAGTACTATTCAACATGTTTAAAATTGAAGGTCACGAGATCACGCCTCAAATCGCTAAGCTAATGATGTCAGCTATCCTTTCTGACACAGTAGGTTTCGCTTCTCCAACTTGTACTCAAAAAGACAAAGATGCTGTTGCTGAGCTAGCGGCTATCGCAGATGTACAAGACGTTGATGCATTCACTAAAGATCTTCTAATTGCTAAGACAAACATTGAAGGTCTATCAGCGGCTGAGCTTGTTGAAAAAGACCTTAAAGGTTACCCGTTCAACGGACGTGATGTGGTCGTTGGTCAGGTTGAACTTGCGACTCTTGATCAAGTTGACGGCATGATCGAAGCACTAGAAGCTGATCTTGAAGTACGTTGTGCAAACGACGACCTAGCGTTTGCTGCTGTGATGCTAACAGATATCACTACAGCTCAAACTCGTCTTCTTTACAAAGGTGAGTGGGCTGAGAAACTTGTTAAGCACGAGAAAGACGGCATGCTAATGATGGAAAATACACTAAGCCGTAAGAAGCAAGGTTGGCCTTGGCTTCAAACTGAGCTTGTGTAATTTCATTATTACCAACGTATACTGTAAATGCCCGCCAATAGGTGGGCATTTTTCTATGGGAATAGGAGATGAATATGTCTGAAGCGTTAACCCAAGAGCAAATGGACACCATCAATCGCTACAACGAAGAGCAGCGCTTGAAATACTGTGTGAAAGAGATTGTAGCTAACCGCAAGGTGTGGATTCTGAAAGATGAGCACGGCTGCGTGATGCTAAACACAGAAGATGACGATTGTGTACCAGTGTGGCCAAACGAAGAGTTTGCACAGCAATGGGCGACAGGCGACTGGGAAGAGTGTCAGCCAGAAGCTATCTCTTTGAACAAATGGCACAGTCGCTGGACTTCAGGTCTAGAGGACGATGAGCTGTCTGTTGTGATTTTCCCAAACCAGAGTGAAGAAGGCGTAGTGCTGTTTCCGGACGAGTTTGACTTTGAACTGCGAAAACAAGCAAGCCGTCGCTAGGTTCTAAAAAAAGCCTGCGATGTTGCAGGCTTCTTCGTTTCTAATGCTTACCTATACTAATGGGTTGGCGCTTTGTAAAAGTGGCTATTAACTAAGCGTTGTGTGATCGGGTGCTGCGGGTTGGTTAAAACTTGGTTCGTCTCACCAAACTCCACCACCTCCCCTTCATGCATGACCATCACTTTATCTGTGATGTGCTTTACAATACCAATGTGCTGAGATACGTAGACAAATGACAAGCCCATTTCTTCTTGCAGTTCTAAGAACAGGTTGATGATCTGTGAACGCATCGCCATATCCAAACCATTTAGCGCTTCATCGGCCACGATAATCGATGGTTGAAGTATTAATGCACGAGCCAAACATACGCGCTGCTTTTGACCGGCAGCAAGCATTTGTGGATAGAAGTAGGCGTGTTCAGGCAGTAATCCGACTCGTAGTAAAGTATCCTTCACCCGTTTTATGCGCGCATCTGGTGGCATGCTGGTGTTTCGCTTTAGAGGTCCTTCCAAAATACGACCGATTTGAATGCGTGGATTCAACGAGGTATTAGGATCTTGAAAAATCATGCGGATAAGCTTACAACGTGTTGAGTAATCTTTGTGTTCTAAACGTTCACCGTTCACTCGAATTTCTCCGGAACTAGGTTCAACCACGCCTGCCAACATACGCGCAAGGGTTGATTTTCCTGAACCATTCTGGCCAATAAAGCCGATAGTTTGCCCAGGTTCCAAAGTAAAACTAACGGGCTTAACTGCCTCTTTAATCTTGCGCTTAAACAGTCCGGAGCGCGTGACAAATAGCTTCGATAGGTTATCGACTTCAAGCAACGCACTCATGAATGTTTCTCCGTATTAAGTGGAAAGTGGCAGCTAAACTTATGGCTTTTAATGTGTCTAGTGTGTGGGATCTCTACGCACTGCTTTTGAGCATAAGGACAACGAGGGCCTAAACGACAGCCAATAGGCAGATGCTGCAATGGAGGGATAGACCCTGGGAGTGATTGCAGTTTTTGCTTGTGTGGGATCCAATCATTAAAATCAGGCATCGCTTTAAGTAAAGCAGAGGTATACGGATGCTTCGGAGCCTTAATGATTTTGGCTGTGTTTGCTGATTCAACCGACTGACCGCAGTACATGACGGTAATTCGAGTCGCCCATTGGGTAATGGTCGTTAAATCGTGACCGATCAGTACAATCGTGGTGTTGTTTAGCTGGTTCATTCGGCTAAGTAGACGCAGGATCTGTGATTGAGTAATCGGATCAAGGTCGTTGGTGGGCTCATCTGCGATCAAGATTTTTGGCTTGGTAGCAATCGCCATGGCAATCATTACCTTTTGGCACTCTCCATCGGTAAGCTCGTAAGGGTAGCTTGCCATCAAACGTTTATGATCTTTTATCCCAACTTTATGCAGTAGGGCTATAGCTTGTTTTTTACGCCACTTGA
Source organism: Vibrio sp. PID17_43 (assembly GCF_002608565.1). Classification (GTDB taxonomy): domain Bacteria; phylum Pseudomonadota; class Gammaproteobacteria; order Enterobacterales; family Vibrionaceae; genus Vibrio. Next base: position 66,262 of record NZ_LIXM01000023.1, read on the forward strand.
AGCGTTCCCACCATTTGCCTTCAAAAGCGCGCGAAGGGATTGATTCGATTAGCTGTTTACCCACTTGTTCGGAGGGATCTAAACATGTAGAGGGCTCTTGAAAAATCATAGCGATATCGCGCGCAATTACACGTCGACGCTCTTTCGGAGTTAACTGAAGGAGATCGATATTACCAAGACGCATTCGGTCTGCACTAACTTTCCAATTTTCTTTGCAAACGCCGACAATGGCTTTTGCGACGAGACTCTTACCGGACCCAGATTCTCCCACTAAACCACGGATCTCACCTTCGTTTAGAGTGATGCTCATGCGATCTACCGCTTTCACTAAACCCTGTGGTGTTTCGATTTCAATGGTTAAGTGTCGAATATCTAATAATGGCATTATTCGATCCCCGCATTAAGCGCTTGACGTACACCTTCACCTACTAAGTTTAGGACAACGACAGTAAACATAATGGTTAGACCTGGCAAGGTGACGGTCCAAGGGGCAATGTAAATGAGTTCCACAGAGTCACCCAAAATTGCGCCCCACTCAGTACTCGGTGTTTGAGCGCCTAGGCCGAGGAAGCCAAGCGCAGTGATATCCAAAATGGCCATAGATAAAGCCAAGGTTATTTCTGCGGCAATGACCGTCAGAATATTGGGTAGAATCGAGTTCCACAATAAGTAGAAGTCGTTCGCACCATCTAAACGCGCGGCCATTATGTAGTCTTTTTCTACCTCAGTGTGTACAGCAATATAAACGGAACGAATAAACCGGGGTATCAAGGCCAAGCAAATTGCCAACAAGATATTAAACTCACCAAAGCCAAGGAAAGCGACGAAAATGATCGCCAGTAATAGTGATGGTATCGACATCACGGTATCGAGAAGGTGGTTTAAAATACTTGAAAGCAGACCTCGGGTCATACCTGCTAGGACACCAATCACACAGCCAATCAAAGCGGCAATCGCAGTAATAATCACTGCCGCACCAAAAGTCAGTTGTGAGCCTGTAATTAAGCGAGAGAGGATATCTCGCCCTAAATCATCAGTTCCTAAAAAGTAGTCAACCGTGCCTGCAGGTGCCCAAGATGGCGGTACAAGGAGTTCGCCCGATTGTGCTTGGGGATCGTATGGTGCAAGTAGGGGGGCAAATATCGTGACGAAAAGAATCAAAATGAGGCACCAAAGCCCAAACATAGCCAAACTGTTTACACGGTAACTTCGCCAGAATCGCTCGAATTGAGTGGGAATGCGCTCTTCCTGATAAATGTTATTTGTTAGCATACCATTCCTTTCTTACTAGCGGATTAATCATGGCACCAATCAGATCCGAAAGAATGTTGGCGGTTAATACGAGCGTGGCCAATACCATAACACCAGCTTGGATGGACGCGTAATCTTGATTTGACAGTGCGTCTAAAAGCCAACGACCAATACCTGGCCAGTTGAAAATTGATTCAGTAATGATGGCTAACGTGATCATACTAGAAAGCTGAACTCCAACTTTGGGAACGATCGGCGGAATCGCGTTGCGTAGTACATGCTGCATCACGATTTCTCGGTTGGACAAACCTTTGATACGTGCGGCACGAATATAGTTTTGACTCATTACCTCAGCAACCGATGCGCGCATCATGCCAATAACTTGCGTTGTTGGTGTGAGTGCAAGCACCAAACACGGTAGCATCATATGCTCGATAACACTTTGTAGGGCATGAGCTCGGTATTCACCCTTCGACATAAAAGCATCAATGATGGCAAAGCCTGTTACGTGGTCAATTTCGTACAGTAGATCGTAGCGTCCAGCGACGGGGAATAGGTGATATTGCAGGGAAAATACCATGATCAGCATTAGGGCTACCCAGAAAATAGGAGCGGAGTAACCCGACATCGATACGAATGAAATACTGGTATCTAACCATTTACCTTGTTTCATCCCTGCAATAGTACCCAGTGGGATACCGACAAGTAGTGAGATAACAAAAGCGAAAAAGCACAGTTCTAATGTCGCAGGAAATACAAGCGCGAGTTCTTCATAAATAGGGATGCCACTTTTACTCAATCCAAAGTTGAGTCTAGAAAGCTCTATTAGGTAGCTATTCCAACCAGACCAAAATGCCACGTTCGCCCAGTGAGAGGTGGGATCTAAACGTAAGAGAGAGAACCCCACTAGAGTGAGGATCAATAAGGTGATGAAAAATAAATTAAATCGTCGAATTGCGTACCCAAACATCAGTGTATTCTCTCAACGTTATCAAATGGTTGTGCATTGAAAGGGCTTGATTTAAAACCTTTTAACGACTTATTGTGAACGCGAAATTGCACGCCGTGAGCTAATGGAATAACAGGAAATTCCTCATTTAGAATATTTTGTGCTTGGCGATACAGGTTTAAACGATAACGTGGTTCTTGTGTTTCTAACGCCAGATCCAACAAAAAGTCGAAGTCTTCGTTGCACCACATCGAAACATTTAAGCCAATGCGTTCTGATTCGCAAGAAAGTAACGGACGGAAAAAGTTATCAGGATCGCCAGTATCACCAATCCACCCCGTTAGCAGTAAATCAGCATCATTTATTGATTCAAGTTGGATTCGCTCGAAACGGTCATCAGTAAGTATTTGGAGTTGTACACCAATGTCAGCAAAATTTGATTGGATCAACTCGGCCGTTTTACGAGGACTTGGATTAAAGGCTCGTGGCTCTAATGGTACCCAAATGGTGAGTTGCAGTCCTTTTCCATAGCCAGCTTCTCGCAGCAATGCTAACGCATAGTTACGATCATAGCGGATTTTTATGCTGTCTTTTTGGTATGCCCAAGAGTTAGGTGGCAATAGGGTATAAGCTTGGGTCCCTGTTCCATAGTAAACCGAATCTAGAATATTTTGGCGGTTAATGGCCAGATTCAATGCCTGACGGACACGCGCATCCCGAAGGGCTGGGTGACTGGTGTTAATCGCAATAAAAGAGACATTATTCGCCGGAGTGGCATCTAGCTCAAGTTGTTCGCTTTCATTAATAATTGGAATCTGACTAGAGATAGGAGAGGTCAACACATCGCACTCATTCCTAAGTAATTTTGCAAGTGTACCCGTACCACGGTGTGATATATCAAACACGACTTGCTTCATTTTCGCAGCTGATTTCCAATAACCTGAGTGGCGCTCTAAACGAATTAAATCGTTCGCTTGATACTCTTTTAATTTAAAAGGCCCTGTACCTATCGGCAATTGGTCAATCTTTGATTTTTCATCTTGTGCAATGAGTTGCGTTCCGTATTCCGATGAAAGCACGACAGCATGACTGGTGGCGATGTTAGACAAAAATGCGAAATTTGGTTGAGCCAGAATAAACTTCACTGTGTTGTCATCTATCGCGATAACATCGAGCAGCAAGGTTTGGAAGTCCAAACTGGAAAACCATGGATAAAAACCACCACCGACATTATGAAATGGATGGTCTACATCAATGATTCGCTTAAAGCTGAATACCACATCTTGGGCGCTTAATGTTCGCGTTGGCTTAAACCAAGGCGTGGTTTGAAAGTGCACGCCGCGCTTTAGTTTGAACGTGTACTCAGTGCCAGCTTGGTTGACAGTCCAGCTTTCGGCAAGATTTGCGGTTGGTTGATGAGATTCAGGATCGAGCGTTAGCAGCGTATCGTACAACTGTGGGCTCAGGGCTTCAGCCGTAATGCCACTGTCAATCAGTTGAGGATTAAACGTACTTGGTTTGCCGTGCCCACAAAACACAAATCTATTCTCACGAATATCATTGTGATCGATTTCTTCACCACAAGCGGTGAGTAAGCTAATACCGATAAGGCTCAGCGATAGTCTTATAAAAGCTTTCATAATATGAAATGGTCATTGGATCTTGCTTGTACCGCAGAGATAAATCGATGGAGTGACAAGCGAAAATGATCCCGCTAATTTATCATCTTTAGCAACTCGCTCCAAACATAAAATCTTTGCGACGCATGGTGTTAGATCAAATTAGCGCATCAATTGCCTACGTTGACCAAATTTGCCCCTTAATTACTTCTCTGTGTTAAGTGAAGCATAGCTTTTCTCATTTTAGCGAGTATGGAAATATATGGGTTAACTCTGTCCTACTAAACTGTACTTTCTTACCATACCTCGTAATTGGTGATAGCTAAGTCCCAGAAGCTCCGCCGCTTGACGTTGGTTAAATTTCGCCTCTTCTAGCGCTTGGGTGAGTAGGTTGATGTCTTGCTCTTCTTGCCATTGTTTGTAATCTAACGGGAAGCAAATAGGCGTGATTTGCGGTGTGCTTTCTTGCTCTAGGTCTTCTCTTTCCGCAGTGTGCCCGAGAGCGTTGTCCCAATGTGTTTCAAATGGGTTGAAGATTAAACGATCGATTGGATCTGCGTTTAGCCCATGTTGATAGATGGCACGCTCAACGACATTCTTTAGTTCTCGAACGTTACCCGGCCATTCGTAATCCAGCAGTGATTGCTGGGCTCGTTCTGTAAAGCCAACAAAGTATTCCAATTGTAACTCTCGGCACATTTTGATCGCGTAGTGCTGAGCGAGGGAAAGAATGTCTTCTTTACGCTCACGTAAAGGAGGAAGCATAATGACGTCAAAGGCTAAACGATCAAGTAAGTCTGCGCGAAAGTCTCCTTGTTTGGCCAATTGTGGCAGATCGGCATTGGTTGCACAGACCAGACGCACATCCGCAGTCAGGGCTGTGTGCCCTCCAACACGTTCGTATTCACCATATTCAATAACGCGCAATAATTTTTCTTGGACCAATAGCGGAGCGGTCGCTAATTCATCAAGAAACAGCGTGCCACCTTCTGCGCGCTCGAAACGTCCTTTGTGTTTTCCCTTCGAACCTGTGAAGGATCCGGACTCGTGACCAAAAAGTTCTGAATCAATCAAACCTTCGCTCAATGTGGCACAGTTCAGGGAAAGCAGTGGTTTATCCCAACGTTTTGATAAATAGTGTAAACGTTGTGCGATAAGTTCTTTACCCGTTCCTCGTTCTCCTATGATAAGCACCGGGCGTTCGATTGGCGCGAGCTGCGATACTTTATCTAATGCGCCAAGAAAAGCGGGCGATTCACCAATGAGGTTTTGCTTCATAAAGTCCTTCTTATTTTCTATCTGGCCATAAGTTACCGTATTGAAGTTGGTGAAATTTACCAACTGTTGGTAAAAAACATCATAGCATATCGGTGTACTACAACAACAACATACTTAAGTTATTGTTTTAAAAAGATAAGTAAAGTTGGCACGTAACTTGTTATATGTAAAGGGAGACGCAAGGTAAATTACCACCTTGTCGAGTTTAAATAGGAAAAAAAGAGGAGTTCCGTTATGGGTATTTTTTCTCGTTTTGCAGATATCGTTAACTCAAACATCAGTGCATTGCTAGACAAGGCGGAAGATCCTGAAAAAATGATCCGTCTTATTATTCAAGAAATGGAAGATACACTTGTAGAAGTACGTACTAACTCGGCTAAAGCGATTGCAGACAAAAAAGAGTTGGCACGTAAGGTTGAAGCACTGGAAGACCAAATCACTGAGTGGGGACACAAGGCAAGCCTTGCTTTGGTAAAAGAACGCGAAGACTTGGCACGCGCAGCCTTGATCGAAAAGCAGAAGCTTGAGCAAGTGATTAAAGGCCTCCACACTGAGCAAACTCTAGTTGAAGAGACCATCACGAAGTTGACAGGTGAGATTGGGAAGTTAGAGAATAAAATTGCTGAGACTCGTGCAAAACAACAAGCACTTTCTATCCGTAATCAAACCGCATCGAATCGCAGAGATGTCCAAAAACACTTGCACGCAAGTCGCACGAGTGAAGCGATGGCAAAATTTGATCAATATTCACGAAAAATTGATGAAATGGAAGCAGAAGCCGATTTGTATGCTAAAACAGGTAATGCTAAGTCACTAGATCAAGAGTTTGCTGAGCTGCAAGCACAAGATGAAATTGAAAAAGAGTTGGCAAAACTGAAAGAACAGATGTCATCGAACGATAAATAGGAGAGGGGCCATTTATGTCGACATTTTTTATTACTGGACCATTGATTGTCTTTTTAATCTTTGTCGCTCCACTATGGCTCTTCTTACACTATCGCAGCAAGCGCAAAGCAGATAGTGCGCTGTCGAGCCAAGATCTAGATCGCCTTCAGGCACTGTCTGAAAAAGCCGACTCAATGCAGTCTCGAGTTGAAACATTGGAGCGTATTTTAGACGCAGAATCACCAACGTGGAGACGTAAATATGAGTAAACGAGAGCTGTATCGAGATCCAGTGAATGGCAAAATTTCTGGCGTGTGCGCCGGAATTGCAAATTACTTTGGTGCGGAAGTTTGGTTGATTCGGATTGTTGTGATTTCTGCGGCTTTGTTGGGGGGAACGTTTTTAGTATTACTTGCTTACGTGGCGATGACCTTCATGCTAGAGAAGGAACCTGTCACGTACACAGAGAATATTAAGTCTCGGCAAGAGCACACTCTGAAAAGTAAGCCTTGGCAAAGAGGGCAAAGTCCTGATCAGCTTCTCTGCGTACTTGAAAGTGATTTCGCACAGCTCGATAGCAAAATCCGTATGATGGAAGCTTACGTGACATCAGATACATATCGAGTTAACCGAGAGTTTAATAAACTGTAGTTAGCCTACATGAAAGGCCGATAACGCAGTGGAAATAACCAACAAACGCTGCCCAAAGGGTTCGAGCTAGGCGTCCCCATCCGAACAAAATGTAACCGCGAAAGATAAACAGACCCTAATATCTTGATTGTAATAAAGCAGACGTTGGTCTAATGCCAGTCAGTTAAGCTGACTGGCTTTCTTTTTATTGGGGTATTTCTTTGCCTTTGCTTTTATTGCTCTCGGATATATCCGATCTTCTCGTTTAATGGGCAAGAC